>NZ_BDJE01000011.1 GCF_002117935.1 Nocardioides sp. PD653-B2 | reverse complement strand
CTGTCTCGAAACCCCCGCAGCAGACCTGCCCTCGTCACCAAAGCCGAAGGCCCACCACTCCGTCTGGAGCGGTGGGCCTTCGTACGACTTGGTGTCGAGACGCGCTAGTTCTGGTACGACCCGAAGTCGAAGTCGTCCAGGGCGACGGCCTGACCGCTGCCGTTGCCGAACTCGTAGTCGTAGGAGTCGTAACCGGTGACGGAGTACGCCGCGGCGCGGGCCTCCTCGGTGGGCTCCACCCGGATGTTGCGGTACCGCTCGAGGCCGGTACCCGCCGGGATCAGCTTGCCGATGATCACGTTCTCCTTCAGGCCGCGCAGCGAGTCGCTGCGGCCGTGGATCGCCGCGTCGGTGAGGACTCGGGTGGTCTCCTGGAAGGAGGCCGCCGAGAGCCACGACTCGGTGGCCAGCGAGGCCTTGGTGATGCCCATGAGGACCGGGCGACCCGAGGCCGGCTTGCCGCCCTCGGAGACCACGCGACGGTTCTCCTCCTCGAACCGGACCCGGTCGACCAGGTCGGACGGGAGCAGGTTGGTCTCACCGGACTCGATCACCGTGATCCGGCGCAGCATCTGCCGCACGATGATCTCGATGTGCTTGTCGTGGATCGACACACCCTGCGAGCGGTACACCGCCTGGACCTCGTCCACCAGGTGCTCCTGCGCCCGGCGCACACCGAGGATCCGCAGGACGTCCTGCGGGTCGGGGGTACCGACGGTGAGCATCTGGCCGACCTCGATGTGCTCGCCGTCCGCAACCAGCAGACGCGAACGCTTCGAGACGGGGTACTCCTGGACCTCGGATCCGTCGTCGGGCGTGATGAGGACCTTGCGAGCCTTGTCGGTCTCCTCGATCTCGACGCGGCCGGCGGCCTCGGCGATCGGCGAGCGACCCTTGGGCGAGCGGGCCTCGAAGAGCTCGACCACGCGGGGCAGACCCTGCGTGATGTCGTCGGCCGAGGCCACACCACCGGTGTGGAAGGTACGCATGGTCAGCTGCGTGCCGGGCTCACCGATCGACTGGGCCGCGATGATGCCGACGGCCTCGCCGATGTCGACGAGCTTGCCGGTGGCCAGCGAACGGCCGTAGCACTTGGCGCAGGTGCCGGTCTTGGCGTCACAGGTCAGCACGGAGCGGACCTTGACCTCCTCGATGCCAGCAGCCACGAGCTCGCCGATCTTGACGTCGCCGAGGTCCTCACCGGCAACGGCGAGGGTCTCGCCGGTGTCGGGGTGGGTGACCTCGGTGGCCGCCGAGCGGGCGTACGCCGCGGTCTCGGCGTTCTCCGCCTTGACCACGGTGCCGTCCTCACGACGCTCACCGATCCGCTTCGGCAGACCGCGCTCGGTGCCACAGTCGTCCTCACGGATGATGACGTCCTGCGAGACGTCCACCAGACGACGGGTCAGGTAACCCGAGTCGGCGGTACGCAGCGCGGTGTCGGCCAGACCCTTGCGGGCACCGTGGGTCGCGATGAAGTACTCGAGGACGGTCAGGCCCTCACGGAAGTTGGACTTGATCGGGCGCGGGATGATCTCGCCCTTCGGGTTGGCCACCAGACCACGCATGGCCGCAACCTGCCGGATCTGGTTCATGTTTCCGGAGGCACCCGACTCGACCATCATGTAGATCGGGTTGGCGCGGTCGAACGTCAGCTCCATCGCCTTGCCGACCTCGTTGGCCGCCTGGGTCCAGATCTCGATGAGCTCCTGGCGGCGCTCCTCGTCGGTGACCAGACCGCGCTCGAACTGCGTCTGGACCTTCGCGGCCTGGGTCTCGAAGGCAGAGAGGATCTGCTTCTTCTCCGGCGGCGTCGTGACGTCGTCGATGGAGACCGTGACACCCGAGAAGGTGGCCCACTTGAAGCCGGTGTCCTTCAGGGCGTCGAGCGAGGCAGCGACCTCGACCTTGGTGTAGCGCTCGGCCAGGTCGTTGACGATCGCGCCGAGAGCCTTCTTGCCGACCTCGTAGTTCACGTACGGGTAGTCGGCGGGCAGGGTCTCGTTGAAGATCGCCCGTCCCAGGGTGGTCTCCAGCGTGATGCTCTCGCCCGCCTCGAGCGGCTCAGCACCGAGCTCGAGCGGCGGGACGATGTCGTTGAACCGGATCTTGACGTGGCTCTGCAGCGCGATCTCGCCGCGGTCGAAGGCCATGATCGCCTCAGCCTGCGACGCGAACGCCCGACCCTCGCCGGGGGTGTTCTCCCGGTCGGTGGTCAGGAAGAACAGGCCGATGATCATGTCCTGGGTGGGCATGGTCACCGGACGGCCGTCCGACGGCTTCAGGATGTTGTTGGTCGACAGCATCAGGATCCGGGCCTCGGCCTGGGCCTCGGCCGACAGCGGCAGGTGCACCGCCATCTGGTCGCCGTCGAAGTCGGCGTTGAACGCCGAGCAGACGAGCGGGTGGATCTGGATGGCCTTGCCCTCGATCAGCTGGGGCTCGAAGGCCTGGATGCCGAGGCGGTGCAGGGTGGGTGCACGGTTGAGCAGGACCGGGTGCTCGGTGATGACCTCTTCGAGGACGTCCCACACGACCGGGCGGGCGCGCTCGACCATGCGCTTGGCGGACTTGATGTTCTGCGCGTGCGACAGGTCGACGAGGCGCTTCATCACGAACGGCTTGAAGAGCTCGAGCGCCATCTGCTTGGGCAGACCGCACTGGTGCAGCTTCAGCTGCGGACCCGACACGATGACCGAACGGCCCGAGTAGTCCACGCGCTTGCCGAGCAGGTTCTGACGGAAACGACCCTGCTTGCCCTTGAGCATGTCGGACAGCGACTTCAGCGGCCGGTTGCCCGGGCCGGTGACGGGACGGCCACGACGGCCGTTGTCGAACAGCGAGTCGACGGCCTCCTGGAGCATCCGCTTCTCGTTGTTGACGATGATCTCGGGAGCGCCGAGGTCGAGCAGCCGCTTGAGGCGGTTGTTCCGGTTGATGACGCGGCGGTAGAGGTCGTTCAGGTCGGAGGTCGCGAAGCGGCCACCGTCGAGCTGCACCATCGGGCGCAGGTCGGGCGGGATGACCGGGACGGCGTCGAGGACCATGCCCTGCGGCTTGTTGCCGGTCTTGCGGAACGCGTCGACGACCTTGAGGCGCTTGAGCGCGCGGACCTTCTTCTGGCCCTTGCCGTTGGCGATGGTGTCGCGCAGCGACTCCACCTCGGCCGGGATGTCGAAGTCCTCGAGGCGCTTCTGGATCGCGGTGGCGCCCATGTAGCCCTCGAAGTACTTGCCGAACCAGTTCTTCATCTCGCGGTAGAGCATCTCGTCGCCCATGAGGTCTTGGACCTTGAGGGACTTGAAGGTGTTCCACACCTCGTCGAGGCGGTCGATCTCGCGCTGCGCACGGTCGCGCAGCTGCTTCATCTCGCGCTCGGCACCGTCACGGACCTTGCGGCGCGCGTCGGCCTTGGCACCCTCGGCCTCGAGGGTCGCCATGTCCTCCTCGAGCTTCTTGGTCCGGTCGTCGAGGGAGACGTCGCGACGCTTCTCGAGACGCTCGCGCTCCAGGCCGACCTTGCCCTCCAGCGAGGACAGGTCGCGGTGACGCGCGTCCTCGTCGACGGACGTGATCATGTACGCCGCGAAGTAGATGACCTTCTCGAGGTCCTTCGGCGCCAGGTCGAGCAGGTAGCCGAGGCGGCTCGGGACACCCTTGAAGTACCAGATGTGCGTGACCGGCGCGGCCAGCTCGATGTGGCCCATGCGCTCACGGCGCACCTTGGACCGGGTCACCTCGACGCCGCAGCGCTCGCAGATGATCCCCTTGAAGCGGACTCGCTTGTACTTGCCGCAGTAGCACTCCCAGTCCCGGGTGGGACCGAAGATCTTCTCGCAGAAGAGACCGTCACGCTCGGGCTTGAGCGTGCGGTAGTTGATGGTCTCCGGCTTCTTGACCTCGCCGTGGCTCCACGTGCGGATGTCGTCCGCGGTGGCCAGGCCGATCTGAAGCTGGTCGAAGAAGTTCACATCAAGCACGATGGCTGTTGTCCTTCGTTAGTTCTGAGTCAAAAGCTGAGTGGACCGAGGGTGCCGACGGTGGTTGAGGAGGTCGCTCTGCGACCGTCTCGAAACCACCGCCGGCGACACCTCAGACTTCTTCGACGCTGCTGGGCTCGCGACGGGAGAGGTCGATGCCGAGCTCCTCGGCGGCGCGGAACACGTCCTCTTCCGCGTCACGGAGCTCGATCTGCGAGCCGTCCTGGCTGAGCACCTCGACGTTCAGGCAGAGCGACTGCATCTCCTTGACGAGCACCTTGAACGACTCGGGGATGCCGGAGTCGGGGATGTTCTCGCCCTTGACGATGGCTTCGTACACCTTGACGCGACCGGGCACGTCGTCCGACTTGATCGTCAGCAGCTCCTGCAGGGCGTAGGCGGCGCCGTACGCCTCCATCGCCCAGACCTCCATCTCGCCGAACCGCTGGCCGCCGAACTGGGCCTTACCGCCCAGGGGCTGCTGCGTGATCATCGAGTAGGGGCCGGTCGAGCGAGCGTGGATCTTGTCGTCGACCAGGTGGTGGAGCTTGAGGATGTACATGTAGCCGACCGAGACCGGCTCGGGGAACGGCTCACCGGAGCGACCGTCGAACAGGTCGGCCTTGCCGGTGGTGTCGATCATCCGCACGCCGTCGCGGTTGAGCGGCGTCGAGCCGAGCAGACCGATGATCTCGTCCTCGCGGGCACCGTCGAACACCGGCGTCGCCACCTTGGAGTTCGGCTCTGCCTTGTCCGCGTGGATCTTGATCAGGCGCTGCTTCCACTCCGAGCTGTCCGGGTCCTCGCTGAGGTTGATGTCCCAACCCTGCTTGGCCAGCCAGCCGAGGTGGAGCTCGAGGATCTGCCCGATGTTCATCCGTCGCGGGACACCCAGCGGGTTGAGCACCACGTCGACCGGGGTGCCGTCCTCCATGAACGGCATGTCCTCGATCGGCAGGATCTTGGCGATGACGCCCTTGTTGCCGTGACGGCCGGCGAGCTTGTCACCCACGGAGATCTTGCGCTTCTGCGCGACGTACACGCGCACCAGCTGGTTGACGCCCGGGGGCAGCTCGTCGCCGTCCTCGCGGTCGAAGACGCGGACGCCGATGACCGTGCCGGACTCACCGTGCGGCACCTTCATCGAGGTGTCGCGGACCTCGCGCGCCTTCTCACCGAAGATCGCGCGGAGCAGGCGCTCCTCGGGGGTCAGCTCGGTCTCGCCCTTGGGCGTGACCTTGCCGACCAGGACGTCACCGGTGGTGACCTCGGCGCCGATGCGGATGATGCCGCGCTCGTCGAGGTCGGCCAGCATCTCCTCGGAGACGTTCGGGATGTCCCGGGTGATCTCCTCCGGACCGAGCTTCGTGTCGCGGGCGTCGACCTCGTGCTCCTCGATGTGGATCGAGGTGAGGACGTCCTCCTGGACCAGGCGCTGGCTCAGGATGATCGCGTCCTCGTAGTTGTGGCCCTGCCACGGCATGAAGGCCACGAGGAGGTTGGTGCCCAGCGCCATCTCGGCCTGGTCGGTGCACGGACCGTCGGCGATCGGCGTGCCGACCTCCAGCCGGTCGCCCTCCGACACCAGCGGACGCTGGTTGATGCAGGTGCCCTGGTTGGAGCGCTTGAACTTGGCGAGGCGGTACGTCGAGTAGGTGCCGTCGTCGTTCATCGTCTCGATGATCTCGGCGGACACCTCCTTGACGACGCCGGCGGCGGTCGCGACGACCACGTCACCCGCGTCGACCGCGGCGCGGTACTCGATGCCGGTGCCGACGAAGGGCGAGTCGCTCACGATGAGCGGCACGGCCTGGCGCTGCATGTTGGCGCCCATGAGGGCGCGGTTGGCGTCGTCGTGCTCGAGGAACGGGATCAGCGCGGTCGCGACCGACACCATCTGGCGCGGCGAGACGTCCATGTAGTCGACGTCCTCGGGCAGGACCTCGGAGACCTCACCGTCGCGCTGGCGGACCAGCACGCGCTCCTCGGAGAAGCGACCCTTGTCGTCGAGCCCGGCGTTGGCCTGCGCGATGACGTAGCGGTCCTCGTCGTCGGCGGTCAGGTAGTCGATCTGGTCGGTGACCTTGCCCTTCTCGACCTTGCGGTAGGGCGTCTCGACGAAGCCGAACGGGTTGATCCGTCCGTACGACGCGAGCGAGCCGATCAGGCCGATGTTCGGGCCTTCCGGGGTCTCGATCGGGCACATGCGGCCGTAGTGCGACGGGTGGACGTCACGGACCTCCATGCCGGCGCGGTCGCGGGACAGACCACCCGGGCCGAGGGCGGACAGGCGACGCTTGTGCGTCAGGCCCGCGATCGGGTTGGTCTGGTCCATGAACTGCGAGAGCTGCGAGGTGCCGAAGAACTCCTTCAGCGCCGCGACCACGGGACGGATGTTGATCAGGGACTGCGGCGTGATGGCCTCGACGTCCTGGGTCGTCATCCGCTCGCGGACCACGCGCTCCATCCGGGCCAGGCCCGTGCGGAGCTGGTTCTGGATGAGCTCGCCGACCGTGCGCATCCGGCGGTTGCCGAAGTGGTCGATGTCGTCGGCCGAGATGTCGAGCGCGCCCTGGGGCGCCTCGAGCTGCTCACGGCCGTCGTGCAGCGCGACGATGTAGCGGATCGCGGCGACCACGTCGGCGATCGTCAGGGTCTGCTTGTCGAACGGCTGCAGCAGGCCGAGCTTCTTGTTGATCTTGTAGCGACCGACCTTGGCCAGGTCGTAGCGCTTCGGATTGAAGTAGTAGTTCTTCAGCAGCGTCAGCGCGGCCTCGCGGGTCGGCGGCTCGCCCGGGCGGAGCTTGCGGTAGATGTCGAGCAGCGCCTCGTCGGGACCCTGGGTGTGGTCCTTCTCCTCGGTCAGCTGGATCGACTCGTACTCGCGGAACTCGGCCATCGTGGCGTCGTAGTCGTACTCCTCGCCGGTGTCCTCGGCGACGGCCTGGAGGGCCTTGAGCAGCACGGTGACGTTCTGCTTGCGCTTGCGGTCGAGGCGGACGCCGACCAGGTCGCGCTTGTCGATCTCGAACTCGAGCCAGGCGCCGCGCGACGGGATCAGCTTCGCGGTGTAGATGTCCTTGTCGGACGTCTTGTCGGCGCTGCGCTCGAAGTAGACGCCCGGCGAGCGGACGAGCTGCGAGACGACGACGCGCTCGGTGCCGTTGATGATGAAGGTGCCCTTGTCGGACATGAGCGGGAAGTCGCCCATGAAGACCGTCTGGCCCTTGATCTCACCGGTGTCGTTGTTGGTGAACTCCGCGGAGACGTAGAGCGGAGCGGAGTAGGTGAAGTCCTTCTCCTTGCACTCGTCCACGGTGTACTTCGGGTCGTAGAAGACCGGGTTCTCGAACGACAGCGACATCGTTTCGGAGAAGTCCTCGATCGGCGAGATCTCCTCGAAGATCTCCTGCAGACCAGACTTGCTGGAGACGTCCTCCCCCTCGGCGCGACGGCGCTCGACGGCAGCGTTCCACTTCTCGTTGCCGATCAGCCAGTCAAAGCTGTCGGTCTGCAGAGAGAGGAGCTGTGGGACTTCGAGTGGTTCGGAGATCTTTGCGAAAGAGATGCGGCGGGCGCCAGTGGAATTGGCGGATGCAGAGGTGGTGCGCGCGGCCAAGAGGTGTCCTTCGACGGGAACGCTTGCGAATCAGCTGTCGACCCACCACAAAATCAGCCACCGGGCAGGCTGAAGAGCATTTGAGGGCAGACGCAATGAAGAAGCGTACCGCACACGGACGTGCGTCACAAACCCTGTCCCAGACCAGATCGGTCCGGGCGACGGGACGGAGTCCCGCGGGTGTTGCGGATGATCATGAACTCCCGGACAGCCCAGGTCAAGCGCGCTCGCCGGGCGGTGTGGATCCGGCTCGGTTGCCTAGGTCTCCATGTCGGCGACCAGCCAGTCGCTCCCGACCTTCTCCATGGTGACCGTGACCCAGTTCTTGTAGAGCTGCGGCTCGGTGTCCTTCTTGTTGGTCCGGGTCTGGTTGACCAGGAGGAAGACCTGGACCCGGTCGTCGCTGGCCCGCACCACGCTCGATCGCACCAGCTCCGCCGTGACCACGGTGCCGGTCGAGGGCGCGTTCTGGGCGATGATCCCGTCGAAGAGCTTGTCGTACTCCTTGCGGTAGGCGCCGGTGAGGTACGGCTGCGCCGCGGCCTGCGACTCGTCGATGTGCGCCGCGTCGTAGGACAGCACCGGCACCACGGCGCGCTCGGCGGCGGCCTGGGCCGCGCTGGTCGCGTCGGCGACGGAGCTGTCGGAGGGCACCCGCAGCCACAGGTAGCAGGCGATGCCGGCGACCACCAGCGTCAGCACGGCGAGGCCGACCAGCAGCCAGCCCGGCACCACGGTCCGGCCCCGCGGGCCGGCGGCGACCGGCTCGGGTGCGCGCTCCTCGGTGTCGGGCTCGGCCGGTTCGGGGGCCAGGGACTCGTCGTACGCCGCGCGCGCCTCCGGGTCGAGGAGCACCCCGGCGGCCTGGTTGAGGATCGTGAAGCGGCGGTCGGTCGGGTCGAGGTCGGCGATCTCGGAGCGCCAGGCGGCCCTGATCTCCTCCACCGAGGCGGTCGGCGCGACGCCGAGGATGTCGTACCAGCTCGGGGTCGTCGGGGTGCTCACTGGGCGTCCTGTCCCGAGGCGAGCCCGTAGTCGTCGACGAGCCACTCCCCGTCGACCTTCACGAGCTTGACCTCCCAGCGCAGGACGTCGGCCGCGGTGCTCACCCGCTTGGAGGCGTCGTCGGGATGCTTCGGGTCGGGGTAGCTGCCGCTCAGGCCGGCCGCGATGATCGCGGTGGCCGAGTCCTCGTCCATCGACTCGACGCCGACCCCGTAGACCTTCGCCGCCCGGGCGTAGCCGGACTGGGCGACGACCTTCTCGGCGATCGGCAGCCCCGACTTCTCGAAGTCCGTGGCGAACTTCGAGGTGATCACGTCGGTGACCTGCTTCTCGTAGTCGGGCAGGTGGTTCTGGTCGTCGAGCTGGTCGGGACCGTAGGTGTTGAGCCGCAGCACGAACTGCTCGGTCTGCGACATCACCTCCTCGCGCTGCGACTGCACGTCGTCGGCCTCGCCGCGTCGATCGGCGAGCAGCCACACGAGGATGCCGGTCGAGGCCAGGAGCGCGACCACGAGGATCCCGAGCAGCACGAGCCGGAACGTCGCGGAGCGGGCGGCGCCTCCGGAGCCCGTCGTTCGCCGGTCGTCGGGCTCGGTCACGTGGTGGTCACTCCTGGGTCTGGGTCAACGGTTGGAGAAAGAGCCACTTCCACGAGTCGTCGCCGAACGTGGCCGGGGCGAGCGTACCCGGCTGCGCGAGCGCCGGGTCGACGTGCTTGCCCCAGCGCATCCGGTGGGTGTCGGGGTCGTAGGACCCGATGACGGGCGCCCGGTAGGCGGCGCCGGCGCGCGGCAGGTTCTGCGGGCCGCGGGCGTTGCTCTGGGCGGCGGACTCCCGGCAGCCGGCCTTGACGTTCATCGGCCGGTTGCTGCCGTCCTGCGGCGGCCGGGTGTCGGTGCCCTCGTAGCCGTGGTGGCAGACCGGGTTGTCGGTGATGATCATGCCGAAGTGGGCGTCGTACAGCCCGGTGTCCGGCGACTTGGACACGACCGTGAAGCCGCCCTCGACGACGTACGGGTAGATCGACAGGATCTGCTCCACACCGTCGAGGTGCTTGACGATCACGTCGCCGGTGGTGACCAGGTTGTTGATCAGCTCGCCCAGGTCGACCCGGTTGTCCTCGAGGAACGTGCGCAGCTGGGTCGCGGTCGCCGAGCCGTCGTCGATGACCTGGCGCAGCGCCGCGTCGGAGCCGGCCAGCGACCCGCTGAAGAGGCGGAGCTGCTGGGCGAAGGTGCGGATCGCGCTCGCGGAGTCGACCTGGCCCTGCAGCACCGTGTTGCTGTCGCGGATCAGCGCCGTCGTGGTGTCGAAGTTCTCGTCGGCGGTCTTGAGGAACGAGTTGCCGCTGTCGATGATCCGCTGCAGGTCCTGGCCGGTCCCGGCGAAGGCCTGTCCCAGCTCGTCGACGGTCGTCGAGAGCGCCTGCTTGTCGACGGACTCGACGGTCGTGGAGATGTCGGCCAGGAACTTCTGCGTCGCGATCGGGGTGCGGGTGTCGGACTCCGGTATCTCGGAGTGCTCACCGAGGTACGGCGCGGAGTCGGCCTGCGGCTGGAGCTCGACGTACTGCTCGCCGACGGCCGACCGGTTGCCGACCACGGCCAGGGTGTCGGCCGGGATGTCGTCGTAGGCGTTGTCGATGTCGAGGTAGACGTCGACGCCCTCGTCGGTCAGCTCGAGCTTGCCGACGCGGCCGACCTGCACCCCGCGGTAGGAGACCTCGCCGCCGGCGAAGATGCCGCCGGACTCGGCGAAGTGGCCGACCACCGTGTAGTGGTCGTCGAAGAACACCCGGTCGAGACGGGCGTAGCGCGCGCCCACGTAGCTGACCCCGAGCAGGGTGATCATCACGAAGATCAGCAGTTGGATGCGGGTACGACGGCTGATCATCGGGTCACCATCCCGGGGACGAGGAGCCGGACCAGGGCCGGGTCGAAGGCGCGACTGAGCTCACCGAAGGTCGGGCCTCGCGGCGACTGGCTCGGCCCGACGCCGGCCCGCCCCAGGCCGAGGACCCCGGGCAGCGACGTGGGGAGCCCCGAGGGCAGGGTGGTCGGGACCGGGCCACCGGGGGTCGGCAGGCCGGGGACCTGGTTCAGGGCGGTGCAGACGGCCTTGTCCTTGTTCTTCGGCTTCATGCAGGCCTTCTGCAGCTTGAGCAGTCCCTGCAGGTTCTTGAGCAGCTTCTGGCAGGGCTTGCTCGTCAGGTCGCCGCTGCGTAGGCACCGGGTGACGAGGTCGACGATCTTGGTCGGGTCGATCTCGGTGGGCAGCAGCGTCGGGAGCTCGGTCGGCGGGCCGGTCACGCCGCCGGACACGTCGAGGTCGAGCCGCACGGACAGGTTCGTGTAGTCGCCCATGTGGAGGTTGCGGGCGACCTGCGGGTCGCGCCCCACGACCTCGTCGACGAACGGGTAGGTCAGGAAGACGTTGAACGACTTCACGAAGGCGTCACCGGAGTTGGCCAGCTCGGTCAGCACCGGGTTGAGCTGGCGCAGCGACTCGATCGTGGCGTCCTTCGAGGCGTTGATGACGCGGACGCCGACACCGCCGAGCCGGTCGAGCGCCTTGAGCATCTTCACCAGGTCGGACCGCTGCTGGTCGAGAGAGGTGAGCGCGTCGGGCAGCTCATCGAGAGCGGCGTCGATCGAGCCCTGCTGCTGGCGCACCGAGACGGCCAGGTTGTTGAGGGAGTCGATCGCGTCGACGATGTCGTCCTTGTTGTCGTCGAGCTGGGTCATGAAGATGCGGATCTGCTCGAGCACCGACCGGGTCTCGTCCTCGCGCCCGTCGAGCGTCTTGTTCAGCTCGGTCGCGATGGTCTTGAGCTGGGCGACGCCACCGCCGTTGAGGAGCAGGCTGAGCGCACCCAGCACCTCCTCGACCTCGGGGTTGCGGCCGGTGGCCTCGAGCCCGATCGTGTCGCCGTCGCCGAGCTCACCGGTCGGAGCCTGGCCCTCGGGCGCGCTCAGCTGGACGAACTTCTCGCCGAGCAGGCTGGTCTGGCGGATCTCGGCGACCGCGTTGTCGGGCAGGTCGATGTCGTTGCGGAGCTTCATCGTGACGACGGCGTGGCCGTCATCGAGGTCGACGTTGGTGATCTGGCCGACGCTGACGTCGTTGACCTTCACCGTCGACTTGGGCACCAGGTCGAGCACGTCGCGGAAGTCGGCCGTCACGGTGATCGGGTTGTCGCCCACGTCGGTGCCGCCCGGCAGGGGCAGGCTGTAGACGTCGAAGTCGCAGCCGGTGAGCAGCACGGCGCCGGCCGCCAGCGCGACCACTGCCCGGAGCCGCTGCATCGCCCGGTTCTTCCTGCGGGTCATGACTCTGCTCATCGCTGGGCCCCCACGAGTCCGCCGAGGGTCTGGTCGAAGAGGTTGACGCCGGACGGCTGGGCGGCGCCACCCGTGCCGAGCGCACCAGCGCGGGGTAGCGCCTGCTGGGCGAGGTCGCACAGGGCACCCGAGTTGTCCTCCTGGCTCAGCAGGCCGCAGATGAACGTCGCCGGGTCGGACTCGACCTGGTTGAAGACCTCGCCGATGTTGGCGTTGGTGTCGAGGGTGCCGGCCTCCGGGTTGTAGGTCAGCGCCAGGTTGTTGAGGGCGAGCGGGGCCGAGTCGAGGATCTGGTCGAGCTCGCCGCGACGCTTCACGAGCACCTTCGTGACCCGGTTGAGCCCGGAGATGTTGCGACCGAGCACCGCACGGTTCTCCTTCACGAAGGTCCCGACCTGGCCGAGCGCCGTAGCGAGGTTCTCGAGCGACGCCGACAGCTCCTGGCGCTCACCCGACAGCATCACCGAGACGTCGGAGAGCGACTGGTTGAAGCGGCGCACCGTCTTGTCGTTGGTCGCCAGCGTGTTGATGAAGCCCTCGAGCTGCTCGGCCGAGCCGAAGAGCTCGTCCTTGTTGTTGTCGAGCGTCTGGCTGAGCTTGCTGAAGTCCTCGATGGTCTGGTGGAACTTCGCGCCCTGGCCGCCGAAGTTGGCGGCGGTGGTCTCGAGCAGGTCGGACAGCGCGCCGTCCCTGTTGGCGCCGGTCGGGCCGAGCGCGACGGTGAGGTCGTCGATGCTGGAGTAGATCTGGTCCAGCTCGAGCGGCACCGCGGTCCGGTCGACGTCGAGCGTCTCGCCGTCGTCCATGACCGCGCCGCCGTCGTAGACCGGCGTCAGCTGGACGTAGCGGTCGCCGACGATGGACGGCGCGATGATCGCCGCCTTCGCATCGGCGGGGATCTTCACGTCGGCGTCGTAGTGCATGGTCACCACCACGTCGGTGCCCGACGGGGTCACCTTGTCGACGGTGCCGACCGGCACGCCGAGCACCCGCACGTCGCTGCCCTCGTAGATCGAGATGGTCCGCGGGAAGTGCGCGGTCACCGTCTTGGTGTCCTCGCTGCTGAACATCGTGAACGCCGCGGCCACCAGGGCCAGCACGATGATGCCGGGGAGGATCGCCCTCTTGAGCAGGCCCATGTCAGCCACCCACCTGGGGAGCCGGCGGCATGTTCTGGATGTAGGTGTCGAACCAGGGGCCGTTCCCGAGGGTGCTGGCGAAGACGCGGTAGAACGGCGCCATCAGCCGCAGGCTGTTGTCGAGGTTGTCCTCGTTCTTGTTGAGGACGGCCACGACGTTCTCCAGGTGCTCGAGGGCGGGCTTCAGGTCGTCGCGGCTCTGCCGGATCAGGGCGGTCAGCTCCTGGGAGAGCGTGCTGGTCGACACGAGCAGGTTGTGGACCGCGTCGCGCCGGGCGACCAGGGCACGGAAGAGGACGTCGGAGTCCTTCATCAGCCCGATGATGTCGTCGTCGCGGTCGTTGAGGACGGTCGTGACCCGGTCGAGGTTGGTGAGCAGCGACTCGATCTGGTCGTCACGCGAGGCGATGGTGGTCGAGAGCCGGGACACGCCGTCGAGCGCGTTGCGGAACTCCTCGGGCGTGTTGCGGGTGAGGTCGGCCAGGGTCGTCAGCGACTTCGCCAGCTGGTCGGTGTCGATCCGCTCGGACGTCGAGGCGAGGCCGGAGAACGCGTCGACCACGTCGTACGGCGAGCTGGTCCGCTCGACCGGGATCTCGGACCCTTCGGCCAGCTGGCCGTCACCGGCCGGCTCGAGCGCGAGGTACATCGCCCCCAGCAGCGTCTTGACCTTGATCGCGGCCTGGGTCTGCTCGCCGAAGTCGGAGTCGGTCTTGACCCGGAAGGTGACCTTGACGTGGTCGCCGTCGAGCTCGACGCTCTCGACCTTGCCGACCCGGACGCCCGCGATCCGGACCTCGTCGTCGGCCTTGAGGCCGCCCGACTCGGAGAAGTCGGCGTAGTAGGTGTCGCCGCCGCCGATGAGCGGGAGGTCCTGGGCACGGAAGGCGGCCATGATCAGCAGGGCGATGACGGCGAGACTGATCGCCCCGATCACCACGGGGTTGCGCTCGCGGAACGGGACGCTCATGTCCGGGGTCCCCTCGGAGTCGTTCGGGGAAGCGAAGCGGAGGAGAAGAGCTCCGTGGGGTGGGTCATCCCAGATCACACCTGTCGCTGCCGGTCGTGTAGTCCACGGGGACGGACTGGCCGCCGGGGAGCCGGATCCGACCCTCGAAGTGGCAGAGGTAGAAGTTGAACCACGAGCCGTAGGTCGCGGTGCGGCCGATCTTGTTGAGCTTGATCGGCAGCACCTGCAGGGCCCGGTCGAGCTCGGCCTTGCCGCTGTCGAGGTTGCCGGCGAGGCGGCGCAGCTGCGTGATGTCGGAGACGAAAGGCTCGCGGATGCCGGACACGAGGTCGGCGGTCTGGACGGACAGCGCGGAGATCTGGTCGAGCGAGCCGAGGATCGCCTCGCGGTCGTCCTTGAGGCCCCCCACGAACGTCCGGAACGTCGTGATCAGGCGGCTGAGCTGGGTGTCGCGGTCGCCGATGTGGTCGAGCACCTGGTTGAGGTTGTCGATCAGGTCGCCGATCAGCTGGTCGCGGTCCGCGAGCGTCGACGTCACCGACGCGGTGTGCGAGAGCAGCCCCTCGATGGTGCCGCCCTCCCCCTGGAACACCTGGACGATCTCGTAGGACAGCTTGTTGATGTCCTCCGGGGAGAGCGCCTGGAAGAGCGGCTTGAAGCCGTTGAAGAGGATCGTCAGGTCGAGCGCCGGCGAGGTCTGGGAGACCGGGATCGTGTCGCCGCCCTCGAGCGTGCCGGAGTCGCCGATCTCGTCGGTGAGCGAGATGTAGCGCTGGCCGACCAGGTTGCGGTAGCGGATCGAGGCGTGCGTGGCCTTGCTGAGCGACGTGTCGCTCTCGACGGTGAACGACACCAGGGCGTGGGTGCGGTCGACGATCTCGATGTCGTTGACCGTGCCGACCTTGACGCCGGCGATGCGGACGTCGTCGCCCTTCACCACGCCGGTCGCGTCGACGAACTCGGCCTTGTAGTCGGTCTTCGGGGAGAACGAGATGTTGCCGATGGTCACCACGAGGACCGAGGTGGCCAGGGTGGTCACCACGATGAAGATGACCAGCTTGACGAGGTCGGAGGCGGTGCGCTTGTCGAGCATCTTCATCGCAGCGACACCTCCGCGCCCCGGGCCATCGGGCCGACGAGGAGGAGACCGAGGTCGGGGACGTCGTCGGGGCTGACGCCGAGGACGGGTCCGAGCAGCGACTGGAGCAGGTCGGTCTCCTCAGCGGTCGACGCGGTGCGGAAGAACTGGTTGGGCACGACACGCGAGGTGCCCTTGCCGGTCGGCTCGTCGACGCCGTCGTTGAAGTCGGGCTGGTGACGGACCGGGTTGGACTGGTTCCACGGCGGGTTCGGGAGGTGCAGGCAGCTGGACCCACGGTGCTCCCCGAAGCGGGGCTTGTCCTGGGGGCCGTAGGGGCGCGGCTGGTTGGGCAGCGTCTCGAGCACGATGTGCAAGGTGAAGCCGCGGAACGCCTCGGCCTGCAGCTTCCCGGCGTTGACGATGCCCCGGGTCAGGCAGTTGAACTCGCCGGAGTACCGCGCGAACACCCGCAGCTGCGCCTGGCTCACGTCGCCGAGCCGGATCAGGTTGTCGCCGTTCTCGTCGAGGAAGCTCTTGGCCGTGTCGGAGAAGGACGCGACGTCCTGGAAGAGGGCGTGGAGCTTGACGTCGCGGTCCTCGAGGGTGCCGGTCGTCTTCACGGTGTCGTCGAGGATGTCCGCGATCTCGGGCATCACCGCGGCGTAGGTGTCGGAGACCGTGGAGGTGAGCCGCAGGTCGTCGATCAGCTGCGGGATCTGCGGGTTGATCCTCTTGAGGTAGCTGTTGACGACCTCGATGTTCTCGCCGAGCTCGTCACCGCGGCCCTCGAGGGCGGTGGCGAAGGCGTTGAGGGTCTGGTTGATCGCGGCCGGCTGGACGGTGCGCAGCAGCGGGTAGAGGTCGGAGAGCACCTTCTCGACCTCGACCGAGACCTGGGTCCGCTCGATGGTGGCGCCGGCCTCGATGTGGTCGTCGGAGGGGGCGCCGTCGGGCACCACGAGGGCGACGTACTTCTCGCCGAAGAGGGTCTTGGGGACGATCGAGCCGGTGACGCCCGCCGGGATGGTGTCGAGCTCGTCGGGGTAGATGCCGAGCGTGAGGGTGGCACCGCCCTCGGCGTTGGTGTCGAACTCCAGCACCTCACCGACGATGACGCCCCGGATCTTGACGTCGGCGCGCGCGGGCAGCTGGAGGCCGATCGTCGATGTCTGCAGCTTGACCTCGTCGTAGGACGTGAACTTCTTCGAGAAGATCCCGTAGGTCAGGTAGACACCCGCGAGCAGCAGGCAGAGGAACACCACGCCCGCGATCTTGGGGGTTGCCGAGGAACGCACCGCCGTCACCCCGCCAACCGCACGGTGGTGGTGGTGCCCCAGATCGCCATCGACAGGAACAGGTCGATGACGTTGATGGCCACGATGCTGGTCCGGACCGCGCGACCGACCGCCACGCCGACGCCGGCCGGGCCGCCCGAGGCGGTGTAGCCGTGGTAGCAGTGGATCAGGATCACGGTGACGGCGAAGACCAGGACCTTGCCGAACGACCACAGCACGTCGCCGGGCGGCAGGAACTGGTTGAAGTAGTGGTCGTAGGTGCCGGTGCTCTGCCCGAAGAACTGGGTCACGGTCAGCCGGGTGGCGAAGTACGACGAGAGCAGGCCGACGACGTAGAGCGGGACGATCGCGATCAGGCCACCGATGATCCGGGTGGTCACGAGGAACGGCAGCGACGGGATCGCCATCACCTCGAGCGCGTCGACCTCCTCCGAGATCCGCATCGCGCCGAGCTGGGCGGTGAAGCCGCAGCCGACCGTCGCCGCGAGGGCGATGCCGGCGACCAGCGGGGCGATCTCGCGCGTGTTGAAGTAGGCGGAGACGAATCCCGAGAACGCCGCGGTGCCGATCTGGTTCAGGGCGGCGTAACCCTGGAGGCCGACCTCGGTGCCGGTGAAGAAGCACATCGCGGTGATGACGCCGACGGTGCCGCCGATGACGGCGAGCGCGCCCGAGCCCAGGGTCACCTCCGCGAGGATGCGGAGGATCTCCTTCTTGTAGCGACGGATGGTGCGCGGGGTCCACGCGAGGGCCTTGATGAAGAACAGGAGCTCTTCGCCGAGGCTGTCGAGGGTCTTGAGGGGGCGGTCGTAGACGGCCCTGATGTTGGCCATCCGCTAACCCGTCTTCGGTGGGACGAGCTGGATGTAGATCGCGCTCATCACGAAGTTGACGACGAACAACAGCATGAAGGAGATGACGACCGACTCGTTCACGGCGTCACCGACGCCCTTCGGACCACCGGCGGCGTTCATGCCCTTGTAGCAGGCGACGACGGCGGCGATGAGGCCGAAGACGAGGGCCTTCACCATGCCCTGCCAGAGGTCGGGCAGCTGGGCGAGCGCGGTGAAGCTCGCCAGGTAGGCGCCCGGTGTGCCGTCCTGGAGGACGACGTTGAAGACGTAGCCGCCGGCCACGCCGACGACGCTGACCAGGCCGTTGAGGAAGAAGGCGACCAGCATGCACGCCAGCACGCGCGGGACCACGAGACGCTGGATCGGGTCGATGCCGAGCACCATCATGGCGTCGAGCTCCTCGCGGATCTTGCGCGCGCCGAGGTCGGCCGCGATGGCCGATCCGGCGGCGCCGGCGATCAGGAGCGAGGTGGCGATCGGGCCCGCTTCGCGCACCACGGCGAGGACGGCCGCGGAGCCCGTGAACGACTGGGCGCCGAACTGCTTGATCAGGCCACCGACCTGGAGCGCGATCACGGCCCCGAACGGGATGGCGACGAGCGCGGTCGGGATGATCGTGACCGAGGCGATGAACCAGGCCTGCTGGAGGAACTCGCGCATCTGGAAGGGGCGCTTGAAGAGCCCGCGCGCGACGTCCAGACCGAAGGCAAAGAGCTTGCCGGCGGTCCCGACCGGCGCGAGCACCCGGCTCGCGGTGATGGAACTCATGTCGGTGATCAGCCGCCGGTCGTCATCGACATCTTGTGGTCGAACGACCCGGGCGGCGGGGTCACGCCGTTGTCACGGCACCAACCACCGGGCTCACGCTGGCTCCGGCGCGGGATGCCGTTCGACGGCTCGAGCTGCAGCGGGATCGGCGGCAGCGGAGGCATGTCGAGGTCCTTCTCGGCCTCGAGCTCGTCGGCGTCCTTCTCCTCGGACATGCCGATCGGGCCCACGGTCTGCGCGTTCAGGAACTGGCGGACGACCGGCTCCTCGGACGACAGGAGCATCTCGCGCGGACCGAACATCGCGAGGTGCTTGTGGTAGAGCAGCCCGATGTTGTCGGGCACCGTGCGCGCCGTGTTGATGTCGTGGGTGACGATCAGGAAGGTCGCGTCGATCTGGGCGTTGAGGTCGATGAAGAGCTGGTTGATGAACGACGTGCGCACCGGGTCGAGGCCGGAGTCGGGCTCGTCGATCAGCAGGATCTCCGGGTCGAGGACCAGCGCGCGGGCGAGTCCCGCGCGCTTGCGCATGCCGCCCGAGATCTCGCCGGGCAGCTTGTCCTCGGCGCCGATCAGGCCGACCAGGTCCATCTTCTCCATGACCACGTCCCGGATCTGGGACTCGGTCTTCTTCGTGTGCTCGCGCAGCGGGAAGGCGACGTTGTCGAAGAGGTTCATCGAGCCGAACATCGCGCCGTCCTGGAACAGCACGCCGAACAGCTTGCGGATCGCGTAGAGATCCTTCTCCGAGCAGCTGGCGATGTCGGTGCCCTCGATGAGGATCGAGCCGGTGTCGGGCTTGAGCAGGCCGATCAGGGCCTTGAGGAAGACGGACTTGCCGGTGCCGGACGGGCCGAGCATGACCGAGACCTCGCCGGCCGGGATCGTCAGGCTGACATCACCCCAGATGAGCTGCTTGCCGAACGACTTGCTGAGGTTGTCGACCTTGATCTCCACACCCATGAGCTGTCCTGCCCCTCCATCGTCACCGCACGCGCTCCGGATCCCCGCCGGGCGCGCCTGACACCTGGCCCGTCTCCCACTAGCCGGTAACAACGCGATGTCGGTCACGAAGTTACGCGCGGGTTTCTTTCCCGTCACCCACGTGACCTACACCTCCCGGCGGAGGTCATCTGGACCGGTGTGACCTGGGGCACTGTACGCGGGGCCGCGAAATGGCACGAGGGGCGGCCACCCGATGGGTGGCCGCCCCTCGTGAGGCGTGCTTCAGTGCCGAGAGGTCACTTGACGGTGACGGTGGCGCCGGCGCCCTCGAGGGCTTCCTTCGCCTTCTCGGCGGCAGCCTTGTCGACCTTCTCGAGGATCGCCTTGGGGGCGGACTCCACCAGGTCCTTGGCCTCCTTGAGACCGAGGGAGGTGAGAGCGCGCACCTCCTTGATGACGTTGATCTTCTTGTCGCCGGCGGCCTCGAGGACGACGTCGAACTCGTCCTGCTCGGCAGCGTCGTCGCCAGCGGCGGCGCCGCCGCCGGCGGCGGGGGCGGCAGCAACGGCAACAGGAGCAGCAGCGGTCACGCCGAAGGTGTCCTCGAACTGCTTCACGAACTCGCTCAGCTCAATGAGGGTCATCTCCTTGAACGCGTCGAGCAGCTCGTCGGTGGTGAGCTTCGCCATGATGGCGGTTCCTTCCGTTCGGTGGCCCTGGCGCGACTGCGCCCGAGCCGGGTTTCAGGTGGTTGGTTACGTCGGTCCGAGCTCTCGCTCAGGCCTCGGTGGCTTCGCCCTCATCGGAGGTCTCGGCCTCGGCCGCGGGAGCTTCCTCGACGGGAGCCTCCTCGGCCGCGGGAGCCTCGTCAGCGGGGGCCTCGGTCTCGGCGACCGGGGCCTCCTCGGCGGCGACCGGCCCAGTACTGGAGTCCTGGGAAGCACCACCTGCGAGGATCGAGGGGTCCTGCTCGGCCTTCGCCTGCAGCGCACCCGCGAGACGGGCGGCCTGGGCGAGAGGAGCGTTGAGCAGGTAGACGGCCTGGCTGAGCGACGCGAGCATCGCGCCGGCCAGCTTGCCCATCAGCACCTCGCGCGACTCGAGGTCGGCCAGCTTGGCGACCTCCTTCGCGTCCAGGATGCTGCCGTCGAGGACGCCGCCCTTGATGATCAGGGCGGGGTTTGCCTTGGCAAAGTCACGCAGACCCTTGGCCGCCTCGACCACGTCGCCGTTGATGAAGGCGATGGCGGTCGGACCGGTCAGCAGGTCGTCGAAGCCACTGATGCCCACCTCATTGGCGGCGATCTTGGCCAGCGTGTTCTTGACCACGGCGTAGTTGGCGTTCGCACCGAGGGAGCGCCGCAGGTCCTGCAGCTGCTTCACGGTGAGCCCGCGGTAGTCGGTCAGCACGGCACCGTCGGCGTCGTTGAACGAGTCAACGATCTCCGCGACGGCCGCCTGCCTGTCTGCCCGCGCCATGGGTCTCCTTCCGGTGGTCGACCGCCGCGAAGGGGGCCCCGGAGAAAGACGAACGCCCCGAGCACAGATGCTCAGGGCGTTGGATGATCCGATGGATCCTGCTCTGACACCTGCGCAGGTCGTCCGCATCTCTACGGGCCTTCGGTCATGACGCTGATGCGACACGACAACCGGCGGTCTCTGGTTTCAGGGGAAACAGTACGGCGACCCGGACGGTTCGCCAAATCGACATCGACCCGCCCGAATGCTCTCGGGCGGGTCGACGTACGGCGCTTGATCAGGCGGGGGCGTTCTCGTCCTCGAGCGCGACGTTCTTGGTGCGGTTCGGGTCGACCTGGACGCCGGGGCCCATGGTCGTCGAGACCGTCACCTTGCGGAGGTAGCGGCCCTTGGAGCTGGCCGGCTTGAGCCGCAGGATCTCCTCGAGCGCCGAGGCGTAGTTCTCCGCGAGCTGGGTCTCGGAGAAGGACGCCTTGCCGATGATGAAGTGCAGGTTGGCGTGGCGGTCCACGCGGAACTCGATCTTGCCGCCCTTGATGTCGGTCACGGCCTTGGCCACGTCCGGCGTCACGGTGCCCGTCTTCGGGTTCGGCATGAGGCCGCGCGGGCCGAGCACGCGGCCGAGGCGGCCGACCTTGCCCATCATGTCGGGGGTCGCGACGACGGCGTCGAAGTCGAGCCAGCCGCCGTTGACCTTCTCGATCAGCTCATCGCCACCGACGACGTCGGCGCCGGCCTCACGGGCGGCGTCGGCCTTGTCGCCGTTCGCGAACACGAGGACGCGGGCGGTCTTGCCGGTGCCGTGGGGCAGGTTGACGGTGCCGCGCACCATCTGGTCCGCCTTGCGGGGGTCGACGCCGAGACGCATGACGACGTCCACGGTCTCGTCGAACTTCTTCTTGCTGGAGTTCTTCGCGATCTTGATCGCGGCCAGCGGGGCGTACAGCTCGTCCTTGTCGAACGTGTCTGCCGCCGCGCGGTATGTCTTGCTGCGCTGCATGTCTGGTTCTCTCGTTTCTTCAGTGCCAGGTGTGGTCAGGTGGGCCAGCGCGGCCCTGCCACGTGTTGCGGGAGGAAGGTCAGTCGTTCGGGGTGGTGACACCCATCGAGCGGGCGGTGCCCTCGACGATCTTCATGGCGGCCTCGATGTCGTTGGCATTGAGGTCGGGGAGCTTGGTCGTGGCGATGTCACGCACCTGGTCGCGGGTCAGCTTGCCGACCTTGTCCTTGTGCGGCACGCCCGAGCCCTTGCTCAGACCGGCAGCCTTCTTGATCAGCTCGGCGGCCGGCGGGGTCTTGGTGATGAACGTGAACGAACGGTCCTCGTAGATGGTGATCTCGACGGGGATGACGTTGCCGCGCATCGACTCGGTCTGCGCGTTGTAGGCCTTGCAGAACTCCATGATGTTCACGCCGTGCGGACCGAGGGCGGTACCGACGGGCGGAGCGGGAGTGGCTGCCCCGGCCTGAAGCTGCACCTTGACGAGCGCAGCGATCTTCTTCTTGGGAGGCATGTCTCTGGTGTCTCTTTCTGTCTCGTGGTCATGACGAGGGGGTCGTCGGACGCCCTCTGCCACCGTGTGCGTTGCCTGGGCAACCTAACTATTGTGCTGCGGTCGAGCCGGGACGCAAAATCGGGATCCTCTGGATCTCGATACGCCGGTCGGCCCCCGCTCCTTGGTCGCGGTGCCGCTGCGCTCAGACGCGCTGGATCTGGCTGAAGCTCAGCTCGACCGGGGTCTCCCGGCCGAAGATCTCCACGAGGGCCTTGACCCGCTGGGACTCCGCGTTGATCTCGGTGATGGTCGCGTGCAGCGTGGCGAACGGACCGTCGACGACCATGACCGAGTCGGACACGTCGAAGTCGGCGACCTCGACGGGCTTCTTCGCCGCGGTGGTGCTGGAGCCGGTCGACGTGCCGGCGGCCACGGCCTCGGCCTCGGCGCGGGCGACGACGGCGGGGGCGAGCATGTTCTCGACCTCGGACATCGACAGCGGCACGGGCTGGTGGCTGTGGCCGACGAAGCCGGTCACGGACGGGGTGTGCCGGACCGCGGCCCAGGACTCGTCGGTCAGGTCCATGCGGACCAGGACGTAGCCCGGCAGGACGGTCCGGCGGACCATCTTGCGCTGGCCGTTCTTGATCTCCGCGACCTCCTCGGTGGGGACCACGATCTCGTGGATGTAGTCCTCCATGTTGAGGGAGATGATGCGGTTCTCGAGGTTCGACTTCACCCTGTTCTCCATGCCGGAGTAGGTGTGCACGACGAACCAGTCGCCCGGCTTCGCCCACAGCTCACGGCGGAAGACCTCGAGCGGGTCGTTGTCGTCGGCCTCGTCATCGGCCTCGTCGTCGGCCTCGTCGTCGGCAGAGCCGGCGTCCGGGCCCTCGTCGCCCTCGATGGCGCTGAGGTCGAGGCTGTGCGCGTCGCCGTCCTCGGTGTCGTCGAGACCCAGGGCCTCGTCGGTGTCCTCGTCGGTCACCTCGACGTCGAGTCGGGGGTTCTCCTCGATCTCGGGGCCGTCGTTCGGCTCGCCGTACTGGTCCTCGAGGGTCGCGTCGAGCCCGGCGTCCGGGGTCTCGGACGTCGTCGTCTCCTCGGTCTCGACCGAGTCGTTCTCCTGCTCAGACACGTACTGCTCCATCACGTTCGGGTGCTGCTCTGGTCATCCGGCGGGTGGCCGGACTCAGGTGTTGGAATTGCCGGCGAAGATGGCGAACACGAGCTTGCCGAAGCCCAGGTCCAGCGCGGAGACCAGCGCCATCATGAACACGACGAAGACCATGACCACGATGAAGTAGGTGACCAGCTGCTCCTGCGTCGGGTAGACGACCTTGCGGAGCTCCGCCACCACCTGCCGGTAGAACACGGGGAGTGTGGTGCGCTTCGGGGAGCTCCCTCCGCGCGAACCACGGACTGCCTTGCTGTCCGGCACGTCCTTCACCTCTCCTCGTCCGACCATCCGGTCATCGTTGGCCTGGGTTCGACCTGTTCGTCTTGCAGGGCACGAGGGACTTGAACCCCCAACCTTCGGTTTTGGAGACCGATGCTCTGCCAGTTGAGCTAGTGCCCTTCGCAGCGTGCTGCGAGATGACCCCCGCCGCCAGCACCACCGCGAGGGCAGGGCTGAGCCTGTGGGAATCCACCAAACGGGGAGTCTACGGGGTGCACCGAGGCCCAGTCCAAACCGGCTGGGATCCCGCAGCGCCACCCGTGGGGAAACCGGCTGGTCGCGGGCCCGGGGGCCCGCCCTACGATGGTCGCATGACCTCAGCCGAGACCACGCCCCGCACCCGACGCGTCTCCGAACGGATCGGCGCCATCGCCGAGTCCGCCACGCTCAAGGTCGATGCGAAGGCCAAGGCGCTCAAGGCCGAGGGTCGACCCGTGATCGGGTTCGGCGCCGGCGAGCCCGACTTCGCGACGCCCGACTACATCGTCGAGGCCGCCGTCGAGGCCTGCCGCGACCCGAAGAACCACCGCTACACGCCTGCCGGGGGCCTGCCCGAGCTCAAGAAGGCGATCGCGGCCAAGACCAAGCGCGACAGCGGCTACGAGATCGAGCCGGCCCAGGTGCTGGTCACCAACGGCGGCAAGCAGGCCATCTACGCGGCGTTCGCCGCGATGCTCGACCCGGGCGACGAGGTGATCGTGCCGGCGCCGTACTGGACGACGTACCCCGAGGCGATCCAGCTCGCCGGCGGCACCGCCGTCGAGGTGCTGGCCGACGAGACCCAGGACTACAAGGTCACCGTCGACCAGCTCGAGGCCGCCCGCACCGACAAGACCAAGGTGCTGCTCTTCGTCTCCCCCTCGAACCCGACCGGGGCCGTCTACACCTCCGACGAGATCCGGGCCATCGGCCGGTGGGTCGAGGACCACGACCTCTGGGTGCTGACCGACGAGATCTACGAGCACCTCGTGTACGACGGCATCGAGACCGGCTCGATGCCGGTGCTGTGCCCGTTCCTCGCCGACAACACCGTCGTCGTGAACGGCGTCGCGAAGACCTACGCGATGACCGGCTGGCGCGTCGGCTGGATGATCGGGCCGAAGGACCTGGTGAAGGCCGCCACCAACCTGCAGTCGCACGCGACGTCCAACGTCGCCAACGTCTCGCAGCGGGCCGCGCTCGCCGCGCTCGAGGGCGACCTCACCGCCGTCGAGAAGATGAAGACCGCCTTCGACCGGCGTCGCAAGACGATCGTGTCGATGCTCAACGAGATCGACGGCGTCGTCTGCCCGATGCCGGGTGGCGCGTTCTACGCCTACCCGTCGGTGAAGGGGCTGCTGGGCAAGGAGTACGACGGCACCCTGATCGAGACGTCCGCGCAGCTCTCGGAGTACATCCTCGACCAGGTCGAGGTCGCAGTCGTGCCCGGTGAGGCGTTCGGCTCCCCCGGCTACCTGCGCTTCTCCTACGCGCTCGGCGACGACGACATCGTCGAGGGGATCACCCGGCTCCAGAAGCTCTTCGCCTGAGTGGTCGCGCCGGGCTCGACCGCCAGCAGGTCCCTTCACCAGCTCCCGAAGGCGCACCTGCACCTGCACTTCACCGGGTCGATGCGGCACGCCACGCTGCTCGAGCTCGCCGACCGGGACGGGATCTCGCTGCCCGACCAGCTCGTCACCGAGTGGCCGCCGGTGCTCTCGGCGGCCGACGAGAAGGGCTGGTTCCGCTTCCAGCGGCTCTACGACGTCGCCCGCTCGGTGCTGCGCACGGAGGACGACGTGCGCCGGCTGGTGCGTGAGGCCGCCGAGGACGACGTCCGCGACGGCGGCCGGTGGCTGGAGATCCAGGTGGACCCCAGCGGGTACGGCGCGAGGTTCGGCGGGATCACGGCCTTCACCGACCTGGTGCTCGACGCGGTCCGCGACGCCTCGGCCGGGACCGGGCTCGGGATGGCGGTCGTCATCGCGGCGAACCGCACCCGGCACCCCCTCGACGCCCGCACCCTGGCCCGGCTGGCCGGCCAGTACGCCGGGCGCGGGGTGGTCGGCTTCGGGCTGTCCAACGACGAGCGGCGCGGGAGCACCGCCGACTTCGCGGGCGCCTTCCGGATCGCGGAGCGCGCCGGCCTGCTGCTGACCCCGCACGGCGGCGAGCTGCGCGGTCCGGAGCACATCCGGCTCTGCCTCGACGCCCTCCACGCCGACCGCCTGGGCCACGGCGTCCGCGCCGCCGAGGACCCCGCGCTCCTCGACCGCATCGTCGAGGCCGGTGTCGCGCTGGAGGTCTGCCCGGTCTCGAACGTCGCGCTCGGCGTCTACTCCGACCTGACGTCGGTGCCGCTGCCCACGCTGCTGGCTGCGGGCGCCACGGTCGCCCTCGGCGCCGACGACCCGCTGCTCTTCGGCTCCCGGCTGGCCGGGCAGTACGCCACGATGCGCGCCGCGCACGAGCTCGACGACGCCCAGCTGGCCGAGCTGGCCCGGATGTCGGTGCGCGCCTCCCGGGCGCCGGACGACGTGAAGGCCGCGATCACCACCGACGTCGACCGGTGGCTGGCGGCCGGGCCTGAGACGATGACTCCATGAGTTCCTCCGATCCCGGCCCCGGCCCCGAACAGCCGGGCCCGTACGGCGGCGGCGCGCCCCCGCCGTACCAGCCGAACCCCTATGCCCAGCAGCCCTACCAGCAGACGCCCTACCAGCAGCCGTACGGCGCGCCGCCGCCCTCGGGCTACCCGCCCTACCAGCAGACGCCGCCCACGGAGGGCCTCGGCCTGGCGGCGATGATCGTCGGGATCGTGTCGCTGGTGCTGTCGTGCGGCTACGGCGTCGGCCTGCTGGGCTCGCCCGCGGCGCTCATCATGGGCCGGATCTCGATGAAGCGCATCGACCGGTCGGAAGGCCAGCTCGGCGGCCGCGGGCTGGCGATGACCGGCTTCATCCTCGGCATCGTCGGCACCGTCCTGCTCGTGCTCGCCATCATCGCCGTGGTGGTGGTCATCGTGGTCGCGGTCAACGGTGGCTTCGACGACACCACGTTCACGAACTCCTGAGTCCGCCGAGCCTGCGACAATGACCGCATGAGTGGCTCCGACCCCGAGCAGCCCCCGCCGACGCACCAGCCCTACGGGCAGGACCCGTACGGCCCACGGCCGACGGGCCAGCCGTACCAACAGCCCCAGCCCCAGCCCCAGCCCGGGCAGCCGCCGTACGGCCAGTACAGCTTCGCGCCCCCGGTGCCGGCGCACCCCTCGGCGACCACGGCGCTGGTCCTCAGCCTCGTCGGCCTCGCCGGCGTCCTCGTCTGCGGCGGCATCACGCTGGTGCTGTCGCCCTTCGCCTGGGTGATCGGCGGCCGGGCGGTGAAGGAGATCGACGCCAACCCGGGTGCCTACAGCGGCCGCGAGCTCGCCAACGCCGGCCGGGTCATGGGCATCATCGGCACGGTGCTCCTGATCGTCGCGGTCGTGGTGCTGATCGCGTTCCTCGGACTCGTGGTCGTCGCCGCGAGCGACAGCGGCACCACCATCAACGACAACGGGTACTAGCGGCTACAGCTCGACGCCGACCAGCACCGGCTCGTTGACGAGGCGGATGCCGAAGCGCGCCTCGACGCCGTCCCGCACCTCGCGGGCGAGCGCGAGCAGGTCGTCGGTGCTCGCGGCTCCCCGGTTGGTCAGCGCCAGCGTGTGCTTGCCGGAGAGCGCCGCCCGGTCGGTGCCGTGGCCCTTGGCGAAGCCGGCGTGCTCGATCAGCCAGGCGGCGCTGGTCTTGACCGAGCCGTCGGGCTGCGGCCACGCCGGCGCACCCGCCGGGACCGCCGCGGCCGCGACCACGGGGTTGGTGAAGAACGACCCGGCGCTCCAGGTGTCGTGGTCGGCCGGGTCGAGCACCATGCCCTTGCCGGCCCGCAGACCGAGCACGGCGCGACGTACGTCGGCGAGCGGGGCGCGGGCGCCGATGTCGACGCCCAGGGTGCGGGCCAGCTCGGCGTACGCCACCGGCTCGCCGAGGCTGCCCTGGCGCAGCTGGAAGGTGACGGACAGGACGACGTGTCGTCCGGGGTCCGCCTTGAAGCGAGAGGTCCGGTAGCCGAAGCCGCAGTCGGCGTTGGCGAAGGTGCGCACGCCACGGAGCTTGCGGTCCCAGACCCGCACGGACGCGATCGTCTGGCTGACCTCCTGGCCGTAGGCGCCGACGTTCTGGATCGGCGTCGCGCCGACCGAGCCGGGGATGCCGGAGAGGGCCTCGATGCCGATCCACTTCCGTTCGGCGGCGAGGGCGACCAGGTCGTCCCAGGTCTCCCCCGCGGCGACGGTGACCAGGACGCCACCACAGGAGGCCTCGTCCTCCACGTCCGGGCTGACGCCCCGCGTCGCGACGTGGACAACGGTCCCGGGGAAGCCGGCATCGGCGACCACGAGGTTGCTGCCGCCGCCCAGGACGAGCAGCGGCTCGCCCGCGGCGTCGGCGGCGCCGACCGCCTCGACCAGCGCGTCGTCGGTCGTCGCGCTGACGAACCGGCCGGCCGGCCCGCCGAGGCGGAGCGTGGTGTGGTCGGCGAGCAGCTCAGCCACGCAGGGCTGCTTCCCGCAGGACAGCACGAGGCATGCCGAGGACCTTCACGCCGTCGCAGGTGACCGTCAGCGCGACGGTGGTCAGTCCGTCCTCGGCCGACTTCACCTCGCCGGCGACCTCGATGTCGACGCCCCCGTCCGCGGGGACGACCACGGGGTTCGTGAACTTGCAGCCGAAGGAGACGACCTCGGCGTCCGGGAACCACGCCGAGACCGCGCGAGCCGCGAGCGCCATCGTGTACATGCCGTGCGCGATCACGCCGGGCAGGCCGACACCCACCGCGACGGACTCGTCCTGGTGGATCGGGTTGTGGTCGCCGCTCGCCTCGGCGTAGCGGACGAGGTCCGCGCGGGTGATCGTGAAGACCTGCGTGTCGAGGCTCATCCGTCGGCCCCCCGGTGCACGAGGGTCGCCGACGTCGAGCAGACCAGGGCGCCGGAGCCGTCGGTGATCTCGCTGGTCGTGCCGATGATGTCGTTGCCCGCGATCTGGCGCAGCGTCGCGACGGTGAGAGTCGCGGTGAGTACGTCGCCGGGCAGGACGGGACGCTCGTAGGCGAACTTCTGCTCGCCGTGCACGATCCGGAAGAGATCGATCGACTCGGCCTCGAGGAACGCGTTCATCGCCTCGAAGGCGAGCACGATCGGGAAGGTCGCGGGCGCCGGGCCGCCGGCGTACCCGCCACCCGTGGACTCGACGAAGGTGCGGATCTTCTCCTCCGACACGACATAAGGTCGGGTGGGTGGGAAGACCCGGCCGACGAGCGACTGGTCGACTGGCATGCCGCCAACCTAGCCAATGGCCGAGCCGATGGTTCCGGGTGCGGGGGGTGTCGGTCCTGCTCGCCCTGCTCCTGGGAGCCGCGGCCTGCACCTCGGGTGCCGGCAGCACCCCACCGGAGGGCTACGACGCCGGCGAGGTCGACGCCCGCGAGGGCTGCGGCCCGATCTCGTACGACGACGTGCGCGGCCGGCCGCCGTCGTACCTGCCGAAGAAGGAGCTCGACCGGTTCGCCAACGACCACGCGGTCTGCGCGGGCGTCTGGCTGCGCACCGGCAGGGGCTTCATCCCGCAGGGCGTCACCGTCGCCGGGGGCACCGCCTGGGTGAGCGGCTTCAACGGCGCGTCACCGGTGCACTACCGCTACTGCATCATCGAGCGGGTCGACGTGCGGACGGGCAAGGTCGTGGACCGGCTGGACCCGGTGGCCGGCCAGGTCGGTGACCGCGACCCGCTCAAGTGCCGCCACGGCGGCGGCCTGGTCCGCGACGACCACGGGCTGTGGCTGGTCGAGACGACCCGACTGTGGCTGATCGACCCGGAGACGCTCGAGGTCGAGCGGGTCTGGGCGCTGACGCCGCCGCTGCGCGGGTCGTTCGCGGTGGTCGACGGCGGGGGCCGGCTCGGTGTCGGCCGCTGGTACCCGCATCGCCGGGCCCAGGTCGACTGGTTCGACACCGACACCATCCTCGGCTCGTCCGTCCTGGACGTCACCTCGGACATGGCGAGCGGCTCGACCAGCGCGCCGCCGGCCACCCAGGGCGCCGTCTGGGGCTCGTTCGGCGGGCGGCCGGCCGCCGCGTGGTTCGCCCAGTCGGTCACCCGCTGCGGCGTGCTGGTCGGCCCCGCGGGCACGCACCGGCGGGCGTTCGTCCCCGGCGCTGAGGGGATGGACCTCGTCGGCGACGACTCGCTCTGGGTGGTCAGCGAGGCCGGCGCGAAGCGCTACCAGGACCTCGGCGGGCGGCCCGTCGTCCCGATGCTGCTGCGTCTCGACGTCTCCGACTTCGCCCGGTGGCAGCGCCCGCACTGCTCGGTCTGAAATGACATCGACCCGTCAGGAGCGCTCCTGACGGGTCGGTCGTGCACGGGACGGCTGCTGGGCAACCACCTCACCAAACGGTGGGATCAGCGGGTCTCGCGGTGCAGGGTGTGCTTGCGATCGCGCGGGCAGAACTTCATCATTTCCATGCGGTCGGGGTCGTTGCGACGGTTCTTCTTGGTGATGTAGTTGCGCTCCTTGCAGTCCACGCACGCGAGCGTGATCTTGGGGCGAACGTCGGAGCTCTTGCTAGCCACGGGAAGTCCTTTGTCGATGGGCGTTGCTGGGTGCTGCTGTCGAACACGTACGAGTAGCGGGAGCGGGACTCGAACCCGCGACACCACGATTATGAGTCGTGTGCTCTAACCACCTGAGCTACCCCGCCACGGGGACAGGGTGCGCACCGACCAGACTAACTGGTCGGTGCCTCCCGAACCCAGAGCCCCTTTACGGAATCGAACCGTAGACCTTCTCCTTACCATGGAGACGCTCTGCCGACTGAGCTAAAGGGGCAACGACGAAGAACAATACACAGGGGGATACGTGATCGAGAAATCGGCTGAACAGACTTGTTTCTACCGCTCGATCCACCCCTCCCCGGAGGCTGCGGCAGGCCCCCGCGAGACCTTCGAGTCGCTGCCCACGACGGCCGGTCCGTGGTCCCCGGAGGCGCAGCACGGCGGCCCTCCGGCGGCCCTCCTCGCGCGCTCCGTGGAGCGTCTCTCCGACGCCCGGATCGGCCGCTTCACGATGGAGCTGCTCGGCCCGGTCCCGGTCGGCCCGGTGGCCGTCAGCGCCTCGGTGCTGCGGCCGGGCAGGTCCGTGCAGCTGGTCGGCGCGGAGCTGGTCGACGTGGAGCGCGACCGGGTCGCGGCGTCGGCCCGGGCCTGGCTGTTCCCGAGGGCGGCAGGTCCCGGCGGTGCACCCGGGCCGCTGCCGCACGCACCGTCCGACGGCGCCCGCCACGACCGGCCGCGCGGCTGGCACGGCGGCTACCTCGACGCGATCGACTGGCGCTGGATCCGCGGCGGCCTCGAGCAGCCCGGCACCGGCGTGGTGTGGATGCGGACGCCCGACCTGGTCGAGGGAGAGCCGATCTCGCCGGTGCAGCGACTGCTCGCCTGCGTCGACTCGGCCTCGGGCGCGAGCGCGGCCCTCGACGTGGCCGAGTGGGGGTTCCTCAACACCGAGCTGACCGTGCACGTGCTCCGCGACCCGGTCGGCGAGTGGGTCTGCCTGGACGCCGAGACGACGCTGGGCGACGGCGCGGTCGGCGTCGCCACGGCAGCGGTGTACGACGAGCTCGGGCTGGTCGCCCGGTCGGCGCAGACGCTGCTCGTCGTCCGACGATGACCTCGACGCTCAGTCGGTGATGCGGGGCCAGGGCGCGGCCTCCTCGAGCTCGTAGGCGAGCTCGAGGAGCGTGGACTCGCGACCCGCGCCGGCGGCGAACATCATCCCCTGCGGCAGCCCTGCGGCCGTGGTCGCGAGCGGCAGCGACACCGCCGGGTCACCGGTGGCGTTCTGCCACGGGGTGAACGCGACCCACTCGAGGATCCGCTCCATCACGGTGTCGTAGTCGTGGGTGGGGTCGAGGTGGCCGACCCGCGGCGTCTGCAGCGCGAGCGTCGGGGTCAGCGCGACGTCGTAGCGCTGGTGGAAGTCGGCCGAGACCCGGCTCAGCCGGCGCAGCCGGCGGATCGCGCCGGGCAGCCGGTGCATCCGGCGGCTGCAGTGCCGGTCCAGCCCGAGCGTGAGGTTGTCGAGGCGGGTGCGGTCCCAGGTGGGACCGTACTGGCGCCGGCCGGTCCGGGTGATCGCCATCGCGAGCATCGACCAGTAGAGGAGGAAGTCGTCGGGCGTGCTCGCCGGGGCCGGGTGCTCGACCTGCTCGACCTCGTGGCCCAGCTCTTCGAGCAGCCGCGCGGTCTTGAGGGTGAGCTCCACGACCTCAGGGGAGGCCGGTCGACCGATGCCGTCGGTGTGGACGGCGATGCGCAGCCGCTTGCGCCCGGGCCGGGTCACGTCGCCGACCGGAGGGAGCGGCAACGCGCGGTAGACCTGCTCGGCCTCGCGCAGGAACGCCGCGGTGTCGCGCACCGACCGGGTCAGCACGCCGTCGGAGACGATCCGCACGGGCATCTGCCGGTTCATCGCGTCCTGGGCCAGCCGGTCCCGCGTCGGCTTCAGTCCGACCAGGCCGTTGACGGCCGCCGGGATCCGGATCGAGCCGCCGCCGTCGTTGCCGTGCGCGAGGGGCACGGCGCCGGCGGCGACCAGGGCCGCCGTGCCGGCCGATGACGCGCCGGCGGTGTGCGCCGGGTCCCACGGCGAGCGGACCGGCCCGATCCGCGGGTGCTCGGCCGACGGGCTGAAGCCGTACTCGGAGAGCTGGGTCTTGCCGAGCGGGACCAGGCCGGTGGCCAGGAACATGCGGGCGAAGTCGCCGTCCTTCGTGAGCGGCGTCGGCGCGTAGGCGTCGGCGCCCTGCTGGGTCGGCATCCCGGCGACGTCCACGTTGTCCTTGAGGAACGTCGGGACACCGGCGAAGAAGCCACCGCGAGGATCGCGCGCCTCGGCCCGGGCGCGGTCGTAGGCGACGTACGCGACGGCGTTGAGGTCGGGCTGGAGGCGCTCGGTACGCGCGATGGCGGCGTCGATCACCTCGGGGATCGAGACCTCCCCGTCCTGGATCGCGGCGACCAGGCCGACCGCGTCGTGGTGCCCGAGGGCGTCGTCTCCGAAGGCGTGTACGCGCGTCACGCGGGTCACGCTACCCACCCGGAGGTCACCGGGAGGTCAGAACGGCTGCGGTCCGAACCGGTACGCCGCCAGCACCACGCACAGGACGACGACCGCCAGGGAGCGCAGGGCGTCGGGCAGGAACTCCCGGCGGCGGATGTGGACCGCGGTGGCGCCGGCCATCCCGAGGGCCAGACAGCTGGCGGCCACCGGGGACAGGAGCGGCACGATGCCCAGGAGCGGCGGCACGACCAGGCCGATCGCCCCCAGCACCTCGGCGATCCCGATCAGCCGGATCTGCTCCTGCGAGAACTCCCGGGCCCAGCCCATGCCCGACGCGACCAGCCGGTCGCGCGGGGTCGTCAGCTTGAGCAGGCCGGTGCCGACGAAGATGGCAGCCAGGAAGCCGGCCAGGATCCAGAGCCAGGTGTTGGGTTCCACGGGGGTCAAGGTACGGGGTCTGGCCGGGATCGGTCGTCGGCGGCGAGGCGGGCGTCGACCGCCAGCGGGCTGAGCACGTGGTCGAGGGCCAGCGCGGCGCAGCCGACCACGCCGGCGCGGTCGCCGTGGGTCGCCGCGAGGAACTGCAGGTCGCGGGTGGCCAGCGGGGCCGACCTCCGGTAGACGCTCTCGCGCACGCCCGCGACGTAGAAGTCGAACGCCGCGGCCATGTCGCCGCCGATCACGACGGCAGCGGGGTTGAGCAGGTTGATGGCGACGGCGAGCACCTCGCCGAGCTCACGGCCGCTGTCACGCAGCAGGCCGCGGGCGAACGAGTCGCCCTGGAGGGCGAGCGCGACGAGGTCGCGCACGTGGCCGACGGGCTGGCCGGCCTCGGCCATCCTGGCCACCAGCGCCCACCCGGCGGCGATCGTCTCGAGGCAGCCGGTCGCGCCGCACCGGCAGGGCAGCTCGCCGGCCGCGTCGACGATGGTGTGGCCGATCTCGCCGGCCGCGCCCAGGCTCCCGCTCAGCACCCGGCCGTCGGCGACGATGCCGAGCCCGAGCCCGGTGGACGCCTTCACCACGAGGGCGTCGTCGAGCGAGCCGGCCCCGCCGAGCAGCTCCGAGCGGGCCAGCACGTCGGCGTCGTTCGCCACGAAGAGTGGCGCCTCACCCAGGCCGGCGAAGTACGGCGCGAGCTCGACACCGTCCCATCCCGACATCACCGGCGAGCCGATGCTCAGGCCGCGCACCGGGTCGAGCGTGCCGGGCAGGCTGAGCCCGATGCCGAGGACCGGCGGCTGACCCGAATCGGACTGAGCGCCGTCGAGGAGCGTGCGGAGCCGTTCGACGATCTGGGGCATCAGCTCGTCGGGGCCGACCCCGATCTCGTGGTCGCGCGAGTCGGAGGTGAGCTCCTGGCCGTCGAGGTCGAGCACGGCCAGCTGGCTGCGCGACCGGCCGATGGCGACGGCGAGGACGAGCGCGGCGTCCTTGTTGAACACCAGGGCGCCGGGCGGGCGGCCGCCGGTGGAGGCGAGCTCCTCGCCGAGGAGGAGCAGCCCGGCGGCGGTCAGCGACGAGACCCGGGCGGTCACGGCGGTGCGCGAGAGGCCGGTCAGCATCCGCAGCTGCGAGCGCGTACTGGCGCGCCCCGAGCGCACGAGCTCGAGCAGCTCGCCGGCCGTCGCGGGCGCGGTCGTCTCGCGGGTCTCGACCAACTCCGTCACGGTGTGAGCATAATCCGACGTACTTTGGACTCAAAAAAACCTTACTTGGCCTTGTATCGATCCAAAGTTCTCCCTACCGTGGGTGTCATGGACCCTCATCCCGCCCCCCACGCGCTTCCGGACAGGTGTGATTTCGCCGTGTTCGGCGGGACCGGCGACCTGGCGCTGCGCAAGCTGCTGCCTGCGCTCTACCAGCGCGACCTCGAGGGGCAGCTGCCCGCCGACTACCGGATCCTCGGCGTCTCGCGCTCCGACCTCGACGACGCCGGCTGGCGCGCGGAGGTGCGCGCCGCGCTCACGACGTACGTCGACGCCGCCGACCTGTACGACGGCGCCGTCGACCGCTTCCTCGACCGGCTACACCACCTGATGCTCGACGCCGAGAACCCCGACGACTGGTACCGCCTCCACGCGCTGCTCAAGGACAGGCCGCACCCCGAGGACGCCGTGCGCGTGTTCTACCTCGCCGTGGCGCCCAAGCTCTTCGGCTCCATCTGCCAGCGCCTCGACGAGATCGGGGTCGTCGACGAGCACGCCCGGGTCGTCCTCGAGAAGCCGATCGGCCACGACCTCGCCTCGGCGCAGGCCGTCAACGAGGCGGTCGGACGGGTCTTCGCGGAGTCGCAGATCTTCCGCATCGACCACTACCTGGGCAAGGAGAGCGTGCAGAACCTCCTGGTCACGCGCTTCGCCAACACCTTCCTCGAGCCGCTCTGGAACTCGCGCTGGGTCGACCACGTCGAGATCACCGTCGCCGAGACCGTGGGCGTCGGCGGCCGGGGCGACTACTACGACCACGCCGGGGCGCTGCGCGACATGGTGCAGAACCACCTCCTCCAGCTGCTCTGCCTGGTCGCGATGGAGCCCCCGACGTACGTCGGGCGCGAGACCGTGCGCGACGAGAAGCTCAAGGTGCTGCAGGCCCTCAAGCCGATGACCCCCGCCGACGTCGACCAGGACACCGTCCGCGGCCGCTACACGGCAGGGCTGGTCGACGGGGTCGCGGTGCCGTCGTACTCCGAGGACCTCGGCCACGCGGGCAGCCGGACCGAGACCTTCGTCGCCCTCAAGACCGAGGTGCAGAACTGGCGCTGGGCGGGGGTGCCGTTCTACCTGCGCACCGGCAAGCGGATGGACCGGCGGGCCTCCGAGATCGTGGTCGTCTTCAAGGCGCCGCCGCACGCGATGTTCCCCAACGCCGAGGGCGTCACGACGCCCAACCGGTTGCACATCCAGGTGCAGCCCGACGAGGGCATGCGCCTGCACCTCACGGCCAAGGAACCCGGCCCCGGCGGCTACCGCCTCCGCCCGGTGTCGCTCGACCTGAGCTACGCCACGGCGTTCGAGCAGCGGATGCCCGACGCCTACGAGCGGCTGCTGATGGACGTCATCAAGGGCAACCCGACCCTCTTCATGCGCCGCGACGAGGTCGAGGCCGCGTGGACGTGGGCCGAGCCGATCCTCACCCGTTGGGCCGCGTCGCCCGACCGTCCCAAGCGCTACAACGCAGGCACCACGGGACCCACCGCCGCCACCACGCTCGTCGAGCGTGACGGCCGAACCTGGCAGGAGCCCGACCAGTGACCACTCCCCACCCCGTCCTCGCGGAGGTGACGGCCCGGATCGTCGAGCGCAGCACCGTCGGCCGCGCCGAGTACGTCGCCCGGATCCGCGCCGCCGGTCAGGCCGGACCGGCCCGCGGGCAGCTCGCCTGCGCCAACCTCGCCCACGGCTTCGCCGCCGCGGAGCCCGCCGAGAAGCAGGCGCTGCGCGGCCGGACCAAGCCAAACGTCGCGCTGGTGTCGTCCTACAACGACATGCTCTCGGCGCACCAGCCCTACCGCGACTACCCCGAGCTGCTGAAGAAGGCGGTCATCAAGGCGGGCGGCATCGCGCAGTTCGCCGGCGGCGTGCCCGCGATGTGTGACGGCATCACCCAGGGCCGCGACGGCATGCAGCTCTCGCTCTTCAGCCGCGACGTGATCGCCATGTCGACCGCGATCGCGCTCTCCCACGACATGTTCGACGGCGCGCTGATGCTCGGCGTGTGCGACAAGATCACGCCCGGGCTGCTGATCGGCGCGCTGTCCTTCGGTCACCTGCCGACCGTCTTCGTGCCGGCCGGGCCGATGGCCTCGGGACTGCCGAACTCCGAGAAGGCCCGGATCCGCCAGCTGTACGCCGAGGGCAAGGTCGGTCGCGACGAGCTGCTCGAGGCCGAGGCGGCGTCGTACCACTCGGCCGGGACCTGCACGTTCTACGGCACCGCGAACTCCAACCAGCTGCTCATGGAGGTGCTCGGCCTGCACCTGCCGGGGTCGTCGTTCGTGAACCCGGGCACGCCGCTGCGCGAGGCGCTGACCCGTGCCGCCGGCCGCCGGGTGGTCGAGCTGACCGCTCAGGGAGGGGACTACACGCCGATCGGCGACATCGTCGACGAGAAGGCGATCGTCAACGCCTGCGTGGCCCTGCTCGCCAGCGGTGGGTCGACCAACCACACCATGCACCTGGTCGCGATCGCCCGGGCCGCGGGCATCACGCTGACGTGGGACGACCTGTCCGACCTGTCGGCGGTGGTGCCGCTGATCAGCAGGATGTACCCCAACGGCGAGGCCGACGTGAACCACTTCCACGCCGCCGGCGGGATCGCGTTCCTCGTCCGCACCCTGCTCGACGCCGGCCTGCTGCACGACGACGTGCGGACCGTCGCCGGCCCCGGCCTGGGGCGCTACACCCGGGAGCCGGTGCTCCGCGGCGACGACCTGACGTGGGAGGACGGGCCGACGGCCTCGCTCGACCACGCGGTACTGCGCCCGGCGAGCGACCCCTTCTCGGTCGACGGCGGGCTGCGGATGCTCACCGGCCCGCTCGGTCGCGCGGTCATCAAGACCTCGGCGGTCAAGCCCGAGCACCGGCTGGTCACCGCACCCGCGATCGTCTTCGACGACCAGCACGACTTCCTCGAGGCCTTCGCCGCCGGCTCGCTCGACGGCCGCGACTTCGTGGCGGTGATCCGCTACCAGGGGCCGGCCGCCAACGGCATGCCCGAGCTGCACAAGCTCACGCCCGCGCTCGGCGTGCTGCAGGACCGCGGTCAACGGGTCGCGATCGTCACCGACGGGCGGATGTCCGGCGCGTCGGGCAAGGTCCCGGCCGCCATCCACGTCACGCCGGAGGCCGCGCTCGGCGGTCCGCTGTCGCGGATCCAGGACGGCGACGTGGTGACCGTGGACGCCGACGACGGCCGCCTCGACCTGCACGTCGACCACCACGACTTCGTCGTACGACCCGTCACCGGCCGCGCACCGCAGGGCCGGGAATGGGCCGGCACCGGCCGCGAGCTCTTCGCGGCGTTCCGCGCCACCGTGGGCCCGGCCGACGCCGGCGCCAGCGTCTTCCCGGGTGTCGACGCCCCGCGCCAGGAGGCCCCCCTTGTCCAGCCCGCGTGAGATGTCCGTCCTCGACGTCGTGCCGGTGATGCCGGTGGTCGTCGTCGACTCCGCCACCGATGCCGTGTCGATCGCGAAGGCGCTGGTCGCCGGAGGGCTGCCCGCCATCGAGCTGACGCTGCGCACCGACGCGGCCCTCGACGCGATCCGCGCGATCGCCGACGAGGTGCCGGGGATCCTGGTCGGTGCCGGCACCATCGTGAAGCCCGAACAGGCCGAGCTCGCCATGGACGCCGGCGCGCAGTTCCTCGTCTCCCCCGGCACGACCGGCTCGCTGCTGCGCGCCATGCAGGACACGGGCCTGCCGTTCCTGCCGGGCACGGCCACCGTCTCGGAGGCGCTGGCCGCGCTGGAGGCGGGCATCACCGAGCTGAAGTTCTTCCCGGCGGAGCGTCCGGCGGTGTGGCGTTCCTCAAGGCGATCGCCTCGCCCGTCCCGGCCGCACGGTTCTGCCCGACCGGCGGGATCACGGCCGCCTCGGCTCCGTCGTACCTCGCGCTGCCCAACGTGGGCTGCGTCGGCGGCTCCTGGCTGACCCCGGCCGACGCCGTCGCGTCCGGGGACTGGGACCGCATCACCACCCTCGCCGCGGAGGCCGCAGCCCTGGTCGCCTGAACACCCGTGCGCGAGGCGGTGCTCAGCCTCGTCGCCGGAAGCACCCCACCAGGTGCGGGTCGAAGATGCCGATCGCCTCCATCAGGGCGTACATCGTGGTCGGGCCGACGAACGCGAAGCCGCGCTTCTTGAGCTCCTGGGAGAGCGCCTTCGACTCCGGTGACATCGTCGCCATCTCGCCGGTGTCGCTCGGCGCGGGCGGCACCTCGGGGGCGAACGACAGGACGAACGCCTCCAGCCCCTCCTGCTCGCGCAGCGCCACCGTCGCCCGGGCGTTGGTGATGGTGGCCTGGATCTTCAACCGGTTGCGCACGATGCGGGCGTCGTCCATCAGCCGCGCGAAGTCGGCGTCGCCGAAGGCGGCGATCGCCTCGGCGTCGAAGTCGTGGAAGACCTCGCGGAACGCCGGGCGCTTGTGGAGGATCGTCGACCACGACAGCCCGGACTGGAACGCCTCGAGCGTCAGCCGCTCCAGGTAGCTCGCCTCGCCGTGGACCCGGTTGCCCCACTCGGTGTCGTGGTAGTCGCGCATCACGCCGGGCCCGCCCGCCCACGGGCAGCGGGGCAGGCCGTCGTCGCCGGTCACGGGTCCCATGCGGCCATCCTGGCGCACCCCGCCGACATCGACCCGTCGCTTCCGCACGCCCGGGGATCGCTGACCAGTCGCTTACGCACGCCCGGAGATCGCTGACCCGTCGCTTACGCACACGGCGACCTCGCGCAGCTGCGACGGGTCAGCGCACCGAGAGCGTGCAGAAGCGACGGGTCAGCGCACCGAGAGCGTGCAGAAGCGACGGGTCAGCGCAGCTACCTCAGCGGCGCTGCGTGAGCCTCGCGTTGGGCAGCGGCGGGGCCGGGATGGGCGGGAGCTGCTCGCCGACCGGGATGCCGAACCGACCGTCGGTGAGGCGTCCGTCGACGATCTGGTCCTGCCACTCGGTGCGCCAGGCGACGACCTCCTCGTGGGTGCGGGCCACGATGTTCCACCACATCACGATGGACTCGCCGAAGGGCGGGCCGCCGAGCAGGAGCAGCCGGACCGGCTCGTCGTACGCCGTGAGCTCGAGCGTCGCGCTGCCGGGCGGGACGTAGGCGAGGTCGTGCTGCTTGGTCTCGACGCCGGCCACCGACAGGACACCGGTGTCGACCAGGACGCCGTGCTCGAAGGCCGCCTCGACGGGGAGCTCGAGCGTGGTGTGCGGCGAGAGCAGCAGCTCGGCGCCGAGCAGCGGCGTGTACGTCGGGACCGGCGACGTGTCGCCCAGCAGCGAGCCGAGGAAGACCCGCGCCTCCCAGCCGTCGCCGGTCACCGGCGCCGGCGCGTGGTGGGCGAAGCCCGGGTCGATGTGCCGGGCGCTGTCGGGCAGCGCCACCCAGAGCTGCGCGCCGTGGAGGGTCGTGGTGGTGGCCGGCGAGACCTCGGAGTGGCTGATCCCGCGGCCCGCGGTCATCAGGTTCACCTCGCCCGGCCGCACCATGGCGTGGGTGCCGGCGCTGTCGCGGTGCTCGACCTCGCCGGTGAACAGCCAGCTCACCGTCTGCAGCCCGGTGTGCGGGTGCGGGGCCACCGACATGCCGCCGGAGTCCGCGACCTCGTCCGGCCCGTAGTGGTCGACGAAGCACCATGCGCCGATGAGCGACCGGTGCCGCTGCGGCAGGGTACGGCGCACGTGCATCGCCCGCGGCCCGCCCAGCGGGACCTCACGCGGGGTCATGATCTCGACGGACCCGGTGACCGTGCCCGCGGCGGTGACCTCGTCCGGCTTCTCCTCGAGGTTGCTCACCTGCTCATTGTGGGCGCTGGCGACGCGATCGACCACCGCCGGGCGTCAGCTGAGCTGGTCCGGCTCGACGTGCCGCTTCTCCTCGTCGCCACGTCCGGTCTCGGAGGCATGGGACGGCTGGCTCAGCTCGGGCCGACCCTCGCCCGGCTGCTCCCCGGCGACGGCCTCGAGCCGGACGACGACCGACTTGAAGGCCGGCTGGTTGCTGCCCTCGGCCTTCGAGTCGAGCGGCACCAGCGCGTTCGTCTCGGGGTAGTACGCCCCCGTGCAGCCCCGCGGCGTGTCGTACGCAACCACGCGGAACCTCGGCGCCCGCCGCTCCGAACCGTCCTCCCACTCGCTGACGATGTCGACGATCTGGTCTTCCTCGAGACCCAGCCCGACGATGTCGTCGGGGTTCACGAAGACCACCCGGCGACCGTTCTTGATGCCGCGGTAGCGGTCGTCGAGGCCGTAGATCGTGGTGTTGAACTGGTCGTGCGAGCGCATCGTCTGCAGCAGGAGTCGGCCCTCGGGCACGTGCAGCACCTCGGTCGGGCTCACCGTGAATATCGCGAGGTCCTTCTCGGTGGGGAAGGTGCGGGTGTCGCGCGGCGGGTGCGGCAGCACGAATCCTCCCGGCTGGTCCACCTTCTCGTCGTAGCCCGCACAGCCGGGGACGACGCGAGAGATCCGGCGCCGGATCTGGGTGTAGTCGTCGCGGAACGCGGCCCACGGGATGCTGTGCTGCGCACCCAGGGTCGCGAGCGCCATCGAGCAGACGATGTCGACCTCCGACTTCAGATGCGACGAGGCGGGCGGGAGGGGTCCCTGCGAGGCGTGCACGGCGCAGACCGAGTCCTCGACGGTGACGCGCTGCGGCTGACCGCCGGTGAGGTCCTTCTCGCTGCGTCCGAGCGCCGGCAGGATCAGCGCCTCGCGGCCGTGGACGACGTGGGAGCGGTTCGGCTTGGTCGACACGTGCACGGTGAGCTCGGCCTGGCGCAGAGCGTCCTCGGTGACGGCGGTGTCGGACATGGCGGCCACGAAGTTGCCGCCCAGGCCGAAGAAGACCTTCGCGTGGCCGTCGCGGAACGCCTTGACGGCCGCGACGGCGTCGAAGCCGTCCTCGCGCGGCGGCTCGAAGTCGAACTCGTCGCGCAGCGCGTCGAGGAAGTGCCCGGGCGGGCGCTCCCAGATGCCCATGGTCCGGTCACCTTGGACATTGGAGTGGCCGCGCACCGGGAAGAGACCGGCTCCCGGCTTGCCGATGTTGCCCTGCAGGAACGCCAGGTTGGCGATCTCCTTGACGTTGGCCACGCCGTTCTTGTGCTGGACGACGCCCATCGCCCAGCAGTAGACGGTCTTCTCGGAGGCCGCGATCATCCGGGCCGCCGCCTCGATCTCCTCACGCGTCAGCCCCGTCGAGGCGAGGACGAGGTCCCAGTCCAGCGCGCGCAGGTGGGCGGCGTACTCCTCGAAGCCGAAGGTGTGCTGATCGATGAAGTCCCGGTCCAGCTCGCCCCAGGCCAGCAGCAGGGACGCGATCGCCTGGAACAAGGCGAGGTCGCCGTTGATCCGCACCGCCAGGTGCAGGTCGGCGATCCCGGTGCCGTGCCCGACCACGCCCTTGGGACGCTGGGGGTTCTTGAAGCGGACCAGTCCCGCCTCCTTCAGCGGGTTGATCGCGATGATCTTCGCGCCGTTCTTCTTGGCCTCCTCCAGGGCGGTGAGCATCCGGGGGTGGTTGGTGCCCGGGTTCTGGCCGGCAATCACGATCACCTCGGCCTCGAGGACGTCGTCGTAGGAGACGGACGCCTTCCCGATGCCGATCACCTCGGCGAGACCGACCGAGGTCGACTCGTGGCACATGTTGGAGCAGTCGGGCAGGTTGTTGGTCCCGAACGTGCGCGCGAAGAGCTGGTAGACGAACGCGGCCTCGTTGGAGGTCTTCCCCGAGGTGTAGAAGACCGCCTCGTCCGGACTGGCCAGCCCGTTGAGGTGGCGCCCGATGAGCTCGAAGGCGCCGTCCCAGGAGATCGGCTCGTAGTGCGTGCCACCTGCGCGCAGCACCATCGGCTCGGTGATCCGGCCCTGCTGACCCAGCCAGTAGTCGGACTTGTCGGCGAGGTCGGCGAGCGAGTGCTCGCGGAAGAAGCCCGGCCCGGCCCGGCGCAGGGTCGCCTCCTCGGTGACCGCCTTGGCACCGTTCTCGCAGAACTCGGCGGTGTGCCGGTGCTCGGGATCGGGGTCCGGCCAGGCACAGCCCTGGCAGTCGAAGCCGTCGACCTGGTTGAGCTTGAGCAGGGACTGCGCCGTACGACGGACCCCCATCTGCTCGAGCGATCGCTTCATGCTCACGGCGACGGCCGTGACTCCCGCCGCGGCGTGGGCGGAGCCCGACACCTCCAGCTCCCGCTCGTCGATGTCCCGGCTCGGTGGCTTGCGGCTCATGTCCCCATCCTGTCGCTCGTGGCAAGGCGTCTCCAGTGCGGGTACCCGATGTGACGACCCAAGATGCCGCACGAATAGCCCGTTTCAGCCCTGTACCGCACGGGCGGCGCACGACTAGGTTGCCAACTGGGCAAACCCGAAGACCGATCCAGGAGCATCCGGATGTCAACGAACCAGCCACCTCCCGAGCAGCCGCCCCCTCCGCCCTCGTCCGGCGAGACGCCTCCTCCCCCGCCCCCGCCCCCGCCACCGCCGTCGTACGGCGATCCCGGCGGTGCACCGCCGCCGCCCCCGCCCGCTCCGCCGGGACCGGGCGGCGCCTACAACGTCGGTGACGCGCTGTCCTACGGCTGGGCGAAGTTCCAGGCGAACGCCGCGCAGATCATCATCTCCGCGGTCGTCCTGGTCGTCGGTCTCGCCATCGTCGCCGGTCTCGGCTTCGGGCTGACCGCGCTGCTGACCGACGGCCCGACCTGCACGACCGACCCGGACACGTTCCGGCAGACCTGCGACAACGGCACCGGCTTCATCCCCCGGCTGATCCTCCAGGCGTTCATCTCCGCGGTCCTGCTCGTCGTCGGGCAGATCATCGGAGCCGGCCTGGTCCGCGCCTCGCTCAACGTCACCGAGGGCAGGCCGTTCCTCTTCTCCGACATCCTCAAGACCGACCAGCTGGGCTCGGTGCTGGTCGCGAGCATCATCATCGCCGTCGCCACCTTCGTCGGCACGATCCTCTGCTACCTGCCGGGCCTGGTCGTCGGCTTCGCGACGTCGTACACGCTCTACTTCATCATCGACAAGAAGCTGGCCCCGGTCGACGCCATCAAGGCGAGCGTCAACCTGGTCAAGGACAACCTCGGCAACACGCTGGTCTGGTACATCGTCGGCGGCCTCGTCGCGGTGGTCGGCTTCGTCGTCTGCTTCGTCGGCGCCATCGTCACCGTGCCGATCGTGCTGCTCGGCACGGCCTACACCTACAAGACGCTCACGAACCAGCCGGTCGCTCCCTGACGCTAGCTGTTGGAGAAGACGGCCGAGTCGTCGCCGCCGCGGCCGGCCCAGGTCCAGGCGTACGCCGGGTCCTCGACGGCGAGGCCGGCCTCGCCGAGGTCGAGCGGCGCGAACGTGTCGACCATGACCGCGGACTCGTCGAAGAACTCCGCACCCAGCGACGCCTCGACCGCGGCCGGCTGCGGGCCGTGGGCGTAGCCACCCGGGTGCAGCGAGATCGAGCCGACGTCGATGCCCGAGCCCTTGCGCGCCTCGTAGTCGCCGCCGACGTAGAACATGACCTCGTCGCTGTCGACGTTGGAGTGGTAGTAGGGCACCGGGACCGCGAGCGGGTGGTAGTCGACCTTGCGCGGCAGGAAGTTGCAGATCACGAAGTTGTGCCCCTCGAAGACCTGGTGCACCGGCGGGGGCTGGTGGATCTTGCCGGTGATCGGCATGTAGTCCTCGATGTTGAACGTGTACGGGTAGAGACAGCCGTCCCAGCCGACCACGTCGAAGGGGTGCGTCGCGTAGGTCATCCGGGTGCCGACGACGCCGGCGCTGGTGCGGTGCTTCACGAGCACGTCGACGTCGGCGCCCTCCTGGATGAACGGCTGCGTCGGGCCGAAGAGGTCGCGCTCGCAGTACGGCGCGTGCTCGAGCAGCTGGCCGTAGCGGGAGAGGTAGCGCTTCGGCGGCGCGATGTGGCTGTTGGCCTCGATCGCGTAGAGCCGGCTCGGCTGCGCCGGCACCCAGCGGTGCGTGGTCGCGCGCGGGATCACGACGTAGTCGCCGGTGCGGTAGCCGATGACACCGAAGACCGTCTCCACGACGCCGGCGCCGGACTCGACGTAGACGCACTCGTCGCCGATCGCGTTGCGGTAGTACGGCGACGCGTCGGTGCCCGTGACGGCGTACGAGATCCGCACGTCGTGGTTGCCGAGCACGAGGCGCCGGTCGGTGACGGCATCCCCGCCGGTTTCCAGGTCGTGGAGCCGCAGGTGCCGGGGCTTGAGCGGGTGGTTGGGGGTGCGGGTCTGGTCGGGCAGCGCCCAGATCTCCGAGGCCACGAGCGCCGACGGGACGCCGCGGTGGTAGAGCAGCGAGGAGTCGGAGGAGAAGCCCTCCTCTCCCATCAGCTCCTCGAAGTAGAGCTGCCCGTCCGGGCCGCGGAACTGCGTGTGCCGCTTCGGAGGCAGCTCGCCGAGGCGTCGGTAATGGGCCACCATCGCTCCAATTCATCCGATAGTCGGACATCTTCGTCCGCTATGTGTTTCACGGCTAGAGTATCCCGGGTGTCAACGGATCCTCTTCCCGCAGCCTGGCGTGGGCTGGTCGACGACGCCGCCATCTTCCCGCCCGGCGACGCCGCATTGGGCGACGCCGCCGCAGCCCACGTCGCCCGCCGCTCGCAGCCGTACGGCGACCTGGTCGGCACGTTCGTGGTCCGCGACACCGACCTCCCGGCGCTCACGTCCACCCCGATCGCGCTCTCGGTCGTGCTCACCGGCGGTGCCGGTCAGGTGGCCGGGCCCGCGGACCTCTGCCGCAAGCTGCACATCGCGCTCGAGGGCCTGGAGCTCGCACTGCGCGACCTCGACGATCTGCCCGGCAACGCCCGGCGGGTGGTCGCCGCGGTCGACGCCGCCCGCGCCGACGGGGTGCTCGACGACCACGTGCCCGTCTACGTCGAGCTGCCGCGGGTGGGCTCACCGGCGGGGTGGCTGGCCGCCGCCGACGTGGTCGCGGAGCACGAGCTGCGGCTCAAGTTCCGCACCGGCGGCCTGGACGCGGTGGCCTTCCCGGCCGCGTCGACCCTGGCCCGCTGGATCGACGCCTCGCTCGACCGGGAGACGCCGTTCAAGTGCACGGCCGGCCTGCACCGCGCGGTGCGCCACACGGGCGCCGGCGGCTTCGAGCACCACGGCTTCCTCAACGTGCTCGTCGCCACCCGGCTGCTGTTCGACGGGACTCCGCTCGCCGACGTCGTCGAGGTCCTGGAGCTCCGCGACGGCACCGCACTGGCCGACCAGGCCCGCAGCCTCGACCTGGCCGGCGCGCGCCGCTGGTTCACGTCGTTCGGGTCGTGCGACGTCGACGAGCCGCGCGACGACCTGCTCGCCCTCGGACTGCTGGAGGACTCGTGACCACCTGGGTGGACGGCGCCGAGGGCTCGCTCTTCGACGTCGACAACCTGCCGTACGGCGTGTTCTCGCTCGCCGGCGAGGAGCCGCGCGTCGGGGTGCGGATCGGCGAGCTGGTGCTCGACCTGGCCCCGGTCGCGGCGGCCGAGATGCTCGACGCCCACCACGTCTTCCAGGAGCGCTCGCTCAACGCGCTGATGGCGGAGGGGCGCCTGGTCCGCGAGTCCGTGCGCCGCTGGATCACCGGGCTGCTCACCGACGAGACCGAGCGCGACCTCGTCGAGCCGCACCTCGTGCCGGTCGCCGACGTGACCCTGCACCTGCCGGTCGAGGTCGCCGACTACGTGGACTTCTACGCCTCCCTCGACCACGCGTCCAACGTCGGCCGGATCTTCCGCCCCGACCAGGAGCCCCTGCTGCCCAACTGGCGCCACCTCCCGGTCGGCTACCACGGCCGCGCGGGCACGGTGGTCGCGTCCGGGACGCCCGTGACCCGGCCCAGCGGCCAGCACCGCGGCGACGACGGTCCGACGTACGGTCCCAGCACCCGCCTCGACATCGAGGCCGAGCTCGGCTTCGTGGTCGGCACGCCCTCCGAGCTCGGCAGCCCGGTGGCGTACGGCGCGTTCGCCGACCACGTCTTCGGCGTCGTCGGGCTCAACGACTGGTCGGCGCGCGACATCCAGGCCTGGGAGTACGTGCCGCTCGGGCCGTTCCTCGGCAAGTCCTTCGCCACCTCGATCTCCGCGTGGGTGACCCCGCTCGAGGCGTTGGATGCGGCCTGGGTCGACCTGCCCGGCCAGGACCCGACGCCGCTCCCCTACCTCGGCCCCGGTGACGTGCAGGGCCTCGACATCGACGTCGAGGTGCTGCTCAACGGCACGGTCGTGAGCCGTCCGCCGTACCGCACGATGTACTGGTCGCCGGCCCAGATGCTGGCCCACATCACGGTCAACGGAGCCAGTCTGCGCACCGGTGACCTCTACGCCTCCGGCACGATCAGCGGCCCCGAGCGCGACCAGCGCGGCTCGTTCCTCGAGCTCAGCTGGGGCGGCACGGAGCCGTTCGGTGCTGAGCTCTGGGGAGACGGCCGCACGTTCCTCGAGGACGGCGACGAGGTGGTGCTCCGCTACACCGCGCCCGGCACCGCCGGCGGCCGGATCGCGCTCGGTGAGGTTTCCGGAGTCGTCGAGCCCGCGCGGGTCTAGATTGCGCCCATGGGTGCGTACGACGGGCCTCCGGTCGTCGTCATCGGCAACGGACCGGTCGGCCAGACCACCGCACTGTTGCTCGCCCGCTGGGGCATCCCCGCGGTGGTGCTCGACGCGCATCCGCAGCGGACGATCGAGGGCTCGCGCTCGATCTGCCAGCAGCGCGACACGCTCGAGGTCTGGGACTCGGTCGGTGCCGGCCGTCAGATCGCCGACGAGGGCGTGACCTGGCGGGTGGCGCGCACCTACTTCCGCGAGCACGAGCTCTTCCACGTCGAGTTCTCCGACGCCAGCGGGTCGCCGTTCCCGCCGTGGGTCAACATCGCGCAGAGCCGGGTGGAGGAGCTCCTCGACGAGCGGATCGCGGAGACCCCGTCGATCGAGGTGCGGTGGGGGCACCGGGTCACCGGCCTGCGCGACCTCGGTGACCGGGTGGTGGTCGCGGCGGACACGGCGGACGGCCCGGTGCGGCTCGAGACGCCGTACGTCGTGGCGTGCGCCGGGGCCCGGGGAGACGTCGTCCGCGACGCGCTCGGGCTGTCCTTCGACGGCCGGTCCTTCGACGACCGCTTCCTGATCTGCGACATCCGCTGCGAGCTGCCCGACCGGACGCTGGAGCGGCGCTTCCACTTCGACCCGGAGTGGAACCCGGGCCGCCAGGTGCTCATCCACCCCTGCCCCGACTCGGTCTTCCGGATCGACTGGCAGGTCGAGCCCGGCTTCGACCTCGCGGCCGAGCAGGCGTCCGGCGCTCTCGACGCGCGGATCCGGCAGGTCGTCGGCGAGCGTGCCTTCGAGGTCGTGTGGTGCACCGTCTACCGCTTCCACTCCCGCAGCGTCGACCGGATGGCCGTCGGCCGGGTGCTGCTCGCCGGCGACGTCGCGCACCTGATGGCACCGTTCGGCGCGCGCGGTCTCAACTCCGGCGTCGCCGACGCCGAGAACGCCGCGTGGAAGCTGGCGTTCGCGCTGCACGGGTGGGCCGACGGGTCGCTCGTCGCGAGCTACGACGCCGAGCGGGGTGCGGCTGCCCGCGCCAACCTGGCGGTCACCAGCCGGACCATGGACTTCCTGGTGCCGCAGACCGAGGAGGGTCGCCTGCACCGCCGCGACGTCCTCGAGCGCGCGCTCGCCGATCCGGCTGCGCGCGGCGCGATCGACTCCGGGACGCTCTACGCGGCACACCGCTACGCCGGCTCCCCGCGGCCGCCCGTGGCCGACGGCCGGCTGCGGGCGCTCGCCCGCGACGGGCTGCTGCTGCTCGCGGCCGGCGAGCTCGGGCCACCCGCGACCGACGTGCCCTGCGCGGTCGCGACGGATCTCGACCTACCGCCCGGTGAGGTCTGGCTGGTGCGCCCCGACGCCCACGTCGCCGCGGTGGTCGACGCCGGGTCAGTCGGCGACGCGGTCCGCGACCTGCTGGGGCGGTGACCCGGCGCCGAACGCCTGCCCGACGTGCCGCATCGCCTCCACCAGGCCCTCGACCCGGCCGCCGGCGAAGCGGTCGGCCGGACCGGAGAGCGACATCGCCGCGAGCGTCGGGCCCGGACCGCCGACGGGTACGGCGACGCAGCGCACCCCGGCCTCCTGCTCCTCCTCGTCGGCCGCCCAGCCCTGCGCCGCCACGAGGTCGAGCTCGGCCTCGAACGCCGCGAGGTCGGTGATGGTCGCGTCGGTGCGCGGGGCGAGGCCGGTCCGCCGCAGGATCGCCCGGGCCTCCTCGCGGGGCAGCGCGGCGAGCAGCACCTTGCCGACCGCTGTGGAGTGCGGAGGCACGTGCCGCCCGACCTCGGCGAACATCCGCAGCGTGTGCGGCGAGGAGACCTGCGCGATGTAGACGACGTCGTCACCCTCGCGGACGGCGAGGTTGGCCGTCTCGCCCGACAGCGTGACCAGCTCGGCGAGGTAGGGCCGGGCACTCCGGGCCAGGGCGCGCTGCGCACCGTCGGCGAGCCGGACGGCGGAGGTGCCGAGCGAGTACTTCCGCGACCCGTCCCGCCGCACGTAGCCGCGCTCCTGGAGGCTCTGGAGGATCCGGTGCGCGGTGCCCTGGGGGAGGCCGGTGCGCGCCGCGAGCTCGCCGACGCCCTGGGGCTTGCCGGCCTCGGCCAGCGCCTCCAGGACGTCGAGGGCCCGGTCGACCGACTGCACCGCCATCCGACCTCCCTCTAGGGCACCATCCAGCCGAGGACCGGCGTGGACTGCAGGCCGACGATGATGCACATCAGCAGCAGCAGGCCGAGGCTCCAGCCTATGACCTTGCGGAAGATGTCGCCCTCGCGCCCGGCCATGCCGACGGCGGCCGCCGCGATGGCGAGGTTCTGCGGGCTGACCATCTTGCCGAGCACGCCGCCGGACGAGTTCGCGGCGGCCATCAAGGTCGGGTCGAGGCCCGCCTGCGAGGCGGTCTGCACCTGGAGTGCACCGAACAGGGCGTTGGCCGAGGTGTCCGACCCGGTCACCGCGACGCCGATCCAGCCGAGGATCGGCGAGAGGATCGCGAAGCCGGCGCCGGCGCCCGCGAGCCAGGCCCCCATCGAGCCGGTCTGGCCGGACAGGTTCATCACGTAGGCCAGTCCCAGCACGGCCATCACGGTGACGATGGCCGAGCGCAGCTCGACGTACGTGCCGACGTAGGTGCGCGCCATCGTCGACGGCGAGATCCGCAGGAGCACGGCCGTGATGAGCCCGGCGATGATCATGAGGGTGCCGGCCGCGGGCAGCCAGTTGAGGACGTACGTCGTCGACGACACCGGGTCACCGGCGGTGTTCAACACGTCGAGCCCCGGCCAGGCGAACGCGTAGGTCCAGGGCTCCTTGGCGAGGAACTCCTTGACCGCGGTGATGTTGGTGATGGAGAAGATCGCGATGATCACGAGGTAGGGCGCGTAGGCGCGGGCCACCTCGGCGCGGCTGTCCGGCGGCGCGTCGGCGGCGGCGCCGGCGGAGACTCCCCGGCCACCGACTCCCCGGCCACCGCTGCCCGCGGTCACCGGCACCGGCGCGTCGGTCCGAGGCTCGGCCACCAGCACGTCGGCGGGGGTCCACACGCGCAGCAGCAGGACGACCGCGGCGGCCGCGACCAGGGCGGCGACGATGTCGGCGAGCTGCACGGAGATGTAGTTGGACGCGACGAACTGGGCGACGGCGAACGCGACACCACAGACGACCGCGGCCAACCAGGTGCTGCGCAGCCCGCGCTTGCCGTCGACGACGAAGACGAGGATCAGCGGCACCACGAGGGCGAGGATCGGGGTCTGCCGGCCGACCATCGCGCCCAGGGTGTCGACGTCGAGGCCGGACGCGTCGCTGGCGCCCGACGCGACCGTCGAGAGCGTGACGATCGGGGTGGCCAGCGCACCGAACGCCACCGGGGCGGTGTTGGCGATCAGGGCGACGGCCGCCGCCTTGAGGGGCTCGAAGCCCAGCGCCATCAGCATCACCACGGTGATGGCGACCGGCGTACCGAACCCGGCCAGCGCCTCCAGCAGCGCGCCGAAGCAGAAGGCGATGATGATCGCCTGGATCCGCTGGTCGGGGCTGACCTTCTCGAACGAGCGGCGCAGCACGTCGAAGTGCCCGGTCGCGACGGTCAGGTTGTAGACCCAGATGGCGTTGATGACGATCCAGAGGATCGGGAAGAACCCGAACGCCGCGCCCTCGGTGCCGGCGAGCAGCGCCTGGCCGGTGGGCATGTCGAAGAGCGCGATCGCGACGACGAGCGACACCGCGAGCGAGATCAGCCCGGACAGCCAGGCCCGGACCTTGAGGCCGCCGAGCAGCACGAAGAGGGTGAGGAGCGGGATCGCGCCGCACAGGGCGCTGAGGGCGAGCGACCCGCCGACCGGGTCGAGGTCTTGCTGGAACATGAGATGTCTCCCGAGAGATGGCGTGGGCGGTCAGGGCAGGAGGGTCGCAGCGGGCCTCCCGGTGATCGACGCGTCGAGGACCTCGATGGTGTGGGCCATGCCCATGGGGTGCCCGGACCTGTCGATGGCCGAGGCCACCTGCATGAGGCAGCCCGGGTTGGCGGTGACGAGCAGCTGGGCGCCGGTGGCGACGATGTTCGCCGCCTTCCGGTCCCCGAGCTCGCGCGCGGGCTCGGGGTTGAGCACGTTGTAGATGCCGGCGGAGCCGCAGCAGATCTCGCCCTCCGCGATCTCGCGCAGCTCGAGCCCGGGGATCGCCTCGAGCAGCCGGCGCGGTTCGGCGCGCACGCCCTGGGCGTGGGCCAGGTGGCAGGCGTCGTGGTAGGCGATCGTCATCTCGAGCGGGTGCCGCGGGGCGACCGGCCCCAGCTCGTCGAGGATCTCCGAGACGTCGCGGACCCGGTCGGCGAAGGCGCGGGCGCGGTCGGCGTACGCCGGGTCGTCGGCCAGCAGCTCGGCGTACTCCTTCATGGTGGAGCCGCAGCCGGCGGCGTTGACGACGATCCACTCGACGCCGCGGTCCTCGAAGGAGTCGACGAGGCTGCGGGCGAAGCCCTGCGCCTCGGCCTCGCGGCCGTTGTGGACCGACAGTGCGCCGCAGCAGCCCTGGGCGGGCGGGACGACCACGTCGCAGCCCTCGGCCCGGAGCACCCGCGCGGTCGCGGAGTTCACGCCGGGGAAGAACGCACCCTGCACGCAGCCGGTCAGCATCCCGACGGTCGCCCGGCGCTCGCCGGTCGCCCGGATCAGCTCGGGCAGCGGCTCGGGCCGGCCGAGCCGCGGGGCGAGCCGCTCCATCGCGGCCAGCTGGGGAGCCATCCGGTCGAGCAGGCCGGTGCGCCGCATCGCCCGGTCGAGCCCGGTGCGCTGCAGCAGCCGGAGCGGACCGCGCAGGAGCCGGAGCCGCTTCGGATGCGGGAAGAGGGCGAAGATCAGGCCCCGCAGCGCCCGGTCGCCGGCGGAGCGGTCGTGGTGGCGCTCGACCTGGGCGCGGGTCTGCTCGATGAGGGTGTCGTACTGCACGCCCGACGGGCACGCGGTCACGCAGGCCATGCAGCCGAGACAGGCGTCCCAGTGGGACACCATGGCGTCGGTCATCGGCGCGCCCTCGAGGCCCTCCTTCATCAGGTAGATCCGGCCGCGCGGGGAGTCCATCTCCTCGCCCCACAGGATGTACGTCGGGCAGGTCGGCAGGCAGAAGCCGCAGTGCACGCAGTCACCCACGAGGGCGGCGTCGGGCGGGTTGTGGTCGTCGAACGCGCCACCCTCGACAGGCGTGCCGAAGTCGACGATCGCGCCGGTCTCACCGAGGTCGGTCATCAGATTCCTCCTACGAAGCGACCGGGCGCGAGCCGGTGGTCGGGGTCGAACTGGTCCTTGACCCGGCGCATCAGGTCGAGGGCCGGCACCGGCCCCCACACGTCGACGGCCTGCTTCACGTCCGGTGGCGCGTCGACCACGACGACCGAGCCGCCGTGCCGCGCGCAGACCGCGCGCAGCGCGTCGAGGGCGCCGGCGTCGTCGGCAGCGGCGTGCACGACACCGGCGCCGGCCGAGCCGCGGACGTGCACGCCCGCGTCGCGGGCGGTGGCGAGCACGTCGCGCAGTCCGGACAGGGCGAAGGTGAGCTTGAGCAGGACGGGTCCGGCCGGGTGCGCCGCCCAGCCCGGCGGGGTGGTGTCGGTGACCTCGGCGGCGTCGCCGAGGAGGCGTCGTACGGTCTCCGCCCGGTCGGCGACGCCCTCGGACCTGCCGCCGAGCAGCACCCCGAGGGTGCCGGGCCCGGACGCGGGGAGGTCGACCTCCACCGCCCAGGGCACGGCCTGCGAGTGGACGACCGCCTGCGCAAGGTCGTGGGCCCGGCCGGGGTCGTCGACCGGCGTGACGACCCAGCGCTCCAGGTCGGGGAGCGGGTGCAGCCGGAAGACCGCCTCGGTGATGACCGCGAGGGTGCCGTAGGAGCCGATCATCAGCTTGCCGAGGTCGTAGCCGGCGACGTTCTTCACGACCCGGCCACCGGCCTTGGCGACCACGCCGTCGGCGCGGACCACGGTGACGCCGATGAGCAGGTCGCGGGCGGTGCCGAAGAGCATCCGCTGGGGCCCCGAGGTGTTGGTGGCCAGGGCGCCGCCCACCGTCGTGCCGGGCACGGTCTCCTCGAGGACGAGTCGCTGGCGCTCCTTGCCGACGACGTCCTGCACCTCGGAGAGGAGCGCGCCCGCCTGGGTGTCCACGATCAGGTCACCGGCCTGGTGGTCGAGCACCCGGTCGAGGCCACTCAGGTCGACGACGAGGTCGACCGAGGTCGGCGGCATCCCCCACCCCTGCTTGGTCCCGCGGCCGCGGGCGACGACGGTGAGCCCGCGTGACGTGGCGTCGCGCAGCACGTCGGCGACCTCGGCGGTGCTGGTCGGGTGCGCCTCCTCGACCACTAGAACACCTCCGCCAGTCCGGCTTCCTGGAGCGGGTGGGCACCCCGGTGCCGGCCCGGGACCTCCCCGCAGAGGCGCGGTGTCGGGAAGACCTTGCCGGGGTTGGAGATCCCGTCGGGGTCGAACGCGCAGCGCACCAGCTGCATGGTGTCGAGGTCGGCCTCGTCGTACATCCGCGGCATGTAGCGCGCCTTGTCCATGCCGACGCCGTGCTCGCCGGTGATCGACCCGCCGTGCTCGATGCAGAGGTCGAGGATCGCGCCGCTGACCTCCTCGGCCGCCTCGGCCTCGCCGTCCTTCGACTCGTCGAAGAGCACCAGCGGGTGGAGGTTGCCGTCACCGGCGTGGAAGACGTTGGCGACCCGGACGCCGGACGACCCGGACAGCTCGGCGATGGCCTTGAGCACCTCGGGCAGCGCGGTCCGCGGGATCACGCCGTCCTGGACGATGTAGTCGGGGCTGATCCGGCCGACGGCCGCGAACGCCGACTTGCGGCCCTTCCAGATCAGCGCGCGGTCGACCGGGTCGGTCGCGAGCCGCTGCTCGAAGGCCCCGTTGTCGTTGCAGAGCCGCTCGACCTCGTCGTACTCCGCAGCCACCTCGACCGCCGCGCCGTCGAGCTCGATGACCAGGACGGCGCCGGCGCCGTCCGGGTAGTTGCAGTGCACCGCCGCCTCGGCGGCCTCGATCGCGAGGGCGTCCATCATCTCGATGGCCGCGGGCACGATGCCGGCCGCGATGATCGCGGAGACCGCGGCGCCGGCCTGGTCGGTGGACGCGAAGCCGACCAGGATCGTGCGCACCTCCTCGGGCAGGCGGACCAGCCGCACGGTCGCCGACGTGACGATGCCGAGGGTGCCCTCGGAGCCGACCACCGCACCGAGCAGGTCGTAGCCCGGGGTGTCCGGCGCGATCCCGCCGAGCTGGACGACCTCGCCCTGCGGGGAGACGAAGTCGGCGCCGAGCACGTGGTTGGTGGTGAAGCCGTACTTGAGGCAGTGCGCACCGCCGGAGTTCTCGGCGACGTTGCCGCCGATCGAGCAGATCTGCTGGCTCGAGGGGTCGGGCGCGTAGTAGTAGCCGTGCGGCGTCGCGGCCCGGGTGACGTCGAGGTTGATGACGCCGGGCTCGACGACGGCGCGCTGGTCGCCGGGGCGTACGGCGGTGATCGTGCGCATCTTCGACGTCACGACGAGGACACCCTCGGCGTGCGGCAGCGCGCCGCCGGACAGGCCGGTGCCCGAGCCGCGAGCGACGAACGGGACGCCGTGCTCGGCGCAGGCCCGGACCACGCCCGCCAGCTGGGCGGCGTCCTCCGGGATGACCACGAGCGCGGGCACGACCCGGTAGTGGGACAGCCCGTCGCACTCGTAGGTGCGCAGCCGGGCGACGTCGGTGATCACGCCCTCGGGCGGGATCAGCTCCCGGGCGCGCTGGGAGACCGCGTCGACGCCGGGCATCCCCGGCATCAGCCGGTCTCGGCGGTCAGGCCGGCACTCTCGATGCCCGCCACGGCTGCGGCCTCGTCGTTGTCGGAGGTGTCGCCGGTGACGCCGACCGCTCCGACCAGGACGCCGTCGGCATCGCGCACCAGCACCCCGCCCGGGACCGGCACCAGCGCGCCGCCCACCGCCGAGGTGACCGCGGCGATGAAGTACGGCTGCTGCTCGGCGCGGCCCATGATCGCGCGGGACCCCATCCCGAGGGACAGCGCGCCGTGGGCCTTGCCGAACCCGATCTCGAAGCGCTTCATCGAGGAGCCGTCCTCCCGCTCGACGGCCACCACGTGGCCGCCCGCGTCGAGGACGACCACGGTCAGCGGCTTGAAGCCCGCCGAGTCGCCGTGGGCGCGGGCTCCCGCCACGATGGTGCGGGCGGTGTCCAGGTCCATCAGGAGCTCTCCTTCTTGTGGGCACGGCGTCGGTGCAGGATCGGTTCGGTGTAGCCGCTGGGCTGCTCGAGACCCTCGAACACCAGCGCACGCGCGGCCTCGAAGGCGTCGCCGTCGTAGCCCGGAGCCATCGGGGCGTACGACGGGTCGCCGGCGTTCTGCTCGTCGACGACCTTGGCCATGCGGCGCAGGGTCTCCTCGACCTGGTCGCCGGTGACCACGCCGTGGTGCAGCCAGTTGGCGACGTGCTGCGAGGAGATCCGGCAGGTCGCGCGGTCCTCCATCAGCGGCTCACCGGTGATGTCGGGGACCTTGGAGCACCCGACGCCGGCGTCGACCCAGCGCACGACGTAGCCCAGCAGGCTCTGGAGGTTGTTGTCGATCTCGTGCTGCCGGTCGTCGTCGGACCACGAGCCGGGATCGCCGAGCGGGATCTCGAGCAGCTGCTCGCGGTCGCGGCGCCGACCCCCCGCGGCGAGCTCCTCCTGGCGGGCGCGCACGTCGACCTGGTGGTAGTGCAACGCGTGCACGGTGGCCGCGGTCGGGGACGGCACCCAGGCACAGCTGGCGCCGGCCTCCGGGTGGGCGACCTTCGCGTCGTACATCGCGGCCAGGCTGTCGGGCGCGGCCCACATGCCCTTGCCGATCTGGGCGCGGCCGAGCAGGCCGCACTCGAGGCCGATGTCGACGTTGAGGTCCTCGTAGGCCTGGATCCAGGTCTCGCCCTTCATGTCGTTCTTGCGGACCATCGGGCCCGCCTGCATGGAGGTGTGGATCTCGTCGCCGGTGCGGTCGAGGAAGCCGGTGTTGATGAAGGCCACCCGCTCGCTGGCCTCGGCGATGCAGGCCTTGAGGTTGAGCGACGTTCGCCGCTCCTCGTCCATGATGCCGACCTTGATCGTCAGGCGGGGCAGGCCGAGCATCTCCTCGACCCGGCCGAAGAGCTCGACGGCGAAGGCGACCTCGTCGGGCCCGTGCATCTTCGGCTTCACGACATACATCGACCCGGTCCGGGAGTTGCCCAGCTCGGAGTCGCCGCGCAGGTCGCGCAGGCTGCCGAGAGCGGTCATGACCGCGTCGAGGATGCCCTCGGGCACCTCGTTGCCGTCGCGGTCGAGCACGGCGTCGCTGGTCATCAGGTGGCCGACCTGGCGGATGAACAGCAGCGAGCGGCCGGGCAGCGTGACCTCGTCGCCGGAGGTCGTGGCGTAGGTGCGGTCGGGGTTCATCGCCCGCGTGAAGGTCTCGCCGTTCTTGGTGACCTCCTCCGCGAGGGTGCCCGACATCAGCCGCATCCAGTTGCGGTAGCCGAGCACCTTGTCGTCGGCGTCGACGGCCGCGACGGAGTCCTCGAGGTCCATGATCGTGGAGACCGCCGACTCGAGCAGCAGGTCCTTGACGCCGGCGGCATCGGTGCTGCCGATCGGGTCCTCGGGGTCGACCTGGATCTCGACGTGGAGACCGTGGTGGACCAGGAGCACGGCCTCGGGCGCAGCGGTCGCGCCGCGGAACCCGACCAGCTGCGCCGTGTCGGCGAGCCGCACGACGTCGTCCTTGACGGTCACGGCCAGGCCGTCGTCGTCCAGGGCGTACGACGTGGCGTCGGCGTGCGAGCCGGAGGTCAGCGGGAAGTGGGCGTCGAGGAAGGCGCGGCCCCGGGCGATCACCTCGGCGCCGCGGACCTCGTTGTAGGTGTCGCCGGGTGCGAGGTCACCGTCCTGCGGGACGACGTCGGAGCCGTAGAGCGCGTCGTACAGCGAGCCCCACCGGGCGTTCACGGCGTTGGTGGCGAAGCGGGCGTTGAGCAGCGGCACCACCAGCTGGGGGCCCGCGATCCGGGCCACCTCGTCGTCGACGTCGGCGGTCGTCACCGCGACGTCGGCCGGCTCGTCGCGCAGGTAGCCGATCTCGCGCAGGAACCCGGCGTAGGCCGCGGGGTCGGGCCGGCCGGGGTTCGCGCGGTGGAAGTCGTCGATCTGCGCCTGGAGCTCGTCGCGGCGGGCGAGGAGCTGACGGTTGCGCGGGGCCAGCTCGTGCACGAGGGCGTCGGTGGCCGCCCAGAACGCATCCGGGTCGACTCCCGAGCCGGGGAGCGCCTCCTCGGTGACGAAGCGGTGCAGCACCTCTGCCACGGCGAGATCGCCGACCTGTACCCGAGTCACCACGTCAGCCTCCGTCATATTCCACATCGTGGGGGTTTTCTTCTGCTTACCGGAACCCTAGGCAGGTACTCCCCGCGATGGCAACGATCCGGGGTGACCGGGGTCACTCACCGTCCCACGCACCGTGCGCTCACGCACCACCCGTTCGGGCCGGGCTAGCCTCCGCCCATGGGTCTCTTGACGCCGCTGGCGATCCGCATCGGAGCGATCCCGTGGATGCCCAGGCTGCTGCCCCAGATCGTGGCCTGCGACCGCTTCCTCCAGAAGGTCACCCGCGGTCGGTTCACGATCCTCGACATCGCCGGGCTGCCCAACCTCAGCCTCACCGTGGTCGGCCGCAAGAGCGGCATCCCGCGCACGACCCCGCTCCTGTGTGTGCCCCACCAGGGCGACTGGCTGATCGCCGGGTCCTACTTCGGCGGGCCGGACATGCCGCTGTGGGTCGGCAACCTCCGCGCCGCGGGCGAGGCCACGATCGGCACCGAGCGTGAGCAGATCCCCGTCACGGCGCGCGAGATCGAGGGCGACGAGCGGGCTCGGATGTGGCAGGTCATGCTGCGCACCTGGCCGAACTTCGCGAAGTACGAGGAGCGCACCGACCGGGTGATCCCGGTGTTCCTGCTCACCCGCACCTCCCCGTCCGCTCGCCCCTAGCCGATCTCGTTGGAGTCCGACAGACCGCTGTCGTCGGGCCCGAGATGGAGCCGCCACACCACCCGGCACCGACCCGCCACGCGGCAGACCGACGCCGCGACGGAGGAGTGCCGCCACGTGCCCGACGTGGTGAGCACCCCGAAGGTCGCGTTGCCGAGCCAGCCGGTGAGCCGCGTGGCACCCCGGCCCGGTCCGAGCAGTGCGGCCGGAGTGACGTCCCGTCCGGTCGTCGGGTCGACCACCTGCCACGGACGCCGGCCCCGGACGTCGGCAACCCGGTAGCGCAGGCCCGGCGACCACACCCCCCGGCTCGCCCCGGGGCCCTCGACCCGGCCGGACCGCAGGTCCACGACCTGTCCTCCCGGGGTGGCCAGGGCGTGACCCGACACCGTGGCGAAGGTCCAGAAGTCCCACCGCGGCAGGTGGACCAACCGCAGGCGGGCCGCGCCGAAGTCCGCGACCCGGAGCGGGCCGCTCCGGTCCGCCCACAGCAGCACGCGATCCAGCACCAGGCGGTGCGCGACCACGTCGTAGACGAGTGCCCGCGCCCGGCGGCCGTCGCTCCGGCGCACCTCCCAGGCGACATAGCGCAGCGTCGGGTCCACCTCCAGGAAGACGTCCTGCTCGAGCACCGGCCCGATGGCGACCGCCGTGCCGCCGTCCACGAGCTCGTAGACCTGGTCGCCGCTGGCGAAGACCGCGCCGGTCCGGGTCGGGACGTAGGCCGACGCGCTCCGCCCCGTCCCGGTGATCCCGGCGGCGCTGACCAGGACGGCCTCGGAGCCGGTCCCCCGCGCGTACATGAACCGCATCGGCACCTCCGGCATCACCGCTCGGCGCGGCTTCACCACCGGTGGCGAGGGGCTCGTGGTGGGGTCGCCCACCGGGTCGGCAGCCCGACCCGGTGGGGTCGACGACGCACGAGCGGTCGGCTCGTCGGCCGACCCGCCCGCATCGCAGGCGGTCAGGGATGTCAGGGCGACCGCGCACACGACGCCGGCCCGGCCGACCGACCGGGCAGCACGCCGCAGGGTGTCCACGTCCCTGGGATGCGCGCTCGAGCGATTCGGTTGCTGCAGGGCTAATCTCGGGGCGTGCAGTACGGCCAGTACCCCGCGCCGGGGCACGCCATCGCCCACCTCAGCGACCCGCACCTGCTGGCCGCGGGGGCCAAGCAGTACGGCGTGATCGACACCGAGGCGTCGCTGGCCCTCGCGCTCGAGCGGCTCGCCCGCCTCGACCCCGCGCCGCAGGCGCTGGTCTTCACCGGAGACCTCGCCGACAGGGCCGAGCCGGCGGCGTACGCCCGGCTGCGCGAGCTCGTCGAGCCCGCGGCCGCCGCGATCGGCGCCGAGATCGTCTGGGTGATGGGCAACCACGACGAGCGTGCGGCGTACTCCGCCGGGCTGTACGGCGAGGCGAGCGCGGCCACCCAGGACCGGGTGTACGACGTGGACGGACTGCGGATCGTGTCGCTCGACAGCAGCGTGCCGGGCTACCACCACGGCGACCTGACCGACGACCAGCTGGCCTGGCTGGCCGACGTGCTGGCCACGCCCGCCCCGCACGGCAGCCTGCTCGCGCTGCACCACCCACCACTGCCGATCCCGATGCTGCCGGCAGCCCAGATCATCGAGCTGCTCGACCAGCAGCGGCTCGCCGACGTGATCACGGGCACCGACGTGCGGTGCATCCTGGCCGGCCACCTGCACTACTCGACGTACTCCACCTTCGCCGGCGTGCCGGTCTCGGTCGCCTCCGCCACCTGCTACACCGGCGACCCGGCGCCGAACGCCCGCTTCATCTCGGGCGTCGACGGCCACCAGGCGTTCACGATGGTCCACGTCTACGCCGACCGAGTCGTGCACACGATCGTGCCCGTCGCCGAGGCGCCGGAGGTGAGCGGCTTCCCGTCCGACGTGCGGGCGCAGGTCGAGGCGCTCACGCCCGAGGAGCGGCGCGACATCCTCTCCCGCAAGGACTCGCCCTTCTACACCGGCGACCACGACCTGCCGGGGCGCGTGTGACCGCGGCCCGCCCACGTCGGCAGGTGCTCCGGCGTGTCATCCGCAGTGCCGGCCCCGAAATGAGCTGACGCCCCGATCGGCGAGGATCGGGGCGCCAGTGGCAGGTGAAGGATTCGAACCTTCGAAGGTATACACCGACGGATTTACAGTCCGTTCCCATTGGCCGCTCGGGCAACCTGCCGGGGTGTCGCGCCGGCCGTTTGGCTCGGCGACAACAAGGCGAAACAATAGCGCAGCAGGTTCGGTAGACGAAAACCCAGGACCCCGCTTCGGGGTCCGGCAGATGGAGGAGTGCAGATGGCCGACTCGTCGTTCGACATCGTGAGCAAGCTCGACCGCCAGGAGGTCGACAACGCCCTCGGGCAGACGGCCCGCGAGATCGCGACCCGCTTCGACTTCAAGGGCACCGGAGCGACCATCGAGTGGCAGGGCGACCAGGCGATCGAGATCTCGGCGTCCGCCGACGACCGCGCCAGCGCCGTCCTCGACGTCTTCAAGGACAAGCTGATCAAGCGCCAGCAGAGCCTCAAGATCCTCGACGCCTCCGAGCCGCGCGCGTCGGGCCAGCAGTCGAAGATCTCGATCGCGCTCAAGGAGGGCATCTCCTCCGAGGACGCCAAGAAGATCTCCAAGCTGATCCGCGACGAGGGCCCCAAGGGCGTCAAGGCGCAGATCCAGGGAGACGAGCTGCGGATCTCGTCGAAGAAGCGCGACGACCTGCAGGCCGTGCAGGCGCTGGTGAAGGGTCAGGACCTCGACTTCGCGGTGCAGTTCACCAACTACCGATGAGTCGCTGACCCCGCTGCAGCACCCCGGCCGGGTCAGCCGGCGGCGGCCGTCAACGACGGCATGGTGAGCGCACCCGCGGCCGGGGTCACCCAGACCCGGACGCCCGTCTCCAGGCCGAGCTGGCGAGCGTGGGTCCGGGTCAGGATGACCGTGACCTCCTCACCGTCGTCCGTGAGCACCGTGGCGCGCACCTCGAAGCCGACCCGCAGCAGCCGCGAGATGGTGCCCTCCGCGGCGCCGGCGACCTCGGGCGTGAGCGACACGTGGATGTCGTGCGGCCGCAGCATCACCCCGTTGAGCGTCGTGATCTCGCCGAGGAACCCCATCACGAAGTCGTTCGCCGGCTCGTCGTAGAGCTGGTCGGGGGTGCCGACCTGCTCGACCCGGCCGTTGTTGATCACCACGATCTCGTCGGCGACCTCCATGGCCTCCTCCTGGTCGTGGGTCACGAAGACCGTCGTCACGTGCACCTCGTCGTGGAGGCGACGCAGCCAGTCGCGCAGCTCCTTGCGGACCTTCGCGTCGAGCGCGCCGAACGGCTCGTCGAGCAGCAGCACGGTGGGCTCCACCGCGAGCGCCCGGGCGAGCGCCATCCGCTGGCGCTGACCGCCCGAGAGCTGCGACGGCAGCCGGTGGGCGAACTGCGACAGGTGCACGAGCTTGAGCAGCTCGTCCACACGGGCCGCGATCTCGTCCTTGGGCCGCTTGCGGATCTCGAGGCCGAAGGCCACGTTCTTCGCCACCGTCATGTGCTTGAAGACGGCGTAGTGCTGGAACACGAAGCCGACGTTGCGCTTCTGGGGCGGCAGCGTGGTCGCGTTGGTCCCCTCGATGGTGATCGTGCCGGAGTCGGCCGCGTCGAGGCCCGCGATGATGCGGAGCAGCGTCGACTTGCCGCCGCCGGACGGCCCGAGGAGGGCGGTCAGCTGGCCGGTGGGCAGGGACACGTTGACGTCGTCGAGTGCGACGAAGTCGCCGAACATCTTGTTGACGCCCTTGATCTCGATACTCATGACACTGCACTCATTTCTGGGAGTCCTGGGGACGCAACAGGGCGACGACGATCAGGCACAGCACCGCCGCGAAGACGAGCATGAACGCCACGGAGTACGCCGTCTCCTGCTGGAAGTTCTGGTACTTCTGCTGGACGAGCACGGTGGCCACCTGGGTCTCCCCGCCGACGTTGCCGGCGACGACCTTGACGGCTCCGAACTCACCGAGGGCGCGGGCGAGGCTGAGCACCACGCCGTACACGACCGCCCACTTGATGCTCGGCAGGGTGATCCTCAGGAACGTCTGACGGCCGCTCGCCCCGAGGCTGCGGGCCGCCTGCTCCTGGTCGTCGCCGAGCTCCTCGAGCACGGGGACGACCTCACGGATCACCAGCGGGAGGATCACGAAGCAGGTCGCCATGATCATGCCCGGCTTGGCGAAGATGATCTGCAGCCCGTGGTCCTCGAGGAAGGGTCCGAACCAGCCGAACCTGCCGTTGTAGACGAGGACGAGCGCGAGACCCACCACGACCGGCGAGACCGACAGCGGCAGGTCGATGAGCACCGAGAGCGCCCGCTTGCCGATGAAGGTGTGCCGGACCAGCAGCAGCGACATGCCCACGCCGAAGACCGTGTTGATGATGACCGCGGCCACCGCGATCTGAGCGGTGAGCTTGAGCGCGTGCACCACGTCGGGGTCAGCCAGGGCGTCCTGGATGCCGGTCATGCCGCCGGCGAACGTGTGCTTGACGACGTACGCCGTGGGCCAGGCGACCAGCATCAGGAGGTAGCCCACGACCAGCACGCGGAGCACCCACGTGACGACCTGCGACCGGTTCGCGACCGCCGTGCTGCTCGGGCTAGCCACGACGGGCCACCCGTCGCTGGACGACGTCGAGCGTCACGATCGCCAGGAGCGCGATCACCAGCATGATCGTCGCGACAGCAGCGGCGGCCTCGGTGTTGCCGCCCTCGAGGAACGAGAACAGGCGGACCGAGACGACCTCGGTGCTGCGGGGCAGGTTGCCGCTGATGAGCACGAGCGCGCCGTACTCACTGATGCCGCGGGCGAAGGACAGCGCCGCGCCGGCGAAGATCGCCGGCACCAGGGCCGGGAGGATCACCCGACGGAACGTCGTGAACCGGGTGGCGCCCAGCGACGCCGCGGCGTCCTCGACGTCGGTCTCGAGCTCCTCGAGCACCGGCTGCACCGTGCGCACGACGAACGGCAGGGTCACGAACGCGATCGCGAGCAGCACCGACCAGCGGGTGCCGCTGACCTCGACGCCGATCGGGCTCTGCGGCCCGTACAGCGAGAGGAGCACGAGGCCGGCGACGATCGTGGGCATCGCGAACGGGATGTCGATCACGAGGTCGAGCAGCGCCTTGCCGGGGAACCGGTCCCGGACCAGGACCCAGGCGATGATCGTGCCCATCACCATGTTGATCGCGGTGATGATCAGGGAGGCCACCACGGTGAGCCCGAGCGCTGCTCGGGTGTTGTCGTTGGTGAGCACCGATTCGAACGTCGACCAGCCGCCACCGGTGGCCTTGACGATGATCGCGGAGAGCGGGATCAGGACCAGCAGGCTGAACCAGATCATGGAGACGCCGAGCCCGAAGGCCGACGTCCGGGTCAGAGCAGCACCCGATTTCTGAGATGACGACGCCGGCCGGCGCTTGCGCGCCGACCGGCCGCCCACGGCGACTGAGGAGGCCATTACTGGCCTGCTTCCGCCTGGATCTTGGTGAGGATGCCGTCGTTCTCGTCGAAGAACTTCGTGTTGGCGGCGTCCCAGCCGCCGAAGTCCTTGTCGATCGTCAGCAGCGTGGCCGGAGCCGGGAACGGGTCGCTCTCGTCGTTGGCGCCCTTGACCTCGACGTCACCGACGTCGACGAGCGGGCGGTAGCCGGTCTCGGCGTACAGCTTCTGGCCGTCCGCGCTCTTCTGGTAGTCCATGAACGCCTGGGCGGAGTCGGAAGCATCGGTGGTCAGCGCGCAGGGGTTCTCGATCAGCAGCGAGGAGTCCGGGATGACGTAGTCGAAGTCGGTGCCGCTCTGGCGGGCGAGGATCGCCTCGTTCTCGTACGAGAGGAGGACGTCGCCGGTGCCGCTGGTGAAGGCGGTGGTCGCGTCGCGACCGGAGTCGGGCAGCGCCACGACGTTGGCGAAGAACTGCTTCATGTACGCCGCGGCGTCGGCCTCGGAGCCGCCCCCGGCGATCACCGAGCCGTAGGCAGCGAGCAGGTTCCACTTCGCGGAGCCGGAGGAGGCGGGGTTCGGCGTGACGATGCCGACGCCGGGCTTGGCGAGGTCGTCCCAGCTGTCGATGCCCTCCGGGTTGCCGGTCTTGACGACCATGACGACGATCGACTGGGTGCAGATGCCCTTGGTCTCGTTGTCCTTCCAGTCCTCCGCGACGAGGCCCTCGTCGACCAGACGCGTGACGTCGGGCTCGAGCGACAGGTGCACCTCGTCGGCGGCCTGGCCGGCCACGACAGCGCGGCTCTGGTCGCCGGACGCGCCGTACGACCCCTTGACCTCGACGTCCTTGCCGGCGTCGGTGTCGTTGAAGGCGTCGATGACGCCCTCGTTGGCCTGCTGGAGAACGGAGTAGCCAGCGACATTGACCGCATCGCCACTGTCGCCGGACGAGTCACTGGAGCACCCCGTCAAGGCCAGCACCCCGGCAGCCGAGAGGGCCGCCGCAACCTTGATCGTCTTGTTCATCGTCATCTCTTTCCTGCCCACGAAGGGGCACCTACTGACTAATGCCGAGCAGCCTAGTCGACTTAGCCGAGTTGATCCGCATTGTGGTCACAAAAGACGGACGTGTCGTCCATCACGGATCCAGCGAGAGAGACGGCTACGGCGAGGCGGGACTGCGGACTATCGTGGGAAGCCGTGCGGCCGCGGGCTCGACCCAGGAACTGGAACGTGTTCCAGTTCCTGGCCGTACCGTTAGTACGATCGGCGGGTTCGCCGGGCCATCGGGGCCCGCGGCACGCGTGACGCAATGAGGGAAGTGGGCAGGTGTCCAAGCAGGTCAAGCAGCTCGACCGGGTGATCATCCGGTTCGCGGGCGACTCCGGTGACGGCATGCAGCTGACCGGCGACCGGTTCACCCAGGAGTCGGCCGTGTTCGGCAACGACCTGGTGACGCTGCCGAACTTCCCGGCCGAGATCCGCGCCCCTCAGGGCACGCTGCCGGGGGTCTCGTCGTTCCAGGTGCACTTCGCCGACCACGACATCCTGACCGCGGGGGATGCCCCCGATGTGCTGGTGGCGATGAACCCGGCCGCGCTGAAGGCCAACCTGGGTGACCTGCCCAGGGGCGCGACGATCATCGTGGACACCCATGACTTCACCGGGCGCAACCTGATCAAGGCGGGCTACGCCGACAACCCGCTCGACGGCCTGGGTGACGCCGGCTCCCCGCTGGGCGAGTTCTTCGTGCACCCGGTCGACCTGACCGGCATGACGGTCGAGGCGGTCAAGGAGTTCGGGCTGTCCCGCAAGGACGCGGCACGGGCGAAGAACATGTTCGCGCTCGGCCTGCTGTCGTGGATGTACGGGCGCCCGATCGAGTCCACGATCACCTTCCTGGAGAGGCGGTTCGCGAAGGTCGCCGACATCCGCGACGCGAACATCACGGCCTTCAAGGCCGGCTGGAACTTCGGCGAGACCACCGAGACGTTCGTGGTGTCCTACGAGATCAAGCCCGCCCCCATGAGCGCGGGCACCTACCGCAACATCACCGGCAACCTGGCCCTGTCCTACGGCCTGGTCGCCGCGGGGGTGCAGTCCGGGCTGCCGGTCTTCCTCGGGTCCTACCCGATCACCCCGGCCTCAGACATCCTCCACGAGCTGTCCAAGCACAAGGCGTTCGGTGTCACCACCCTGCAGGCCGAGGACGAGATCGCCGGCGTGGGCGCCGCGATCGGCGCCTCCTTCGCCGGCTCGCTCGGCGTGACCACCACCTCGGGTCCCGGGATCGCGCTGAAGTCCGAAGCCATCGGCCTGGCCGTGATGACCGAGCTCCCGCTGCTGGTCGTCGACGTCCAGCGCGGCGGCCCCTCCACGGGCCTGCCCACCAAGACCGAGCAGGCCGACCTGCTCCAGGCGATGTTCGGCCGCAACGGCGAGGCCCCGGTCCCGATCGTCGCACCCCAGTCGCCCGGCGACTGCTTCAGCGCCGCTCTCGAGGCCGCCCGGATCGCGATCACCTACCGCACCCCGGTGATGCTGCTCTCCGACGGCTACCTCGCCAACGGCTCCGAGCCGTGGAAGATCCCCGAGATGGCCGACCTGCCCGTCATCGAGCCGAACTTCGCGACCGAGCGCAACAAGACCATCCCTGGAAAGACTGCGAAGGACGGCACGGAGACTCCCCCGACAACGGAGTACTGGCCCTACCTGCGCGACGAGGAGACGCTCGCGCGCCCCTGGGCCATCCCCGGCACGCCCGGCCTGGAGCACCGCATCGGCGGGCTCGAGAAGGGCGAGGGCCACGGCAACATCTCCTACGACCCCGCCAACCACGACTTCATGGTCCGCACCCGCCAGGCCAAGGTCGACCGGATCGCCGACTCGCTGCCGCCGCTGGTCGTCGACGACCCGTCCGGCGAGGCCAAGGTGCTGGTGCTCGGCTGGGGCTCGACGTACGGCCCGATCGGCGCCGGCTGCCGCCGGGTCCGCAAGGCCGGCTACCACGTCGCCCAGGTGCACCTGCGCCACCTCAACCCGTTCCCGAAGGACCTCGGCGAGATCCTGTCCCGCTACGACAAGGTCCTCGTGCCCGAGATGAACCTCGGCCAGCTCTCCCTGCTGCTGCGCGGCAAGTACCTCGTCGACGCCATCGGCTACAACCAGGTCAACGGCATGCCGATCAAGGCCGCCGAGCTCGCGGAGGCCATCGGCAACCTGGTCGCCGAGACCGAGGGCGTCACCGTCGACCTCACCCCGATCGCCGAGGAGGCGAACAAGTGACTGCAACATCCACGGGCACCGAGAAGCTGCCCTTCCCCGGCCTGCGGTCGGGGGTCGAGCTGGTCCCGACCAGCGACCAGCCCCAGACCGGCAAGGAGTACACCTCGGACCAGGAGGTCCGCTGGTGCCCCGGGTGTGGTGACTACGCGGTCCTCAAGGCCGTGCAGGGGTTCCTGCCCGAGCTCGGGCTGCGCCGCGAGAACATCGTGTTCGTCTCCGGCATCGGCTGCTCGTCGCGGTTCCCCTACTACCTCGACACCTACGGGATGCACTCGATCCACGGCCGCGCCCCGTCGATCGCGACCGGCATCGCCACGGCCCGCGAGGACCTCTCGGTGTGGGTCGTCACCGGCGACGGCGACGCCCTGTCGATCGGCGGCAACCACCTGATCCACGCGCTGCGCCGCAACGTGAACATGACCATCCTGCTGTTCAACAACCGGATCTACGGCCTCACCAAGGGCCAGTACTCCCCCACCTCCGAGGCCGGCAAGATCACCAAGTCGACCCCGATGGGCTCCCTGGACCACCCGTTCAACCCGGTCTCCCTCGCCCTGGGCGCCGAGGGGTCCTTCGTGGCCCGCACCATCGACTCCGACCGCAAGCACCTCACCGCGGTGCTCTCCGCGGCCGCCGCCCACCGCGGCACGTCGTTCGTCGAGATCTACCAGAACTGCCCGATCTTCAACGACGGCGCCTTCGACGCGATCAAGAACAACGACACCAAGGCCGACGCGATCATCCCGCTCGTGCACGGTGAGCCCATCCGGTTCGGCGTCGAAGGCTCCAAGGGCCTGATCCGCGACAGCGAGACCGGCGGCGTCAAGGTCGTCGAGGTCGCCGACGTCGGCGCCGACTCGATCCTGGTCCACAACGCCTACAACCCCGACCCCACCACGGCGTTCGCGATCAGCCGGCTCACCGACTCCGGCTACCTCAACCAGTCACCCATCGGGATCTTCCGCCAGGTCGAGCGGCCGACGTACGACGACGGCGCCCGCGCCCAGATCGCGACGGCCCGCGACGCCGCCCCCGGCGACCCGACCGACCGCCTCGCCGCCCTCATCGGTGGCGGGGACACCTGGACCGTCGTCTAGGGGCGACGCGCCATCGCGCTGCCGTGAACGACCTGCCCCCCGACACACGCAAGGTCCTCGCCCGAGAGCGAGGACCTGTCGTGTGGCGGTCGAGCCCCACCTCAGCGAGGCGTCAGAGCGTGTAGGTCTTCCACTTGCCCGTCCAGGACTTGGCATACCCTCCGTAGGCCTTGACGTAACCCCGCCAGTACCAGTTGCCGTGCCGCGGGGCCGGCAGGTGCACGGACCACTTCTCCTTCGGTCCGTGCGTGGCGACCTTCGTGAACCGCTTCCACTTGCAGTGCTTCGACGCACAGGCCTTCTTCTGCACCACCACCGGGCCGTGGCCCGGGTCGACCCGCCCCTTGAAGTAGAGCTTGCCGCGCTTCTTGACGATCGTGTCGTGCAGGTCGCGATGCGGCTTGGCCCGCATCGACTGGTGCGCGGCCGTGCTCTGCCCCGTCGGGGACGCCCCGAGCGACTGGGTCCTGGCACTGGCCGGCGACAACAGGAGCGGCGCCGCGAGGCCCGCCACCATCAGTCCCAGCGTTGCGATCAAAGTGGTGAACGTACGACGCATTCCCTTTGTCTCCCTCCGAGAAGTCACGGGTCCTCCGTGTATTGCACCCGTGTGACCCGATACCTCCCCCGGACCATGGGACGGCAAACCACGGGCACCGTCGCACGCGACGAACGCGCTCCTATGCTGAGCCCGTGTCGGAACCGCGTCGTGGGCTGCTGTTCGGGATCGCGGCCTACGTCATGTGGGGAGCATTCCCGATCTACTGGCCACTCCTCGAGCCGGCGGGTGCCTTCGAGATCCTGGCGCACCGGATCCTGTGGTCGTGCATCACGATGGGCATCGTCATCGTCGTGCTCGGCCGCCAGGGCCAGCTCCGCGACATCGTCCGCAACCGACGGGTGCGCACGCTGCTCACGGTCGCGGCGCTGGTCATCTCGGTGAACTGGGCGATGTACATCTGGGGCGTCACCAACGGCCGGGTCGTCGAGACGTCGCTGGGCTACTTCATCAACCCCCTGGTGACGGTGCTGATGGGGGTCTTCATCCTCCACGAGCGGCTCCGTCCGCTGCAGTGGGTGGCGATGGGCATCGCGTCGGCCGCCGTCGCCGTCCTCACCCTCGACTACGGGCGGCTGCCGTACGTCGCGCTGATCCTGGCGCTCTCCTTCGGCAGCTACGGCCTGTGCAAGAAGACCGCGAACGTCGGCGCGACCGAGAGCCTCGCCTTCGAGACCGCCGTCATCGCGCCGTTCGCCGCCGTCTACGTCGGCTACCTCGTCGCCACCGGCGGGTCGAACTTCGCCGCCCACGGCCCCGGCCACGCCCTGCTCTTCATCTCCACCGGCATCGTGACCGCGATCCCCTTGATCGGCTTCGGCGCCGCCGCCACGCGCGTCTCGATGGTCACCCTGGGCCTGCTGCAGTACCTCGCCCCGATCCTCCAGTTCGGCCTCGGCGTCCTCTACTTCCACGAGGACATGCCCGCCGGCCGCTGGGCCGGCTTCGTGCTCGTCTGGATCGCGCTGGTGATCTTCACGATCGAGGCCGTCAACCACCGCCGCCTCCAGCTCCGGCTCACGGTGGAGGCGACCGCCGCGACCTGAGCGGTCGCCCACCCTAGGGGCCGGCCGCGAACTGCTCGCACCCGAAGAACAGGTCCTGGGGGTCCAGCGCGTCGCCGTAGTACACCCGATCTCGCCCCGTCCCGCACCAGATCACGTCGCGCCGATGGTCGACGCCCACGAACACCGCGTCGGAGTGCCCGCCGAGACGCAGCCGGTCGGGTCCGCGTCCGAGGTACACGACGTCCCCGTCGGGCCCGCCCAGGACGACGTCGCGGCCGACCCCGTCCTCGTAGGTGTTGGCGCCGGGCCCGCCGACCAGGGTGTCGTCTCCGGACCCGCCGGCGAGGACGTCGAAGCCGGGGCCGCCGAGCACGAGGTCGTCCCCGGCGCCACCGAACCCGATGTCGCCGCTGGGCCCCAGGAGGAGGGGGTTGGCGCCGAGGAAGAGGTCGTCGTCGCCGGGTCCGCCGCGCACGCGGTCGGCGCCGCGGCCGGAGTCCACGACGTCGTCGCCGGCCCCGGCGCGGATCCGGTCTCGAGCACCGGTGCCGAGCAGCACGTCGTTCCCCGGGGTGCCGCCGACCGGAGCCGCCGAGACGGGGACCCCCGTCCCGAGCAGCAGCCCGGCGAGACTCAGACCGGCCAGGAGCGGGCGGATCGCGTGCATGACTCCTCCTCGGTGGATCTCAGCGGCCGGCCAGCACGACGGGCGGCGGCGCGTAGTAGAGCGACGGCTCGGACGGCAACGGCACCCGCCAGACCCTGCTGGCGCGCTCGCACGTGCCGGCCAGGTCGCACCGCAGCACGGCCGCTCGGCCGGCGTCGCTCTGCGCCATGGTCAAGAAGTGCTCGTCGTCCTCCCAGACCGCGTCCCAGTCGAGCCGGCCGGTGATCGTGGCCAGACGCTGCGCCGTGCGGCCGTCGGCGACCCACCACCGGTCCGTGCCTGCGGCGTCGAAGTAAGTGTGGGTGGCGATGACGTGGCTGCCGTCCGGCGACCACTGGTGGGGGTAGACCCGGCAGCTGCGCCACCACGTCCTCGCCGCCGGGACAGGACCGCCACGCGGTTGCAGAACTCGCCGCGTCCGGGCGTGGCGAAGACGACCTTGTCCTGTCGCACGTCGGCGCCGACGGCCGCCTGCCCGTGGATCCGCCACCACCTGTCGGTCTCGTAGTTCCACCACTGCGTGGCCGGGTCGCGCCAGTGGGCCCGCCGGCCGACCAGGACCCGCGACTCGGTGACCGCAGCCAGGGTGGCCAGTCGCAGCTCACGACGCGCGACGACGCGACCGGTCCGCGGGCCGACGACCGTGATGTCCGAGCGCTTCTCCAGCGCACCGTGCCAGGTCTGGACCGCCAGCCGCCGGCCGCTGGGCGAGACCGCTGCCTCGACCCAGTGCCGCGACCGGGCGACCACGCGCTGCTGGCCCGACCGGCTGATGAAGGTGAGGACGGTCGAGCGCGACCGGCCGACGTTGTAGTCGCGGACCACGTAGCCGCCGGCGACCGCCCAGAGGGCCTCGTGGCGGCCCCGGGTCGTGGCCGGGACCCGCAGGTCACCGTCGCGGATGGTGTCGCGCACCAGGTGGGCGACGGCCGGGTCGGCTCCCCGAGGCAGGGCAGCGGGGTCGATGCCCGTCGCGTCCTGCGCTGCGGCCCGCGGCAGCGCGGCGACGAGGACCGCCAGCGCGCCGATCGTCACGGCCACGCCGCGGCGCGTTCGTCGATCCGAGATTCCCATGCCCCGACATCTACGCCGCCCGACTGCCCGGTCGCACCGGCCATCGGTCCAGCAGCGCCGGGACCAAGGGCCCGGCCGGGGTCACGCCGGGGCGGTGCCCCAGGCGGAGCGGACCAGGCGGAGGGCTAGGTCGAGCGGACGGCCACGATGTCGGCGAACGCCTCGAGGGCGTCGCGGACCGGGCCGGCGGGGAGCGTCGTCAGGTGGGCCTTGGCCGCGGCGGCCTGGGCGATCACGTAGGCCCGCGCCTCGTCGAGGGCGGGGTGCCGGCGCAGCAGGTCGAGCGCCTCGGCGTGCGGGGCGTCGTCGGTGAGGTCACCCTCCAACAGCTCGCGGAGGCGGGCGTCGGCGGGATCGGTGGAGGCCTGGGCCATCAGCACCGGCAGGGTCGGGACGCCCTCGCGCAGGTCGGTGCCGGGGGTCTTGCCGGACTCGCCCGACTCGGAGGCGATGTCGAGGATGTCGTCGGAGAGCTGGAAGGCCGAGCCGACGATCTCGCCGTACGACGTGAGCGCCTGCTCGATCTCGGGGCTGGCGCCGCCGAAGCGGGCTCCGTAGCGGGCGGAGGTGGCGATCAGCGAGCCCGTCTTGCCGGCGACCACGTCGAGGTAGTGGGCGAGCGGGTCCTCGCCGGGCGCGGGCTTCACGGTCTCGAGGATCTGGCCCTCGACCAGGCGGGTGAAGGTCTGCGCCTGGATGCGGACGGCGTCGGGGCCGAGCTCGGCGGTGAGCTCGGAGGACTTCGAGAAGAGGAAGTCGCCGGTGAGGATCGCGACGTGGTTGCCCCACACGGAGTGGGCGCTGACGGTGCCGCGGCGCAGATCGGCCTCGTCCATGACGTCGTCGTGGTAGAGCGAGGCGAGGTGGGTCAGCTCGACCACGCAGGCCGCGGTGACGACCTCGTCGGAGTCGGGCCGGTCACCGGTCTCGGCCGCGAGCAGCACCAGCAGGGGCCGGAACCGCTTGCCACCGGCCTCCATGAGGTGGCTGGCCGTCTCGGTGACGAAACCGGCCCGGCTCTGCACGTGACCCGACAGCGCCTCCTCGACCACGGCCATGCGGTCGCGGAGCCGGCCGGCGAGAGCCTCGTCCGCGACGGGGAGCGCCAAACCGGCTGAACCTGTCGTCACCTGACGAATTGTCCCGCATGGCCGGCGAGAGTGAGCACCGGGCCGGGCACGATGCCCAGGACGAGGGTGGCGGCGACCCCGACCAGGATCGTCGAGGACGTCAGGAACGACGGCCGGGTCACGCTCGCGACCTCGCCCTCACCCTCGGTGAAGAACATCAGCACGATCACGCGGACGTAGAAGAACACGGCCACGATGCTGCAGAGGATGGCCGCGATCACGACCGGCCACGCACCCGCGGAGAGGGCGACGGTGAAGACCGCCCACTTGCCGACGAAGCCCGCGGTCAGCGGGATGCCGGCCATCGAGAGCAGGAAGAACGCGAAGAGACCACCGATGAGCGGCGACCGGCGGCCGATGCCGACCCAGCGCTGGAACTGCGACGCCTCGCCGCCCGAGTCACGCACCAGCGTGACGACGGCGAAGGCGCCGATCATCGCGAAGCCGTACGTCGTCAGGTAGAAGAGCACCGCCTGCAGCGAGGTGACCTGGCCGTCGGAGAGCTCCGAGGCCGTCTGGACGCCGAGCACGCCGGTCAGCAGGAAGCCGGTGTGGGCGATCGAGGAGTACGCGAGCATCCGCTTCATGTCGGTCTGCACGACCGCGAGCACGGCACCGACGACCATGGTCAGGATCGCGATGACCCAGAGCATCGGCTGCCAGGTCCACCGCTCGGAGCCGAAGGCGACGTAGTAGATGCGGAGGATCGCGCCGAACGCCGCGATCTTGGTGCCGGCCGCCATGAACGCGGTGACCGCGGTCGGGGCGCCCTGGTAGACGTCCGGCGTCCAGGAGTGGAACGGCGCGGCGCCGACCTTGAAGAGCAGGCCGACCGACAGCATCCCGAGCCCGATCAGCAGCAGCGCCTGGTTGCTCGTGTCGTTGCGGACCGCTTCGTTGATCTCGGAGTACTGCATCGAGCCGGCGAAGCCGTAGAGCAGCGCGAGGCCGTAGACGAAGAAGCCGGAGGAGAAGGCACCGAGGAGGAAGTACTTGAGCGCCGCCTCCTGGCTGAGCAGGCGGCGACGGCGCGCCAGCCCGCAGAGCAGGTAGAGCGGCAGCGACAGCACCTCGAGAGCGACGAACAGCGTCAGCAGGTCGTTGGCGGCGGGGAAGAGCATCATCCCGAAGACCGCGAACATCAGGAGCGGGTAGACCTCGGTGTGGTCGAGGCCGCGGGTCGACGCCTGGCGCTCGGCCTCCGTGCCCGGCAGGGCGGCGGCCTGGCCGGCGAACGACGAGACGCCGCCCTCGAGCCGGCGCTCCGCGAAGAGCAGCACGCCGCCGATCGCGAACAGCGTGATGATGCCCCAGAAGAAGACGGTCGGGCCGTCGACGACGATCGTGCCCTCGACGTCGATCGAGCCCCGCGCGACCCCGTCGCCGAGCACGTCGAGGTCGCGGGCGACCAGGACGGTGCCGACGAGCGCGGCGACCAGGCCCGCCGCGGCCAGCAGGGTCTGGGTGAGGTAGCGGCCCGCGCGGGGCACGAAGGCCTCGACGACGACGCCGGCGCAGGCGACGCCGAAGACGACGAGCAGGGGCCAGATCTCGGCGTACTCGATGGTGGGCTTCACGAAGTCCATCAGTGTGCGCCTTCCTCGGCCGAGTCGTGATCAGCGGCGGGTACCACGGGCGGGTCGTCCGTGACGCCGGCCTGCTGCAGGATCGTGTCGACCGTCGGGTTGGCGACGTCGAGCAGCGGCATCGGGAAGAAGCCGAAGACGACCAGGGCGGCCATCAGCGGCACGATCGCGCCCAGCTCACGCCGGGTGAGGTCCCTGACCGTTTCACCGCCCGGAGGCGTCGGCCCGGTCATGGTGCGCTGGTAGAGCCAGAGCACGTAGACCGCGGCCAGCACGATGCCGGTGACCGCGACCGCGCCGACCCACCAGTGGTAGTCGAACGCCGCGATCAGCACCAGGATCTCGGAGACGAACTGGCTCAGGCCCGGCAGGCCGAGCGTGGCGAGGCCCGCGATCAGGAAGAGACCGGCGAGGACGGGGGCCCGGTGCTCCACACCGGTGATCCCGCTGATCAGCGACGTGCCCTTGCGGCGGATCAGATAGCCCGCGAGCAGGAAGAGCGCGGCGGTGCCGACGCCGTGGTTGACCATGTAGAGGATCGAGCCGGAGGCGCCCTGGCTGCTGAACGCGAAGATGCCGAGGGTGATGAAGCCGAAGTGGCTCAGCGACGTGAGACCGATCAGGCGCAGGATGTCGTCCTGGCCGATGGCGAGGAACGCGCCGTACACGATCGAGATCAGCGCGAGCGTCACGACGACCGGCGTCGCCCACTGCGAGGCCTCGGGGAAGAGCCCCAGGCAGAAGCGCAGCATGCCGAACGTGCCGATCTTGTCGAGCACGCAGACCAGCAGCACGCTGGTGCCGGGCGTCGCCTTCTCGGTGGTGTCGGCCAGCCAGGTGTGCAGCGGGAAGAGCGGCGCCTTCACGGCGAAGGCGATCATGAAGCCGACGAAGATCCAGCGCTCGGCGTTGGTCCCGATGTCGAGCTGCTGGAGGTCGGAGAGCAGGTACGACGGGCTGCCGGCGTCGGCGGACACGACGTACAGCCCGATCACCGCGGCGAGCAGGATGAGGCCGCCGCCGAGCTGGTACATCAGGAACTTCAGCGCGGCGAACGCCCGGCCCTCGCGACCGAAGCCGCCGATGAGGAAGTACGCCGGGATCAGCGTGGCCTCGAAGACGACGTAGAAGAGGAACACGTCGGTCGCGGCGAACACGATGAGCGCGAACGCCTCGAGCGCGAGCGCCCAGGCGAAGAACGCGGCCGGGTTGCGGTCGTCGGCCTCGTGCCAGGACGCCACGAAGACGATCGGCACCAGCACCACGGTGAGCAGGATCAGGAGCAGGCCGAGCCCGTCGACACCGAGGGCGTAGTGGACCCCGAACGCCTTGATCCACGTGTGGGTCTCGGTCATCTGCATGCCGTCGCCGGTGTCGTACTGCGCCGCGATCGCGACGCCGACCAGCAGCGTCAGCAGCGAGACGCCGAGGGCGAGCTGCTTGGGCAGCGCGGAGCCGGACGTCGTGGGGGCGAACGCCACCACGAGCGCGCCGACGAGCGGGACGACCCAGAGGAGTGTCAGCCAGGGGAAGTCATGCATTTCCGGGGTCCCCGTTCACAGCGGAGCGAAGCGAGCATTTGAATGGGGTGGTCATGCGAGATTCACCGCCAGGAGGGCCAGGACGACGATGAGCCCGCCCACGAGCAGGGACAGGGCGTAGGAACGGACGTAGCCGTTCTGCACGCGTCGGGCGACCATGGCGACCGCGCCGATGGCGACCGGGCCTCCGGTGAGCGTGCCGTCGACGGCGTACTTGTCGACCGCGAGGATGCCGGTGGTCAGCCGCCGGCTCGGGTTGACCACGAGCACGTCGTTGACCTGGTTGCCGTAGAGCTCCTCGCGGCCGGCGCGGGTCACGAACGACACGTCCTGCGGTGCCGTGCGCGGCACGTCCCGCTTGCCGATCAGGAACCACGCGGCTGCGACGCCGACGGCGACGACGACCACGGCGAGCAGCGTGACGCCGAGGGCCGGGATCGGCGGGTCCTCGTGCGGGACCGCACCGACGACCGGTGCCAGGAACTCCTGGATGAAGTCGTTGAGCAGGAAGAGCCCGCCCAGCAGCGACAGGGCGGCGAGCACCATCAGCGGGACCGTCATCACCGACGGCGACTCGTGCGGGTGCACACCCTTCTCCCAGCGCTTCTCGGTGAAGAACGTCATCAGCATCAGCCGGGTCATGTAGAAGCCGGTGATGCCGGCGCCGAGCAGCGCGCAGAGCCCGACGATCCAGTTGTCCGCCAGCGCGGTCTCGATGATCTTGTCCTTGGACCAGAAGCCGGAGAAGCCGGGGAAGCCGATGATCGCGAGGTAGCCCATCGTGAACGTCAGGAACGTCACCGGCATCAGCTTGCGCAGCCCGCCGTAGTGGCGCATGTCGACGTCGTCGTTCATGCCGTGCATGACCGAGCCGGCGCCGAGGAACATGTTGGCCTTGAAGAAGCCGTGCGTGAGCAGGTGGAAGATCGCGAACGCGTAGCCCGCCGGGCCGAGGCCCGCGGCCAGCATCATGTAGCCGATCTGGCTCATCGTGGAGCCGGCCAGCACCTTCTTGATGTCGTCCTTGGCGCATCCGATGATCGCGCCGTAGAGCAGCGTGATCACGGCGACCACGACCACGGCGGTCTGCGCGTGGGGCGCGAGGTCGAAGACGAAGTTGGACCGCACGATGAGGTAGACACCGGCGGTCACCATGGTCGCCGCGTGGATCAGGGCCGAGACCGGGGTCGGGCCCTCCATCGCGTCGAGCAGCCAGGCCTGGAGCGGGAACTGCGCCGACTTGCCGCAGGCACCGAGCAGGAGCAGGAGACCGAGGATCGTCATCGTCGTGTCGGTCGCGCCGCCGGCCGCGTGGCTGATGACCGTGAAGCTGGTCGACCCGAAGGTGATGAAGAAGAGCATGATCGCGAGCGACATGCCGATGTCGCCGACCCGGTTGATGACGAACGCCTTCTTGGCCGCGGCAGCCGCGGACGGCTTGTGCTGCCAGAAGCCGATGAGCAGGTACGACGCCAGGCCGACGCCCTCCCAGCCCAGGAACAGGCCGAGGTAGTTCTCCGCGAGCACCAGCGTCAGCATCGCGGCGACGAACAGGTTGAGGTAGCCGAAGAACCGGCGGCGGCGCGGGTCGTGCGCCATGTAGCCGATCGAGTAGACGTGGATCAGCGAGCCGACGCCGGTGATCAGCAGCAGGAAGAGCGACGACAGCGGGTCGTAGAGCAGGTCCGCGCCGACGTCGAGGTGGCCGACCTGGATCCAGTCGTAGAGGTGCTGGCTGACCTGGCGGTCGCCGTCCTCGCGACCGAGCAGGCTGATGAACAGCACCAGGCTGATCACGAACGAGCCGATCGGCAGCAGGGTGGCGAGGTAGTGGCCCCACTTGTCGGTGTACCTGCCACCGATCAGCAGGATCGCCGCGCCGGCGAGCGGCAGCGCGATCACCAGCCACAGCAGGGAGAAGACACCGTCGGCGGCGGTCGGGTCGACCACCGGGATGGCGCCTTCGCTGAGTGCGTACATAGACCCGTTCACCTCAGTACTTGAGCAGGCTGGCGTCGTCGACCGAGGCCGAGCGACGGGTCCGGAAGATGGTCATGATGATCGCGAGCCCGACGACGACCTCGGCCGCGGCCACCACCATCACGAAGAAGGCGGCGATCTGGCCGTCGAGGTCGCCGTGCTGGCGGGCGAAGGCGACCAGCGCGAGGTTCGAGGCGTTGAGCATCAGCTCCACGCACATGAACACCACGATGGCGTTGCGGCGGGTCAGCACGCCGACGCAGCCGATCGTGAAGAGGATCGCCGAGAGGACGATGTACGGCGTGACGCTCACAGCGACTCCTCCTCGCGGTGGCCCTCGAGGGAGCGCTGGACCGCCTCGATGTGGTCGGCCTGCTCCGGGGCCGACCGGATCACGCCGCGGGCGGCGAGCACCCGGGAGACCGAGTCGGGAGCGGGCGAGCCGTCGGGCAGCAGTGCCGGCGTGTCGACCGCGTTGTGGCGGGCGTAGACACCGGGGGCCGGCAGCGGGCCGAGGTGGGTGCCCTTCTCGGCGTAGTCGCGGACCCGCTGGGCGGCGAGCTCCGGCTGGCGCGGCTTGGGCGTCAGCCGCTCGCGGTGGGCGAGCACCATCGCGCCCACGGCGGCCGTGATGAGCAGCGCGCTCGTGGTCTCGAAGGCGAAGACGTAGCGGGAGAAGAGGATGTTGGCGAGGGCCTGGATGTTGCCGCCCGCGTTGGCGTCGTCGAGGCCGACCGCCGTGCCCATCGAGATCTGGCCGAGGCCGATCACCAGGACCAGGCCGAGGGCCAGGCCGCCGACGATCGCGAGCAGCCGCTGACCACGGATCGTCTCGACGACCGAGTCGGACGCGTCGACGCCGACGAGCATCAGCACGAAGAGGAAGAGCATCAGGATCGCGCCGGTGTAGACGATGATCTGCACCGCGAAGAGGAACGGCGCATCCAGTGCGGCGTACAGCACCGCGAGGCTGATCATCACCACGGCCAGCAGCAGGGCGGCGTGCACGGCCTTGCGGACGAAGAGGATGCCGAGGGCGGCGATCGTCATGATCGGCGCGAGGATCCAGAAGACGGTCACTTCCCGCTCTCCTTCGCGACAGGAGCCGGCGCGGAGTACTCGCCGCGGTAGTAGGCGCCCTCGTCGTCGCCCAGCCGCATCGGGTGCGGCGGCTGCTCCATGCCGGGCAGCAGCGGGGCGAGCAGGTCGGACTTCTCGTAGATGAGGTCGGCGCGGTTGTTGTCGGCCAGCTCGTACTCGTTGGTCATCGTCAGCGCGCGGGTCGGGCAGGCCTCGATGCACAGGCCGCAGAGGATGCAGCGCAGGTAGTTGATCTGGTAGACGCGGCCGTAGCGCTCACCGGGGCTGAAGCGGCCCTCGCCGTTGGCGCTGTCGTCGTTGGACGCGCCCTCGACGTAGATCGCGTCCGCCGGACAGGCCCAGGCACACAGCTCGCAGCCGATGCACTTCTCGAGCCCGTCGGGCCAGCGGTTGAGCTGGTGCCGGCCGTGGAAGCGGGGCGCGGTCGGCAGCTTCTCGAAGGGGTACTGCTCGGTGACGACCTTCTTGAACATGGTGCGGAAGGTGACGCCGAACCCGGCGACGGGGTCCCAGAACTGCTCCCGCAGGCTCTTGGGCTCCCCTGGCGACTGGGGTGAGTCAGCCATCAGATCTCCTCCCCCGCGCTGCGCGTGGCAGGGCTGGGCTCCGTGACGGACGTACGGGTCTCGAACGTGAGCGGCCGGGCGGCGCCGCGGACCGGTCCGCCGGCCGGCATCGGCGGCACCGGGAAGCCACCCACCGGGGCGGCCTCCGGTGCGGTCTCCTCCACCTGGTCGGAGGAGTCGCCGATGAAGAAGAGCACGAGGAAGAACGCGGCCAGGACGCCGATGCCGATGAGGAAGTACTTGCGATCCACCCCGCCGTCGAGCGAGACGGCCCGGATCGTCGCGACCGCGACGATCCAGATCAGCGCGATCGGGATCAGCCGCTTCCAGCCGAACGCCATGAACTGGTCGTAGCGCAGCCGCGGCAGCGAGCCACGCAGCCAGATGAAGATGAAGACGAAGAACAGCACCTTGCCGAAGAACCAGATGACCGGGACGTAGCCCTCGTTGGCGCCGGCCCACACGCGGTCGATCCAGAACGGCGCGTGCCAGCCCCCGAGGAAGAGCGTCGTCGCCAGCGCGGAGACGGTCGCCATGTTGATGTACTCGGCGAGGAAGAACAGCGCGAACTTCAGCGAGCTGTACTCGGTGTGGAAGCCGCCGACCAGCTCGCCCTCGGCCTCGGGGAGGTCGAAGGGCGCCCGGTTGGTCTCGCCGATCATCGCGATCACGTAGATCACGAACGACGGCAGCAGGATCAGGCCGAACCACAGGTCGTCCTGGGCGGCCACGATCTGCGAGGTCGACATCGAGCCGGCGTACAGGAAGACCGCGACGAGCGCGAGGCCCATCGCGACCTCGTAGGAGATCATCTGGGCGCTCGAGCGCAGGCCGCCGAGCAGGGAGTACGTCGAGCCGCTCGACCAGCCGCCGAGCACGATGCCGTAGATGCCGACCGACGCGACCGCCATGACGAACAGGACCGCGACGGGCATGTCGGTCAGCTGGAGCGCGGTGTAGGTGTCGGTGAACGGGATCTTCACGTGCGTGGGGCCGAACGGGATCACGCTGAACGTCACGAACGCCGGCACGGTCGCGATGACCGGCGCCAGGAGGAAGACCCACTTGTCGGCGGCCTTCGGGATGATGTCCTCCTTCAGCGCCAGCTTCACGCCGTCGGCGAGCGACTGGAGGAGACCGAAGGGGCCGTGCACGTTGGGGCCGATCCGGTGCTGCATCCGCGCCACGACCCGGCGCTCCCACCAGATGTTGAAGAGCGTGAGCAGGACCAGGATCAGGAAGATCAGCAGGGTCTTGATCGTGATGACCCACCACGCGTCGTGGCCGAAGGCGGAGAGGTCGTCGGCCTCCATCGGCAGGATGCCGGCGTTCACGCCTCGGCTCCCTTCACGGTGACGCGGCTGCCCGGCGAGGCCAGGTCGGCGAGCACGCCGTTGCCGAAGGAGTTGGCCGGGACCCAGACGACGTCGTCGTCGAGGTCGGCCGGCTCGGCGGCGATCGTGACCGAGCCGCGGTCGCCGGTGAGCGTGACCGTCGCGCCCAGGGCGTCGTAGACCGCGCGGCTGAGGCGGGCGACCGGCGCGCGGCCGGTGGCCAGGTAGGCCTTGTCGCCGACCTGGAGCGAGCCGTTGTCGACCAGCTGCTTCCACGTCGCGAGCGCGAACGTCCCCTCGGTGCTGGAGGAAGGAGGACGTCCTGTCTCGACACCCTCGAGGGAGGCACGCGCCCCGTCCCAGGGCCCGATGTCGCTCATCTCGCGCTGCGCCTCGGCGACCGTGCGGAACCCGAGCGGTCTCCCCTGCCCGAGCTGGGCGAGCTCCTCGGCGATGCCGGCCAGGATGCGCAGGTCGGGCAGCGAGCTGGGACTGGAGAGGATCGCCTCGAACGTGCGCGGGCGGCCCTCCCAGGTGACGAACATGCCGGCCTTGTCGATGACCGGGGCGACCGGGAACACCACGTCGGCGGCGCGGGTCACCTCGGTCTCGCGCAGCTCGAGGGCGACCACGAACGACGCCGCCTCGATGGCGGCGCGGGTCGCGGCCGGGTCGGAGGTGTCGTCCGGGTCGACGCCACCGATGACCAGGCCGCCCAGCTCGCCGGACACCAGAGCAGCGACGATCGCGTCGGCGTCACGGCCGGCGGTCTCGGGCAGGTTGTCGACGCCCCACGCGGTGGCGGCGTCGACACGGGCGGCCGCGTCGACGACCGGCCGGCCGCCGGGCAGCAGGTTGGGCAGGCAGCCGGTCTCGATGGCGCCCCGGTCACCCGCGCGACGCGGCACCCAGGCGAGCCGGGCCCCGGTCCTGCGCGCCAGGCCCGCGGCGGCGCTGAGCGCGCCGGGAACGGTGGCCAGGCGCTCGCCGACCAGGATCACCGCGGTGCTGTCGAGACCGAACTCGGCGTGCTCGACGAGGCCCTCGATCGCGGCGGCCTCGGCGCCGGGCGCCGTCCGCACCAGGTGGCCGGACATCTTCGCCAGGCCGCGGGAGGTGTACGGCGCGATCGACACCACGCGAGTCCCTCCCCCAGGTCGGGCAGACTTCGAGGCCTTGCGGAGCCGCAGGAAGATCATGCCGGCCTCGTCCTCGGGCTCGAGTCCGGCCAGGACGACGGTCTTCGCGGTCTCGAGGTCGGCGTACGTGACCGGGTTGGTGAGCACGACCTCGGCCGCGAGGAAGGACGTCTCCTCGGCCGAGAGCGGGCGGGCCCGGAAGTCGATGTCGTTGGTGCCGAGCGCGACCCGGGCGAACTTGCTGTAGGCGTAGGCGTCCTCGGCGGTGACCCGGCCGCCGGTGAGCACGGCCGAGGCGCCCGCGGCGCGAAGGCCGCGGGCGGCGACGGCGAAGGCCTCGGGCCAGGACGCCGGACGCAGGGTGCCGTCCTCGTCACGCACCTGCGGGTAGGTCAGCCGCTCGGGCTGCGTGGCGTAGTGGAACGCGAAGCGGTCCTTGTCGGTGATCCACTCCTCGTTGACCTCGGGGTCGTTGGCCGCGAGGCGGCGCACGACCTTGCCGCGGCGGTGGTCGACCCGGATCGCGGAGCCGCAGGCGTCGTGCTCGGCCACGGACGGGCTCGACACGAGGTCGAAGGGGCGCGCGCGGAAGCGGTAGTCGGCGCTGGTGAGCGCACCGACCGGGCAGATCTGGATGGTGTTGCCGGAGAAGTACGACTCGAACGGCTCGTTCTCGTAGATGCCGACCTGCTGGAGCGCGCCGCGCTCGATCAGGGCGATGAACGGGTCGCCGGCGACCTGCTCGGAGAAGCGGGTGCAGCGGGCGCAGAGAACGCAGCGCTCGCGGTCGAGGAGCACCTGGGCGGAGATGTTGATCGGCTTCGGGTAGGTGCGCTTCACGCCCTCGAAGCGGGTCTCGCCGCGGCCGTTGGACATGGCCTGGTTCTGCAGGGGGCACTCGCCGCCCTTGTCGCAGACCGGGCAGTCGAGCGGGTGGTTGATCAGCAGGAACTCCATGATCCCCTGCTGGGCCTTGTCGGCGACGGGGCTGGTGGCCTGGGTGTTGACGACCATGCCCTCGGCGACCGGGAGCGTGCACGAGGCCTGCGGCTTCGGGAAGCCGCGGCCGTTGCCGGCGTCGGGGATGTCGACCAGGCACTGGCGGCAGGCGCCGACCGGCTCGAGGAGCGGGTGGTCGCAGAACCGTGGGATCTGCACGCCGACCTGCTCGGCCGCCCGGATCACCAGGGTGTCCTTGGGGACGCTGATCTGGATGCCGTCGATGGTGACGGTGACCAGGTCGACGCCGGTCTTCTCAGGTGTCGTCGTCATGCTGTCGCTCCAGCGGGTGCGAAGACGGTCGAGGCGGCGTGGTCGAACGGGCAGCCGCCGTGGGTGAGGTGGGCGACGTACTCGTCACGGAAGTACTTGATGGAGCTGGAGATCGGGCTGACCGCGCCGTCGGCCAGCGCGCAGAACGACCGGCCCATGATGTTGTCGCACTGGTCGAGCAGCAGGTCGAGGTCGGACTCGGCGCCCTCACCCTTCTCCAGCCCGGCCAGCACCTGCACCAGCCACCAGGTGCCCTCGCGGCACGGGGTGCACTTGCCGCAGGACTCGTGCTTGTAGAACTCGGTCCAGCGCAGCACGGCGCGCACCACGCAGGTGGTGTCGTCGAAGATCTGCAGCGCGCGGGTGCCGAGCATGGAGCCGGCCGCGCCGACGCCCTCGAAGTCGAGGGGCACGTCGAGGTGCTCGGCCGTCAGGATCGGGGTGCTGGAGCCGCCGGGCGTCCAGAACTTCAGCTCGTGGCCCTCGCGGATGCCGCCGGCGAGGTCGATCAGGGTGCGCAGCGTGATGCCGAGCGGCGCTTCGTACTGACCCGGCCTCTGCACGTGGCCGGAGAGCGAGAAGATGCCGTAGCCCTTGGACTTCTCGGTGCCCATCGACGCGAACCACGCGTGACCGTGCTCGATGATGCTCGGCACCGAGGCGATGGACTCGACGTTGTTGATGACCGTCGGGCTCGAGTAGAGACCGGCGACGGCCGGGAAGGGCGGGCGCAGCCGCGGCTGGCCGCGCCGGCCCTCGAGACCCTCGAGCAGCGCGGTCTCCTCGCCGCAGATGTAGGCACCGGCGCCCGCGTGCACGACGACGTCGAGGTCGAAGCCCGAGCCGTGGATGTCCTTGCCGAGGTGGCCGGCGAGGTAGGCCTCCTGGACGGCGCGCTGCACGCGCCGTACGACGTGGAGGACCTCGCCGCGGATGTAGATGAAGGCGGTGTTGGCGCGGATCGCGTAGGAGCTGATGATGACGCCCTCGACCAGCGTGTGGGGACTGGCCATCATCAGCGGGATGTCCTTGCAGGTGCCTGGCTCCGACTCGTCGGCGTTGACGACGAGGTACTTGGGCTTGGGGTTGTCCTGCGGGATGAAGCCCCACTTCATGCCGGTGGGGAAGCCGGCGCCGCCACGGCCGCGCAGGCCGGACTCCTTGACCTCCTCGATCACCGCCGCGGGGTCCATGCCGAACGCCTTGTCGAGGGCCTGGTAGCCGCCGCGGGCCTCGTACGCCGCGAGCGTCCACGCGCGGTCGTCGGCCCAGTTGTCGGTCAGGACGGGGGTCAGGGTGCCCATGTCGGCTGTCACTTGCCCTCCTCCTGCTGGGTCTCGGTCTCGGCGCGGGAGGTGTCGGCCTGCTCGACCGCCTCCTGCTTGGTCTGCGGAACGCCGGCAGCGCCTTCGGCGGTCGAGTCGTCCGAGCCGCCAGGCGAGGACGTATCGAGACCCGGGGCGGTCCAGCCGCGCTCACGGGCGATGCCGAGGCCGACCAGCGACGCCGGTCCGGCGGCCGGGCCCTCGTCGGCCAGGTCGTCGGGGAACCCGGCGAGCACCCGCTCGGCCTCGCGCCAGGTGACGACCCGGGGCCCGCGGGTGGAGCGGACCTCGGTGCCGGCCCGCAGGTCCTCGACGACCCGGACCGCGGAGTCGGGGTCCATGTTGTCCATGAACTCCCAGTTGACCATCATCACCGGGGCGTAGTCGCAGGCCGCGTTGCACTCGACGTGCTCGAGGGTGATCTTGCCGTCGTCGGTGGTCTCGTCGTTGCCGACCCCGAGGTGGTACTTGAGGCGCTCGAAGATCAGGTCGCCGCCCATCACCGCGCAGAGCGTGTTGGTGCAGACGCCGACGTGGTAGTCGCCGACCGGGCGGCGCTTGTACATCGTGTAGAACGTCGCCACGCCGCTGACGTCGGCGGCGGAGATGCCGAGGATCTCGGCGCACGCCTCGATGCCCTCGGGGGTCACCCGGCCCTCGGACGACTGCACGAGGTGGAGCATCGGCAGCAGGCCGGACCGGGCCTCGGGGTAGCGGGCGGCGATCTCCTGGAGCTCGCCGTACGTCGTTTCGCTCAAGCTCATCGGTCGACGCCTCCCATCACGGGGTCGATGGACGCGATCGCGACGATGACGTCGGCGACCATGCCGCCCTCGCTCATCACGCTCGTGGCCTGGAGGTTCGTGAACGACGGGTCGCGGAAGTGCGCGCGGAACGGGCGGGTGCCGCCGTCGGAGACGACGTGGGCGCCGAGCTCGCCGCGGGGCGACTCGACCGGCACGTAGACCTGGCCCGGCGGGACCTTGAAGCCCTCGGTCACCAGCTTGAAGTGGTGGATCAGGGCCTCCATCGACTCGCCCATGATGTGGCGGATGTGGTCGAGGCTGTTGCCCATGCCGTCGCTGCCGATCGCGAGCTGACTGGGCCAGGCGACCTTCTTGTCGGCGACCATGACCGGGTCGCCGTCCATCTTCGCGAGGCGGTCGGCCGCCTGCTCGATGATCTTCAGCGACTCCCACATCTCCGCGAGGCGGACCCGGAAGCGACCGTAGGAGTCGCAGGTGTCCCAGGTCTGGACCTCGAAGTCGTAGGTCTCGTAGCCGGAGTACGGCTGGGTCTTGCGGAGGTCCCACGGGTAGCCGGTGCTGCGCAGCACCGGTCCGGTGAGGCCGAGCGCGAGGCAGCCGGCGAGGTCGAGGTGACCGACGTCGACGAGGCGGGCCTTGAAGATCGGGTTGGCGTTGCAGAGCGCGGCGTACTCGGGAAGGCGCTTCTTCATCAGGGCGATGAAGCCGCGGATCTCGTCGAGCGCGCCGGGCGGCAGGTCCTGGGCGACACCGCCGGGGCGGATGAACGCGTGGTTCATGCGCAGGCCGGTGATCAGCTCGAAGAGGTCCAGCACCAGCTCGCGCTCGCGGAAGCCGATCGTCATCACGGTCAACGCGCCGATCTCCATGCCGCCGGTGGCGATGCAGACCAGGTGGGAGGAGATGCGGTTCAGCTCCATGAGCAGGACCCGCATCACCGTCGCCTTCTCGGGGATCTGGTCCTCGATGTCGAGGAGCTTCTCGACGCCGAGCACGTAGGTCATCTCGTTGAAGAACGGGGAGAGGTAGTCCATCCGGGTGCAGAAGGTGACGCCCTGCACCCAGGAGCGGTACTCCATGTTCTTCTCGATGCCGGTGTGGAGGTAGCCGATGCCGCAGCGGGCCTCGGTCACCGTCTCGCCCTCGAGCTCGAGGATCAGCCGGAGCACACCGTGGGTCGAGGGGTGCTGCGGGCCCATGTTGACGACGACGCGCTCGTCGGCCTCCTCGGCGAGGCCCTCGACGATGGAGTCCCAGTCCTGGCCGGTGACGGTGAAGACCCGGCCCTCGGTGGTCTCGCTGGCGCCTGCGTAGAGATCGTGATCAGTTGACATGGCACAGCCCTCCGAGATGCCGGGGTCGCCGCGGCGTTGTTGGCGGGAGGAGCGAGGCGGGGAACGTCATGAATACGTCCTCCGCTCGTCCGGGGGCGGGATCTTCGCGCCCTTGTACTCCACGGGAATGCCCCCGAGTGGGTAGTCCTTGCGCTGGGGGTGGCCCGGCCAGTCGTCGGGCATCAGGATCCGGGTCAGGCCGGGGTGGCCGTCGAAGATGATCCCGAACATGTCGTAGGTCTCGCGCTCGTGCCAGTCGTTCGTCGGGTAGGTGTCCACGATCGACGGGATGTGCGGGTCGGCGTCGGGGCAGGTGACCTCGAGGCGGATCCGCCGGTTGTAGGTCATCGAGAGCAGGTGGTAGACCGCGTGCAGCTCACGGCCCGCGTCGGCCGGGTAGTGCACGCCGCTCACCCCGGAGCACAGCTCGAAGCGCAGGTTGTCGCCGTCGCGCAGCACCTTCGCGATGACCGGGAGGTCCTCGCGCCGGACGTGGAACGTGATCTCGCCGCGGTGGATGACGACGCGCGGCTCGGCGACGTCGGCCTCGCCCGCCTTCAGGCCCGCGACGAGCGCGTCGGCGACCTCGTCGTACCAACCGCCGTAGGGCCGCTGGGCCTCGCCGGGGTAGACGATCGCCTGCGTCAGGCCGCCGTACCCGCTGGTGTCACCGGAGCCGCGTACGCCGAACATGCCGTGCCGCTCGCCGACCTGGTGGACCTGGCCGGGAGGCGCAGGGACGTTCTCCGGGGACTGCTCGACCGCGGGCTGCTCGGGGGCCTTGCCCTGGTCGATGTCGTCCGTCACCGGAGCCGGCCCTTCATCTCGGAGGTCGGCAGCGCCCGCAGCGCAGCGGTCTCGAGCTCCTCGATCTCGGCGAGGCGGTTGGCGCCGAGCTTGGCGTGCTGCACCTGGTCGTGGAGCTTGAGGATCGCGTCGATGAGCATCTCGGGCCGCGGCGGGCAGCCGGGGAGGTACATGTCGACGGGCACGACGTGGTCGACGCCCTGGACGATCGCGTAGTTGTTGAACATGCCGCCGCTGCTCGCGCAGACACCCATCGCCAGCACCCACTTGGGCTCGGGCATCTGGTCGTAGATCTGGCGGAGGACCGGGGCCATCTTCTGGCTGACCCGGCCGGCGACGATCATCAGGTCGGCCTGGCGCGGGCTGGCCCGGAAGACCTCCATGCCGAAGCGGGCGAGGTCGTACTTCGGGCCGCCGCTGGTCATCATCTCGATGGCGCAGCAGGCCAGGCCGAAGGTCGCCGGCCAGAACGACGCCTTGCGCATGTAGCCGGCGACGCCCTCGACGGTGGTGAGGAGTACGCCGCTGGGGAGCTTCTCTTCGAGACCCACTGGTTATCCCCTCAATCCCACTCGAGCCCGCCGCGGCGCCATACGTAGGCGTAGGCGACGAACACGGTGGCGATGAACACGACCATCTCGACCAGGCCGAAGAGCTTCAGGGCGTCGAACTGCACGGCCCAGGGGTAGAGAAAGATGATCTCGATGTCGAAGACGATGAAGAGCATGGCGGTGATGTAGTACTTCACCGGGAAGCGGCCGCCGCCGACCGGCTGCGGGGTGGGCTCGATGCCGCACTCGTAGGAGTCCAGCTTGGCCCGGTTGTAGCGCTTCGGGCCGATCTGGCTGCTCATCACCACGGACCCGGCCGCGAACAACGTCGCCAGGAGGGCCAGCGCCAGCACCGGCGTGTAGAGCTCCATGCCTCGCCTCTCGTTCTGTGCCGCTGCGCCCTGCCGGGCCTCAGAGAAGGACCGGGTTTGTGACTTTGTGAATCTAATCACTAAGTGGCGCGGAACACAGTTAACCACTCCCGCAGGGCCTCCGCACGCAGGGGTGTCAAATCCTGCTACCGACCTCGAAACGCAGGCTGACCTGCGGATTTAGATGACGAGAACGTGGCGTAATTGCGGTGGGCTACTTCGTGGCGCGGTGGAGGGCGACGATGCCGCCGGAGAGGTCCTGCCACTCGGCGCGCTGCCAGCCGGCGTCGGCGACCATCGCAGCCAGGCCCTGCTGGTCGGGCCAGGCCCGGATCGACTCGGCGAGGTAGACGTAGGCGTCGGGGGCCGACGAGACCGCACGGGCGATCGGCGGGAGCGCCTTCATGAGGTACTCGAGGTAGACCGTGCGGAACGGCGCCCAGGTCGGGTGGCTGAACTCGCACACGACGAGGCGGCCACCGGGCCGGGTCACCCGGAGCAGCTCGCGTAGCCCGGCCACCGGGTCGACGATGTTGCGCAGGCCGAAGGAGATCGTGACGGCGTCGAAGGTGTCGTCGGCGAAGGGCAGCTGCGTGCCGTCGCCGGCGGTGAAGGGCAGGTGCGGCCGGGCCTGCTTGCCGACCCTGAGCATGCCCAGCGAGAAGTCGCACGGCACGACCGTGGCGCCCCGGTCGGCGAACGGCTGGCTCGACGTACCGGTGCCGGCCGCGAGGTCGAGCACCAGCTCGCCGGGACGAGGGTCGACCGCGGCGATGACCGAGTGCCGCCAGCGCCGGTCCTGGCCCATCGAGAGGACGTCGTTGGTGACGTCATAGCGCTGGGCGACGGCGTCGAACATGCGCCGTACGTCGGTCGGCTGCTTGTCGAGCTCTGCGCGGGGCACGGGCAGAGAATACGGGCCGCGGAGCGGCCTGCCCGCACCGGTCACAGCTTCATCACGGTCGGCGAACTCGCCGTCGCAGATGCAACCGATCCGCACCCGTGGGCGTCACCCTCGTGTCCGGCTCACTTTTCTTCCCCGAGGGAGAGCTCATGCTCCTCATGCGCCGCCTGCTGCTCGCCACCGCCGTCGCGGGTCTGCTCTGCGCCACCGCGTTCGTCGCCGGGTACGCGCTCCACGACGGGCCGTCTCGCCGGCCCACCGCGTCCGGCACCGGCGCCGTCCCGACCGACGAGCCGTCGACGCCCGCCGTGCCGCGCGAGACGCCGTCGGCGACCCCGAGGCCCGCGGCCAGCCCGACGCCGACGCCGACGCCGACGCCGACCGAGGAACCGACGCTCGAGCCCGGCCCCCGGCTGCTCGGGCCCGGCGACGACGGCGACCAGGTCCGCGACCTCCAGGCGCGGCTGAAGCAGATCTTCTGGTTCGACGCCGACGTCACGGGCACGTACGGCGACGTCACCGAGGCCGCCGTGCGCGGCTTCCAGGCCAAGCGCGGGATCCCGGTGACCGGCGAGGTCGACCAGCGCACCCAGGACCGGCTCTACGCCATGACCGCGACGCCGACCGACGCGGAGCTCCACAACCGCGGCAACACCCCGGGCGCCCTCGACGCGCGCTGCCGCACCGGCCGGGTGCTGTGCATCGACAAGACCAGCTCGACGCTGCGGTTCGTCGTCGACGGCGTCGTGAAGCAGACGCTGGACGCCCGGTTCGGCGCCTCCACCACCCCGACCCGGGAGGGCGTCCACCAGGTGTACCTCAAGGACGCCGACCACGTGTCGCACCTGTACGGGTCGTCGATGCCGTACTCGATGTTCTTCGACCGCGGCCAGGCCGTGCACTACTCGTCGGACTTCGCGGCCGTCGGGTACGCCGGGGCGTCACACGGCTGCGTGAACATCCGCGACTACGACGGCGTCGCCCACCTCTACGACCAGGTGCGGGTCGGCGACACGGTGGTCGTCTACTGGTCCTAGACGGGGTTACTGCTTCTGCAGCAGTCCCAGGACATGGTCGGCGATGTCGACCATGTCCTCGGGCTGGAGGTTCTGGGCACCGACCTGCACCGTCAGCTCACCCTCGCTGACCTGGCACTGGGCGTACGTCGGGGGCGCCGACTCGTCCACGGCCGCGCCGGCCTGCGGGGCCGCCCGGGTCACGATGCAGGCGGCGTCACCGACCGACACGAGCTCGGGCACCGCCTGTCCCTGCGCGGTCGCCGGGTCGGGGAGGCTGTCCGGCGCGAAGGCCCCGCCGGCCGCGCGGAACGCCTGGACGAACAGGGCGTGCAGGTCCTCGCTGGCGTAGGTCCGGGTCACGGCCGTGCCCAGCACGTCGGACAGCACCTGGTCGCCGTGCTCCCGCGCGGCCTGCTGGGTCTCCGAGATCTCCGCGGCCCGGTCGGCGTAGTCACCCGTGAACGCCTCGGGGAGGTCGGCGGCCGTGTAGCCACCCGGCAGGGTGTCGGGCAGCGTCAGCGGTCCGGTCGACGCCGCGGGCTCGCCCTCGCCGCCGTCGGCGGCCTTCGGCAGCGCGATCGCGAAGGCCGCGATCAGCCCGAGGACGACCACGCCGAGCACGATGCCCACCCAGGTCGACGTCCGGTTGTCCGATGTGCGAGTGCTCACGGCGCACGACGCTACCCCGCCCGCCGAAGCGGGCCGCCCGAGGGTCCGTGGGTAGTCTCGACTCCGTGACGAGCAGCGCGACCCCCGACGTACCGACGTCGGCGACCGTGGACGCGCTCGTCGTCCGCACCGTCCGCCTGGAGCTCGACGAGGCCGACAGCCTCCTCGCCCTGGTGCCCGCAGACCGTCCCGTCACCTGGCTGCGCCGCGGCGACGGCCTGGTCGGCTGGGGTGTGGCCGCCGAGGTGCGCACCCACGGCGTGACCCGCTTCGCCGACGCCGGCAAGTGGTGGAGCGAGACCACGGCCCGCGCGGACGTGCGCGACGACGTCAACGAGCCCGGCACCGGCCTGGTCTCCTTCGGGTCCTTCGCGTTCGCCGACGAGCCGGGCGACTCCGTGCTGGTCGTCCCTCAGGTGATCGTCGGCCGCCGCGGAGACGTCGCCTGGCTGACCACCGTCGGCGAGGGCACGACCACGCCCACCCCCGACCTGCGGCTCGTGGACGAACCGCCCGCCCCGAGCGCGGTGAGCTTCGCCGACGGCGCCCTCAACGGCGAGCAGTGGATGTCCGTGGTCGCCGACGCCGTCGCCCGGATCAGCCACGGCGACCTGGAGAAGGTCGTGCTCGCGCGCGACCTCATCGCGACCGCCTCCGAGCCGATCGACGTGCGCTGGCCGCTGCGCCGGCTGGCCGAGACCTACCCGATGTGCTGGACGTTCCACGTCGACGGCATGTTCGGCGCCACCCCCGAGATGCTGGTGCGGCGCGAGCGGGGCCTGGTCACCTCGCGGGTGCTGGCCGGCACCATCCGGCGCACCGGCGACGACGAGCGCGACCTCGCGCTGGCCGCCACCCTGGCCCGGTCGTCGAAGGACCTCGAGGAGCACGAGTACGCCGTCCGCTCGGTCGCCGACGCCCTCGAGCCGCACTGCTCGTCGATGAACGTGCCCGAGGCGCCGTTCGTCCTGCACCTCCCCAACGTCATGCACCTCGCCACCGACGTCGCCGGCGTCGTCCACGATGCCGCGACCGTGTCGTCGCTCCAGCTCGCCGAGGCGCTGCACCCCTCGGCGGCGGTCGGCGGCACGCCGACCCCGGTCGCGACCGACCTGATCGCCGAGATCGAGGGCATGGACCGCGACCGCTACGCCGGTCCGGTCGGCTGGATCGACGCCTCCGGCGACGGCGAGTGGGGCATCGCACTGCGCTCCGCGCGCGTCGACGGCGCCACGGTCCGCCTCTTCGCCGGCTGCGGCATCGTCGCCGACTCGGACCCCGAGGCCGAGCTGGCCGAGGCGCAGGCGAAGTTCGTGCCCGTGCGCGACGCGCTCACCGCCGACTGAGCGCAGCGCCAGCAGCACGACGCGCGGTGCGGCGTCTCCAGCGGCTAGAGGTCCTCGCCGTCCGCGCGGCGGACGTACTCGAGCCCCTCCTGCGGGAGGAACGAGTTCATCTGCATCTCGAGGATGCCGTGCGCGGCCTCGGTGTAGATCCGGTCGTGGATGGCCAGGTTGCGCGGCGCCTTCACCGCCCGGGCGAACTCGATCGCCTCCGACGCCTTCAGCCAGGGCGCCGACGACGGCACGAGGAGCACGTCGACGGCCTCGCCGGGCTCGGTCAGCGAGTCACCCGGGTGGTAGACCTTCGCGTCGCCGGCCGTCACGACGTACCCGCTGTTGAAGAGCCGCGGGAACTCGGGATGGATCACGGCGTGCAGCTCGCCGACCGCGCGCACCGGCAGGCCGACGTCGAAGGTGTCGCCCGGCGCGACGACGCTCACCCGCTCGGCGACATCGGGTGCGTCCGCGCGGATCTGGTCAGCGACAGCGGCGATCGTGAAGACCGGCGCGTCGGTGGCACGCAGGTGGTCGACGACCAGGTGGTCCGGGTGCTCGTGGGTGATCAGGACGGCGGTGGCGCCGTCGACGGCCTCCGGGTCGGTGAACATGCCGGGGTCGAACACGATCGACGTGGCGCCGTGCTCGACCCGGACGCAGGCGTGGCCGAACTTGGTGATCCTCATGGACGCCACGGTAATCGCGTGGTGGCGCCGCGCCCACCGGTCTCGGGTCGGCTGTGGTGATCGCGGTGCGGGCGATCCCTACGATGCTCTCGTGACCGCCGACCTGCTGCCCGAGGGCGTGACCCTGCGTCGTGCCCGGCCCGAGGACGCCGAGGCGCTCGCGCACCTGCACCTCGACGTCTGGGACGACGCCTACACCGGCCTGATGCCGCAGTCGATCCTCGACGACCGCCGCGACAAGGTCGCCGAGCGCGTGGAGCGCTGGCGGGAGATCCTCTCCTCCCACGACCGCACCCTGCTCGCCGTCGGTCCGAACGGCCTGGCCGGCTTCGCCTCCGCCGGGCCCGGCCGCGACAACGACGTCGACACCGACCTCGAGCTGCAGGCCCTCTACGTGCGCAAGGCGCTGTGGGGCACCGGGATCGGCTACGTCCTGTTCGAGACCGCGATCGGTGACCGGGCGGCGTACCTCTGGGTCCTCGCCGGCAACGACCGGGCGATCCGGTTCTACGAGCGCCAGGGCTTCCGGCTCGACGGCACCGAGGACGAGCACGACGAAGGACTGCACGTCCGGATGGTGCGGGCCGGCACGTGACGCGCTTCGACCTCTCCGACCCGACGTTCGACGTCACCTCGCCGGTCGTCCACGCGGCACGCGACGACGACTGGTACGTCGAGACCAACTGGGGCTGGGCGGTGCTGCGCTACGCCGAGGTGAGCGCGCTGCTCCGCGACCGGCGGTTCCGTCAGGGCAACGCCCGCTGGCCGTCGCAGAACGGCATCCACTCCGGGCTCTTCTCCGACTGGTGGCAGGAGACGCTGCTCAGCCTCGAGGGCGACGACCACGCCCGGATCCGGCGGCTGCTGATGCCGGCCTTCCGCAACAAGACGATCGCGGGGATGCGGCCACGCTTCCAGACGCTCGCGAACGAGCTGATCGACGGCTTCGCCGACCGCGGCGAGGTGGAGTTCATCAGCGAGTTCGCCGAGCCCTACGCCGCGCGCATCATCTGCGTGCTGCTCGGCCTGCCCGAGGACAACTGGCCCCAGGTCGCGCACTGGGCCGACGACCTCGGGGCGTCGTTCTCGATCGACGTCGGCAACCAGGTGCCGCGGATCGAGGCCGCGCTCGACGGGCTCTTCGGGTACGTCGACGAGGTCGTCGCCGACCGCACCGCGCACCCGCGCGACGACCTGGTCACCACGCTGGTGCAGGCGACCGAGGACGGCGACCGCCTGTCGCGGCACGAGCTCGGCGTCGCGCTGGTCTTCCTCGCGTTCGCCGGCATGGAGACCACCCGCAACCAGCTCGGCCTGGCCCTGCAGACGCTGCTGAGGCACCCCGACCAGTGGGAGCTCCTGGGCCGGCGACCGGACCTGGGTGAGAACGCCGTGGAGGAGGTGATGCGGGTCAACCCGACCGTCACGTGGGTGACCCGCGAGGCGCTCGAGGACGTGGACTTCCAGGGCCTGCACATCCCGCAGGGCGGCATCGTCCAGGCGCTCTCGCACAGCGCCGGCACCGACCCGTCAGCGATGCCGGACCCGTCGTTCGACATCACCCAGCAGCGGCCACCGCACCTCGGGTTCGGCGCCGGCGTGCACCACTGCCTCGGGCACTTCGTCGCCCGCACCGACATGGCGGTCGCGCTGCCGCTGCTCGCCCGGCGGATGCCGGACGCCGTGCCCGACGGGCCCGGCGAGTGGCTGCCCGTCTCGGGCAACACCGGGGCCCTGCGGTTCCCGATCCGCTTCACGACAGGAGTCCGCGCATGACCATCGCCGTCACCGGGTCGACCGGAGCCGTCGGCGGGCTGGTCGCCCGCGCCCTGGCCGACGACTTCCGCACCGATCTGCGCCTCCTGGTGCGCGACCCGTCCCGGGCTCCCGACTACGACACGGACGTGCGCACGTGCGACTACGCCGACGAGTCGGCCGCCGTCGCGGCGCTCGTGGGCGTCGAGACGCTCTTCATGGTCTCGGCCGCCGAGGCCGTCGACCGACGCGACCAGCACCGCACGTTCATCCGCGCCGCAGCCGCCGCGGGCGTCGGGCACATCGTCTACACCTCGTTCGCCGGGGCCGCGGCCGATGCGACCTTCACCCTCGGGCGCGACCACTTCGACGCCGAGGCCGCGATCCGCGAGAGCGGCATGGCGTGGACGTTCCTGCGCGACAACTTCTACGCCGACCTGCTGCCCTACTTCGCCGACGCGGCCGGGGTCATCCGCGGTCCCGCCGGCGAGGGCCGGGTCGCCGCCGTCGCCCGCGCGGACGTGGCCGACGTCGCGGTCGCGGTGCTCCGCTCCCCCGCCGAGCACGTGGGCTCGACGTACGTCCTGACCGGGCCGGAGGCGCTGACGCTGACGGAGATCGCGGCCCGCGCCGGCGCGGTGCTCGGGCGGGAGCTGCGCTTCGAGGACGAGACCGTCGAGGAGGCCTACGCGTCGCGGCGGGCGGCGTACGACGCGGAGCAGTGGCAGCTCGACGCGTGGGTCAGCACCTACACCGCGATCGCCGACGGGTCCGTCGCCGAGGTCACCGAGGACGTCCACCGGGTCGCCGGCCACCCGGCCCGCACCCTCGAGCAAGCTCTCCGCTGAGCCGTCGCTTCTGCACGCCCAGAGCACGTCGACCCGTCGCTTCGGCACAGCGCACCGCAGCGACTCGCGTGCACAAGCGACGGGTCAGCGTCTCCGCAGCGTGCGGAAGCGACGGGTCAGCGACTCCGCAGCGTGCGGAAGCGACGGGTCAGCGTCCCCGCAGCGTGCGGAAGCGACGGGTCAGCGTCCCCGCAGCGTGCGGAAGCGACGGGTCGATCAGGCCGTGAGGTGGTGGACGTAGCACCAGCGCCAGTCCTCGTCGGGCTCGGCCGACTGCATGACCGGGTGCGTGGTCTCGTGGAAGTGCGCGGTGGCGTGCTGCTTGGGTGACGAGTCGCAGCAGGCGATGTTGCCGCACGCGAGGCAGCGTCGCAGCGCGACCCACTGGGTGCCGTCGTCGAGGCAGGCCTGGCAGTACGTGCCCGGGGGCTCGTCGACGACGGGGTGCTTCTCGAGGTCGGGGCAGACGCTGCCGGTGGTCCAGCGACGGCTGGCATAGGCGACGGACTCGTCGCGCTCCTGCTCGGCGTTGTCGAGCATCGACTCCTCGACGTCCAGCGTCGCGAGCACGTCGGCGATGACCTCCGAGTCGACGGTGCCCGACTTGCGGATCTCGAGGATGCGGCGCCGCTCGGCGTCGAGCATCTGGGAGCGGATCCGGTAGTAGAGCGCGGCCGGCGACTCCTTGTCGGGGGTGGTGGCGAGGCGTTCCCAGGCCGCGAAGTTGCGCTGGTCGAGCCGCTGGCGGACCAGCTCCACGACGCCGGCGTGGTCCTCGTACTCCATCTGCCCGAGCTCGTCGAGCGCCGCCTTGGACGCCTGCTGCAGGAGCGTCGCGCGCGCGAGCGCGTCGTCGAGCGGATCGGGCGCGGGCACCTTCAGCCAGCGCGCGATCACCGGCAGGGACAGGCCCTGGATCAGCAGGGTGCCGGCCACCACGGTGAAGGCCGCCGCGAACAGCACCTCGCGGTGCGGCGTGTCGTCGGGGATCACGAACGCGGCGGCCAGCGTGACGACGCCGCGCATCCCGGCCCAGCCGACGAGGAACGTCTCGGCCGCCAGCGGGCGACGGCCGGTGCCGGGGTCGGGGCCCGGCCGGACCAGCATCCACCGGGAGATGTAGACCCAGATCAGGCGCAGGACGATGCACGCCAGGAGCGTCGACGCGCAGACCGCGGCGATCCGGCCGCCGGACAGGTCGCTGTCGGCGAGGTCCTGGAGCAGCCACTGGGCCTGGAGGCCGATGAGGGCGAAGACCGTGTTCTCGAGCAAGAAGGCGATCGTGCGCCAGTTGGTGTTCTCGGCGATACGCGACTGGGCCGTCTGGAGGATCGGAGCCTGGTGGCCGAGCAGCAGCCCGGCGACCACGACGGCGACGACGCCCGATGCGTGGATCCTCTCGGCGGCGATGTAGCAGGCGAACGGGATGACGAAGGACAGGCCGACGTCGAGCACCGGATCGGTGATGCGCTTGCGCAGCCGGCCGATCACGACGAACCCGACGACGCCGACGAGCACGCCGCCGCCGGCGGCGACGACGAAGTCGACGCCGACGATCCACGAGATGCCGGTCGCGGCCAGCGCCGTGCGCAGCGCGACCAGCGCGGTGGCGTCGTTGAAGAGCGACTCGCCCTGGAGGATCGTGACGACGCGGCGCGGCAGCCCGATGTTGCGGCCGATCGCGGTCGCCGCGACCGCGTCCGGCGGAGCGACGACGGCGCCGAGCGCGAACGCGATCGGCCAGGAGGCCCCGGGCACCAGCGCGTGGATGACCACGCCGACCCCGATGGTGGTGAAGAGGACCGCGCCGATCGACAGGGCCAGGATCGCCCGCCGGTGGGCGTTGAAGTCGATCAGCGAGGACGAGATCGAGGCCGAGTAGAGCAGCGGCGGCAACAGGCCGATCAGCACCACCTCGGGCTCGAGGTGGACCTGGGGGACGAACGGCAGGAACGACGCGGCGACGCCGGCGACCACCAGCAGGAGGGGCGCGGGGACCCGGATCCTGCGCGCGACCACGACCCCCGCGAGCACGCCGACGGCGAGCGCGACGAGGAAGAGGGCGACAGGCACGTGCCCATCCTCCCCGATAATCGGCTCAGGCGGGTTGCGCGACCCAGCGCATCGAGTCGCCCCACCCGAGCTCGCCGACGCCGTGCCGGTCGAGGGCCAGCGCGACCAGGGTGCGCCGGTGGGCGGCGAAGGTCAGCACGTGGGCGATCATCCCGCCGTACGTGAAGACCTCGGCCGGCTCGCAGAGGGCGTCGGCGAACGTGTCGGTGGCGGTGGCGGACGGCATGGGTCGATCGTGGCTCTCCCGAGCGGCGCCGGCTTGATCAGCCTTGCGGTGGTGACGACACCCTACGGTGGCCCGGTGACGTTCCTCTTCGTCCCGAGCCCACTGGTCGGGGCCGCGACCTGGGCACCGGTGGCGGACCTCCTCGGCGGCCCCGTGGCCGACCTCGCCGGCGCCACCACGCCCGCGGCGGTCGTGGACGCGGTGGCCGCTGCGGCGGCGGGCCTCGAGGAGGTCGTGCTCGTGCCGCACAGCAACGCGGGTCTCTACGCGCCGCTGCTGGCCGCGCGGCTGGGTGCGCGCGCGACGGTGTACGTCGACGCGGCACTGGCCGGCGACGGGCCGGACACCCCGCTGGCGCCGCCCCGGTTCCTGGAGCTGCTGCAGGACCTGGCCTGCGACGACGGGCTGCTGCCGCCGTGGACGCGGTGGTGGGAGGACGTGAGCGGGCTCTTCCCCGACGACGCCACCCGGGCCGCGGTCGAGGCCGGCCAGCCGCGCCTGCCGCTCGCGTACTTCACCTCCCGGGTCGAGGTGCCGCCCGGCTGGCTCAGCCGACCCAACGCCTACCTGGCCTTCGGCGACACCTACGCCGACGAGGTCGCCCTCGCGCTCGCGCACGGCTGGCCGCTGACGACGATGCCCGGGCGACACCTGCACCAGCTGGTCGCGCCGACCGAGGTCGCGGGCGCGATCGCCGAGCTGGCGGCTAGGGCCGGAGCGCCCTGATCCGCGCGTCGAGGTCGCGCCGGTTGTCCCGTCGTACGACGACCTCGACGACCTCGATCCCGCCGTTGGGGTTGGCGAGCGCGTGCTCGAGCTCGGCCAGCGCGTCGACCCGCCAGTGGGGGGTGCGGGTCGCGGCGCAGAGGCTCGCGAGGTCGACGTGGTGCGGCGTGCCGAAGAGCCGGTCGTAGCGGTCGGCGTACGCCGGGTCGCCCTGCTCGAGCATCGCGAAGATCGAGCCGCCGTCGTCGTTGACGACCACGATCATCAGGTCGGGCACCGGCTCGTCGGGACCGATGACCAGCCCGTTGCTGTCGTGGAGGAACGTCACGTCACCCATCAGCGCGAGCGCCCGGGAGCTGTCGCGGGCCAGGGCGGCGCCGATGGCCGTCGACACCGTGCCGTCGATGCCGGACAGGCCCCGGTTGGCGATGACCTTGCGGCGCGCGCCGACCTCGTAGCGCGGCACCATCAGGTCGAGGTCGCGGATCGGGCTGGAGGCGCCGACGATGAGGAGTCCCCCCGCCGGGAGGGCGCGCGCGACGGCGCGGGCCACCTCGTGCGGGGTCAGGTCGGGATCGGCAGCGAGCAGCGCGTCGAGGTGGCGCCCGGTCGCGCGGTCGGCCGCCTGCCATTCGTGGAGCCAGGCCGGGTCGTCGGCCTCACGGACACCGAAACCGCCGCGGACGATCTCGCCGTCGTACGGGAAGGCCGGACGGGTCCAGACCCCGTCGGTGCCGGCCACCACGACCTGGACGTCGGTGCGGGCCACCAGGCGGCTCACCGGGCGCGAGAGGGTCGGGTGGCCGCAGACGACGACGCGCTCGATCCGTTGCCCGAGGTCGCCGTCGAGGAGCAACCGGTAGGTGCGCACGGCGTTCTCGCCGGTCCGCGAGCCGCTGCTCGGCTCCGCGAGCAACGGCCAGTTCGCCTTCTCGGCGAGGACCCGGGCCGGTGGGCCGGCGTCGTCGCCGGCGACCACGACGGTGCGGGGGCCGAGCGGCAGCTCGGTGAAGGACACCGGGCGGACGCGGTGCGGGGCCCGGCCGGGCGTCACGTCCGGCGCCCAGGTGTCGTCCGGCAGGAGCGGCTCGTCGAGCTGGACGTTGAGATGGACCGGTGCCAGCACCCCGAGGTCGCGCACCGGGTCGGGGCCGGTGTCCGCGAGGTCGAGCGTCGCGACGAGCGGCCCGAAGATCCCGACCTGGTCGGTGGTCTGGTTGGCGTTGGTGCCGCGCAGCCGGGCCGGCCGGTCGGCGGTGACGACCACCAGCGGGAGGCCGGTGTGCGCGGCCTCGAGGACGGCCGGGTGGAGGTTGGCGACGCCGGTGCCCGACGTGCAGATGACGGCCGCGCGGGCATGGTTGCGGGTGAGCCCGAGGGCGAGGAAGCCGGCACTGCGCTCGTCGATGCGGGTGTGCAGGCGCACCAGCCCGGCCGCGGCGGCGTCGTACGACGCGAAGCTCAGCGGGGCGTTGCGCGAGCCGGGGGCGATCACGATCTCGGTCACCCCGGCCTCGACCAGGGCGGTGACGACCGCGCGGGCCAGCTGGGTGGAGCTCACGACCGGCCATCTTGTCGCACGGCCCGGACCTCGGCCAGCCGGGCCTCCCAGTGCGCGACCCGCGCGGGGTCGGCGCGCACCAGCGACTCGTCGACGACCGGCCGCCGCACGGGCAGCGCGCCGTCGACCGGCAGGAGCGGCTCGGTCACGACGTCGGAGGTGAGCAGCTGGACGGTGGCGAGGCCGCAGGCGTACGGCAGCTCGGGCAGCGCCGCGGCCAACGCGACACCGGCTGCGATCCCGACGCTGGTCTCCAGCGCCGACGACACGACGACCGGCAGCCCGATGTCCTCGGCGATCCGCAGGCACGCGCGCACCCCGCCGAGGGGCTGGACCTTGAGGACGGCGACGTCGGCGGCCTCGAGGTCACGCACCCGGTAGGGGTCGGCGGCCCGGCGGATCGACTCGTCGGCCGCGATCGGCACGCCGACCGACCGGCGTACGACGGCCAGGTCCTCGACGCTCATCACCGGCTGCTCGACGTACTCGAGCCCGCCCGCCGCCCGGTCGAGCAGCGCGATCGAGGCGACCGCGGTGTCCACGTCCCACAGCCCGTTGGCGTCGACGCGGATCCGGCCGTCGGGTCCGATCGCGTCGCGCACCGCCTCGAGCCGCGCCTGGTCGTCGGCGAGCGTCTGGCCGGGCTCGGCGACCTTGACCTTGGCGGTGCGGCAGCCGCCGTCCAGCACGATCCGGTGGGCCTGCTCCGGACCGACCGCGGGCACCGTGACGTTGACGGGCACCGACGTCCGCACCGGCTCCGGCCAGTCCCCCGCGGCCGCCTCCTCCGCGCAGCGCAGCCACGGCTCGGCCACGGCCGCGTCGTACTCCAGGAACGGGCTCCACTCGCCCCAGCCCGCAGGGCCGTGGAGGAGCACGCCCTCGCGGACGGTGATGCCGCGGAAGCGGGTGCGCATCGGGAGGCTGTAGACGATCACGCCAGGTCCTTCAGGGCGAGCCGGTCGGGCTTGCCGTTGGCCAGGAGCGGGATGTCGTCGAGGGTGACGACCTCGCGCGGAGCCCAGGACCGCGGGTGGAGCTCGGCGACCCAGCCGCGGGCCTCGTCGAGCGAGATCGTGCCCACGACGTAGGCGACGACCCGGCTGCCCCACTCCTCGTCGGGCACGCCGAGCACCTCCGCGGCCGCGACGTCCGGGTGCTCGCGGAGCCGGGCGGCCACCGCCGCGGCGGGGACGTTCACGCCGCCGCTCACCACCATGTCGTCGACGCGGCCGAGCACGTGCAGCCGACCGTCCTCGTCGAGCCGGCCCGCGTCGGAGGTGACGAACCAGCCGTCGGCCAGGACCTCGGCGGTGAGACCGGGGTCGCCGTCGTACCCGTCGAAGAGCGTCGGGCCGCCGATCCGGATCCGGCCGTCGCGGTCGAGGGCGAGCGCGACCCCGTCGAGCGCGTAGCCGTCGTAGACACAACCCCCCGCGGTCTCCGCCGAGCCGTACGTCGCCACGACGTGGACGCCGGCGTCCACCGCCCGCCGCCGCAGCGCGGGGTCGATCGGTCCGCCGCCGAGCAGCACGGTGTGGAAGGTGCGGAGGGACTCGGCGTCGGTGTCGAGCAGCCGGTGCAGCTGGGTCGGCACCAGGGAGACGAAGCGCGTGGTCTCGCCCAGGGCGGCGGTCGCGTGGGCGAACGACGCGTGGTCGTCGAGGAGCACCGGCTCGTGACCGGCCACCAGCGACCGGCAGAGCACCTGCACGCCCGCGACGTACGACGCCGGCAGCGCGAGCAGCCACCGGCCGGACGCGCCGAGCCGGCGGGCGCTGGCGTCGACCGAGGCGAGGACCGCGGCCCGGGAGAGGAGCACCCGCTTCGGGGCACCCGTCGACCCCGAGGTCTCGACGGTCCACGGGGCCGGCGCGTCGGCCTCCAGCCAGGCCCGCAGCCGCTCGGTCGTGGCACGCGCGGTCCCGGCTGGATTCACGCGACCGACAGTAGCCGCGTGCTGCCACGGGCCGGTCTCGCGGGCGGCCGAGCGCCACCTGGCGGGCGCCCGGGCGGTGCCGACTGCTTGAATCTCACCTCGTGGCAACTCCTGCAGACTGGCTGGCCGGCGCGCGACCGCGCACCCTGCCCGCGGCGGTCTCCCCCGTGCTCGCCGGCAGCGGCGTCGCGGCGTACGTCGACTCCTTCGTCTGGTGGAAGGCCCTGCTCGCCCTCGTGGTGAGCCTGGCCCTGCAGGTGGCGGTCAACTACGCGAACGACTACTCCGACGGCGTGCGCGGCACCGACGCCGACCGGGTCGGCCCGATGCGGCTGGTCGGGAGCGGCGCGGCGAGCCCGGCCGCGGTGAAGCGTGCGGCCTTCCTGGCCTTCGGGGTGGCCGCGGCGGCGGGCCTGGCGCTCGCGGCGACGACCGCCTGGTGGCTGGTGGCCGTGGGCCTGGTCTCGGTCCTGGCCGCGTGGTTCTACACCGGCGGCTCGAAGCCCTACGGCTACCTCGGCCTCGGCGAGGTGATGGTCTTCCTGTTCTTCGGGCTGGTCGCGGTGGTGGGCACGACGTACGTCCAGACCGAGACGTGGGAGTGGGCCGCGCTGTACGCCGCGGTCGGGGTCGGCGCGCTGGCCTGCGCGATCCTGGTCGCCAACAACCTGCGCGACATCCCGACCGACGTGGTCGCCGGCAAGCGCACCCTGGCCGTGGTCCTCGGCGACCGGCGCACCCGCCTTCTCTACCTGCTGCTCGTGGTCGTCGCCGCGGCCGCGGTGGTGGCGGTCGCGGCCGTGGCCTCGTGGTGCGCGCTCGTCGGGCTCGGGTTCCTCGTGCTCGCCCTCCCGGCGACGCGCACGGTCCTGGGCGGCGCCACCGGCCCCGGCCTGATCCCAGTGCTCCAGCAGACCGGCCTGGCCGAGCTGCTCTGGGCGACGCTGGTTGCGGCAGCCCTCGTCGTGTGTGGCTGAGCCCGCGCCCGGCAGCGACGTAGGCTCGACGCATGCTCTGGTTCATCCTGCTGGTGGTCGTGCTCGCCGTGCTCGCCTACCGCTACCGGGTGCCGCTGCTGGCGAAGATCCTCGGCCAGTCCGAGAGCCGCGTGCACCGGCAGGTCAACCGCCGCAAGGACTGACGTCGGGCCCGGGCCGCACCGTGGTGTGCGGCCGGCTGCTTGGGGGCAGCATGGGCCGATGAGCGAGAAGCCCGCACTGCTGGCCGCCGCCCTCGGGTGGACCATCGCCGTCTACTTCACGATCGCGGGCGCGATCCTGCGTCACGACCCGCCGTCGCCCGCCGAGCTGTCCATCGGCAACGGGTTCTGGGTGCTGGCCGGCGCCTTCGCGATCACCGCGTTCGTGATGACCGCCGTGTACGGCGAGATCCGGGCGCCGCGGCCCCCGAAGGAGCCGCCTCCGGCCCGCGACGACTACGAGGACGTCTGACGCAGCCCGTGCCGTACGACGCTCACGCGTCGTCGGCGTCCTCCTTGGTGCGCATCTCCTCGATCTTCGACGTCATCCGCTCGGCGCGGCGCTCGACGCGCTGGGCGAACCGCGCGCGCGGGATGTTGAGCAGGAAGTAGGACCCGATCCCGCTCACCAGGAACGCGATGATCACCGCCCAGAAGAGCGGTGCCTCCCCGGCGATCAGGAACCACACACCCACCACGATCGCCAGCGAGGCGAGGAACAGCACGATGCGCAGACCGGTGTAGACCCAGAACTCCTTCACGGTCTCAGGGTAGGCCGTGACCAGGCAGCACCTACGCTGGAGGGGTGCTGAAGTTCCTGCTCTTCGTGATCCTCATCGCGGTCGCCGTCTACCTCACGACGCGCGCCATCCAGCGACGCGGCATCGCCCCGGCACCGCGGCGCCAGTCCCCGCCGCCCCCGCGCGTGATGGGGCCCGACGACGACCCGGAGTTCCTGAGGGACCTGGACCGGGAGCGCAAGAAGAAGCACCCCGAGCATCCCGAGGATCCGGAGCAGTAACCGCTCCCGCGACCGAGCCGAGTCGGCGGTGGTTGCCGGAGGAGCGAAGCGGGGACGCCCTCCCGAGCGGGTGTGCTTCTACGCCGACTCCGAGCGTGTCCGCAGTGATCGGAGCCGGCGCGCCGCCGGCGTACGAGTGCTGGCTGGTGGTCGAGAAGTAGTTGATCCCGATGAAGTTGAACCACAGCGTGGCGACGCCGACCAGCGCGAGGATCGCCGCGTTGCGGCCCTTCCAGCCGGCCGTCGTGCGGGCGTGGAGGTAGGCGGCGTAGACCACCCAGGTGATGAAGGCCCACACCTCCTTGGGGTCCCAGTTCCAGTACGACGACCACGCCTGGTGCGCCCAGATCGGGCCGGTGATCAGGACCGCGAACGTCCACACCGGGAAGCCGAAGGCGTGCAGCCGGTAGGCGACCCGGTCGAGGACCTCGAGCTTGGGCAGCCGCGCGACGTAGCCGGTGGCCCGGCCGGGACCGTCGGAGTCACGCGCCGTCGCCCGCCCCTTGACGAGGTACAGCGCCGACGTGATGCCGCCGAGCGTGAAGGCGCCGGTCGCGATGATCGCGGACACCACGTGGATGACCAGCCAGTACGACCCGAGGGCCTCGGTGAGCGGGGCGACCGGGGCGTAGAGCCAGATCACCGCGACCATCAGGACGGTCAGCACGAACGCGACCACGATCGGGGCCATCCAGGCCAGCCGGAACCTGCGGTAGAGGACGACGTAGAGGAACGCGACCACGAACGTGCCGGTCAGCGTGAACTCGTACATGTTGCCCCAGGGCACCCGGTCCGGGTCCGCGGCCATGCCCCGGGCGACCAGCCCCACGAACTGCACCGCGACGGCCAGGCAGGTGAGGAGGTAGCCGAGCCGGCCGAAGATCTCGGTACGGCGGACCGCGGCCGAGTCGTCCTCGCCGTCGGGCCCGGTCGTGACGGCGATGCCGCCGGGGATGTCGGTGGACTGCGTGCTGGCGGCGCCGACCGAGACCGGCACCTTGCGCAGCGAGCTCCACTCGACCAGGTGGGCGAGGAGCGCCAGGAAGTAGACGAGTCCGCAGGCCGCCACGGCCTGGTTGCTGAGGCTCTCCCATGCGGCGTCGGTCACGACTTGTCCTCCGGTTCGGGTTGGGGCGGGCCCTGCAGGGCCCGCACGAGCTCGTCCACGACCACGGCCACGTCGCCGCCGCCGGACCGGTCGAGCGCGGCCACCTCGACCAGTGTGCCGTCACCCTCGCGACGGGCGCGAACCCAGACCCGTCGCGGGCGGATGAAGAGCGACCCGAGCAGGCCGAGCAGGGCGAGCACGACCCCGGTCAGCGCGATCCACTTGCCGGGGGTCTGACTGATCTGGATCTTGGTCCACGTGTCGAGGCCGTCGAAGCTGACCGTGCCGAGCCCGTTGGGCAGCGTGACGGTGTCTCCCGGCCGGAGGTCGATGCGGTACGGCGCGCCGTTCTTCTTGGTCAGCATCGCCGTCCCGGTCTTGTCGAGGCTGTAGACCGACTGGGGGGCACCGGTGTCCATGCCCAGGTCGCCGGTGTAGACGAGCATCGAGACCAGCGGGTCGACCGCGTTGCCGAAGGCCGAGAAGTAGCTGCCGGTGTGCTTCGAGAACGCGACCGTCGGGTAGAACTCGCCCTCCAGCCCGATCTGGGTCGGGTCTGCGTTGGGCGCCTTCACGACGCCGATGGACTGGAAGGTCTGGTCGGTCGGCAGGAAGACCGTCGGTCCGCTGTAGACCTTGTCTCCGTCGCCGTCGCGGATCGTGATGATCGGCGCGTAGCCGTGCCCGATGAGGAAGACCTCGGTGTTGCCGATCGTCAGCGGGTGGTTGACCCTGAGGTCGTAGTCCTTCGACGGCGAGTCCGGCGACTCCTGGTAGCTCAGCTGCGCGTTGAACGCGCGCGCCATCCCGGCCCGCGGTCCCTCGGTCAGCCAGTCGGCGGTGAAGTCGTTGACGGTGAAGGAGAACGGCTCGAGGTCGTCGGCGCTGAAGAGGCTGCCCGGGTCGAAGTCGTCGTACTGCGTGAGGTTGTTGGAGAAGCCGTTGCCGGTCACCAGGATCACGCCGCCCTTGTAGCCGAACAGGCCGCCCATGGCGAAGCCGACCAGCACGATCAGCACCGAGAGGTGGAAGACCAGGTTGCCCACCTCACGCAGGTAGCCGCGCTCGGCGGAGACCGCGTCGTCCTCGAGCGTCATCCGGTAGCGGCGCTTGCGCAGCGCCAGGCGGGCGCGCTCGAGCACCACGTCGAGGTCGTCGGACGTCTGGTACGACGCGTGGTCCGGGAGGCGGGTCAGGTTGCGCGGCGTGACCGGCGGCTTGGCGCGGATCCCGCGCAGGTAGACGAACGTGCGCGGGACGATGCAGCCCACCAGCGACAGCATCAGCAGGATGTAGATCGCCGAGAACCACACCGAGTCGTAGACGGAGAACAGCCCGAGCCGCTCGTAGACCGGCGTCAGCTTCGGGTGGTCGGCCTGCCAGTTCGAGGTCTTGAGCGCGTCGACACCGCTCTGGGGGATGATCGAGCCCGGCACGGCCGCGAGCGCCAGCAGGAGCAGCAGGATCAACGCGGTGCGCATCGAGGTGACCTGGCGCCACACCCAGCGCAGGAACTCCCCGAAGGTCAGCTCGCCGGGACGGCGGTCGTCCTCGGGCGGGCGGGTGCTCAGCGTGGTGCTCATACCGGGGTCTCGGACGTGCTGACGAGGTGGATCTGCAGCCAGGTGACGGCCTGGTCCCACCATCCGGTGAGCAGCAGGACGCCCACGGCAACCAGCATCAGGCCACCGGCCCGCATCACCCAGACCTGGTGGCGCCGTACGAAGGCGAACGCCGCCAGTGCCTTCTCGTAGGCGAGGCCGGCGATGATGAACGGGAGGCCGAGGCCGAGCGCGTAGACCGCCGACAGCAGCGCCCCGCGGCCCGCGGTCGACTCGGTGAAGGCCAACGTGTTGATCGCCCCCAGCGTCGGCCCGACGCACGGGGTCCAGCCCAACCCGAACAGGAAGCCCAGCAGCGGGGCGGCCACGAGACCGACGGCGGGCACCTGGTGCACGCGCCAGTCGCGCTGGAAGAGCGGTAGCCAGCCCGCGAACGCGAGACCGAGCACGATCATCAGGACGGCGAGTACGACGGTCAGCTGGTCCTGCCACTCGACCAGCCGGCTGCCGAGGGCACCGGACGCGGTGCCGAGGACGACGAAGACGGTCGCGAAGCCGAGCACGAACAGCACCGAGCCCAGGAGCATCCGGCCGCGCCGGGTGCCGGCGACGCCGTTGGCGAGGTCGGCTCCGGACAGCCCGGTGGCGTAGGAGAGGTAGCCGGGCAGCACGGGCAGCACGCACGGGGAGAAGAACGACACCAGCCCCGCGATCAACGCGACCGGCAGGGCGAGGATCAGCGACCCCGAGAGGGCGGTCTCCTGGAACCAGTCACCCATCGGTGGACTCCCCGGCAACGTCCTCGACGACATCGAGCAGCGTCCGCTCGGTCGGGATGTCACCGGAGATCATCGCGGCCACCCGGCCCTGCGGGTCCAAGATCACCGTCGAGGGCGTGCTGACGAGGCTGATCCGGCCCGAGAACGCGAGCATCGCCCGGCCGTTCGGGTCGTAGATCGAGGGGTACTCCACCCCGGCGTCCCGAGCGAACGCGAGCCCCTGGCTCTGGCTGGAGTCTCGGATGTTGATGCCGAGGAACTGGGCGCTGTCGCCGAGCTCCGCCGAGGCCTGCGCGAGCATCGGCATCTCGGTGCGGCACGGGCCACAGCCCGACCACCAGACGTTGACGACGACGACCTTGCCCCGGTAGTCGGCCGCGTCGATCGGCTCGCCCGTCAGGGACTCACCCGTCAGGGTGACGGGGTCGCTGCGGTCGGCCTCGTCGACGATCCGGACGTCGCCGTTGCCGCTGATGTAGCCCTTGTCACCGGTGCCACCCAGCGAGGAGCAGCCCGTCAGCAGCAGCAGGCAGGCGAGCGTGGCTCCCGCGAGGGAGCGGACAGCGTGGAGGCGGGACATGTCAGGGACGCTTCTCCTCGGGGGCGCCACCGGCGGAGAACGGCGCCGACTTGTCCTTCACCGGGATCAGGTCTCCGGCGGGCTCCGAGTAGCTCACCTGGGTGATCCGGTCACCGACGAAGTGCAGGGACGTGAGCGAGCACAGCGTGCACTGGCGGCGCCGCGGGTCGTGGAGCTGGCGGCGGCCCTCGACGTGCAGCCGGGTGCTCCAGATCGGCAGCTGGTGGGAGACGATCACGGCCTCGTCGCCGGCCGCCGCCGCACGGGCGTCCTCGATGGCCGCCATCATCCGGGCGACGATCTGCTGGTGGGGCTCGCCCCACGACGGGCGGGCCGGGTTGTAGAAGTGCCGCCAGATGCGGGGCCGCTTGATGATCGACCACGGCCCCTGGCTGAAGCTCAGGCCCTCGAGCTTGTTGGCCGACTCGATGACCCGCTCGTCGGTCACGATCTCCAGGCCCTTGGCCGCGGCCAGCGGCCGCGCGGTCTCCTGCGCCCGCTCCAGGGGCGAGACCCGCAGGTGGGTGATGTCGCGGTCCTTGATCGCGTCGGCGACCTTCTGGGCCATCTGGTTGCCGAGCTCGGAGAGGTGGAAGCCGTCGCGGCGCCCGTAGAGGATGCCCTCCGGGTTGTGCACCTCGCCGTGCCGCATCAGGTGGACGATGGTGTCGGGGGTCTGGCTCATCGGGTCTCCAGCTCGGGGGCCTGGGCGGCGGCCGCTGCCCGGGCGGCGCCGGGCAGGGCGTCGAGCACCGTCTGCACGGCCCGGTCGTCGTGGGCGGAGGACAGGAACCACGCTTCGTAGGCCGACGGCGGCAGGTAGACGCCGCTGTCGAGCATCGCGTGGAAGAAGGCGGCGTACGCCGCGCTGTCGGTGCGCGAGGCGTCGCCGAAGTCGCGCACGGTGCCCTCGGCGAAGAACACCGAGAACATCGTGCCGGTGGCCTGGACCGTGTGGGCGACCCCGGCCGTGCTGAGCGCGTCCGCGGCGGCGGCCTTGATCGTGTCGGCCGCGGCGTCGATGTGGGCGTAGACCTCGTCGGTGGCCAGTCGGAGGGTGGTGAGGCCCGCGGTGGTGGCGATCGGGTTCCCCGACAGCGTGCCGGCCTGGTAGACGGGCCCCTCCGGCGCCAGCCGCGACATGACGTCGGCGCGGCCGCCGAACGCCGCGGCCGGGAAGCCGCCGCCCATCACCTTGCCGAAGGTCATCAGGTCGGGGCGCCAGCCCTCGACGGCCCCGTCGAGGCCCCACTGCCCCAGCTTCGAGGCCCGGAAGCCGGTCATCACCTCGTCGCTGACGAACAGCGCGCCGTGGCGGGTGCAGGTCTCGGCGAGGAACGCGTTGAAGCCCGGCTCCGGTGGCACGACGCCCATGTTGCCCGGGGCGGCTTCGGTGATCAGGCACGCGATCCGGTCGCCGTGCTCGGCGAAGACCTTCTCGACCGCGGCCCGGTCGTTGTAGGGAAGCACCAGCGTCAGCGCGGTCGAGGACTCCGGCACGCCGGGGGTTCCGGGCACGGCGAAGGTCGCGAGGCCGGATCCCGCGGAGGCCAGCAGCGAGTCGACGTGGCCGTGGTAGCAGCCGGCGAACTTGACGATCACGTCGCGGCCGGTGAAGCCGCGGGCCAGCCGGATCGCCGACATGGTCGCCTCGGTGCCCGAGGACACGAAGCGCACCCGCTCGACCGGCGCCCGCGCCACGATCTCCTCGGCCAGCTCGACCTCGGGCTCGGTGGGGGCGCCGTACGACGTGCCGCGCGCGACCGCCGCGGCGACGGCGGCCTGGACCTCGGGGTGGGCGTGGCCGAGCAGCATCGGGCCCCACGAGCAGATGAGGTCGACGTAGTCGTTGCCGTCGACGTCGGTGAGCCAGGCCCCGCTCGCGGACCGGATGAACCGGGGGGTGCCGCCGACGGCGTTGAACGCGCGCACCGGCGAGTTGACGCCACCGGGGGTCACGGCCCGGGCGCGCTCGAAGAGGGCGCCGGACGCGGCTGTAGTCGGGCTCACCGGCTCATTGTCGCCGAGGGCCCCAACCCGCAGTCGCGCAGGTGCGCCGCGACGCCACCGGGAGGTGGTCCAGCCCACTTTGCAGACGGTGCGCGTTTCGCCGTCATGACCTGCGGGAATGACCGTTTCGGGGATACCAGCAGCAGCCGGGTGAGCCCGACGTACCGTAACTGGTGGTGGAGCCCCTCGTTAGGTCAGTCACACCGGCTTGAGGGAGCCGGGTTTCACCGGGAGCTAGGGAGAGAACTCACGATGTCGACAGCGAGATTCGGTCGCGGCCAGAAGGCCATGGCCCTCGTGCCACTGGCACTGCTCTCGGCCGCCTGGACGGCCAGCCTCGCCGGAGTCGGTGTGAGCACGGCATCGGCGGACACGGCTCCCGACACCACCCTCCCCGACGGCACGTCCGTCCCCACCCAGGCCATCAAGGCCCCGGCCAGCGTCTCGGTCGCCGGCGGCGTCGCGCCGGGTGTCCACGGCTCGACCGAGCAGGTCGTCTCGAACGTCTCCACGTCCGGCATCCCGGCCGCCGCGCTCGCGGCCTACCAGCGCGCCGAGACCGTCATCAACTCCGCAGACCAGGGCTGCCACCTGTCGTGGCAGCTGATCGCCGCGATCGGCCGGGTCGAGTCCGACCACGGCCGCACCAACGGCAACTCGCTGGACAGCAAGGGCGTCGCCCAGCCCGGCATCTACGGCATCGCCCTCGACGGCAGCCACGGCACCACCCGGATCTCCGACACCGACGCCGGCCAGTATGACGCCGACGCGAAGTTCGACCGGGCGATCGGCCCGATGCAGTTCATCCCGTCGACCTGGTCGGTCGTGGGCGTCGACGCCGACGGCGACGGCCAGCGCAACCCGCAGGACATCAACGACGCCGCGCTCGCCACCGCCGTCTACCTCTGCTCGGGCAGCGACGACCTCAGCACCACCGCGGGCCAGGAAGGCGCCGTCTACCGCTACAACCACAGCCAGTCGTACGTCGACCTGGTGCTCTCGATCATGAACGCCTACCTCGAGGGCGAGTTCACCTCGGTGCCCAACGGCACCACCTCGGCCGGCTACGCCGTGCCGGCGCTGCCCGTCACCCACAACGGTGGCACCAAGCACCACCACCAGCAGCCGCACCACCAGCAGACGAACAACGGTGGCGGCGGTGACCAGCCGACGGAGCAGCCCACCGCGCCGCCGACCCAGGAGCCCACCGAGCCGACCTCGCCCAGCACGCCCGGCGGCGGCGGTGGCGGTGGCGGTCACCTCCCGCACCTGCCGAGCCCCAGCCTGCCGCCGCTGCCGTCGACCTCGGTCCCGCCGGTCGACCAGCTCCTGACCCACGTGCAGGCCGTCGCCCAGTGCACGCTCGAGGGCTACGTCGACAACATCCTCAAGGACGACGACCCGTTCGACCAGTGCGTGTACGACTACACCCACCGCTGATCGCTGACCCGTCGCTTGCGCACGTCCCACGTCGCTGACCCGTCGCTTGTGCACGTCCCACGTCGCTGACCCGTCGCTTGCGCACGAGGAGGCGCGACCGGTCGACGGACCCGTGCGTGCGTAAGCGACGGGTCAGCGCAATTTCGCTGTGCGTAAGCGACGGGTCAGCGCAATTTCGCTGTGCGTAAGCGACGGGTCAGCGCAGCAGACGCGCGACCTCGGCGGCCCAGTAGGTCAGCACGATGTCGGCACCGGCCCGGCGGATCGAGGTGAGCGTCTCGAGGATCGCCGGCTCGCGGTCGATCCAGCCCTGGGCGGCAGCGGCCTCGAGCATGGCGTACTCGCCGGAGACGTTGTAGGCGGCGACCGGGACGTCGACGGCGTCGCGGACCTGGCGCACGACGTCGAGGTAGGGCAGCGCCGGCTTCACCATCACGACGTCGGCCCCCTGCTCGACGTCGAGGAGCGCCTCGCGGACACCCTCGCGGGCGTTGCCGTAGTCCTGCTGGTAGGTCCGGCGGTCGCCCTGGAGCGAGGAGTCGACAGCCTCGCGGAACGGGCCGAAGAACGCCGAGGCGTACTTCGCCGAGTAGGCGAGGATCGAGACGTCGGTGTGCTCGGCGGCGTCGAGGGCGGCACGGATGACCGCGACCTGGCCGTCCATCATCCCGCTGGGCCCGACCATGTCGACGCCGGCGTGGGCCTGGGCGCGGGCCATCTCGGCGTACACCGCGAGGGTGCGGTCGTTGTCGACCCTCCCGTCGGGGGTGAGCACCCCGCAGTGGCCGTGGTCGGTGAACTCGTCGAGGCAGAGGTCGCTCATCACCGTGAGGGCGTCGCCGACCTCGGCCACCACGTCGGTGATGGCGAGGTTGAGGATGCCCGACGGGTCGATCGCGCCGGAGCCGGTGGCGTCCTTGTGCTCGGGGATCCCGAACAGCATCACGCCGCCCAGCCCGAGGTCGGCCGCCTCGGCCACGGCCTCGAGCAGCGTCGAGCGGGTGTGCTGGACGACGCCGGGCATGGACGAGATCGGCTTCGGCTCGTCGAGCCCCTCACGCACGAAGAGCGGCAGCACCAGCTGGCGCGCCTCGAGCGACGTCTCGGACACCATCCGCCGCAGCGCCGGCGTCGTGCGCAGGCGTCGTGGCCGGACCGTCGGCCCGACCACCGCGGCAACGGGCGGCTCGGTCACTGCGACGAGGTGGCCCGGCGACGAGCCGACGGCTTGCGGTCGGACGGCTTCGTGACCGGCTGACCGGCGTCGACCATCCCGGCCCGACGGGCCGCACCGAAGTCGGCGAGCGCGTCGACCAGCTCGTCGACGTCCGGCTTCGCGGCCAGCACGTCGACCCGCAGGCCGTGCTCCTCGGCGGTCTTGGCGGTCGCGGGGCCGATCACGGCGATGATCGTCGACGGGTGCGGCTTGCCGGCGATGCCGACCAGGTTGCGCACCGTCGACGACGACGTGAAGACCACGGCGTCGAACTTGCCCGTCTTGATCGCGTCGCGGGTCGGCGCCGGCGGCGGGGCGGCCCGCACGGTGCGGTACGCCGTGACGTCGTCGCACTCCCAGCCCAGGTCGATCAGGCCGGCCACGAGGTTCTCGGTGGCGATGTCGGCGCGCGGCAGGAAGACCCGGTTGATCGGGTCGAGCAGCTCGTCGTACTCGGGCCAGTCCTCGAGGAGGCCGGCCGCGGACTGCTCGCCGGAGGGCACCAGGTCGGCACGCAGGCCCCAGGCGGCGATCGCCTGCGCGGTCTTGTCGCCGACCGCGGCGATCTTGAGGCCCGAGAAGGCACGCGCGTCGAGGCCGTACTCCTCGAACTTCTCGCGCACCGCCTTGACGGCGTTGACCGAGGTGAAGGCGATCCACTCGTAGCGGCCCTCGACCAGGCCGCGGACGGCCTTGTCCATCTGGAGCGGGTTGCGCGGGGGCTCGACGGAGATGGTCGGGACCTCGTCGGGGACGGCGCCGTAGCCGCGCAGCCGCTGCGAGAGCGACCCGGCCTGCTCCTTGGTGCGGGGCACCAGGACCCGCCAGCCGAAGAGCGGCTTGGTCTCGAACCACGACAGCGTCTCGCGCAGGTCGACGACGTTGCCGACGACGACCACGGCGGGGGGCGACATCCGCGCGGCGCGGGCGTCGGCCGCGATCCGCTCGAGCGTCGACGTGACGGTGGCCTGCTCGGTGGTGGTGCCGACGCGGGTCATCGCGACCGGGGTGGTCGCGGGGCGGCCGGCGGCGATCAGCGCCTTGCTGATCTCGCCGATCTGCCCGACCGCGGAGAGCAGCACGAGCGTGCGGTTGTCGGCGTACTGCGTCCAGTCGACCTTGTCGCCACAGGTCACGACCGCGACCTCGCGGTGGTCCTTGGTGGTGAGCGGGATGCCGGCGTACGCCGGGACCGCGCTGACCGACGAGACGCCGGGGACGATCTCGAAGCCGAGGCCGGCCTTCACGCAGGCCTGCGCCTCCTCGGGACCGGAGGCGTAGAGGAACGGGTCACCCGACATCAGCCGGACCACACGCAGGCCGCGCTTGGCTTGCTTGACGACCACCTTGGCGCGGGCGGCGTGGGTGAGCGGCTGGCCGTCCTCACCGAAACCGCCGTCGACGAGCTCGGGCCCGGCGTGCGGGGTGGGCTCGTCACCCTCGGCCGTCTCGACGTCGTACGTCGGGAGGCCGAGCAGCAGCCGCACGAGCGTCGCGTGCTCGGGCACCTCGGTAACCACGACGTCAGCCTGCTTGAGCAGGTCGGCGGCGCGCACGGTCAGCAGGCCGGGGTCACCGGGGCCGCTGCCGACGAACGACACCCAGCCTCGGGTGGCTCCCGGGGTGGTGGTGGTCTTGCCTCGCGTCATGCGTTCTGCCTCTTGTCTATGTCCGTGAGTCGAGCTGCACCGTCCGCGAGCATCTCCCTCGCGAGCCGGGTTCCGACGCCCTCGGCGTCGGCAGGGTCTCCGGTCGCGGACATCCGCACCGCGAGACCCCCGTCGGGTGACATGGCCACGGCCCGCACCCAGATCTCATCGCCGTCCTCACCCTCGACCACCTCGGCCAGCGCGCCGATCGGTGCGGAGCACCCGCCTTCGAGCGTGGCGAGCACGGCCCGCTCCGCCCGGACCGCAGCCCGGGTGTGAGGGTCGTCGAGCCGCGCGAGCTCCCCCGCGAGCTCGTCGTCCGACCGGCACTCGACCGCCAGCGCACCCTGCCCGGGGGCAGGGAGCATTTGGAGGGGGTCGAGCACCTCGGTCGCCTCGTCGAGGCGACCGATCCGGGCCAACCCGGCCCGCGCGAGAAGCACTGCGTCGTACTCGCCCGCACGGACCTTGCCGATCCGGGTGTCGACATTCCCACGAACGCCCACGACGTCCAAACCGAGGCCGAGGGCGTGCAGCTGTGCGGCGCGCCGCGGCGAGCCCGTGCCGACCCGGCTGCCCACGGGCAGCTCGCCCAGGCTGAGCCCGTCACGGGCGACGACGACGTCCCGCGGGTCCTCGCGGCGCGGTACGGCGGCCAGGGTCACGCCGTCGTGGGGATAGGTCGGGAGGTCCTTGAGCGAGTGCACGGCCACGTCGACCGCGCCGCTGAGCAGCGCGTCGCGCAGCGCGCCGACGAAGACGCCGGTGCCTCCGCTCTCGACCAGCGGGGTGCCGGCGTCCTGGCTGCGGTCGCCGTCGGTGGTGACCTCGACCAGCACGGCCTCGCGGCCCAGCCGGGTGCGGATCAGCTCGGCGACCGTCCCGGCCTGGGTGGTCGCGAGCAGGGAGCGGCGGGTGCCGACCTTGACCGGGGCCGTCATGTGAGTCCCTCGGGGCGGGTGACGGCGTCGACGGCCTCAGGGTCGAGCGCGAACAGCTCGGCGAGCGCCGCCGCGTAGGAGACCGCACCAGTCTCGTTGGCCAGCTCGCGGACCCGGACGGTCGGCTGGTGCAGCAGCTTGTCGGCGACCCGGCGCACGGTGTGGAGCACCTCGGCGCGGGCGGAGTCGTCGAGGTCGGGCAGGCGGCCCACCAGCCGCTCCATCTCGGCGTCGACGACGGACGTGGCCATCGACCGCAGCGCGACCACGGTCGGGGTGACGCTGGCCTGGCGGCGGGCGGAGAGGAAGGCCGCGACCTCCTGGGTCACGATCCGGCGCACGCCCTCGACCTCGCGCCCCGCGTCGGAGTCGCGCAGCTCGTCGGCCAGCTCGGCCAGGTTGATCAGGGTCACCCCCGGCAGCAGGCCGGCCGCGGGGTCGACGTCGTGGGGAAGTGCCAGGTCGACGATCGCGAGCTGGCGCCCGTCGGCGGTCGCGGCGGCCACCATCTCCGACGTCACGAGGACGCCGGTCGACCCGGTGCAGGAGACGACCACGTCGGCGAGCGCGAGCTCGGCCTCGAGGTCGGCGAGCAGTGCGGCCCGAGCGCCGTACTGACCCGCGAGGCGGTCGGCGTTGCCGGCGGTGCGGTTGGCGACCGTCACGCTGGCGGCGCCTCGACGAGACAGCGTCGCGGTGGCGAGCCCGGCCATGGCGCCGGCGCCGAGCACCAGCGCCCGCATGCCGCTCAGGTCGCCGACGGCGGTGTGGCTGCGGTCGAGCGCGGCCGAGACCAGCGACGGCGCGGCCCGGTCGATGTCGGTCTCGGCGCGGGCCCGCTTGCCGACCCGGAGGGCCTGCTGGAAGAGCACGTTGAGGGCCGGGCCCACGGTGCCGATCTCCTGGCCCGCGCTGAGCGCGTCGCGGGTCTGGCCCAGGATCTGGCCCTCGCCGAGCGCCATCGAGTCGAGCCCGGCGACGACCTGGAAGAGGTGGGACACGGCGCCGTCGTCGTAGTGGACGTAGAGGTGCGGGAGCATCGCCTCGGTGGCCTCGCCGGCCCGCTCGATGAGCAGCCGCGACACCTCCTCGACACTGCCGTGGAAGCGGTCGACGTCGGCGTAGATCTCGAGCCGGTTGCACGTCGAGATGACGGTCGCCTCGGTCACGTGCTCGCACGCGGCGACGTCGTCGATGAGCTTGTGGACGCCGTCGGCGTCGAGCGCGACCTGCTCCAGGAGCGAGACCGGAGCCGACTTGTGGGAGATCCCCACCACCAGGACGCTCATGCGGCCCTGCCTCGATTGACTCGCGCGCTCATGCCGACGCCGCCTTCCGCTGCTCGTGATAGGCCAGGATCTGCAGCTCGATCGACAGGTCCACCTTGCGTACGTCGACCTGGTCGGGGACGTTCAGCACGGTCGGCGCGAAGTTGAGGATGCTGGTGATCCCGCAGGCGACCATCCGGTCGGCGACGTCCTGCGCGGCCAGCGCGGGCGTCGCGATCACGCCGATGGCGACCGCGTGGTCGCGGACGATCTGCTCGAGGTGGTCGAAGGGACGGACGTCGATGCCGGCGACCACCTCCTCGTGCCGGGCCGGGTCGGCGTCGAGCAGGGCCACGACCCGGAAGCCGCGGCTGCGGAAGCCCGAGTAGTTGGCGAGCGCCTGGCCCAGGTTGCCGATGCCGACGATGACCACGGGCCAGTCCTGGGTCACGCCGATCTCGCGGGCGATCTGGTAGCGCAGGTAGTCGGTGTCGTAGCCGACGCCGCGGGTGCCGTAGCTGCCGAGGTAGGAGAGGTCCTTGCGGAGCTTGGCGCTGTTGACGCCGGCGGCCGCGGCCAGCTCCTCGCTGGAGCAGGTGCTGGTGCCCTGCTCGGAGAGGGTGGTGAGCGCCCGGAGGTAGATCGGGAGTCGCGCAACGGTGGCCTCGGGGATGTCCCGGGCGCTCTCGGGTGAAGTCCGTGCGGTCACTGCGTGTCTCGTCTCCATGCCAGGGGCTGGGCCGTCGTCGGGCACGAGAGAAGCGACCCCGCTGCGCACCCGGCGGCTCGATCACTGTAGGAGTTTGTGAACGCGAGAACAAACCGAGACGGGTCGGTCCGGGCCGTGCTGCTAGCACATGTGAGATGAGCCACGCCGAGCGGGTCGGTCAGCGGCCGGGTCCGGCCCCCAGCGCAGCGCGGAGCCGACCCTCGTCCACCCGCCAGAAGTCGTGCTGGCGGCCGTCGACGAAGGTCACCGGGACCTCCTCGCCGAAGCGCTCCCGGAGCCCGGGGTCGTCGTCGATCGAGACCTCGTCGTACTCCTCGCCCAGGTCGGCGCAGACCCGCTCGACCACCTCCCGGGCGGTGTCGCAGAGATGGCACCCCGGCCGGGAGTAGAGCGTGACCCGGGCGGTCACCCGCTCACTCCAGCAGCCCGAGCGTCCGGCGACGCTCGATGCCGCGGAGCCGGCCCTTCTGGACCTTGCCGGTCACGGTCTTCGGGAGCTCGTCGACGACCTCGATGCGGCTGGGCTGCTTGAAGCGGGCCAGCCGCACCTCGCAGTGCCGTCGTACGGCGTCGGCGATCGCCTCCGGGTCGGCACCGGGCGCCCGGACGTAGGCGACCACGGCCTCGCCGGTGAGCGGGTCGTCGACACCGATCACCGCGACGTCCGCGACGCCGTCGACCTCCTCGATGACGTCCTCCACCTCGACGGGGTAGACGTTGAAGCCCGAGACGATCACCAGCTCCTTGAGCCGGTCGACGAGGAACAGGTCGCCGGACGCGTCGAGGAACCCGACGTCACCTGTCGACCACCAGCCCTCGTCGTCGGGCCCGCCGGCCCCGTCGGGCCAGTAGCCGCTGAAGAGGTTGTCGCCGCGGATCTGGATCTCCCCCGGGTCGACGCCCTCGGGCGTCCGGCCGGACTCGTCGACGAGCCGGATCTCGACGCCGGGCAGCGCGGCGCCCACCGACCCGACCTGGGGCACGACGCTGCACAGGGTGCTGGTGACCACCGGGGACGCCTCGGTCAGGCCGTAGCCCTGGTGGACCGGGATGCCGGTGCGCTCGGTGAACCGCTCGACGAGCTCGGTCGACAGGGGCGCCGAGCCGGAGAGCATCAGCCGCACCGGGCCCAGGTGCTCCGCGAGGTGCTCCTCGTCCTGCCAGTAGGCGAAGACCGGCGGCGCGATCGGGATCACGCTGCACGCCTCGTCGTCGATGAGCGACAGGGTCTCCTGCGGGTCGAAGCGGTCGACCAGCACCAGCTTGGCGCGGTGCCGCAGCACCCCACCGAGGACGGCGTTGAGACCGTAGACGTGGAAGAGCGGGAGCACGCCGAGCACCACGTCGTCGCCGTGCATCATCGGAGGCTCCACCCGGGCGACCTGCTCGATGTTGGCGAGCAGCGCGCGGTGGGTGAGCATCGCGGCGCGCGGCCGGCCCGACGTCCCACTGGTGTAGAGGAGCGCCGCCAGCTTCTCGGGGTCCTGGAGCGGCGGGACCGGCCGGGCCGGCATCGCCCGGAGCTGGTCGTAGGAACGCTCGCCCGGCCGCAGCGTCGCACCGATCGCCACGATCCGCGGCGGGGCCTCCCGGGACTCGAGCGCCTCGCGGACCGCGACGACCGTGTCGGCGTCGGTGACGACCATCCGCGCACCCGAGTCCTCGACCATCCGGCCCAGCTCGCCCGGCGTCGACCGCGGGTTGACCGGCACGGCGACGGCCTGCGCCCGCAGCACCCCGAGGTACGTCGTGACGAACTCGATCCGGTTGCCCACGGCGATGAGCACCCGGTGCCCGCCGACGATCCCGGCGGCACCGAGCCCGGTGGCGATCCGCCCGACCTCGTCGTCGAGCTGGGTCCAGGTCATGCTGCGCCCGCCGGCCTCCACGAGGGCGAGCCGGTCGGGGTGGTCGGCGGCGGCCTCGCTGACCAGCTCGGCGACATCGCGCATCCCAGACATGGGGGGATACTTCCACACCCACCGGCGTGCCTCCCGACGGTCTACCCTGCCCCTGTGACCCCGCCTGTCGACAAGCGAGCCCGGCCGCGCAACCTGCAGGCCCGGTCCACGCTCGCCGGCGAGGCCGCCGCCGCGGCCGCCGAGGTGGAGTCCGCGCTGCTGCCGCCCCTGGACTCCGAGGCCGCCGCGTTCTTCGACGTCGACAACACGGTCATGCAGGGCGCGAGCATCTTCCACTTCGCGCGCGGCCTGCACCGGCGCAAGTTCTTCACCACCGGCGAGATCCTCGGAGCCGCCTGGAAGCAGGCGTACTTCCGCCTGGTCGGCGTCGAGGACCCGGAGCACGTCGCCGAGGCCCGCGCCTCGGCCCTCAGCTTCATCGCCGGGCACACCGTGACCGAGCTCCAGGAGTTGGGCGAGGAGATCTTCGAGGAGGCGATGGCGCACCGGATCTGGCCCGGCACCCGCGCCCTCGCCCAGATGCACCTCGACGAGGGGCAGCGGGTCTGGCTGGTCACCGCCGCGCCGATCGAGATCGCCACGATCATCGCCCGCCGGCTCGGTCTGACCGGGGCGATGGGCACCGTGGCCGAGCACGTCGACGGCGTCTACACCGGCCGCCTGGTCGGTGACATGCTGCACGGCCCCGCCAAGGGCGAGGCGGTCAAGGCGCTCGCCGCGCGCGAGGGGCTCGACCTGCACCGCTGCTCGGCGTACTCCGACTCCTACAACGACCTGCCGATGCTCACGCTCGTGGGCGATCCCTGCGCGATCAACCCGGACGCCAAGCTCCGCGCCCACGCCAAGGAGCAGGGGTGGCGGATCCACGACTACCGCACCGGCCGGAAGGCGCTGCGCGCCGGGATGGTCGTCGGCGCGGTCGCGGGCGCCGCGACGGGCACCGTCGCGGCCGGCCTGGCGCTGCGGGGCCGCCGTCGCTGACCGGTCACCGGAGCGCTCCGACGTCCTTTTACCGGACACGGTTCCCAGAGGAGTAACTCGCGTTTACGATGGGAAGGCTTCGGGGGAAGCATCCGGGAGGGGTTCCATCACCATGTCGAGGGACGGGCACGACCTGACGCGCGGGCTCGACGCCCTGCGCGCGCTCGTGGCCCAGATCCTCCTCGTCGAGCAGCCGGCGACTGCCGGTGGCCCGGTGCCTCCGCGCCTGTTCACCGAGGCCGTCACGAGCGGTCGGGCGACCGAGTCGACCTCGGCGGCCGGCGGGCCCCACGGGTACGACGACGCCGAGCTGGCCGCCTCGTCCGAGGAGGACGAGGCCGACCGGACCCGGCTGATCGCCCTGGTCGAGCTGGCCCGCAAGGGCGACTCCGAGGCGTTCGGCCTCCTCTACGACCACTACCAGTCGTCGGTCTACCGGTTCCTCTTCTACCGGACCCGCTCCAGCACCCTCGCCGAGGACCTGACCTCGGAGACGTTCTTCCGCGCGCTGCGGAGCATGAACAACTTCCGCTGGCAGGGCAAGGACTTCGGCGCCTGGCTGATGACGATCGCGCGCAACCTCGCGACCGACCACTTCAAGGCCGGCCGCACCCGCCTCGAGATGACCACCGAGGACATGGGGTTGCACGACGACGCCACCGAGGGCCCCGAGTCGATGGTGCTGGCCGGGCTCACCAACGAGATCCTGCTGAAGGCCCTCACCGAGCTCCCGCCCGAGCAGCGCGACTGCCTCGTCATGCGGTTCCTCCAGGGCATGAGCATCGCGGAGACGGCCGCCGTCCTGGGCCGCAGCGACGGGGCCGTGAAGCAGCTCCAGCTGCGCGGGGTCCGCAACCTCGCGAAGCTGATGCCGGAAGGGCTCCGGGACTGATGCGCACTCGCGATGAAATCGCTTACGTAGCGACCCACACGCCCGTAACTTCGCCACCTCACACCTCGTTGAGGTGGACATGACATGGGGTTTCACGGCGCAGCGTCGCGCCGACCAGTTCGACGCCCTGGTCGAGGGCGTCTCGACCGCTGACCCGCGCGACGCGCGGGATGCCGACCTGCTCGAGCTCGTCGGTGCGATGCGTGGCGTGCCCGCGGTCACCGCCCGCCCCGAGTTCGTCGCCACGCTCCGCGAGCGGCTGATGGCCGAGGCCGACACCGCGCTCGTGCCCACCGATGTCTCCCGACTCACCCTGCCGGCGCGCCGCCCCGGCCGCGAGCGCCGCCTGGCCGCCGTCGTCGGTGGCATCGCGATCGTCGGCGCGACCACCTCGATCGCCGTCGCGTCCCAGTCCGCTCTGCCGGGCGACTCGCTCTACCCGATCAAGCGCGTCCTCGAGCGCGCCCACACCGGGCTCTCGGTCGGCGAGGGCAACAAGGGCACCACGATGCTGGCCAGCGCCACCGACCGCCTCGACGAGGTCGACGCCCTGGCCCGCCAGGACGACTTCGGCGACGACGTCCGGGTCGCCGACACCCTCAACGCCTTCACCGAGCAGGCGACCGCGGCGTCCGACCTGCTCATCGCCGACTACACCCACACCGGGAACGCCTCGTCGATCGCCCACCTGCGCGACTTCGCCTCGTCCAGCCTCGACCAGCTCGCGGCCCTCGAGCCGTTGGTGCCGGCCGATGCCCGCGACGAGCTGATCCGCGCCGCCGGCGTGCTCACGACCATCGACGCCGAGGCCGCCCAGCGCTGCCCCGACTGCGGCGGCACGCCCATCGAGTCGATCCCGCCGGTGCTCGCGTCGAGTGAGCTGATCACCGTGCCCCGGGCCCCGGCGACGACGCCGCGCGCCGACGACGTCAAGAACTCCGGCGGCAAGACCACCGGCGGCCAGGACAGCGGCGGCCAGGGCAAGGGCGACGACACCGACCTGCCGGACGTTGACGGCAACGACCTCGGACCGGGCAGCGTCCTCGACCCGGGCGACACCCTCCCGAGCGCCGGCAGCCAGACCGGCGGGTCCAACCCGCTGGACGACCTCGCCCACACCCTGACCGGCGGCACCAACAACAACGGCCCCTCGGGCACGCCGTCGGCGCCGTCCGTCGGCACCGTCACCCAGGGCGTGAACGAGCTCCTGCACGGCGTCATCGACCCGGTCACGGGCGAGACGAAGCTGCCCAGGACTCCTTGAGCGGTCAGCGGAAGACGGACTGCCGCTTCATCAGCAGTGAGTAGAGCGTCTGCTGGATGGTCTCGCGCACCTGGTCGGTGACGTTGAAGACCAGCATCGGGTCGTCGGCCGCGCCCGCGTCGAACTCGTCGGTGCGGATCGGCTCACCGAACTCCAGCAGCCACTTCGACGGCAGCGGCACCAGCCCGAGCGGGCCGAGCAGCGGGAAGAACGGCGTGATCGGGATGTAGGGCAGTCCGAGGAGCCGCGCCAGGGACGGCACGTTGCCGACCAGCGGGTAGATCTCCTCCGCGCCCACGACGGACAGCGGGATGATCGGGACGCCGGTGCGCAGGGCAGCCGAGACGAAGCCGCCGCGGCCGAAGCGCTGGAGCTTGTAGCGCTCGGCGTACGGCTTGCCGATGCCCTTGAAGCCCTCGGGCCACACGCCCACGAGCTCGCCGCCGCGCAGCATCCGCTCGGCGTCCTCGTTGCAGGCGAGCGTGGCGCCGCTCTTGCGCGCCAAGGTGCTCACGAACGGCATCTTGAAGACCAGGTCGGCGCCGAGCGGGCGCAGGAAGCGGCCGGTGTGGTCGTGGATCGAGACCAGCGTCATCAGGCCGTCGACCGGGACCGTGCCGGAGTGGTTCGACACCACCAGCGCACCGCCCTCAGCCGGGATGTTCTCGGCGCCGCGCACCTCGACCCGGAACCACTTCTCCGCGATCGGGCGCAGGGTCGCCATCAGGAACCGCTCGGTGATCTCGCGGTCGAAGCCGTACTCGTCGACGGTGAAGTCGCCGGCCACGCGGCGCCGGAGGAAGGCGAGGAACTGGGCGAGCTGGGGCTCCCACTGCTCACCGAAGACCTCGCGGGCGCCGTGGTTGATGGCGGAGAGCCAGTCGGCCGCGGGGATGCCGGACATCGGGCCCCGGTCGCGGGTCGTGGTCGGGGCGCGCTGCACGTCGGCGGGCAGGTCGACGGCGGGCTCGGCCGCCTGCTTCGGCGGTGCGGCCTTCTTGGGCGGCGCCTTCTTCGCCGGAGCGGCCCTCGTCGCCGAGGCCGGGGCGGCCGGCTTGCCGCCGGCGGCGAGGCTGCGGGCGGCGGACGAGGGTCGGCTGCTGCCGGTGCCACGACCCGGGCGGCCGCGGGTCCCGATCGGGATGATCTCGGCGTCACCCATGGTCGACCCCTCCCGGGACGGGCTGCGGCAGGGCGGACGACACCGGCGCGGGCTCGGGCAGGCTGCGCGCCATCCGGGCCAGCAGCTTCTCGGCGCGGCCCCCGGTCGGCGTCAGGGTCAGGCCGAAGTCGGCGAAAGCCTCGGCGGTCGTGTAGGCGGGCTCGAAGCCCAGACCGGTGCGCATCCGGGTCGTGTCGACGCCGCGACCATAGGTGAGCAGGTCGATCTGCTCCGGGGAGAAGTCGGCGAGCCGGGCGGAGCGGAGCGCCGAGCCGACGCCGCCGACGGCGAACGGCGGCAGGGCGACGGTCGGCCGCTGGAGGCGGCGTACGGCCTGGGACAATATCAAGATCCCGTCGCCGGCGACGTTGAAGGTGCCGGCGACGTCGTTCACGGCGGCGTGCCGCAGGACCTCGATGAGGTCGCGCTCGTGCAGGAACTGCAGGCGCGGGTCGTGGCCCAGCACGGTCGGGATGACCGGGAGCCGGAAGTAGGACGTGAGCGGGCTGGTGACGCGCGGGCCGATCACGTTGGCGGCGCGCAGGAGCGTCACCGCGACGTCGGGGCGGCGGCGGGCGAACCCGCGCACGTAGCTCTCGACCTCGGCGACGTCCTTGGCGTAGCCCGCCCGGGCGGCGCGCCGCGGCTCCATGTCCTCGGTGAACATCGCCGGGTCGCGACTGCTCGCGCCGTAGACCGTCGTCGTCGACTTGACCACGAGACGCTCGAGCCCGGGTGCCTTCTGACAGGCCGCGAGCAGCTGCATCGTCCCGATGACGTTGAGCTCCTTCATCGTGTTTCGCCCGCCGGCACTGCCGGGGGTGGCGATGACGCTCATGTGGACGACGGTGTCGACGTCCTCCTTGACGATGACCTTCGCGATGACCGGGTTGCGGATGTCGGCGCGCACGAAGGAGACGTCGCCGATGTCGCCGTGCGGAGGCACGGCGTCGACACCGATGACGCGGTCGACCGCAGGGTCAGCCGCCGCAGCGCGCGCAAACCGGCGCCCGAGGTCGCGTGAGACCCCGGTGACCAGGACGACCCTGCCGGCGCTGCCCATGCGGCGTGCGGCGCGCTTACTTGCCGAGCTTGCGACGCTGGACGCGCGTCTTCTTCAGCAGCTTGCGGTGCTTCTTCTTGGCCATGCGCTTGCGCCGCTTCTTGATGACAGAACCCACAGGGAAACCTTTCAACAGCCGTACAGCTGCCCCCGGATCGGCCCGGAGGACCGACCCAGCCTATCCGCCGCATGCGGACACGCAGAATCGGCCGTCCGAAGTGGACCCGGTCTCGTCGCGCGGCACCGTCGCCGCGGGTCAGCCGGCGTTGTAGAAGCTCTTCCGGAGGTACTCGTCCACGTCGGTCTCGAGGACGCGGAAGGACCGCCCCACCCGCACCGCCGGCAGGTCGCCGTTGTGGACGAGACGGTAGACGGTCATCTTGGAGACACGCATCATCGCCGCGACTTCGGCGACGGTCAGGAACTTCGACTCGGGGTTGTCCCCGGAGTTGCTAGCCATCGTGCACCGATTCTTTCTGTCTGACGCGCCGCCGGCTTCCCCACCGGTGAGTGCACGCGTCGCGCTCAGTGAGAATAGGGCCTGATGTGACTCGTGGGGAAGGGGTCAACCAAAGTAGCTCGAGAGACTCCGGCGTGTCCGCTTGCCATCGGGGCGCGCCGAGGTCACGACACCCTCTCCTCGCGACTCACTCTGCCACGTTTGCGCAGGTCAGGGCAGGGGGTCGAGCCCGTGCAGCGGGAAGGCCGCCATCCGGGTCGCATGGATGGACCGGTCCAGCCAGGTGTCGGGGTCGTAGCCCGCGGACCAGTCGCGGTACGCCGGGGTCCGGCCGTCGGTCATCCGGTGCGGTGCGACCCGGCCCAGCGACGTACGGACGTGGTCGCGCCAGCCCTCGGGTGTCTCGGTGGCCGGGTCGAGCGGCCGCCCGCCCACGATCGCCAGCAGGTGCGTCCAGGCCCGCGGCACGACCTCGACCAGCGCGTAGCCGCCGCCTCCGGTCACCACCCAGCGCCCGCCGCAGAGCTCGTGGGCCAGGTCGTGGAGGGCCAGGTAGGTGGCGCGCTGGCCGTCGACGGTGAGCATCAGGTGGGCCAGCGGGTCCTCGACGTGGGAGTCGCAGCCCTGCTGCGTCACCAGGACCTCCGGCGCGAACTCGCGCAGCAGCGGCGGCACCACCGCGTGGAAGGCCCGGAGCCAGCCGCCGTCGGCGGTCCCCGGCGGCAGCGGCACGTTGACCGCACTGCCGAGGGCGTCGGGGCCACCGAGGTCACCCGAGAAGCCGGTGCCGGGGAAGAGCATCTGTCCGGTCTCGTGCAGCGAGATCGTCAGCACCCGCGGGTCGTCCCAGAAGATCCGTTCGACCCCGTCGCCGTGGTGGACGTCGACGTCGACGTACGCCACTCGCTGCGCGCCCTGGTCGAGGAGGTACTGGATGCCGACGGCGACGTCGTTGTAGATGCAGAAGCCGCTGGCCCGGTCGGGCATCGCGTGGTGCAGCCCGCCGGTGATGTTCGCCGAGTGCAGGGACTCCCCCGACCACACCTGGCGGAAGGCCTCGACGCTGGCGCCGACGATGTGCGCGGTGGCGTGGTGCATGCCCGCGAAGATCGGGTTGTCGTCGGTCCCGAGCCCGTGCTTCTCGTCGAACCCGCTCCCGGCCGCACCGGCTCGCATCACGGCCTCGATCAGCCCGGGCCGGTGCACGGTCGCGATCAGGTCGTCGGAGGCCATCGGGGCGTCGACCAGGCGCAGACCCGGGCGCACCGCCGTCACGCCGAGCTCGTCGGCGAGCCGCATGGTGAGGTCGACACGCAGCGGAGACATCGGGTGGGACGGTCCGAAGTCGTACTCGGTGAGGCTGCGGTCGAAGACGACCGTGGCCGGTCCCTCACAGGCGGGCATGTCCGGGACGCTACCGCTAGAGTGAAACCGTGCTGACGATCCCTTCCACCCAGTGGTGGCCCGCCTGACCGGCGGACCCTGCTCGAAGCACACCCACTTCACCTCGGCCGCCCACGGGCGGCCGTCGCGCATTTCCGGGTCGGCACCACCCGTGGGCTCTCACCTCTGGAGACCCCATGACCCGCACGCTCTCGCTGCTCACCCCCAGCGGACACCTCACCCTCGGCAACCTCCTCGGCGCGCTGCGCCCGATGGCGGCCCGCCAGCGCGACGCCGACTGCTACTACGGCATCGCGGACCTGCACGCGATGACCACGCCCCACGACCCGGCCCGGCTGCGCTCGCTCGTGCAGGAGACAGCGACCCTCCTGCTCGCCGTCGGGCTCGACGAGTCCACGCTCTTCGTGCAGAGCCGGGTGCCCGCGCACGCCCAGCTGGCCTACCTGCTCGAGTGCACGGCGTACACGGGCGAGCTGAACCGGATGATCCAGTTCAAGGACAAGGGCCGGGGCGTCGACTCGACCCGGGTCTCGCTCTACACCTACCCGGCGCTGATGGCGGCCGACATCCTGCTCTACCGGCCCGAGCGGGTGCCGGTCGGCGACGACCAGCGCCAGCACATCGAGATCACCCGCGACCTCGCGCTCCGCTTCAACCGGACGTACGGCGAGGTCTTCACGGTCCCGGAGATCACCGTGCCGGCCGCGGGCGCGCGCGTGCGGCTGCTCAGCGACCCGACCCGGAAGATGGGCAAGTCGGACCCCGACGCCCAGGGCGTCGTGCGCCTGCTCGACAGCCCGGACGTCGTACGCCGCAAGGTGGCGCGGGCGGTCACCGACTCCGACACCGGCCCGGACGCCGTTCGCGCCGCACCGGAGAAGCCCGGCGTCACCAACCTGCTCGACATCCTCACCGCGTGCGGCGGGTCGGCGGAGGGCATCACGACGTACGGCGCCCTCAAGCGGGCGGTCACCGACGCGGTGGTCGCCGAGCTCGAGCCGGTGCAGAAGCGGTACGCCGAGCTGGCCGCCGACCCGGCGTACGTCTCCGGCGTCTACGACGCGGGCGCGGCGCGCTGCCGCGCGGTGACCGCGCCGGTGCTCGCGGCGGCCGAGGCGGCGATGGGCTTGGGCTAGGCCATGAAGTCGCGGACCACCCGGCCGAGCTCGGTGCCGGCGTCCTCCTGGAGGAAGTGGCCGGCCCCGGCGATCGTCGGGTGGTCGAGCCCGGCCGTGCCCGGGACGAGCTTGCGCAGGATCGGCGCCATCGCGCCCGTGATCGGGTCGCTGTCGGAGAAGGCGACGAGGAACGGCCTGTCCCAGGCGGACAGCACCTCCCACGCGGCGCGATTGGCGTCACTGGCCGGGTCGTCGGGGCGTGTGGGGACCAGCGTGGGCATCGCCCGCGGTCCGGCCTTCGACCCCTCGTCGGGGAACGGGGCGTCGTACGCCGCCCGCACCTCGTCGCTCATCCCGCGCGCGCAGCCGGAGGCGACCAGCCGCCCGATGTCGAGCACGTCGGCGGTCTCGACGGCCCGGCGGAACTGCCACCAGATCTCGGGCATGTCGAAGTCGCCGGTCGACAGGCCGGTGTTGGCCGCGACCACGCGGGCGAACCGGTCGGGGTGCTCGGCGACCAGGCGGAGCCCGATCAGGCCACCCCAGTCCTGGCCGACGAGGGTCACGTCGCGCAGGTCGAGGTGGTCGAAGGCCAGGGCCCGCATCCACGCGACGTGCCGGGCGAACGAGTGGTCCTCGGGGCGGGTCGGCTTGTCGGAGCGGCCGAACCCGACGAGGTCGGGCGCGACCACCCGGATGCCCGCGTCGGTGAGCACCGGGATGACGTGCCGGTACAGGAACGACCAGGACGGCTCGCCGTGCAGCAGCAGCGCGACCGGGCCGTCGGCCGGGCCGGCCTCGACGTAGGCGATCCGGAGGGTGCCGCCGTCCGAGGCGTCGGGATCCGGGACGTCGGCGTACGCCGGCTCCCACGGGTAGTCGGGGAGGCCGGCGAACCGGTCGTCGGGCGTACGGAACGTCTGCATCGCCCCAGTCTGGCAGGTCACCCCACCCCTACTTGAACATGTTCAAAAAGTGTCGTACGGTCTCTCCAACACCTCGAATTGAACATGTTCAACTCTTCCGGATGGAGATCCACCCATGACCTGGACCGTCGGCACCTACCTCGTCTACCTGCTCATCACCGTCCCGCTCACGATCTGGGTGGCGACCACCCTGTCGCGCAACGGCCGCGTCTTCCTGCAGGACGTCTTCGCCGGGGACGACGCCCTCGCGAACGCCGTCAACAAGCTGCTCGTGGTCGGCTTCTACCTGCTCAACCTGGGCTTCGTGGTGCTGTTCCTGCGGATCAGCGACCCGGTCGAGGACCTGGGCGGGCTCTTCGACACCCTCAGCATCAAGGTCGGTGTGGTGATGCTGACCCTGGGCGTCCTGCACTTCTTCAACGTCTACGTCTTCAACGCGATCCGCCGCCGGAGCCGGATGGAGAGCCTGCGCAGCGCGCCGGTGCCGCCGCAGACCTTCATCCCGCCGACGCCGGCCTACCCGCGATGAACCGGCTGACCGTGCTCACCGACCCCGGGTGCCCGCTGTGCGTGCGCTTCGCCGACTGGCTCGGGCGGCAGCCGCTGATCGTGCCGCTCGAGCTGGTGCCGGCCGGGTCGCGGGAGGCACGCGAGCGGTTCCCCACGCTCGACCACGAGCGGACGCTGGACGAGATCACGGTGGTCGGCGACGACGGCGCGGTCTGGACGCACGAGCGCGCCTGGGTGATGTGCCTGTGGGCCACGCGTCACCACCGCGGCATGGCCGAGCGGCTGGCCCGGCCGTCGATGCTCCCGCTGGCCCGCGGCGCGGCGTACACCGCGGCCGGGATCCGGCACCTGCTGGCGTCCTCGACGGGCCCGAGCGGTCCTGCGGGAGGTGACTACGCTGATGACTGTGCCGGAACCTGCCGCCCGCTCCCCCAAGGCTGAGCAGACCCGACGGGCGATCGTCGACTCGGCGATGCGGCTCTTCCGTGACAAGGGCTACGGCAAGACCACGATGCGCGCCATCGCCTCCGAGGCCGGTGTCTCGCTCGGGAACGCCTACTACTACTTCGGGTCGAAGGAACACCTCATCCAGGCGTTCTACGACCAGATGCAGGAGGAGCACGCCGAGGCGGCGGGCGCCGTGCTCGCCCGGGAGACGGTGTTCGCGCGGCGGCTCGAGGGCGTGCTGCTCGCCTGGCTGGACGTGGCCGAGCCGAGCCACGAGTTCGCGGGCCAGTTCTTCAAGAACGCCGCGGACCCGGCCAGCCCGCTCTCGCCGTTCAGCCCGGAGTCCGCGGGGGCGCGGGACGCGAGCATCGCGCTGTTCGGGTCGCTGGTGGAGGGTGCCGACCTCAAGCTGGCGCCCGCCCTGCGCCAGGAGCTGCCCCAGCTGCTGTGGCTGATGCAGATGGGCATCGTGCTCTTCTGGGTGTACGACGCCAGCCCCGGCCAGGCTCGCAGCCGGATGCTCGTCGGCAGGATCGTGCCGGTCGTCGACCGGCTCATCCGGATGTCGCGCCTGCCCGTCGTGCGCGGCGTCGTCGACGACGTCGTCGCCCTGGTCGCCGCGTTGCGCTCCGACGCGCCGTCATGAGCCGGCCCCGGTGGGGGCGGCTCCTGGCCACGGCGTACGTCGTCGTGGTGGCGAGCCTGACGGCCTACGCGTTCCGCTCCGACGGCCTCGAGTTCGGCAGGGCCGAGGGGCTCGCGGGCGTGCTGACCCTGCCGGCGATCATCGTCGCGCTGCCTGTCATCTACGTGATCGGCGCGCTGGCCTGGCAGCTGCACGACGCCGGCGCACCGATGCTGCTGGTCACGATCGCGTTCACCGCGATGATGACGGTCGTCGCGGTCTGGAACGTCGCCCTTGCCTACGGCGTCGGGGCAGTCATCCGGTCTCTGCGAGCCTCTTCAAGGTGAGCAGCTGCTTGCGCACCATCAGCAGGTCGCCCCAGGCGAGCAGCCGCGACCGGACCCAGTTGACCGGGCCGTCCTGCGCCACCGCGAGCCGGCAGACGATCCGGGTGCCCTCGCCGCACGGCTCGGCGGCATAGGTGATCGCGACCGGCCCGAAGAGCCGCCGGCCGCGCTGCGTAGTCAGGGCCGTCCAGTGGTGCGGCGCGTCGAAGGCGACCAGCTCGAAGACGACGGCCATCCGCTGGCCCAGCACCAGCTGGTCGGCTCCGGGGGTCAGCGTGCGCGGGCTGCGGCGGCCGGGCCAGTACCGGTCGTAGGAGTACGGCGCCACCGCGATCTGGCACAGCCACCGCCAGGTGACCTCCTGCGACGCCTCGACGGTGATGGCGCGGGTCATCGACAACATGGTCCCGTCGACGAGGTGGTCGGCGGCGTACGGCCGGCGCGCCTCCGCCCGGGTCACTCCCCAGGTCAGCGGCAGCGCCATGTCGTCGGGCCCTCAGCTGCCTTCGGCCAGTTCCCGGGACCGGTCGCGGGCGGCCTCCATCGCGGCGAGGAACGCCGCCCGGACCTTATGGATCTCGAGCTCGCGCAGGGCGGCGGCCGTCGTGCCGGCCGGGGAGGTGACCTGCTCGCGCAGGACCACCGGGTGGGTGCCGGTCTCGCGGAGCATCTTCGCCGAGCCGACCAGGGTCTGGATGACGAGCTCGGTCGCGGTCGCGCGGGGCAGGCCCAGGTGGACACCGGCCTCGATCATCGACTCGACCACGAAGAAGATGTACGCCGGGCCCGAGCCGGAGATCGCCGTGACGGCGTCCTGCTGGCGCTCGGGGATGCGCAGCACCTTGCCGACCGACGCCATCAGCGCCTCGGCCTCGGCCAGGTGCTCCTCGCCGCAGTGGGAGCCGGGAGAGATGGCGGCCATGCCCTCGTCGACGAGCGCGGGAGTGTTCGGCATGACCCGGACGACGGCGACGCCCTCGGGCACGCGCGACTCGATGAACGCGGTGGTGATGCCGGCGGCCAGCGACACGATCAGCTGGCCGGGCCGCAGCGCGGGGGCGATCTCGTCGAGCAGGTCGCCCATGTCCTGCGGCTTCACGACCAGCGCGAGGGTGTCGGCCTTGCGGGCCGCCTCGATGTTGCCGACCACGGCGACGCCGTACCGCTCCTCGAGCTCGCGGGCACGGTCACCGCGCTTCTCGCCGACGACCAGGTTGTCGACGCGGCGACCCGCGCGGACCAGGCCGGAGAGCAGGGTCTCGCCCATGACTCCGGCGCCGAGGATGGCGGTCTGCGACATGGCTCCTACTTCTTCGAGACGAGGGACTTCACGAAGAATGACAGGTTCTGCGGGCGCTCCGCGAGCCTTCTCATCAGGTACCCGTACCACTCGGTGCCGTAGGGCACGTAGACGCGCACGGTCTCGCCGGACTCGGCCAGGCGGCGCTGCTCGTCGGGGCGGATGCCGTAGAGCATCTGGTACTCGTACGAGCCCTGCGACCGGCCGTAGCGGCTGGCGAGGGACGACGCGATCTCGACCATCCGCGGGTCGTGGGTGGCGACCATCGGGTAGCCCTCGCCGGCGAGGAGCACCTTGAGGCAGCGCACGTAGGACTTGTCGATGTCGAGGCGGTCCTGGAAGGCGACGGCCTCGGGCTCGAGGTAGGCGCCCTTGCAGAGGCGGACCCGGGAGCCCTCGTAGGCGAGCGCGCGGCAGTCGGACTCGGTGCGGTGCAGCGCGGCCTGGAGCACGGCGCCGGTCTCGGGGAAGTCCTTGCGCAGCTCGCGCAGGATCGCCAGCGTCGAGTCGGTGGTGGTGTGGTCCTCCATGTCGAGGGTGACCGTCGTCCCGGCGTTGCGCGCGGCCCGGCAGATGGTGCGCGCGTTCTCGAGCGCGACCTTGTGGCCGTTGTCGGGCAGGAACTGGCCGATCGCGCTGAGCTTGACCGACACCTCGGCCTGGCGGGTCAGGCTGCGGGTGCCGAGCTGCTGGAGGAGATCGAGGTAGGCCGCGACCGTGGCCTCGGCCTGCTCGGCGTCGAGGGTGTCCTCGCCCAGGAAGTCGAGGGTCACGCGGAGGCCGTCGTCGACGAGGCCGGAGGTCGCCTCCACGGCGGACTCGGTGGTCTCGCCGGGCACGTAGCTGCGGACGATGCCGGCCGAGACCGGCATGGTGCTGACCAGCTTCTTGACCCCCGAGCTGCGCGCGAGCAGCAGGAGCGGCTGACGGAGGAACATCATGGCGTTCAGGCTACGTCGGGGGTGCCGACATCTCCGACTTCAGGACGTACGTCGGCGCAGCGTGGCCGCACCGAGCGCCAGGCCGCCCAGGGCGAGGGCCGCCACCACGGCGACGTCGCGCCACACCGGCCCGGTGCTCGACGACGTCGTCAGGCGCTGCATCGCGTCCACGGCGTACGACAGCGGCAGCACGTCGCTGACCGCGTGCAGGGCGTCGGGGAGCAGGTCGCGCGGGACCAGGAGCCCGCACAACAGCAGCTGGGGGATCACGATCGCCGGCATGAACTGCACGGCCTGGAACTCGGTCTGCGCGAAGGCGGAGACGAACAGCCCGAGGGCGCTGCCGAGGATCGCGTCGACGACGGCGACGACCGTGAGCAGCCACAGCGGGCCCGCCACGTCGAGGCCGAGCAGCCCGACGCTGACGCCCACCGCGAGGATCGACTGGACCGCGGCGACCAGGCCGAAGGCGATCGCGTAGCCGACGAGGAAGTCGAGCTTGCCCAGGGGCATCGCGAGCAGCCGCTCGAGGGTGCCGCTGGAGCGCTCGCGCAGCGTGGTCACGCTGGTCACCAGGAACATCACGATGACCGGGAAGATCGCGAGGAGGGCCGGGCCGATGCGGTCGAAGAGCCTCGGGTCGGCGTCGTCGTAGATCCACCACAGCAGCGAGATCAGCAGGCAGGGCAGCACCAGCAGCATGGCCAGCGTGCGCCGGTCGCGGCGCAGCTGGGTCAGCACCCGGCGGGCGACGGCGAGGGTGACTCGGAGGCTCATGCCGCGTGCTCCCTGACGATCGCCAGGAACGCCGACTCGACGTCGTCGACGTCCGCCCGCTCCTTGATCTCGGAGGGCGTCCCGTCGGCGATGATCCGGCCCTCGCGCATGAGGAGCAGGCGGTCGCAGCGCTCGGCCTCGTCCATCACGTGGCTCGAGACGAACACCGCCACCCCCGACCGGGCGAGACGGTGGAACAGCGCCCAGAGGTCCTCGCGGAGGACGGGGTCGAGGCCGACCGTCGGCTCGTCGAGGACCAGCAGGTCGGGCTCGCCGAGGAGGGCGACGGCGAGGCTCACGCGGGACTGCTGACCACCGCTGAGCCGGCCGACGACGTCGTCGCGGTAGCTCGTCAGGTCGACCGAACCGATCGCGCGGTCCACCTGGTCGCGGCTCGCGCCCAGCACCCTTGCGAAGAAGCGGAGGTTCTCGGCGACGGTCAGGTCCTGGTAGACGCTCACCGCCTGGGTCACGTAGCCCACCCGGTCGCGCAGTCCCCTGCTGCCGGCCTCCTCGCCGAAGACCCTCACCGTGCCGCCGGCGATCCGCTGCACGCCGACCAGGCACCGCATCAGCGTCGACTTGCCGCACCCCGACGGCCCGAGCAGCCCGGTCACGCCGCCGCCGATGGTCAGGTCGAGGTGCTCCAGGACGCTGCGCTCACCGCGCCTGACCCAGAGGTCCTGGATGGTGACTGAATTATTCATCACGCGATGAATTATGCACCGGTGAAGAGACCCCAGCAACCCCGCGACAGAGCCGAGCCACGTGGGGCCCGCCGGCGGCCCACGGACCACAACCAGCGCGGGTCTGCTTACAGCTCCACCACGCAGGAGGAAACTGGCGCCGACTCGGCGAGCCACATGGGGCCCGCCGGCGGCCCACGGACCACCACCCGCGCGGGTCTGCTTACAGCCCCACCACGCAGGAGGAAACTGGCGCCGACTCGGCGAGCCACGTGGGGCCCGCCGGCGGCCCACGGACCTCAGGCACTGAGGGTGGGGGTGAGAGCCCTACTGAAGGGGTCCATCCAGGTACCGCTGCAGGGTGGGCGCGTACGTCGCGACCAGCCGGTCGCCCGGCATGGAGGCGAGCGGCTCGACCCCGGCGATGTAGCGCAGCACCACGATGCCGACCAGCTGCGAGGCGACCAGGGCCATCCGGTGCTCGGGCTCGTCGATCCCGAGGGCGGTGGCCACCGGGCCGAGCACCATCCGCAGGAAGCCGTCGCGGGCCAACTGGGCACCGCTCGGCTCGACGATGCCGCGGAAGATCCCGAGCAGGGGCAGCCGGGTGTCCTCGTCGTCCCAGACCGAGAGGAAGACCCGGAGCAGTCGCTCCCCCGCCCCGTCGACGCCGCCCTCGGCGACCGGAGCCAGCACGACCCGCGGGTCGACGCGGACCTCGAGAGCAGCGAGGAAGAGATCGTCCTTCGTCCCGAAGTAGTGGTGCACCAGGGCCGCGTCCACGCCGGCGGCGGCGGCGACCGCGCGGATCGTCGTCGCGGCGAAGCCCGAGGCGGCGAAGAGCTCGCGCGCGGCGACCAGGATCGCCGCGCGGGTGTCGGGCGCCCCCGGACGGCGACCGCGCCGGGGCGCGGTCGAGGTCACGGCGTGCCCACCGACAGGTGCTGGCGCGCGAACTCGAGCGACTCGCGCAGGTCGGCCTCGCGCTCGGCGGCGTCCTTGCACTTGCGGGTGTTGATCTCGAGCACGATCTCGCCGTCGAAGCCCACCTTGGTGAGGTGTCGCAGGAACGCCGCCGCGCCCATCGCCCCGCGGCCGGGCACCAGGTGCTCGTCCTTGGCCGACCCGGTGCCGTCGGTGAGGTGGATGTGGCGCAGCCGGTCACCGAGCCGCTTGGCCATCAAGATCACGTCGGACTGGGCGATCGCGGCGTGGGAGAGGTCGATCGTGGTGTTGGCGTAGTCCTCCGACGAGGGGTCCCAGCCGGGGAGGTACATCTCCATGCCGCGACTGGAGGCGCGCCAGGGGTACATGTTCTCGACGGCGAAGGCGAGCCCGGTCGACGCCTCCAGGGCGGCGATCCCGTCGACGAAGTCGCGGGCGTAGGCCTTCTGCCAGCGGAAGGGCGGGTGGACGACGACCACCTCGGCGCCGACGGCCTGCGCCATCTCGGCGGAGCGCTCGAGCTTGCCCCACGGCTCCGTGCCCCAGACCCGCTGGGTGAAGAGCAGGCACGGCGCGTGCACCGCGCAGACGGGCATCGCGTGGTGGTCGGAGAGCTGCTTGATCGCCGACGTCTGCTGGCTCAGCGAGTCGATGCCGACCATCACCTCGATGGCGTCGTAGCCGAGCGAGGCGGCGTACGAGAACGCGTGCGCCGACGACTCGGGGTAGACCGAGACCGTGGAGAGTCCGACGCGTGGAGCCATGGCGTCCTCAGCCCAGCGCCGTGATCTGGTCGAGGCGCTCGAGGATGACGCCCTCCCGCAGCGCCCAGGGGCAGACCTCCAGCTCGGCGAGCCCGAAGATGTCCATGACCGCCTCGGCCACCAGTGCGCCGGCGACGATCTGGTGGCTGCGGCTCGCCGAGACGCCCGGCAGGTTCGCGAGCTCGGCGGGCGTCATCGCCGCGAGCTTGGGGATCCACGCGGTCAGCGCGACGAGCGGCAGCGTGCGCGGGACGAGCGGTCCCTCGCCCGAGGGTGCGGCGCCACAGATCCGGGCGAGCGAGCGGAAGGTCTTGGAGGTCGCGGCCGCGTGGTCGGGAGCGCCGGCGCGCAGCATCAACCCGGCGTCGCGGGCGATGTCGGCGCGGATCTGCTTGCGCAGCAGGCGGAGAGTCTCCTCGTCGGGCGCCGTGGCGCCGAAGTGCTGGCGCGCGAGCCGGGCCGCCCCGAGGGGCAGCGACCAGGCCACGTCCGGTGCCTCGTCGGCACCGCCCGCGATCTCCAGCGAGCCGCCGCCGATGTCGAAGACGGAGAGTCGGCCGGCCGACCAGCCGCACCAGCGTCGTACGGCGAGGAAGGTCAGCCGGGCCTCGTCCTCACCGGAGAGGACGGCGATCCGCTGGCCGGTGCGCTCGTGGACCTCGTTGAGCACGGCCTCGGAGTTCTCGGCGTCGCGGACGGCCGAGGTCGCGAACGCGAGCATGTCCTCGCTGCCCTTGTCCTCGGCGACGCGCAGCGCCTGGGACGTGAAGCTCGCGAGGGCGTCGATCCCCTGCTGGGTCACGGCTCCCGTCTCGTCGACGTGCTCGGCGAGGCGGAGCGGCTCCTTGTAGGAGTAGGCCGGCAGCGGGGCCGCGCCGCGGTGGGCGTCGACCACCAGCAGGTGGCCCGTGTTGGACCCGATGTCGAGGACGCCCAGGCGCATGAGTCCAACGTACTAGGGCGCCCCGCCCCGGCCGGACCCCGCACGTAGGCTGGGCGGGTGCCCGAAGTCGATCTGGTGTTCCCGCGCGCGTTCGTCGAGTTCGTCAACCCGGCAGACGAGTCGGAGGTGATGCGCTGCGACCTGACCTGGCTCACGTCGAGCTACACCTGCATCTTCGGCCAGGGCTGCCCCGGCATCTACGCCGACGCCCCCGACGTCGGGTGCTGCACCCTCGGCGCGCACTTCGCCGACAAGACCGACGAGAAGCGGGTCGCCGGCTACGTCGAGATGCTCGACGACAAGCTCTGGCAGCAGAAGCCGAAGGGTCGCCAGGTCCGCAAGAAGGACTGGATCGAGCTCGACGAGGACGGCGAGCGCAAGACCCGCACGACCGTGGTCGACGGCCAGCAGGCCTGCGTCTTCCAGAACCGGCCCGACTTCCACGCGGGCGCGGGCTGCGCCCTGCACGCGCTGGCGTACGTGATCGGCAAGAACCCCCTCGAGACCAAGCCCGACGTGTGCTGGCAGCTGCCGATCCGTCGTACGTTCCGCAACGTCGAGCGCCAGGACGGCACGACGTACACGGAGGTCTCGATCACCGAGTACGACCGCCGCGGCTGGGGTCCCGGTGGGCACGACCTCGACTGGTACTGCTCCGGCAACACCGAGGCGCACGTCGGGGTCGAGCCCGTCTACGTGTCCAACGAGCCCGAGCTGACCGAGCTGATGGGCAAGGCGGCGTACGACGAGCTGGTGCGGCACTGCGAGGCGCACGTGCGCTCCCGCTCGGCGCTCGCGCTGCACCCGGCCGATCCCCACTAGGGCCCCTACGTCCCTTCCGGCCGGGCTCGACAGCGGAAGTCTCGACGTCAAGAGACCCGGACCCCGCTGTCCGGCGCTGCCGATCGTGCGCCGAGAATCTCTACATGCGCCTGGACCATCTTTCTTTCGCAGCAGGACCGGATGGCCTCGCCAGCACTGCCCAGCGCATCGGGGGACTGCTCGGCAAGGACTTCGTCGACGGTGGTGTGCACCCTCGATTCGGGACCCGCAACATGATCCTGCCGCTCGCCGGCGGCACCTACCTCGAGATCGTCGAGGTCCTCGACCACCCGGCGTCCGACAAGGCGCCGTTCGGCCAGGCCGTGCGCGCCCGCTCGGCGCTCGGCGGCGGCTGGCTCGGCTGGGTCGTCGCGGTCGACGACATCTCCGCCGTGGAGTCGCGGCTCGGGCGTGAGGCCGCCATCGGCAGCCGGCACCGTCCGGACGGCACCGCCCTGCGCTGGAAGCAGATCGGCATCAACGGCCTGATCGCCGACCCCCAGCTGCCGTTCTTCATCGAGTGGGACGTCCCGGCCGACCTGCACCCCAGCACCGGCGCCGACCCGGCGTACTCCCTGGCCTGCCTGGAGATCGCGGGCGACCCGCAGCGGGTCAGCGAGTGGCTCGGCGAGACGGTCGAGGCGCCCCTGGAGGACGTGAAGGTCGAGTGGGCCGCCCCCAACGGCACCCCGGGCATCATCGCGGCCCAGATCCAGACGCCGAACGGGCTCGTCCGGCTCTGATGGTCCACTGAGCGTCTCCCCCGGGGCCCGGCCGAGCCCCAACATCTGGAACCACCCCGCGACGTACGAGACCGAGAACCGCGCGGTCGACCCCGACGGCGCGATCGAGGCCGCGATGCGGTCGGTCGCGACGTGGGCCGGGCGCGAGGTGCTGGACGTCGGCTGCGGCACCGGCTTCCACCTCCCGCCCTTCGCCGCCGAGGCCGCGACGGTGGTCGGCGTCGAGCCGCACGCCGACCTGGTCGCGCTGGCTCGTCGTCGTACCCGCCGGTTCGCGAACGTCACCGTCCACCAGGGCGCCGCGCAGTCGCTCCCGGTCGCCGACGCGTCGGTCGACGTCGTGCACGCCCGGTGGGCCTACTTCTTCGGGCCGGGCTGCGAGCCGGGCCTCGCCGAGCTCGACCGCGTCGTACGGCGTGGGGGCGCCGCGTTCGTGATCGACAACGACCCGACGCGCTCGACCTTCGGTGGCTGGTTCCGCCGCGGCTACCCCGAGGTCGACCCGGTCGCGGTGGAGCGCTTCTGGTCGACGCGCGGCTGGACCCGGACACCCGTGGACATGCGCTGGTCGTTCTCCTCGCGCGCCGACCTGGAGAGCGTCGTCCGCATCGAGTTCACCGCGGCCGTCGCCGACGCGGTGCTGGCGGAGCACGAGGGCACCGAGGTCGACTACGCCGTCAACCTCTGGTGGAAGCTGTTCTGACTCCGCGTACGTCACCAGGTCTCGACACGCCGGTCGCGACTTCGTTCCTCAGTCGCGCGGCTCGCTCGACCACCATCAGCGGATCCGCTCCGCGTCTCCGCTAGCTGGACCCGCGCAGCGCCAGGGTCGGCACGAGCAGCGTGCTGGTGGCGATGGTGGGCGGGTGGGCGAGCAGGCCCTCGAGCGCCTTGACGATCTCGACCGCGACGTCCTCGAGCGGCTGCCGCACGGAGGTCAGGCCGAACGGGACGACCTGGGCGACCTGGGAGTCGTCGAAGCCGACGACCGACATCTCCCGGCCGGCGGTGATGCCGCGGTCCCGGAACGTGTGCAGCACCCCCATCGCCAAGGTGTCGGAGGCACAGACGAAGGCGGTCGGCTGCGCCTCGTCGAGGAGCACGGCGCTCGCCTCGCGCCCGCTGGCGACGGTGTCCTCGACCCGTGACGCCAGGCCGGTGGTCGGCAGGCCGCGGGCGTGGAGGGCCCGGCTCCAGCCGGCCCGCCGGTCCTCGCCGATGCGGGAGTCCTTGCGCCAGCCGATCCAGGCGATCCGCTGGTGACCGCGGTCGAGCAGGTGGGTGGTGGCGAGGTCGGTGCCGGCCGCGCCGTCGACGTCGACCCACGGGTGCCGGGCGTCGGGGTGGTCCCAGGGCCGGCCGAAGGCGACGAAGGGAGCGCGCCGCTGCTCGAGCCAGACGGCCTGGGGGTTGCCGAGGTAGGTGTCGGTGACGACGAACGCGTCGACGGCCGTCGAGCGGAGCAGGTCCTCGTAGCCCGCGATCGGATCCTCACTCGAGCCGGCGAAGAGCAGCACGTGGTAGCCCGCCTCGCGCGAGGTCTCCACGAGGGAGTGCACGAACCGGTCCATCGTCGCGTTGGCCGTGCCCTCCTGGGCCGGCCCGATCCGCATCCCGATCAGGTGGGAGGCGCGGGTGCGCAGGTTGCGCGCGGCCCGGTTGGGCGAGTAGCCGAGAGCCTCGATCGCGTCCTGGACGCGGGCGAGGGTGTCGGAGCGCAGCAGGTCGGGGTTGTTGACGGCGTTCGAGACCGTCTGCCGCGAGACCCCGGCCAGCTCGGCGACGTCCGCCAACGTGGGAGGGGTCGTGCTCAGCGGGGTCACCGAAAGCCGGCCTGCGGGCCGACCCGAGCTCCTGGACAACCCCACCTCCTCGACCTGCCGGGGATCGTCTTGATCGATCCAATGACACCACAGCCGCGGGCGTTTGCAGAAGGACCCCCGGTCCTCGACCGCAGTGTCGGCGCCGGCGCCTACCGTTCCACCCATGTCGAAGACCCCCCGCGCCGCCTTCCGTTGCTCCGAGTGCGGCTGGGAGACGACGAAGTGGGTCGGGCGCTGCGGCGAGTGCCAGGCGTGGGGATCGGTCGCCGAGGCGGCGGTCGTGCCGGCCGGGCGGACGACGGCCACCCCGGTCACCCGGCCCGCGGTGCCGATCGGCCAGGTCTCTGCCGAGGACTCCGAGTTCCGCAGCAGCGGCGTCCCCGAGCTCGACCGGGTGCTCGGCGGCGGGCTGGTGCCGGGCGCCGCGATCCTGCTGGCCGGCGAGCCCGGCGTCGGCAAGAGCACGCTGCTGCTCGAGGTCGCCGCCCAGACGGCGCGCTACCAGCGCCGCACCCTCTACGTGACCGGCGAGGAGTCGGCCTCCCAGGTCCGGCTGCGTGCCGACCGGACCGGGGGCGTGCACGACGAGCTCTATCTCGCGGCCGAGACCGACCTCGGTGCGGTGCTGACCCACATCGAGCAGGTCCGCCCCACGCTCGTGGTCGTCGACTCGATCCAGACCATCGGGGCGCCCGGCGTCGAGGGCGTGCCCGGCGGCGTCACCCAGGTCAAGGAGGTCGCGGCGGCGCTGATCCGCGTCGCCAAGACCCGCAACATCACCATGGTCATCGTCGGCCACGTCACCAAGGACGGCTCGATCGCCGGTCCCCGGGTGCTCGAGCACGTCGTCGACGTGGTGCTCCACTTCGAGGGCGACCGCGACTCGCGCTTCCGGGTGGTGCGGGCGATGAAGAACCGCTTCGGCCCCGTCGACGAGGTCGGCTGCTTCGACCTCGGCCCCGACGGCATCACCGCCGTCACCGACCCGACCGGCCTCTTCGTCGAGAACCACCACGCGATGGTCCCCGGCACCTGCGTCGCCGTGACGATGGAGGGCCGGCGGCCGATGCTGGCCGAGGTGCAGGCGCTGGTGACCCACAGCGCGGCCGAGCGGCCACGACGTACGACGTCTGGGCTCGACTCGTCGAGGGTCGCGATGGTGATGGCCGTCCTCCAGCAGCACGCCAACATCCGGCTGCACACGATGGACGTCTTCGCCTCCACGGTCGGCGGCGCGCGGGTGACCGAGCCTGCGAGCGACCTGGCGGTCGCGGTGGCGCTGGCCTCGGCGACCCGCGGCGTGCCCGCGCCGCGCGGGGTCGTCGCGATGGGCGAGATCGGGCTGGCCGGCGAGCTGCGCCGGGTCCGCGACCTGCCCCAACGGCTGGCCGAGGCCGCCCGGCTGGGCTTCCAGCTCGCCGTCGTCCCGACCGAGCCCGGACGGCCCGCCGCTCGGTCCCCCGAGTCCTGGACGATCGACGGCATGCGCGTGCTCGACGTCCCCGACATCGGCGCCGCCCTCCGGCTGCTCCACCTGACCAACTCGCAGCATCAGAAGCCCCGCCCGGTCGAAGGGCTCTAGACTTCCCGCAGCGGCCGAGGTGCGCCGCGCCCACACGAAGGGATCGGCGAACGTGGCCATCGACCGCTCGGACGAGACGCTGCGCCTGCGCGCGACCCTCGCCACGATCGCCCCCGGCACGCCGCTGCGTGACGGCCTCGAGCGGATCCTGCGCGGCCGCACCGGCGCGCTGATCGTGCTCGGCCACGACAAGGTGGTCGAGTCGATCGCCACCGGTGGGTTCACCCTCGACGTCCCGTTCACCGCGACCGGCCTGCGCGAGCTCGCCAAGATGGACGGCGCGATCATCCTCGACCAGGACGTCACCCGGATCCTGCGGGCGGCCGTGCACCTGATGCCCGACCACACCATCCCGTCCGAGGAGACCGGCACCCGGCACCGCACCGCCGACCGGGTTGCCCGCCAGACCGGCTTCCCGGTGATCTCGGTGTCGCAGTCGATGCAGATCATCGCGGCGTACGTCGGGGAGACCCGCCACGTGCTCGAGGGCTCCGGCCAGATCCTGTCCCGCGCCAACCAGGCGCTCGCGACCCTCGAGCGCTACAAGATGCGCCTCGACGAGGTCTCGAGCACCCTGTCCGCGCTCGAGATCGAGGACCTCGTCACGGTCCGCGACGTCGCGGTGGTCGCGCAGCGACTGGAGATGGTGACCCGGATCGCGAGCGAGATCGAGGACTACGTGCTCGAGCTCGGCACCGACGGCCGGCTGCTGTCGCTCCAGCTCGAGGAGCTCGTGACCGGCGTCGACACCGAGCGCGAGCTGGTGATCCGCGACTACCTGCCGGCCGGCCGGCGGTCCAAGAGCCCCGAGGCGCTGCTCAACCGGCTCGAGTCGCTCTCGTCGACCGAGCTGGTCGACCCGGCCGCCGCCGCCCGCGCCCTCGGGCTCGGCAACGGCGAGCACCTCGACGGGGCCGTCGCCCCGCGTGGCTACCGGCTGCTCGCCAAGGTGCCGCGGCTGCCCACCGCCGTCGTCGACCGGCTGGTCGACCACTTCGGCACCCTCCAGAAGCTGCTTTCCGCCGGGGTCGACGACCTGCAGGCCGTCGACGGCGTCGGCGAGCTCCGGGCCCGCAGCGTGCGCGAGGGCCTCTCCCGGCTGGCCGAGTCGACGATCTTGGAGCGGTACGTCTAGTCGGGTTCGACGGCTCCGGTCGGGGACTTCGAGTTCGACGGCGTGACCGGCCGACCGGTCGGCGAGCCCGACGGCGAGTTCGTCGGCTTGGCGGTCTCGGTGACCGTCCCGGCGACCGGGGTGGTCAGCTGGAACTGCAGGTCGGACGGCTCGCCGCCCAGCGCCGACGCGGTCACGTGGTACCAGCCGGGCATCGCCCAGTCGGTCCGGAGGTAGCACTCCTCGCCGGAGCGGCGAGCGCTCCGCCAGGTGACGCCGAGGTTCGTGGTGACCGCCTTGCGCACCACGACGTCGCGGACCGGCACGGCGTGGGGGCAGTCGCGACTCGACCAGATGTCGTCACGACCGGAGGTGATCGAGAGGGTGAGCGCGTCGGAGGACGCCGGCCACGTGCACGCCTCCGAGTCGAGGGTCCGGAGCTGGAGCACGATCAGCACGTCGCGCCCGGCCACGGCGTTCTCGACCTTGGGGGTGACGGCGATGTCGTCGTTCGCGCACGTGCCGTCGGGCGTGGCGAGCGGCGGCGCCTCGCTGGACTGCTGACCGCTCGGCCGGTGCTTGCCGGGCTTGCCGGGCTTGCGCGCCGAGTCACTCGGTGTCACCGGCAGGGACGAGGTGAGGATCTCGCTGGGCGTCCGGTCCGCGGCGACCTGGGCTGCGGTGTCGCCGACCGACGACGCGTCGCTGCCGCCACCGAGCAACCGGGCAATGCCGACGACGAGGAGCAGGGCGGTGCCCAGCACCATCGTCCGGCGCACCCAGTACACCCGCGCCGGGAGCGGGCCTCGGGTCATGGCGGGCATGCCGCCACGCTAGTCAGTGACCCGCTCCGGATCGTGCTGCCACACCGACGACAATGGTCGGTGATGAGCGCCTTGCACGAGCCGATCCTCGATTGGTACGACGCGCACGCCCGCGAGCTCCCCTGGCGCGGGGTCGACGCGACCCCGTGGTCGGTGATGGTCTCGGAGTTCATGCTGCAGCAGACCCCGGTCGCCCGGGTGCTGCCGGTGCACGAGCAGTGGCTCACGCGCTGGCCGTCGCCGGCGGACCTGGCGGCCGAGGCGACCGGCGAGGCCGTCCGCGCGTGGGGACGGCTGGGCTACCCGCGCCGGGCGCTGCGGCTGCACGCCGCGGCGGTCGCGATCGTCGAGCGGCACGACGGGGAGGTGCCCGCGTCGTACGACGACCTGCGCGCGCTGCCCGGCATCGGCGACTACACCGCCGCGGCGATCGCGACCTTCGCGCACGGGCGCCGCCACGTCGTCCTCGACACCAACGTGCGCCGGGTCTTCGCGCGCACCCTGCAGGGCGTGGAGTTCCCGGCCCCGTCGGTCACGAAGGCGGAGCGCGAGGTGGCGCTCGAGGTACTGCCCGACGACGTGCCCACCGCCGCCACCTGGTCGGTCGCGGTGATGGAGCTCGGCGCCCTGGTCTGCACGGCCGCGAAGCCACGCTGCGACGCCTGCCCGGTGGCCGACCTGTGTGCGTGGCGCGCCGCCGGCCACCCGGCGTACGACGGGCCGCCCCGCAAGGTGCAGACCTGGGCCGGCACCGACCGGCAGTGCCGCGGGCGGCTGCTCGCGGTGCTGCGCGACAGCGACGGGCCGGTGCACCGCAGCAGCCTCGACGCCGCGTGGTCCGAGGAGGCACAGCGGGTCCGCTGCCTGGCGTCCCTGGTCGAGGACGCGCTGGTCGTGCACGCCGGCCCGGACACCTACGCGCTCCCCTGAGCGCCGAGTCGGCGCCAGTTTCCCGCGTAAATGCGCCGAGTCGGCGCCAGTGTCCCGTTGGTGGGGAAACTGGCGCCGACTCGGCGTTGGTTCAGTCGGCCTTCGGGACGTCGATCGGGCCGTCGCTGTCGTCGGGACCCTCGATCGGCGGCACCTCCGACGCGGCGACCTCGGCGGTCTCGAACGGCGGGAGGTCGGGCAGCACGCCGACCTTCTGGCCGGCGAAGGTGAACTTCGCCTCCGGGCCCTCGCCCTCGACGCCGACCAGGACGATCTGTCCCGGGCCGACCTCGCCGAAGAGCATCTTCTCCGACAGCACGTCCTCGATCTCGCGCTGGATCGTGCGCCGCAGCGGCCGCGCGCCCAGCACCGGGTCGAAGCCCCGCTCGGCCAGCAGGTTCTTGGCCGGCTGGGTGAGCTCGAGCGACATGTCGCGGTCCTTGAGCCGGAGCTCGACCCCCGCGATCATGTTGTCGACCATGTGGACGATCTGCTCCTGCGTCAGCGGCGGGAACACGATGATCTCGTCGACACGGTTGAGGAACTCCGGGCGGAAGTGCTGCTTGAGCTCGTCGGAGACCTTGGCCTTCATCCGCTCGTAGGAGCCGGCCGCGTCGCCCGAGGCCTGGAAGCCCAGGTTGACGCCCTTGGCGATGTCGCGGGTGCCGAGGTTGGTGGTCATGATGATGACGGTGTTCTTGAAGTCGACCACCCGGCCCTGCGAGTCGGTCAGGCGACCTTCCTCGAGGATCTGCAGCAGGCTGTTGAAGATGTCCGGGTGAGCCTTCTCGACCTCGTCGAAGAGCACCACGGAGAACGGCTTGCGGCGCACCTTCTCGGTGAGCTGGCCGCCCTCTTCGTAGCCGACGTAGCCGGGAGGCGAGCCGAAGAGCCGCGAGACGGTGTGCTTCTCGCCGTACTCCGACATGTCGAGCTGGATCAGCGCGTCCTCGTCGCCGAAGAGGAACTCGGCGAGCGTCTTGGACAGCCAGGTCTTACCGACACCGGACGGGCCGGCGAAGATGAACGAACCGCCGGGGCGCTTCGGGTCCTTCATGCCGGCACGGGTACGACGGATCGCCCGCGAGATGGCCTTGACGGCCTCCTCCTGGCCGATGACCCGCTTGTGCAGCTCGTCCTCCATGTTGAGCAGCCGCGTGGACTCCTCCTCGGAGAGCTTCACGATCGGGATGCCGGTCGCGACCGCGAGGACCTCGGCGATGAGCTCCTCGTCGACCTCGGCCACCTCGTCCATGTCGCCCGCGCGCCACTGCTTCTCGCGCTCGGACTTCTTCAGGATGAGCTGCTTCTCCTCGTCGCGCAGGCGCGCCGCGGCCTCGAAGTCCTGGCCGTCGATGGCGGCCTCCTTGCGCTGCCGCACCTCGCCGATCTTGTCGTCGTACTCGCGCAGGTCGGCGGGGGCCGTCATCCGGCGGATCCGCAGCCGCGAGCCGGCCTCGTCGATCAGGTCGATGGCCTTGTCGGGCAGGAAGCGGTCGGAGATGTAGCGGTCGGCCAGCGTCGCGGCCGAGACGAGCGCCTCGTCGGTGATCGTCACGCGGTGGTGGGCCTCGTAGCGGTCGCGCAGGCCCTTGAGCATCTCGATCGTGTGGGCGATCGACGGCTCGGCGACCTGGATCGGCTGGAAGCGGCGCTCGAGGGCGGCGTCCTTCTCGAGGTACTTGCGGTACTCGTCGAGGGTGGTCGCGCCGATGGTCTGCAGCTCGCCGCGGGCCAGCATCGGCTTGAGGATGCTGGCGGCGTCGATCGCGCCCTCGGCCGCGCCGGCGCCGACGAGGGTGTGGATCTCGTCGATGAACAGCACGATGTCGCCTCGGGTGCGGATCTCCTTGAGGACCTTCTTGAGGCGCTCCTCGAAGTCACCGCGGTAGCGCGAGCCGGCCACCAGGGCGCCCAGGTCGAGCGTGTAGATCTGCTTGTCCTTGAGCGTCTCGGGGACGTTGCCCTTGACGATGTCCTGGGCCAGGCCCTCGACGATCGTCGTCTTGCCGACGCCGGGCTCGCCGATGAGGACCGGGTTGTTCTTCGTCCGGCGGGACAGGATCTGCATGACCCGCTCGATCTCCTGCTCCCGGCCGATGACCGGGTCCAACTTGCCCTCGCGGGCGTCCTGGGTCAGGTTGCGACCGAACTGGTCGAGCACCAGCGACGACGACGGCGCGTCGCTGCCGGAGGCGCCTGCGGCCGCGGCCGAGCCGGCCGACTCCTTGCCCTGGAAGCCGGAGAGCAGCTGGATGACCTGCTGGCGGACCCGGTTGAGGTCGGCGCCGAGCTTCTGCAGCACCTGGGCGGCGACGCCCTCACCCTCGCGGATCAGGCCGAGCAGGATGTGCTCCGTGCCGATGTAGGAGTGGCCGAGCTGGAGCGCCTCGCGCAGCGACAGCTCGAGCACCTTCTTGGCGCGCGGGGTGAAGGGGATGTGGCCGCTGGGCGCCTGCTGGCCCTGGCCGATGATCTCCTCGACTTGCGCGCGCACGGCCTCGAGCGAGATGTCGAGGCTCTCGAGCGCCTTGGCCGCGACGCCCTCACCCTCGTGGATCAGGCCGAGCAGGATGTGCTCGGTGCCGATGTAGTTGTGGGAGAGCATGCGGGCCTCTTCTTGGGCCAGCACGACAACCCGTCGGGCTCGGTCTGTGAACCGCTCGAACATGCGCATCGCTCCTGAAGCTTTTCGGGGCCCCGCCCGCCTGGATCGGAGGGGAGGTACGAGACAACTAACCCCGCTGACAGCCTACGCGTTCCCCGGTCAGGGCCCAGACACTCCGCTGAGAGCGAACATGGGAGCGGTGCAGCGACGTATGAGGGACGAACGCGGCGCGTGAGCTCCACCAGATTGAGCAAGCCGCGCGACCGAGCTGGCGAGGTCGCGACCGGCGCATCGAAATCCGGTGAGACGAACGAGGGCGGTGACCACGTCCCGTGGTCACCGCCCTGCCTTGTCTTATCGGGTCTCGATACGCGCCTTGTGGCTTCGTCCCTCAGCCACGGCGCTACTCGACCTCCCGCCCTGAGCCGCGAGTTCGCAAGCTCACTCGCGGGGGCGTGATCAGTGCGCGGCGGCGAACGCCTCGCGCACCTCGGCGGAGACCCGACCGCGGTCGGGGACGTCGTGACCGTTGGAACGGGCCCAGTCGCGGATCTCGGCGGCGCTGGGTCCACTGGTGCTGGCGGCGGACTTGCGTCCGCGGCGCGGGGCGGCGCCGACCTTGCGGCCGTGACCGACATAACCCGAGAGAGCGTCGCGCAGCTTCGCGGCATTCTTGTCGTTGAGGTCGATTTCGTACGACGTGCCGTCGAGGCCGAAAGAGACAGTCTCCGTTGCCTCACTACCGTCGAGGTCATCGACGAGAACAATGCTGACCTTCTGAGCCATTTCAGGAAACCTCTATCGAATTCGGGGGTTATTGGAACAACATTCAGCATCATGCCACGCACCCGAAGAATTACCGAAACCGAATAGGGTCACGCGTTACGAGAGAAGACCAGCCCCAGCCCACGCAGTGTCAACCACGGGGCGTGGTGGGTGAAGCTGCGGCACTCGTCGACCACCAGAGGCGCGAGGTAACCGGTCGCAATGACGTGCACGTCCTCGGTCGCCACACCGAGCTCGGCGATCATCCGCGAGACAATTCCCTCGACCTGGCTAGCCACGCCGAAAACCATTCCCGACTGGAGCGCCTCGACGGTGTTCTTGGCGATCACCGACCGCGGGCGGAGCAATTCGACTTTGCGCAGCTGGGCGCCGCGACGGCCGAGCGCCTCGAGCGAGATCTCGATTCCCGGGGCGATCGCGCCGCCGACGTACTGGCCCTGCGGGCTGATCACGTCGAATGTCGTCGCGGTGCCGCCGAAGTCGACGACGATCGCGGGTCCGCCGTACTCGTGGACCGCGGCGAGCGCGTTGACGATCCGGTCGGTGCCGACCTCGCGGGGGTTGTCCATCAGCACCGGCACCCCGGTGCGGATGCCCGGCTCGACGACCACGCAGGGGACGCCGTCGAAGTGGCGGGCCAGCATGTCGCGCCACTCGTGCAGCACCGCGGGCACCGTCGCGCAGACCGCGATCCCGTCGACGTCGTCGATCGCGCGGCCCAGGAGACCCCGCAGCAGCACCGCCCACTCGTCGGAGGTGTGCCGCTCGTCGGTGGCGACCCGCCAGTCGGCGGTGACCTCCCCGTCGACGAGCAGGCCCAGCATCGTGTGGCTGTTGCCGATGTCGGCGACCAGCAGGCTCATGACGGCCGAGATCCCGGGGGCTCCGGCGCGGCGGGAGCCGAGCGAGTGTCGTCGCGGGGTGAGAGGTCCATTCCCAGGTCGAAGACCTTGACGGAGTGGGTGAGCGCCCCGACCGAGATGAAGTCGACGCCCGTCTCGGCCACCTCGCGGGCGCGCTCGATGGTCAGCCCGCCCGACGCCTCCAGCGTGACCCGCCCGGCGGCCCCCGACCGTTGGACCAGCCGCACGGCCTCGGCCATGACGGGTGTGTCCATGTTGTCGAGCAGGATCTCGGTGCAGCCGGCGGCCAGCAGCTCCTCGAGCTGGTCGAGGTCGGTCACCTCGACCTCGACGCGCAGATCGGGGTAGGCGGCCCGCACGGCCTCGTACGCCGGCACCACCCCGCCGGCGGCGAGCACGTGGTTGTCCTTGACCATGGCGCGGTCGCTGAGGCTGAAGCGGTGGTTGACGCCGCCGCCGCAGCGCACGGCGTACTTCTGGAGCGCGCGGTACGTCGGGAGCGTCTTGCGGGTGTCGAGCACCCGCGCCCGGGTGCCCTCGAGAGCGGCGACCCAGGCGGCGGTCGCGGTCGCGACGCCGGACAGGTGGGAGGCGAAGTTGAGCGCGGTCCGCTCGGCGGTGAGCAGCTCCTTCAGCGGCCCGCTGACCCGCAGCACGGTGTCGCCGGCGGCGACGCGGGTGCCGTCGGGGACCCGGTCGGACACCTCGACCGCGCCGTCCATCGCGTAGACGAACGCCAGCTCGGCCACGGCGAGCCCGGCCACCACGCCCGGCTCGCGGGCGACGAAGTCGGCGGTGCCGGTGCCCATGCTCGGCATCGCCTCGCTGGTGACGTCGACGCCGCGGTGCGGGAGGTCCTCCTCGAAGGCGGTCTCGACCAGCCCGTAGACGACGACCGGGTCGAGCCCGGCCGCGGTGAGCTCGTCGATCAGGGTGCGGGGCAGGTCGCCGTACGGCGTGCGCGCGATCGTCATGCGCTGCCTCCATCACTCGGGGCGGCGACCACGAACTCCAGCGTGGTCGCGCCGTCGGACGTCACCGCGTCGAAGTGACCGGCGAAGTGCACGTCGTCGCGCTCGGGGAAGTCCTCACGCCAGTGGGACCCGCGGGTCTCCTCGCGCAGGGTGGCGGCGTCGGCGAGCGCGACGCTGAGGGTGAGCAGGTTGGTGGTCTCCCACGACTCCTGGTCGATCACGTCGGCACGCAGACCGGCCAGCTTGTCGAGCAGCTGGGTGGCGTCGGCCAGGCCCGCGGCCGAGCGGAGCACTCCGACCTGGGAGGTCATCACCTCCTGTAGCTCGCGGCGTACGCCACCCGGCACCAGGCCGGCGGTGCGCACGTCGGTCGCGGGCTCGGCCAGCGGCCGCAGCTCGCCGGGCAGCACCGTCGCGATCCGGCGGGAGAAGACGAGCCCCTCGAGCAGCGAGTTGGAGGCGAGCCGGTTGGCGCCGTGCACACCCGAGCAGGCGACCTCGCCGGTGGCGTAGAGGCCGGGGACGTCGGAGCGGCCCCACAGGTCCGTGCGGACCCCGCCGGAGGCGTAGTGGCAGGCGGGCGCGACCGGGATCAGGTCGGTGACCGGGTCGACGCCGTGGCTGCGGGCGGTGGCCAGGATGGTCGGGAAGCGGCGCTCCCAGAAGTCCGCGCCGAGGTGGCGGGCGTCGAGCCACATGTGCGGGTGGTCGCTGTCGAGCATCCGGCGCATGATCGCCTTCGCGACGACGTCGCGCGGCGCGAGGTCGGCGAGCTCGTGGACGCCCTGCATGAAGCGGTTGCCCTCGAAGTCGACGAGGAACGCGCCCTCGCCGCGCACCGCCTCGGAAATCAGCGGCTGCTGGCCGCGGGACTCGGGGCCGAGGTACATCACGGTCGGGTGGAACTGCACGAACTCGAGGTCGCGCAGCACCGCACCGGCCCGCAGCGCGACCGCCATGCCGTCGCCGGTCGAGACCGCGGGGTTGGTGGTCTGGGAGAAGACCTGGCCGAGGCCGCCGCTGGCGAGCACGACCGCCCGGCAGCGCACCGCGCCGACGCCGTCGCGCTGCCCCTCGCCCATCACGTGGAGGGTGACCCCGGCGACGCCGCCGTCGTCGGCCAGCAGGAGGTCGACGGCGAGCGCGTGCTGGATGACCTCGATCTCGGGCGCCTGCTCGATGGCCGCGATCAGGGCCCGCTGGATCTCGGCGCCGGTGGCGTCGCCGCCGGCGTGCGCGATCCGGTCGCGGTGGTGGCCGCCCTCGCGGGTCAGCGACAGCTCGCCGTCGGGGTCGTGGTCGAAGTTCGTGCCGAGCGCGATCAGCTCGCGCACGGCCTCGGGGCCCTCGGTGACGAGCACGCGTACGGCCTCGGGGTCGCAGGCGCCGGCGCCCGCGACCAGGGTGTCGATCTCGTGCTCGGCCGGCGTGTCACCGGGACCGAGGGCAGCGGCGATCCCGCCCTGGGCCCACTGGGTCGAGCCGGCGGCGAGCACGTCCTTGGTGACGACCAGGACCTTGTCGACCCGGCCCCGGAGCCGGAGCGCGGCGGTCAGGCCGGCGATCCCGGAGCCGATCACGACGACGTCGGCGGTGGTGGTCCACCCTGGCTCGGGCGCGGTGAGGCGGCCGGGGACGCGGCGTACAGGCGCGTCGATCTCGCGGGCAGGCACCCCAGGAGGCTAGCGCCTGGCCAGCTGGTCGCCGCGGACCAGCCCGGAGCCCTCGGGCGCCTCGGCCGGGTCGAAGCCGGTCGCGAGGATGGCGTTGTCGGCGTCCACGAAGACGACGTGCGGCTGGAACTCACGGGCCTCGGCGGTCTCCATCTGCCCGTAGGCGATCAGGATCACGAGGTCGCCGGGGTGCACCAGCCGGGCGGCGGCGCCGTTGATGCCGATCACACCCGAGCCGCGCTCCCCCGCGATCGTGTACGTCTCGAGCCGGGCGCCGTTGGTGATGTCGACGATGTGCACCAGCTCGCCGGACAGCAGGTCGGCCGCGTCGAGGAGGTCCTCGTCGACGGTGACCGAACCGACGTAGTGGAGGTCCGCCTGGGTCACGGTCGCCCGGTGGATCTTGCTCTTCATCATCGTGCGCAGCATCAGGACGCTCCTTCCCGCGGCGCCACGGGAGACCCCAGGACGAGCGGCATGTTGTCGATCAGGCGGGTGGTGCCGACCCGGGCGGCGATGAGGATCCGGGCCTCGGCGCCCGGGGGTACGTCGGCGGGCAGGTCGCCCAGGTCGCGGTCGGTGATCACGAGGTAGTCGAGGTCGACGCCGTCGGCGGCCCGGAGCTCGGCCCGCGCGGCGTCCAGGGCCACGTCGGCGCCCCAGCGAGCGCCGTCCTGGGCTGCGTGCAGGGTGCGGCTGAGGGCGGTCGCCTGGCGGCGCTGCTCGGCGTCGAGGTAGCGGTTGCGGCTCGACAGCGCCAGCCCGTCGGGCTCCCGGACGGTCTCGGCGCCGACGACGTCGACCGCCAGGTTGAGGTCGAGCACCATCCGCCGGATCAGGGCGAGCTGCTGGTAGTCCTTCTCCCCGAACACGGCGACGTCGGGCCGGACCAGCCCGAAGAGCTTCGCCACCACGGTCAGGACGCCCTGGAAGTGGCCGGGCCGGGTCTTGCCCTCGAGGACGGCGGCCAGGGGCCCGGGCGCCACGGTGACCTGGGGGTCGCCGCCCGGGTAGACCTCCTCGACGCTCGGCGCGAAGACGATGTCGGCCCCCTCGCGCTCACAGATCTTGAGGTCGTCCTCGAGCGTGCGCGGGTAGCGGTCGAGGTCCTCCCCCGCCCCGAACTGGAGCGGGTTGACGAAGATCGAGACGACGAGCGGCCCGTCGGCGATCCGCTCGCGCGCCGCACGGATCAGGCTGGCGTGGCCCTCGTGGAGGGCACCCATCGTCGGCACCAGCCCGACCGGCCGGCCGCCTGCGCGCGCGGCGGACAGCAAGGACGACAGCTCCTCGCGGGTGTGCGCGAGGACGGGTGAGGCACTCATCGCCGGCGCGGCGCCGGGGCGGGCTGGCCCGTCACGCGCTCGGGGGCCACGGCCGCGTCGAGCACCCGGCGCATCGCGGCCGCGCGGATCGGCAGCAGCCGGCCGTCGGTCACGACCCGGTCGAGGGTGTCGCGGGCCATGGCGACGTACGACGGCAGCGTGTGCGGCGCGTTGGCGGCAATCTCGGCGAGGTGGGCGCGGACGGTGTTGACGTCGCCGCGCACCATCGGGCCGGTGAGCGCCGAGTCGCCCTGCTCGAGCGCGTTGTCGAGCGCGGCGGTGAGCAGCGGGCGCAGGGTGCCGGCCGGGTCGTCGGCGCCGGCGGCCGCGAGCAGCTCCATGGCCTGGCTGACCAGGGTGACCAGGTGGTTCGCGCCGTGGGCGAGCCCGGAGTGGTAGAGCGTGCGCATCTCCTCGGGCACCCACATCGGGCGCCCACCGAGGTCGGCCACCAGCTGCTCGGCGATCTCGTGCTCGGCGTCGCCGGCGGTCAGGCCGAAGACGCAGCCGTGCAGGCGGTCCAGGTCGAGCGCCGTGCCGGTGAAGGTCATCGCGGGGTGCATCGCCACGACGCGGGCCCCGACCCGGGCGGCCGGCTCGAGCACCCGGAGGCCGTGGAGGCCGGAGGTGTGCACGACGTACTGGCCCTCGCGGACGGCGCCGCTGTCGCTCAGCACGCGCACCACGTTGGGGAGCATGTCGTCGGGGACGGTCAGGAGCAGCAGGTCACTGGCGCGCGCGACGTCGGTCGGCTTCGCGGGCGTGGCGCCCGGCAGCAGGTCGGCGATGCGGGTGCGGGAGGCGTCGGACTCGCCGGCCGCGGCGACCACGTGGTGGCCGGCGGCTTCGAGGGCGGCGGCCAGGACGGCGCCGACGCGTCCGGCGCCGATCACGCCCACGCGCAGGCCGGTCTCGCGGGTCAGGTGCGGCATGTGTCGAACCTTTCGTTCCAGTCCCTCCGACCACCCTCCTGTCGCGATCAGCGGGGAGGGCCGGGGTGGGTACCGGACGGTGTGCTCGTCTGTGGATGAACCCTGTCGAGGACTGGTCTTCCCCGACGATCTCGAATCTACGCCTGCGGTTTCGGCAAGTGAACGGATCCGGACGTGACCTACCCGACACCGACTCTCCTGCGCTGACCCGTCGCTTGCGCTCCGGGATTCTGCGCTGACCCGTCGCTTGCGCCCCGGGATTCTGCGCTCACCCGTCGCAGCTGGTCGCGCACGATCGACGGGTCGGCGATTCCACAACGTGCACGAACGACGGGTCAGCGGTCCCGGGACGTGCACGAACGACGGGTCAGCGGTCTCGGGACGTGCACACGCGACGGGTCAGCGACCCCACGACGTGCGCAAGCGACGGGTCGCGGTCAGCCGACGGCGAGGGGGCGCGGGGCGCGCGGCAGCCAGTCGTGGGTCACGTGGTCGACGATGTGCACGCCGGCGGGCGCGGTGATCTCGTGGACACCGGGCAGCACCCGGCCCTCCCGGAGCGCGTGGAAGACCTCCCACTCGCGGCGCTTGCGCTTGTTGCGCCAGCTGGTCGCGAACGACTCGGGGTCGGTCCAGTGCGCGAACTCGTCGCCGTCGAGGTACTTCAGCTCCACGCACATGCCCTGCGGCAGACCGATCGAGCGGACGCCGACCGGCGTCGTACGGATCTCCCACTCGAAGGCCTTGGTGTAGACGAAGTCCGGCCCGATCGGGAAGCCCCACTCCTCGGCGTTGCGGAGCCCGAGGTCGAGGTAGCCCACCGTGTCGCTCGCCAGGTAGAGCCCGTGCCGCGGCACCCGGATGATCGACTGGACGTCGCCGACCTGCCAGCCGAGGTCGGCGATGGAGACCTCGCCCTCGGTGGTGAGGACCATGTCGCCGTCCCACTTCCACGAGTAGCGCGTGGTGACCTGCGCGAAGCACCAGTTGTAGAAGTACGAGAGCGAGTGCACGGACAGCTCGTGCTGGGCGAGGTGCTCGGCGCCGGCGCGGGCGACCGTGAAGGGGTACGACGTGACCGTCAGCTTGTCGGTGCGCCCCACCCGTGCCGCGGTCTCGCGCGCGACGTCGGTGGTGGCGTCGGTCGAGCCGTTGTCGACCAGCAGCACGTGGTCGCAGGCGCGGAGCAGCGGCGGCAGCACGAACGGCAGCGACGGGGCCTCGTCCTTGACCCGGAGCACCGCGGTCGAGCCCGGGCGCAGCCCTTCCGGTCGCAGCCACGGCCAGGTGATGTCGTAGTCGGTGTGGCCCTCCAGGTTCGAGATCCCGGTCGCCCCGAGGTGAGCGGTCACCTGCTGCGGCCCAGCATCTTGCGCAGACCGCGCCGCATCGGTGCCGGGACCGCGGCGCGGAGACGGTGCGGCACCTTGTCGACCCGCGACGGCGCTGCGGGCGCGGGCGCGGCCCCCCTCAGCTGCTTGCGGGTGCGCTGCTCGGCGGCCACGACGGAGGAGCGCGAGATCGCCTCGGCCTCCTCGTAGAGCTCGACGTACGCCTCGCGCAGCTGGTCGAGCGCCTGGTGCGCGGCGGGGGTGTCCCCGCCGGGCTCGGCGAGCTTGTTGAGCTCCTCCCACGTCTCGCCGGTCAGCTCGTGCAGCCGGGGCGGGAGGCCGAGGTCGTCGAGGCTCAGCGTCATCCGGCGCAGGCTCGGGTCGACGAAGCGGTGCCCGTCGCGGATCGCCTCGCTGCGGGCGTGCATGACGTGCTGGAGGTCGAGCCGCTCGCCGAGCTGCATCACGACGCGGGTCCAGTCGTCGAGCAGGTCGGCGTACCGCACGAACACCCGGCCGCCGTCGGCGACCGACTCGCGGGTGGCGCGCTCGGTGTGGAGCAGCATGTTCAGCCAGGAGGCGGCGAGGTGGGCCGAGCCCAGCCGGTTCTTGTAGTAGGTCTGCTTGCTGCCGACCACCTCGGCCGGCGGGCGGAGCATGGTCGCGAAGACCGGCGTCGCGCCGGTGCGGACCGCGGCGACCCGCCACAGCGACAGGAACCAGCTCAGCCGCGGGTCCTTGACCACGAGCTCGGTGTTGCCGGGCGCCTCGCTGAAGTGGCTCTCCAGCCACTCGGCGGCGCGGATCCGCTCCTGCTCCCTGGTGGAGACCCGCCCGGTCTCGAACCACGCGTCGGGCCGGGAGTCGCTGACCTGGACGCCCGCCTCCCTGAGCAGCCGGTCGTGGTTCTCGACCACCCAGGCCGGCTCTCCGAAGCCCTTCGGGTTGGTCTCGTCGGCCACCACCTCGGGCTGCGGCACGTGCAGCCCCATGATCTGCATCAGCCCGGCCATCGTGCTCGTCCCACTGCGTCCCGCACCCGCCACGAACAGCACCTTGCGGGGGTAGTCGGCGGGGTCGACGGCGCTGGGGTCCGAGCTGGGGTCCGAGCTAGGGTCGGCGGGGCGGTCAGTCACGAGCAAGGAGCCTAACGGTCAGTACGGTGAGGCCATGAAGTTCGGACGGCGGGCGCCACTGGTCAGCGTCGTCGTCCCGGTGTACGACGTCGAGGCGTACCTGCCGGAGGCCCTCGACAGCGTGCTCGCCCAGAGCCACCGCGCCCTCGAGGTCGTCGTGGTCGACGACGGGTCGACCGACGGCTCCGGCGCGCTCGCCGACGACTACGCCGCCCGCGACCCGCGGGTGCGGGTCGTGCACACCGCCAACCGCGGACTCGGCGCCGCCCGCAACGAGGGCGTCCGGCACGCGACCGGCGAGATCCTGGCCTTCGCCGACTCCGACGACGTCGTCCCCCCCGAGGCCTACCGGACCCTGCTGCGCCAGCTCACCGGCACCGGCTCCGACTTCGTGACCGGGTCGGTCGCCCGGTGGGACGGCGAGCGGCTGACCGAGCTGCCGTGGATGCGCCGGCTCCACCGCGACCGCGCGGCGTACCCGATCACCGAGCACCCCGAGATCCTCGGCGACGTCTTCGCCTGGAACAAGCTCTTCCGCCGGGCGTTCTGGGACGGCGCGGACCTCTCCTGGCCCGAGGGCATCCGCTACGAGGACCAGCCCACCACGACCCGGGCGTACGTCGCGGCGCAGCGCTTCGGCGTGGTCCCGGAGGTCGTCTACCACTGGCGGATCCGCCACGACGGCTCGTCGATCACCCAGCAGCGGTCCTCGCTCGACGACCTGCGCGACCGGTGGGAGACCAAGCGGATGTCGCTGGCCAGCGTGCGCGACCTCGGCTCCGAGGAGGTGACGGAGGTCTTCGTGGACCGGGTGCTCGCCGGCGACCTGCACCGCTACTTCACCGAGATCCCGGGCTGCACGGACGCGTGGTGGGAGCTGCTGACGGCGGGCGTCCGCGAGCTCTGGGGCGCGCGGTCGCTCACCCACTCCGGGCTCCCGCCCGTGCACCGGCTCACCGGCTGGCTGGTGGAGCAGGGGCGGCGGGAGGACGCCGCCGCGGTGATGACCTACGTCGCCGGGCTCGGCGCGCCGGTGCCCCAGGTCGTCACGCCGACGGGCCCACGGATCGACGTACCGGTCCTCGACCCGGCCTCGGTCGACCCGGCCGCGCTCGCGGTGCGGGACTTCGAGATCCGCGTCTGAGGTTGCGGTTGCTGGAGACGTGCCGACCCGGGAGCGGCGCCGGCGGCGCCGCTCCCGGCATCGTCGGGACCGCAGCGGGTCAGAGGAGACCCGCGTCCACCAGGAACTGGTGTGCGACGTCCTCGGGCTTCTCACGGTCGACCGACACCGAGGCGTTGAGCTCGGTGAGCTTCTCGGTGGTGAGGGCGGCCATCAGGCTGTTGAGGACGTCGGCGACGTCCGGGTGGGCGTCGAGGAACGCGGTGCTCACCGCCGGCACGAGGTTCTGGGCCGGCTGGATCTGCTTGTCGTCCTCGAGCACCACGAGGCCCTGGGACGCCAGGGTGCCGTCGGTGGTGCTGGTCTCGCCGAGCTCGCTCTCGCCATCGATCACCGACTGGTAGGTCTGGTCGCTCGCGTAACCGAGAGGCAGCACCTTGGTGACGTCGATGCCGTACTCGTCCGTGAGACCGCCCTCGCAGTCGAGGCGGCCCTCGCAGTCGGGAGCCGCTGCCAGCGTGACCGACTTGCCTGCGAGGTCGGAGAGCGTCGTGACGCCCTCGGAGTCGGAGTATTCCTGGGTGACGAAGAACGCGTTGGTGTCCGTCGCCGGGGAGGTGTCGAGGAGCGAGATCCCGGCCTCGTCGAGCAGCGACTTGCCCTGGTCGGCGAGCTCGGCGCCGTCTCCGGCGGTGAACGGCTCGGCGTCGGCGCCGTTCTTCTTCGCGTTGAGGAAGTTGACGATGCCGCCGACGTACTCCGGCACCACGTCGATGCTCTGGGGGAACGTCGCCATGTAGGCGTCGCGGGTGTCGACGAGCTTGACGTCGGTCTGGTAGCCGGCGTCGGTCAGGAGCTCGTCGTACATCGCCGCGACGAGGGCGGCCTCGGGGAAGCTCTGCCCGGAGATCCGCACGGGGCCCTGGTCGGCCCCGGCGGCGGGCGTGGTGTCGCCCTCGCTGGCGGTGTCGTCGCTGAGGTCGCTGCCGGCACAGGCCGTGGCGAGCAAGAGGGAGCCGACGGCGAGAACCGCGGCGAGGGAGCGGCGTGCGTGCATGTGAGTCACCTTCTGTGTCCCGCGGCACGAGGCCGCGCGTGTCCGGTCGCGCTAGTGGCCGACGGCGTCGGTCGCCTCGGTAACGATAGGCCCGCCCTCCGACATTCCCCGGAGACGTGGTGGTGACGACGCCCGGGGCGTCGGGTCGAGCACCCGCTGGACCAGGGCGGCGACCACCTCGAGGAGGAGCGCGACCAGGGCCACCACGATGGCTCCGGCAATGCCCTTCCCGTAGTTGGTGCGGTAGAAGCCGTCGGTGATCACCTGGCCGAGGCCGGGCCCGGCGACCAGCGCGGCGATCGTCGCCGTCGCCCACACCTGGACCAGTGCCAGGCGCACCCCGGACATCACCAACGGCGCGGAGAGCGGCAGCTCCACGCGGAAGAACTTCTGCCAGCCGGTCATGCCCATGCCGTCGGCCGCCTGCTTGACGGAGGGCGAGACCTCCACGACCGCGACATAGCCGTTGGTGATGATCGGCGGTAGCGCGAAGAGGGTGAGGGCGATGATGGTCGCCAGGCCCGCACGTCCGTAGGGCCCGAACGACGCGGTACCCGGCCAGTCGGCGGTGACCAGGAGGGCCAGCAGCGCGAACGTCGGGACGGCGCGGCCGACGTTCGAGACATTGATGGCGAGGAACCCGCCGCGGCCGAGGTGCCCGAGCCAGAGCGCGATCGGGAGACCGATGACCACCGCGACCAGGAGCGCGGTGGCGCTGAGCAACAGCTGCTGCACCAGCAGCTGGAGCATGCCGTCGTCACCGGTCCAGTTGGCCGCGGTCGTGAGGTAGTCCCACGCGTCGGAGACGACGGTCATGCCCGCACCCCCCGGGTCCAGGGCGTCAGGAGTCGCTGCGTGAGGACGATCAGCAGGTCGAGCACGACGGCGATCACGACGCAAAGGATCGAGGCGGCCATGAGCTCGGCGCGGAAGTTCGTGCTCACCCCGTCCTTGATCAGGTTCCCGAGACCGCCGTACGCGACCAGCGAACCGACGGTGGTCAGCGCGACGGTCGACACGGTGGCGACGCGCAGGCCGGCCATGATCACCGGCAGGGCGAGCGGGAGGTCGACCTTCAGCAGCAGACGGGTGCTGCCGAAGCCCAGGCCGATCGCGGACTCACGGACCTCGTCGGGCACCGAGCGCAGCCCCTCCAGCATGCTGCGCACCAGGATCGTCAGGGCGTAGAGCGCCAGCCCGATCACGACGGTGGTGGCGCTCAGGCCGGTGAACGGGACGAGCAGCGGCAGCAGCGCGAGCGATGGGATCGTGTAGATCGCGGTCGTCAGGCCGAGGATGCCCGACTCCAGTCGCGGGAGGCGCCGGGCCAGCAGGGCCAGGGGAAACGCGATCACGACCCCGAGCAGCACCGAGACGACCGTGATCTCCAGGTGCTGGGTCGTCGCGTCCACCAGCTCGGACCTGCGGTCCTGGAGGTACTGACCGCAGAACCACTCGTTCGTGAGCCTGCTGTAGCAACTCGGCTCACCGGCTGCGGCGGCGGCCACGAGTAGGGTCACCGCATGGACGGTACCCGCTCCTCCGCCCCGACCTCCACGACGCCGCGCGATCCGATGATCCGGCTCTCCGGGGTCGGCAAGACCTACGAGGACGGCACCGTCGCCGTCCACGAGCTCGACCTGGTCGTCAACCGGGGTGAGCTGGTCACCCTCGTCGGGCCCTCGGGGTGCGGCAAGTCGACGACGCTGAAGATGATCAACCGGCTGATCGAGCCCACGAGCGGCACGATCGAGATCGACGGCCAGGACGTCACCCACCAGGACCCGGTCACGCTGCGCCGCGGCATCGGCTACGTCATCCAGCAGGTCGGTCTCTTCCCGCACCAGAAGGTCATCACCAACGTGATGACAGTGCCGCTCCTGTACGGCGAGTCCAAGGCGACGGCGCGGGAGCGGGCCGCCGAGCTGATGGAGCTGGTCGGGCTCGACCCGGCGACGTACGCCGACCGCTACCCGCACCAGCTCTCGGGCGGTCAGCAGCAGCGGGTCGGCGTGGCCCGCGCGCTCGCGGCGCACCCACCGGTGCTGCTCATGGACGAGCCGTTCGGCGCGGTCGACCCCCTGGTGCGGCTGCGGCTCCAGGACGAGTTCCTCCGGCTGCACGACGAGCTCGGCATCACCGTCGTGCTGGTCACCCACGACATCGACGAGGCCGTCCGGCTGGGCGACAAGGTCGCGATCTTCGCGGCCGGGGGGCGGCTGGCCCAGTACGACACCCCGGCCCGGGTGCTCGGCCGCCCGGCCGACGACTTCGTCGCCGAGTTCGTCGGGTCGACCTCGGGCCTGCGCCGGCTCGACGTGATCCCGCTGGACCCCGCCCACGTCGAGCCGCTCGACCGCGTGAGCGTCGGCGACCTCGGCTCGGCGATCGACGCCGACACCACGCTGGGCGCGGCGCTCGCGGCACTCCTGCGCGAGGACCGCGGCATGATCGGGATCAAGCAGGGGGCGCAGTTCGTGGGCGTGCTGACGCCCAACGGGGTGCACCACGCGCTGCGCGCGGCGCTCGCCGAGATGACCGAGGCCGAGGCGGCGACTAGGACGTGACCGGGACGTCGCGGTGCCAGGACTCCGTGACGTACTTGGTCTGCCAGCCCATCGACGTGTAGAGCCCGGCCGCGCCGGTCGGCGAGTCGGCGTCGACCTCGAGGCCGACCCGGTCGCGGCCTCGGCCGGCGGCGTCCGCGATGATCGTGCGCAGCAGGCCCTTGGCCACCCCCCGGCCCCGAGCGGCCTCGAGCACGCCGAGGTAGGACACGTACGAGCCGTCCGGGCCGTTCGCGCTCTCCGAGACGGTGCCGATCAGCGCGCCGACCGGCTGCGGCCGGTCGCCGCTGTCGGGGTCGACCAGCTCGGCCAGCCACCAGTGGTCCCAGCGGTGCCCGGGGTCCTCGCGCAGCCGGTGGATGAACTCCTCGAAGGTCTCCTCGCTGGAGTTGAAGTGGTCCACGAACGCCCCCTCCAGGACGTCGTGCACCTCGCGCAGGTCGCTCTCGTCGGGCATGCCGGTGCCGGTGCGCCGGACCAGCCGGAAGACGACACCGCCGTTCTCCCAGTGGTCGGGGGTCTCGACGAGACCCTCCTCGTCGGGCGTGACCGGACGGCTCATCTGCCACCAGGTGCGGACCTTCTCGAAGCCGGCCCCGGCCAGCCAGCGGGCCTGGCGCTCGTCGCCCTCGAAGGCGCCGGTGTCGATCTGCTGGGTCTCGAGACCGCGCGCGGCGCCGACGGAGCGGGCCTGCGCCTCGGCCCACTCGAACAGCAGGTCCGAGCAGGTGTCGGCGACGTCGTCGGGCAGCTCGCGCTGCACGACGTGGACGAAGAGCATCCGGCCGACCGAGCGGTCGTGGACGCTGCCCCAGGCCTGGATGTCGCCCTCGGCGTCGCGGACCACGACGTTCTCGCGCATCAACAGGCCGTGCTCGGAGACCTCGACGAGGACGTCGTCGACCGAGGCACCCGCCCAGCCCCGGCCGTGCCGCTCGTGGGCACGGAGCAGCTGGGTCAGCCGGGCGACGTCGAACCGGTCGGCGGGGTCGGGCGTGCCGACCGTCCAGCCTCGCGGCAGGCCGGGCACGTCGCCCAGCACCTCGTCGGGGTCGCTCTCGAACCGGTTGTCGTCGGGGATCACGGTCGCGATTGTGCCGCACCCCTGCCGACGGGCGTCACGCGCCGTGGTCGAGGCCCGTTCGTACGTCACGAGGTCTCGGCACGCGGGTCGCGACCTCGTTCCTCGCTCGCGCGGCTTGCTCGACCACCGTCATCCGGTCCGCTTCGCGGCCCGGATCTGGGTGATGGCCTCGAGCTCGGCGCGGACGACGTCCAGCTCCTGCTCGAGCTCGGCGACCCGGACGATCGCCTCGGCCGCGCGCTGCTGCGACTGCTCGAGCAACGTGGCGGTCGTGCGGCCGTCGGTCTCGGCGAGGTCGGCGCGCCGCGTCTCGGCGTCCAGCCTGCGGGTCGCCTCGGCGGCGCGCCCCTGGGCGGCGGTCAGCGCGTCCTCGAGCTCGTGGACGGCCGTCTGGTGGCGGGTCAGGCGCTCCTGCATGGACTCGGCGAAGGCGGTGTGCTCGGCCGTGCGCGTGTCGGTCAGGTCGCGGTAGGCGCGGGCCTGCTCGGCGCGGTCACGCGCGGCGTCGCGGCGGGCGTCGGCGAGCTCGGAGTGGGTGATCCGGGTGGCCGCGGCGCCGAGGACGACACCGAGGACGGCGGCGAGCACCACGAGGATCCAGGTGCCGCTGATGACCGCGCCGAGGACGGCCAGCGCCGAGACGGCGAGCAGGACGACGGCGACGGTCAGTCGGGTGCTGCGCTGCCGGCGTCGGCCGGCGGATGATGCCTGGGGGGAAGCCATACCCCCGAGGTTAGGCTTCGTCCCCGTCGGAACGGACGCGACACGCGCGCTCCAGGAGCATCGCGGTGACGACGATCGCCACGCCCGCGGCCCCCGCGATGCCCGACCGCAGCGCTCGCTGGGCCGCGAGCTCGGCGTCGTTGCCGAGCCAGGTCACGGCGTAGCCGACGTAGCCGCCGGCGACGAGCGCACCGACGAGCGCGCAGGCCCGGGCCAGCACGAGGCGGTTGACCGCCTGGTTCGGCTCGAGCCGCCGGCGCTGGACGTGCACGGTGCGCCAGGTGAGGTACGCCGTCGCGCCGAGGATCGCGGCGACCAGGACCAGCGCCAGCGGTTGCGCCCAGGTGACGATCGGGGCGCTGCCCCGCCACCGCACGGTGAGGGGGTGCAGCAGCCAGCCGCCGACCAGGCCGGCGACCCCCCATCCGGTGAGGACACCGGCCGACGTCGGTCGGAGCCGCCCACCCGACGGTTCCTCGCCGGACGGGTCGGCGCTCACCGGCGGGTCACTGGACCTCGAGGACCAGGTCGTCCCGCAGCTTGATGCCACTCTGGTCGGTCGCCTCCAGCAGGTCGGCCACCGGACCGAGGTCCGGGAACTCCGCCTCCGGGTCGAGGTCGAGCCAGGGACGCAGCACGAACGCCCGCTCGGCCGCCCGCGGGTGCGGCAGCCGGAGCGACTCCTCGTCGCTGCGCCGGTCGCCGACGACGATCAGGTCCACGTCGAGGGTGCGCGGCGCGTTCTTGACCTCGCTGCGCTCCCGCTCGAAGGCGTCCTCGATGGCCAGCGCCCGGTCCATCAGCCGGCTGGCGGCCAACGTGGTGTCCATCATCACGATGGCGTTGAGGAAGGTCTTCGTGTCGGGCGGGCAGCCGACCGGCTCGGTCTCGTAGACGGGCGAGACACCGGTGATCCACACGTCCGGTGTGTCCGCCAGGGCGTTGACGGCGCCCTGCAGGCTGGCCAGCCGCTCGCCGAGGTTGGAGCCCAACGCCAGCACCGCCCGACGGATCGGACGCATCTCACCGGTCAGCGTGTCGGCATCGATGATGTTGGGGTTGGGGGTCTCAGTCACGGGCGGCCCTCACGTTTCCGGGTGATCGTCAGCGCGACGTCTTCGAACGTCGCGTCGATGGGTGCGTCCGGCTTGTGAACCGTGACCCGCGCCCATTCAACACGGTCGTCCAAGAGGCAGACGCCCGAGATCCGCTGGGCCAGGGTCTCGATCAGGTCGACCGGATCCTTCTCCACGGCGGCTTTCACCGAGGCCACGAGACTCCCGTAGTCGACGGTGTCTGGCAAGTCGTCGGACGCCGCCGCGGGTGCGGTGTCGATGCCGAGGGTGAGGTCGATCACGAAGGTCTGCCCCTCGCGCTTCTCGAACTCGAACACCCCGTGGTGGCCGTAGCACTCGATGCCGCGGACCGTGAGCTCGTCGGTCATGGTCCGTCCTCCCCGGTCAGCCGCTCGAGCACCCGGAGGGCGTCGCGCGCGGCGCGTACGTCGTGCACCCGCAGGCCCCACACCCCCTGGTGAGCGAGGTGGATCGTGAGCGCGGTGTTGGCGTGCTCCCGCATCTCCACCGGACGGGGCGTCCCGCGAGCGTCCGCGAGCAGCCTACCGAGGAAGGACTTGCGGCTCGCACCCACCAGCAGCGGGAAGCCGAGCGCCTGCAGCGGCCCGAGGTCGCGCAGCAGCTGCCAGTTGTGCTCGCCGTGCTTGGCGAACCCGAGGCCCGGGTCGAGGACGATCCGGTCGGGGGCGATCCCCGCGGCCAGGATCGCCTCCACCCGCTCGGACAGCTCGTCGCGGACCGCCCCGACCACGCCGCCCGGGCCGTCGTACACGGCGAAGTCGCGCATGTGGTCGGCGTGAGCTCGCCAGTGCATCGCGATGTACGGCGCACCCGCGGCGGCCACGACCTCGAGGATGCGCGGGTCCGCGAGGCCGCCGGAGACGTCGTTGACCATCGTGGCGCCGGCGGCGAGCGCCGCCTCGGCCACCTCGGAGCGCATGGTGTCGACGGAGACGACGGCTCCGTCGGCGGCCAGCTCCGTGATCACCGGGATCACCCGGCCGAGCTCCTCCTCGACGACGGGCCGGGTCGCGCCCGGCCGGGTCGACTCCCCGCCGATGTCGAGGATGTCGGCCCCGTCGGCCAGCAGGGCGCGGCCGTGTGCGACGGCGGCCTCCGGCTCGAGCCAGCGGCCGCCGTCGGAGAACGAGTCGGGCGTGACGTTGACGACGCCCATCAGCTGCGGGAGCGTGCGCGTCGTCATGGGCACCGAGGCTAGCGGTGTGCGGCCCCGCCGGGGTCAGCGGTGGCCGCGGCTGCTGTTGATCAGCGACATCGCCTCGGAGCGGGTCGCGGCGTTGTGCATGATGCCGCGCACGGCGGAGGTGATGGTGCGGGCGCCGGCCTTCTTGACCCCGCGCATCGTCATGCAGAGGTGCTCGGCCTCGATCACCACGATCACGCCGCGGGCGTCGAGGATCCGCATCAGCGCGTCGGCCACCTGGGTGGTCAGCCGCTCCTGCACCTGGGGGCGCTTGGCGTAGACGTCGACCAGCCGGGCCAGCTTCGAGATGCCGGTGATCTTGCCGCTCTCGGCCGGGATGTAGCCCACGTGCGCGACGCCGGTGAACGGCACCAGGTGGTGCTCGCACATCGACCACAGCTCGATGTCGCGGACCAGGACCATCTCGTCGTGTCCGAGGTCGAACGTCGTGGTGAGGACGTCCTCCGGGGCCATCCGCATCCCGGACGTGACCTCCGCGTACGCCCGGGCGACCCGCGCCGGGGTGTCCCGCAGCCCCTCGCGGTCGGGGTCCTCGCCGATCGCGGCCAGGAGCTCGCGCACGGCGGCCTCGGCCCGCGCCTGGTCGAACGGCGGGATGTCCTCGGGCGCCCGGTCGTCGGGGCGGATGGAGTCGGTCACGGTCTCAGTGCGGCGGGAGCTGGGTCCCGGGCCCCTGGACTCCGGGGTCGCCGTGCACGTCGCCGCCGGACCCGGGCGGGGTCAGGATCGCGCCGGAGCCGTTCTGACCCTCCTCGGTGTCCTTCGGGCCGTCGCCGTTCGAGGCGGCGAAGGCCGCAGCGTTGGCGGCCGCGCGGTCCTTGATCCACTGCGGGATCTCGACCGGCGGGATCGCCGACGGGTGCCGCTGGTCGGAGCCGGTCCACGCGGGGCGCTCGGGGCGCCGGCGCAGGGGCTCGAAGACGCGGGCGACCTGCTCCTTGTCGAGGGTCTCCTTGTCGAAGAGCTCGAGCACGAGGGCGTCGAGCACGTCGCGGTTCTCCTCGAGGATCTCGAAGGCCTCCTGGTGGGCGTGCGCCAGGAACTTCTTGGTCTCCTCGTCGATCTTGGCCGCGACGTCCTCGGAGTAGTTGCGCTGGTGGCCCATGTCGCGGCCGAGGAACGGCTCGGAGGTCGAGTCGCCCAGCTTGATCGCGCCGAGCGTCTCCGTCATGCCGTACTGGGTGACCATCGCGCGGGCCAGGGCGGTGGCCTTCTCGATGTCGTTGCCGGCACCCGTGGTCGGGTCGTGGAAGACCATCTCCTCGGCGGCCCGGCCGCCGAGCATGTAGGCGAGCGAGTCGAGCATCTGCGAGCGCGTCTGGGAGTACTTGTCCTCGTCGGGCAGCACCATCGTGTAGCCGAGCGCCCGGCCGCGGGGCAGGATCGTGATCTTGTGCACCGGGTCGGTGCCGGGCAGCGCCGCCGCGACCAGGGCGTGGCCGCCCTCGTGGTAGGCCGTGATGAGCTTCTCCTTCTCGCTCATCAGGCGGGTGCGCCGCTGCGGTCCGGCGATCACCCGGTCGATCGCCTCGTCGAGCGCGGTGTTGGTGATCAGCTTCTGGTTGGCCCGCGCGGTCAGCAGCGCGGCCTCGTTGAGCACGTTGGCCAGGTCGGCGCCCGTGAAGCCCGGCGTACGACGGGCCACGGAGAGCAGGTCGATGTCCTGGGCCATCGGCTTGCCGCGCGAGTGGACCTTGAGGATCTGGTGGCGACCCGACAGGTCGGGGGCGTCGACCGCGATCTGGCGGTCGAATCGGCCCGGGCGCAGGAGGGCCGGGTCGAGCACGTCGGGGCGGTTCGTCGCGGCGATCAGGATGACGCCGCCGCGGACGTCGAAGCCGTCCATCTCGACGAGCAGCTGGTTGAGCGTCTGCTCGCGCTCGTCGTGACCGCCGCCCATGCCGGCGCCGCGGTGGCGACCGACGGCGTCGATCTCGTCGATGAAGACGATCGCCGGGGCGTTCTCCTTGGCCTGCTCGAACAGGTCGCGGACGCGGGACGCACCCACACCGACGAACATCTCGACGAAGTCGGAGCCGGAGATGGAGTAGAACGGCACGCCCGCCTCGCCGGCGACGGCGCGCGCGAGCAGCGTCTTGCCCGTGCCGGGAGGACCGTAGAGCAGCACGCCCTTGGGGATCTTGGCGCCGACGGCCTGGAACTTCGCGGGCTCCTGGAGGAACTCCTTGATCTCCTCGAGCTCCTCGATGGCCTCCTCGCAGCCGGCGACGTCGGTGAAGGTCGTCTTCGGCATGTCCTTGGAGATCAACTTCGCCTTGGACTTGGCGAACTGCATCACGCCGCGGCCGCCGCCACCCTGGACCTGGTTCATCAAGAACAGGAACAGCAAGATGATCAGCGCGAACGGCAGCAGGGTGGCCAGGATCGAGCCGAGCAGGCTGGGCTTGGCGATCTTGGAGTTCGACTTCTCGATGGCGCCGTCGGCGATCTGCTGGTCGACCTGCTTGATGATGCCCTGCTGCTGACCGTCGACCCAGTACGCCTCGACCTTGTCGCCGTCGTCCCGGACGCCGCTGTCGAGGGTGGCCTGGATGACCTGGTCACCTCCGACGAAGGTGATCTCCTTGACCTCGCCCTGGGCGATGTAGGACTCCATCGTGGAGGTCTCGACCTCGTCGTACCCGCCGTTGGGGGCGAGGTACTGGAGCGCGACGAGCACGCCCACCACGGCCAGGACGATCCACAGCCAGGGACCCTTGAATATGCGCTTCACAGGCTTCTCTCGACGCGACGTTGCCGCCCGTCGACCGGTTGGCCGGACGGACGCTCATCTGAACTGCCGACGGTACACACCGCGGGCAATGGGCATTGTCTCAGGAATCGGCGGGTGGGGCGCAGCGGGCCCACGGGACGGCCGGCTGGGGTCGCGCTCGCCGCCGCCTTCCGTCTCACCCGGTCTCGACACGCCGGTCGCGACCTCGCGAGCTCGGTCGCGCGGCTCGCTCGACCACCATCAGCGGGTCCGCTGGCGCGTCCCCGCTCAGGAGTACACGTGCGGGGCGAGGGTGCCGATGTCGCGCAGGTTGCGGTAGCGCTCCTTGTAGTCCAGCCCGTAGCCGACGACGAACTCGTTCGGGATGTCCCAGCCGATGTAGCGCACGTCGACCGGCATGGTCAGCGCCTCGGGCTTGCGCAGGAGGGTGCAGATCTCGACGCTCGCGGGGCTGCGCGAGGCGAGGTTGGCCGTCAGCCAGGACAGCGTCAGGCCGGTGTCGATGATCTCGTCGACGATGACGACGTGCCGCCCGGAGATGTCGGTGTCGAGGTCCTTCAGGATCCGGACGACGCCGCTGGACTTCGTGCCGGAGCCGTAGGACGACACCGCCATCCAGTCCATCTCGAGGTGCCGGGTGAAGCTGCGCGCGAGGTCGGCCATCACCATCACCGCGCCGCGCAGGATCCCGACGATGAGGAGGTCCTTGCCGGCGTAGTCCTGCTCGATCTCGGCCGCGAGCTCGCGCAGGCGGGTCTGGATCTGCTCCTCGGTGAAGAGGACGTTGACCAGGTCGTTCTCCACGTGCGAAGCGTCCATGGCGGAGAGCCTAGGTCAGTGCTTGGGCCTGACGACCTTGAGGGTGAGGTTGTCGGAGCTCGAGGCCTTGAGCGTCGACGAGCCGAGGTAGTAGACCTTGAGGTGATGGATCCCCTTGTCGAGCTTGTCGATCCCGATCGTGAGCTCGCCGCGGTTCTTGGTCCTGAGCGTGCCCTCACCGAGGACCTCGCGGCCTTCGCGGACCTCGACCGTGCCGGTCGGCTTGGACGTCGCCTTCGACGACACCTCGACGTCGACCACGCCGTTCTGCTTCGTCGTGATCGAGCTGTCCTCGAGCGCACCCTTCGTCCTGGTGTCGGCGAGCTTCTTCTGGATCTCGATCTCGCCGAGGCTGACCTTCTGGCGCGCCTTCGCCACCTCGATGTCGTCGAGCACCAGCGTCGTGTAGCCATCGCGGGTGACGGTCAACGTGTAGGTGCCCCGTGTCACCTCGAGGAAGAAGTAGCCGTGCTGCGGGCCGTCCTCGCGGTCGCTCGCGTAGGTCAGCGCCGATGCGCTCGGGGTCCCGTCAGCCTTCGTGGCCTGCACCTGGACGTCGTCGAGGTACGTGCCGAACTGGTCCACCACAACGCCCTGGATCAGCGCCGACCCGGCGCGCGGAGCGGAGGTGGCGTGGCCGGAGGCCGGCGCAGCGGAGGCCGGGAGCGCCTGGGGTGCGATCGCAGCGACGGCGATCAGAGCGGCGGCCGCGGCGGCCGTACGACGGTAGGACATCTCGTTCCTCGTTTCGGGGGTGACGCTGACCAGACGGTCGGTCATAGGGAGTCTGACGTGAATATCGGCCCACCAGGTGCAAACCTGTGATTTCTCATCCTCGAGACCCGAAATGGAGCCGCCCGCCCTCGCGGCGGCAGCGGACCGCGCCGGGCAGCTCGGCCCAGCGCTGACCGTGCCAGTCGGTGAGCAGCGCGTCCATCGCGAGCACGTGGTCGTGGAACAGCTCGGAGGCAGGCGCCCCCGCGGCCAGGGCCGCCAGCCGCAGGACCCGGCGTCGGATCGACACGGGCTCGGCCAGGAGCCCGTCGACGGGGAGACCGGCCAGGCGGGCGAGCGCGGCCTCCGCCTGGTCGTCGAGGAGGTCCATGTCGGCCCGCAGCTGGTCGGCGGTGCGGGCCAGGGTCGCGGCGACGCCGGGCCCGAGCTCCTCCTCCAGGACGGGCAGGACCCGCGAGCGCACGCGAACCCGGGTGTACGCCGGGTCGACGTTGTGGGGGTCCTCCCAGAACCCGATGCCCTCGACCTGGCAGGCGGTGACCGTGTCGGCGCGCGCGACGTCGAGCAGGGGCCGCACGAACACGTCGAACGAGCGGCGCATCCCGGCGAGGGACCGACCCCCCGAGCCACGGGTCAGGCCGAGCAGCACGGTCTCCGCCTGGTCGTCGCGGGTGTGGCCGAGGACGACCGCCGCGGCGCCGAAGCGCTCGGCGATCTTCTCGAGCACGGCGTACCGGGCCCGACGCGCCGCTGCCTCGGGCCCGAGCCCGGCGCCCTCGACGTGGACGGTCGCCGAGAGGGTCTCATGGGCACCGAGCCCGGCCATCTGCTCCACGACGTGGGCCGCGTGCTCGGCCGAGCCCCCCTGGAGCCCGTGGTCGACGGTCGCGCCGATCACGTGCCAGCCGGCCCGGCGGCTCTCGAACACGGTGGCCGCCAGCAGCGCGAGCGAGTCCGCCCCGCCGGAGCAGGCGACGACGACCGGCTGACCGGCCTCGACGTGCGCGAGGGCGCGGCGTACGGCCAGCCGGACGGCGGCGACGGCGGGGTGGAGGCTCACGACGGCCCGGACCCTAGAGGACGCGCGAGACCCAGGCCTGCGGGTCGGCGATCTCGGCCTTGGACGGGAGGTTGTCCGGGTGCTCCCAGACCGCGTTGAACTCCGCCATCCCGGCCTTGTCGACGACCCCGCGGACGAACTTCGCGCCGTCGCGGTACTGCGCCATCTTGGCGTCGAGCCCCAGCAGCCGGCGCAGCACGCGGTCGAGGGTGCCGACGCCCTTGCGGCGCCGGTTGAAGCGGGTGCGGATGTCACCGACGGTCGGGATGACGGACGGGCCGACGCCGTCCATGACCACGTCGGCGTGACCCTCGAGCAGCGACATGACGCCGGTGACCCGGTCGACGATCTCCTTCTGCTCGGGGTTGCCGATGACGTCGAGGAGGCTGCCGCCGCTCCGGGCGCTCCTGAGCGCCTCGGTGATCCGGCCGAGGCCCTCGTCGAGGAGCTTGGCCGGCTCGAGGGTGTCGGCGATGGCGTGCATCTCGGCGAGGAGGTGGTCGGTCAGCCACGGCACGGCGGTGAACTGCACCCGGTGCGTCTCCTCGTGGAGGCACACCCAGAGCCGGAAGTCGTGCGGGTCCACCTCGAGCTCACGCTCCACGTGGACGATGTTGGGGGCCACCAGCAGCAGCCGGCCGGAGGGCGCGTGGAACGGGTCGAACTGGCCGAGGACCTTGCCGGCGAGGAAGCCCAGCAGCCCCCCGACCTCGGCGCCGGTGACCCGGGAGCCGATCGCCTTGGCCAGCCCCGACGGTGCGCTCTTGCCGGAGCTGAGCTTGTCGACCATCGGCGCGAGCGCGGTGGCGAACCCGTCGGCGTTCGCCTGCACCCACCCGGGCCGGTCGACGACCAGGACCGGCGCCGTACGGTCGGCGGCCACCAGGCCGGTGAACTCCCGGACCAGACCCGTCGAGCGGTCGGCATCGGCCCGGAGCTCGGCGACCGCGGCCGCGGCCTCGCCGCGGGAGATGGCGGGTCCGTCGCCGGCGATCCTGGACCCGATCGAGACCGCGAGGTCCCAGTCGACCATGCCGGACCCGCTGCTCGTCATGCGCCGACCGTACCCGTGGGCGCCAACGCTCACGCTCCGCAGTGGCAGGCCGCGAGCGCCGTGGCGACCGCGTCGAGGGCGTCCTCGGCGGTGAACCTGTCGACCAGCGCGACGCGGTCGGCGAGGAGCGCGAAGACCATCGGCCGGCCGTCCCGGTCGGTCACGGTGCCGGCCAGGCCGTTGACACCCGCCAGGGTGCCGGTCTTGGCCCGGACCAGGCCCCGGCCCCGCTCGGCGTCACCGAAGCGGTCGGCGAGCGAGCCGTTGAAGCCGGCCACCGGCAGCCCGCTGATCACGGCGCGCAGCTCGGGGTGGCCGACGGCGGCGGCGGTCCGGAGCAGGGCCGCCAGGGTGTCCGGGCTGACCAGGTCGTCGCGGGAGAGCCCGCTGCCGTCGTACAGCCTGGCCCCCGTGGTCGGCACCCCGAGCGTCTCGAGGGTGTGGAGGACGCCGGTGACGCCGGCCCTGGACGACCCGTCGTCGCCGGTCGCGCGGCCGACCTGGCGCAGGAGCACCTCGGCGGCCTCGTTGTCGCTGAACTCGAGGGTGTGCTCGACGATCTGCGACAGCGGCGGGCTGGTGACCCGGGCGAGCTCGGCGGCGTCCGGCGGGGCCGGGCGCGGGCGGGGCGCCCCGACGACCTCGACCCCGGCCCGGTCGAGGGCCGCTGCGAACGCGGTCGCGGCGGCTGCTGCGGGGTCGTCGACCCGACCGGACCCGGTGGCCGGGCGGCCCTCGTCGACCCAGAGCGGTGAGATCGGGGACACGACGGCCTCGGGGACGTAGGTCGCCGGCCAGTGCGGGTTCACGGCCGGACCGGAGAAGAGGCTGGTGTCGTAGCCCAGCCGGACCCGGGTGCGGCCGCTGTCCTGGAGCGCCTGCGCGGTCGCCCTGGCGAGGGTGACGACGTCGGCCGGGTGCGGGTACGCCGCCCGGCGGCCGGGCCTGCTCGCCAGCAGCGGGTCACCGCCCCCGACCAGCACGATCCACCCCGGAGCGTCGGAGACCACGGTCGTGGCGAACGTGTGCTCCGGACCGAGGGCCTCGAGGGCGGCCGCGGTCGTCAGGAGCTTGAGTGTCGACGCCGGGGTCGCCGTCCCCATGCCGGCCGAGAAGAGGAGGGTGCCGTCGAGGGCCGACACCGTGGCCAGCACGGCTGGACCGAGGTCGTCGTCCTCGAGCAGCGGGGCGACCGCGCGCCGTACCTTCCCGGGGTCGAGCGGGCCCGCCGCCGGCTCGGCGACGGGCGCCGGGGTGCTGAGAGCGGGCAGGACCAGCCCGGCGGGCGGCGCGACGGCGGCCGGGTCGTGGGTCGGGTCGGGCTGGTCGTCGTCGAGCCGGTAGGCCACCCCTGCCGAGCCGAGGAGGGCCACGACCAGCAGCACGGGAAGCCAGAAGGCCAGGCGTGAGCCGTGGTGTGAGTCACGTCTCGCCACAGTTCACCTCTTCCCGACTGCACGTTTGCCGTCATTGTGCGGGAGACTGGCCGAAGCCTGCCTCGCGGGCCTCCTGGACAGATGACGATGGCGGAGGAAGACGTGCTCGAGTTCGACGTGCTGGTGGAGATCCCCAAGGGTGTGCGCAACAAGTACGAGGTCGACCACGAGTCCGGCCGGATCCGTCTCGACCGCACCCTGTTCACGTCGACGCAGTACCCCGCCGACTACGGCTACATCGAGAACACCCTCGGCCTGGACGGCGACCCGCTCGACGCGATGGTCCTGCTCCAGGAACCGACCTTCCCCGGCTGCCTGATCAAGTGCCGCGCGATCGGCATGTTCCGCATGACCGACGAGGCCGGCGGCGACGACAAGGTCCTCTGTGTCCCCGCGACCGACCCGCGCCTCGAGCACCTGCGCGACATCGCGCACGTCTCCAAGTTCGACCGCCTCGAGATCCAGCACTTCTTCGAGGTCTACAAGGACCTCGAGCCCGGCAAGTCCGTCGAGGGCGCCGAGTGGGTCGGCCGCACCGAGGCCGAGGCCGAGGTCTACGCGTCGTTCGAGCGGCTCAAGACCGAGGGCCACTCCGAGAGCCAGCCGCATCCTCCGGGCCAGGGTCTCCCCCAGGCTCACTGACCGGGCTCGTCGTGGCGCGGGTTTCACCGGTTGGCCGGTGAAAGCCACGCGACACGCCGTGTCGGCACGGCGTGTCGTGCGGGTCTCACCGGCCAACCGGGGATTCCTGGGGCTGGTGTGACTAGCCGACCAGATCCGGGGACCGGAGCATCTCGACCGGGACGCCCCAGGCGTCGACGAGGTCGACGGCGATCGGGCGGACCTTGCGGCAGAGGCTGCCGATCTCGCGGCTGATCGCCTTGGAGCGCTGCACGGTGAGCCGGCCGTGCTCCATGAACCACGCCCGATCGGCCTCGATGGTCGACAGCGCGAACAGGTCGCAGAGCAGGCCGAGCGCGACCTTCTGGTCACCCGCGGGGAGCGAGCGGGTCTTGTCGACGAACGCCTCCAGGACCAGCCGCTCGACGTGCGCGTTGGCGGCGCCGATCACGTGGTCCTGCACCCGGGAGAACACCTCGCCCGGATTCATCTTCTGGTCGATCCCGCGCTTCAGGCGCCGGGCGACGCCGGCCAGCATGTGCTCCTCGCGGAAGCGGAGCATCGCGAGCTGGTAGTCGGGGTCCAGCAGGCCGGCGTCCTGGTCCCACTGGTCGCCGCCGGGCAGGAGGTCCTTGACCCGCTCGAGCAGCTTGTGGGCCGACGTCTTCTCGATCACGGTCTCGACCGCGAGGTTGGTGACGAACCGGACCATCCCGAGCTGGTCCATGTCCTCGAACTCGCTCGCGTAGTCGGTGAGCAGGCCCTTCGCGACGAGCTGCAGCAGCACGTGGTTGTCACCCTCGAACGTCGTGAACACGTCGGTGTCGGCCTTGAGCGCGGCGAAGCGGTTGACCGCCAGGTAGCCCGCTCCCCCACAGGCCTCGCGGCACTCCTGGATGGTGCGGGTTGCGTGCCACGTGCCGAGCGCCTTGGTGCCGGCCGCGCGCGACTCGAGCTCGCGACGGGCGATGTCGTCGTCGGTGATCCCGGAGAAGACATCGTGCAGCTGGGACGCGACGACCTCCTGGGCGAAGTGCAGCGCGTAGGTCCGCGCGATCAGCGGGAAGAGCCGGCGCTGGTGCATGCCGTAGTCGAGGAGCAGCTCCTCGTGCTCGTCGGACGTCGCCTCGAACTGACGACGGCGTACGGCGTACTTCGTGGCGATCGCCAGCGCCACCTTGCTCGCGTTGATGCCGGCGCCGCCGACGCACACGCGACCCTGGACCAGGGTGCCGAGCATCGTGAAGAAGCGCCGGTTGGGGTTCTCGATCTCGCTCTCGTAGACGCCCGCCGGGGTCACGTCGGCGAACCGGTTGAGCAGCGCCGTGCGCGGCACCCGCACCTGGTCGAACCAGATCCGGCCGTTGTCGACGCCGTTGAGGCCCATCTTGAGGCCGTCGTCCTCGATCCGGACGCCCGGACAGGGCTTGCCGTTCTCGCGGATCGGCACGACGAAGGCGTGCACGCCCTCGGACTTGCCGCCGACCTCGAGCTGGGCGAAGACGGCCGCGACCTGGGCGTGCTTCGCGGCGTTGCCGATGTAGTCCTTGCGGGCATCCTCGGTGGTCGTGGTGATCACGAACTCCTGCGTCGCGACGTCGTAGGTCGCGACGGTGCCGAGCGCCTGGACGTTGGAGCCGTGGCCGGTCTCCGTCATCGCGAAGCAGCCCATCAGCTTGCCGGTGATCAGGTCGGCCAGGTAGGCGTCGTGGTGCTCCTGGGTGCCGAGCTGGAGGATCGCACCGCCGAAGAGGCCGAACTGGACGCCGACCTTCACCAGCACCGAGAGGTCGCCGTACGCGAGCGTCTCGAAGGCCGCGATCGAGGCGCCGATGTCGCCCCCGCCGCCGTACTCCTGGGGGAAGCCCATGCCGGTCTGGCCGGTGGCGGCCATCTCGACGACGACGTCCTTGACCCGCTCCCGGAACTCGTCCGTCGAGAGCTGCTCGGCGTCGTCGAGGATCGACGCGTACTCGGCGAGGTTGCTGCGCACCAGGTTGCGCACCTCGGCGTACTTGCCGTCGAGGAGGGCGGTCAGCGCGGGTACGTCGACCTCGGGCTGGACGTATCCCTGCGCGGCGGGTGCGACGGTGTCGGTGGCCATGTCCCGACGCTACCCAGGCCGTTCAGGCTTCAAGCAGTGCTCTGGACCGGGATCGTGTGACCTGCGCCCCTCAGGGGCGGGCGTAGAAGCCGGGGGTCGTCCAGGAGTACATCGAGACCTCCTCGACCGGACGGCCCGTACGCGGCGCCTGGATGATCTGGCCGCCACCGGCATAGAGCGCGACGTGGTAGATCGAGCCCGGGTCGGACGACGAGCCCCAGAACACCAGGTCGCCCGGCTGGAGCTGGCCGGCCGAGATCGGCGTCGACTGCTCGTACTGCGCCACCGAGTAGTGCGGGAGGGACTTCCCACCCGCACCCCACGCGCCCATGGTCAGACCGGAGCAGTCCCACGCGCTGGGGCCCGATGCTCCCCAGCGATAGGGCTCACCGATCTGGGCGCGGGCGAACGAGATCGCTGCCTGGGCGCCGGACGCGGGGGCGGGCGGGGTGGGCGTGGGGGCAGGCGGGGTGGGTGCGGGGGTGGTCGGCGGCGTCGGGGTCGAGGGGGGTGCGGACTCGGGGTCCGGGGTGGGCGCCGGCGCGCTGGGCTCGGGGCTCGGGGTGCTCTGCTCCTCGGCCTCCTGCTCGTGCTGGGCCGCGGCGGCCGCGGCCTCGGCGGCCTGCTGCTCGAGGGCGGACTGGCGGCGCTGGGCGAGCTCCACGCTGATGTGCTGGAGGTCGGCGAGCTGGGCGATCAGCGCGGCCTTCTCGTCGGCGATCGACACTGCGTCGGCGGCGGCCGCGTCGGCGGCGGCCCGGGCCTGGTCGCGAGCGTCCTGGGCCTCCTGCTCGGCGGCGACGGCGTCGTCCTCGGCATCCTCGGCCTGCTGCTGCGCGACGTCGGCGAGGGTGGCCGCGGCGCGGAACTCGTTGTAGTTGCCGTCGAGCGCCGCCTCGGCGTTCTGCAGGCTGGTGGTCCGCTCGACGACCGTGCCGATCCCGTCGGAGCGGACGATCGCGGAGAACGCGGTCAGCCCCGGGGACATCTCGTACGACGTGACGAGCGCGTCGCCGTACGCCTCCCGCTGGCGCTGGACGTCGGCCTCCGCGACCGCCGATCGCCGCTGCGTCTCGACGGCGGCCCGGCGGGCCTCCGCGGCGCGCCAGCGGGCCCCGTTGTAGGCCTCCGCAGCCTGGGCGGCGGCGATGGCCGACTCCTGCAGGCGCTGGTTGGCGAGCACGAGCCGGGCGCGGACCGCGTCGACGTCGTCGGCCTTGTCGCGGGCGGCGACCCGGGCTTCGTGGATGTCCTGGTGGCTGGGGACGGCGCCGTCGTCCGCCACGGCCACGCCGGTGCCGACCCCGGTGGCCACGGCGCCGACCGCGAGGGTCAGGGCGAGGGCTGCCGCCACTCCGAACGCTCGCACCGTGTCGTCCCCCCGATGTCGCTGCTGTGATCGTCCGCCCCATGCGGCACTCGCAGCACGTTAGACAACTTTCGTCCCAAAAGAAACAAATTCGGTCACTTCTTTCGGGATTACCGGCGTGTCGACTTGACGAATTACAAGGTTGTCATTCGCGAACAGCGCGGATACTCCCTGACGAAACGGGGGTTTTCGGGCGCGCAGCACCCCGCGAACGTCAGGGAGTACCCCGGCGCGCGGCAGTCAGCGGTCGACGGGGACGGCTGACGTGGTGGTCGTCGGGTGCGAGGCCAGACCGTGCTTGTCGAACCTCTGGCCGCTGGCGACGCCACCGACGTAGAAGGAGATGACCGCGATCATGACGCCGGCGATGTCGTCGGCGATGTAGTGCCAGCCGAAGTAGAGGGTGGCGACGACGGTGAGCCCGAAGTTGACCCAGAAGACGATCTTGAGAGGCTTCGAGTCCACGGTGTACTGGATCATCAGCGCGACCAGCAGGGTGATCGCGCAGTGCAGGCTCGCGAAGCCGGCCACCGACTGCACGGCGTCGCCGATGCCGCCCCACAAGACGTTGTGGCGGCCGTTGACCAGCGAGTCCATCAGCTGGCTGGTCGGCGTGTTCGGGAGCGCGTCGTACAGCCAGGTGTACTCGAGGCCGGGGCCGAGCGTGGGGAGCGCGTAGTAGGAGATGGTGCCGAGCGTCCAGGCCACGCACTGCGACGTCACGAACCAGTAGCCGTACGACATGTTGCGCGACCACACCAGCCAGGCCGTCACGGCCAGCGGCACCAGGGGCAGGAACCACAGGTAGACGTAGGAGAGCGGGTACGCCGCGATCTGCTCGCCGAAGACGGTGTGCAACACGGTCGCCGGGTCGTGGCCGAAGAGCAGCAGCTGGTCGAGCAGGTGCAGCTCGCGGTCGTAGGTCTCGCCGCGCACGAAGGGCAGGAACGACTTCAGGTTCCGGTAGCTGACGTAGACGATGTAGAAGCAGATGATGCCGAGCGCGACCAGGGTGAGGCGCTCGCGGTTCCAGTGCTTGCGCCACCGCTCGCGCACGATCGCGGGCATCAGCCGCGGGTCGAGCTTCGAGTACCAGAGCGTGCGCGGCAGCATGTCGAGCAGCAGCGCACCGAGCAGCAGCAGCGGCAGCCGCAGCCAGGACGGGCCGAGGAAGCTGCCCTCGGGGTCGATCAGCCGCTTGTCGTAGAGGATCGCGACCACGATCGCCGCACCACCCATGAGCACGGCGTTGCCCACGAGGAGGACGTAGGCGCGGCGATACACGCACGCCAGTGTAGGGAGGTTTCGAGGCGCCTCGTTCCTCGGCCCTCAACCACCGGATCTTTCGCGACCTGCCGGTGTCGCCGCGAGCCTGCTCGGGTCGACCGCGAGCGCGACCCGCTCCCCCGGCGCGGGGTGGGTGCCGAGGCGGGCGACCGCGTCGACCTCGCCGATCCCGTCGACATCGACCACCAGCCGGATCTGCTCGGGTGTCGCCCGGCCCGACACGACGACGCCGCCGAGCGGTCCGCCCTCGGCCACGGCCAGGGCGGAGCGTCGTACGGCGACCGCGGGCGCCGCCGCCAGCCCGGCCGCGGCGAGCAGCGTGCCGGCCGCCGCGCCGTCCAGCACCCGGGCGTAGCCGAGGAAGAGCGCCGTCTCGGCGTCGACCGGCGCGCGCCAGACCTCGGCGATGTCGCCCTGCTGGACGATCCGCCCGGACCGCATCACGGCCAGCAGGTCGGCGACCGCGAAGGCCTCGTCGTGGTCGTGGGTGACCATCAGCGCGGTGGTGCCGGCCGCGCGCAGGATGTCGCGCAGGTCGGCGGCCAGCCGCTCGCGCAGCCCGGCGTCGAGCGCCGACAGCGGCTCGTCGAGGAGCAGCAGCCGCGGCGACACGGCCAGCGACCGGGCCAGTGCGACCCGCTGCCGCTCGCCGCCGGAGAGGGTGCCGGGCAGCCGGTCGCCGTACCCCTCCAGCCCGACCAGGGCGAGCAGCTCCCGCACCCGCTCGCGCGCCTTCGGGGTACGCCGCAGGCGCAGCGCGTAGCCGACGTTGCCGGCCACCGTCAGGTGGGCGAAGAGCTGACCGTCCTGGAACATCAGCGCGAAGCCACGCTTGTGGGTGGGCACGCCGGCGAGGTCGGCGCCGTCCCAGCAGATCCGGCCGGCGGTCGTCGGCTCGAGCCCGGCGACCGCGCGCAGCAGCGTCGACTTGCCACTGCCGGACGGGCCGAGGACGGCGAGCACGTCACCGTCGGCCAGCGTGAGCGTCGCGTCGACGACGGCGGGCACCGCGTCGTAGGCCACCGAGACGTCGTGCAGCGACAGCATCAGAAGGACCCCACCGACGGGACGCGCAGCCGCTCGACGAGCAGCATCACCACGGCGGTCGTGGCGGCGAGGACGACAGAAGCGGCAAGGGCCATGCCGTAGTTCATCGCACCCGGGTGCCCGATCAGCCGGAAGATCACGATCGGCATCGTCGGGTGGTCGTCGCGGGCGAGGAACGACGTGGCCCCGAACTCCCCGAGCGACACCGCGAACGCGAAGCCGGCCGCCGCCAGCAGCGGCTTCCACATCGCCGGCAGGTCGACGGTCATGAAGGCCCGCACCGGCCCGGCGCCCAGCGACGCCGCGGCCTGACGTTGTCGGTCGTCGACACCACCGAGCACCGGCACCAGCGTGCGGACGACGAGCGGGAGGGCCACCAGCGCCTGGGCGATCGGCACCAGCAGCAGCGAGTCGCGGACGTCGAGCGGCGGCTGGTCGAGCGTGATCAGGAACCCGAAGCCGAGCGTCACCGCCGAGACGCCGAGCGGCAGCATGAACAGCCCGTCGAGCAGGCCGCGCACCCGCCGCTCGGACCGGGACCGCGAGCGGCGGGTCACGACGATCGCGACCAGCAGCCCGAGAGAGAGCGACATCCAGGTGGCGTCGACCGCCGTCCGCAGGGAGGTCACGAGCGCGTCGGTGACCGGCACCAGCAGGGCCTGGTGCGAGCCCTCGCCGGACAGTGCGCGGTAGTTGGCGATGCTCCAGGTGTCGTCGGCGCGCAGCGAGCCGACCACCAGCGCGGCCAGCGGCGTGCCGACCAGCACCACGACGACACCGGCGGCGAGCAGCCCCGGCCAGTCACCGCGCGACGGGCGGCGGTGGCGGGCCGTGGAGCGGGCCAGGCTCGGATCGGGTACGGCGCGCAGCCGGCCGGTCACGACCAGCAGCGCGGTGATCGCCAGCAGCTGCACGATCGAGAGCGCGGCCGCCGCCTGGAGGTCGAGCAGGTTGGTGGTGAGCAGGTAGATCTCCGTCTCGAGCGACGAGTAGCGCAGCCCGCCGAGCGTCAGCACGACGCCGAACGCGGTCGCGCAGAAGAGGAAGACGACGCTGGCCGCCGAGACGATCGCGGGCCGGAGCGCGGGCAGGGTGACGGTGCGGAAGACGTGGGCCGGCCCGGCACCCAGCGCGGCGGCGGCCTCGGCGGGGCGCGGGTCGAGCGACTCCCACGACGCGCCGACCGCACGGATGACCACGGCCACGTTGAAGAACACCAGGCCGGCGATGATCGCGGCCGCCGAGCCGTCCAGGCCGAGGAAGCCGAGCGGCCCCGACTCCCCGATCAGCTCGCGGAAGGCGACCCCGACCACGACGGTCGGCAGCACGAACGGCACCAGCAGCAGCGCCCGCAGCACGCGGCGGCCCAGGAACTCGCGGCGGTAGAGCAGGTGCGCCGCGGGCAGGCCGAGCAGCACCGCGAACGTCGTGCCGAGCACCGACGACCAGACCGTGAACCAGATGACCCGGTGCACCCGCGGCCGGCCGAGCACCTCGAGCACCGCACCGGGGTCGAAGGTGCCGTCGACCCAGAACCCCTCGCCGATCATCCCGCTCACGGGCAGCACGAAGAACACGCCGAGCACCGCGAGCGGCACCGCGGCGAGCGCGACGAGCGTGAGCGCGCGCTTCATCCCGGAGCTCATCGGGGTCACCTGGAGGTGACGTCGCTCCACTCGCGCAGCCAGTCGTCGCGGTGCTCGCTGATCGAGGCCGGGTCCACGGCGTACGGCTTCGTCGGCTGCTGCGCGAACTCGGCCCAGTCCTGCGGGAGCGGGGCGTCGGACGCGACCGGGAAGACGTACATGCTGTCGGGCAGCGCGGCCTGGACGTCGGGGCTGAGCAGGAAGTCGACGAGCGCCTCGGCACCGTCGGGGTTCGCCGCGCCGTCGAGCACGCCGGCGTACTCCACCTGACGGAAGCAGGTGTCGAGCAGCGCGCTGGTCGACGTCTTCCCGTCCGCGACGGTGAACGCCGGCGACGAGTCGTAGGACAGGACGATCGGCCGGTCGCCCTGCCCCCCGCCCTGGGTGAAGTCGACCTCGTAGGCATCCGACCACCCGGCCGTCAGCTTCGCGCCGTTGGCCATCAGCTTCGTCCAGTAGTCCGGCCACGCGTCGCCGTACGCCGCGACCGTCGTGAGCAGGAAGGCCATGCCGGGCGAGCTGGTCGCGGCGCCCGGGAGGACGAAGAGGTCCTGGTACGCCGGGTCGGCGAGGTCGTCGAGCGTGGTCGGCGGGGCCAGGTCGTGCTCGGCGAACCAGGTGTCGTCGACGTTGACGCACACGCTGGCGTTGTCGACCGGCGTGAGCCGGTGGTCGTCGTCGCCCGCGAGCTCGTAGGCGTCGGCGCCGGCCGGGAGCTCGGCGTCGTACGGCGCGAAGACCCCCTCGTCGAGCGCCCGCGAGGCGAACGTGTTGTCGACGCCGAAGGCGACGTCTCCGAGCGGGTCGTCCTTGGTGAGGACGAGCTTGTTGGTGAGCGTGCCGGCGTCGCCGGACCCGCGGACCACCAGGTCGTAGCCCGACTCCTCCTCGAACTGCTTCTCCAGCTTCTTCGGCAGCACGAACGACTCGTGGGTCACCAGCACGACCCGGTCGGAGGCGGTCTCGTCGCCGGGCGACGAGTCCTCTCCGACGGCCGAGCAGGCGGACCCCGCGAGGACGATGGCCAGGATGGGCGCGGCAAGGCGCATGTGTCTCAACTCCGACTCCCTTCGCCGGTGCTAACCGGATCAGGTTCATAGGGTCTGCGGCGGATCCGCACTCTCAGCACGTGGTGGCGTGCTCCCCTGTCTTGTGGAGTCGAGCCTAGACCCTCGACCGCCCGGGTCGTGTCGCCCGGTGGCCGAGGAAGCACGAAGCCCTGTGCCGGACCCGGTGTGCGAGGCTGCCGCCATGAGCCCGAGCCGCCGTCACGACGCCCTGGCCTGGGCCGTCCCCCGGCTCCGGAGGTCGCGCGAGCTGGACACCCCCGAGGCCGAGCGGGCCCGCCTCGAGGCGTGGCACGCGACGCTCGACCCGGCGCTGCCGACCCGGCTGGTGCCGCGCTTCGCCCGGCGGTTCTCGGTGGTCACCGAGGTGCTCAACGGCCCGGCCGGTGACTTCCCGTCGTACGTCGTCACCCCGCGCGGGTCCGAACCGCAGCGCACGATCGTCTACCTGCACGGGGGCGGCTTCGTCGCGGGGATCGACCCGTTCCACGTCCGCTACGCGACCCGGCTGGCGACGGCCCTCGGCGCCCGGGTCGTGCTGCCCGACTACCCGTTGGCGCCCGAGCACACCTGGCGCGACTCCCACGACGCGATCGCCGACCTGACCGCGCGCTGGGCGGACGGGTCCGAGGTCGTCCTGGCCGGCGACTCCGCGGGCGGCGGCTACGCGCTCGCGGTCGCCCTCACGCTGCGCGAGCGCGGTGGCCCCCAGCCGTCGCGCCTGCTGCTGCACTCGCCGTGGGTCGACCTGACGACCAGCACCCCCGAGACCGCCGCGTTCACCGAGCGCGACCCGTGGCTGTTCCTCGGCAAGATCACGGCGTACGCCGCCTGGTGGGCCGGGACGCCCGCCGACCTCGCCCGGCCCGAGGTGAGCCCGGCACTCGCGGACCTGTCGGGCCTGCCACCGGCGCTGATGTTCTGCGGCACCCGCGACACCCTCGCGCCCGGCTGCCGCCTGCTGGCCCGGCGCGCGAGCGAGTCCGACTGGGACCTCACGTACGTCGAGGTCCCGGACCTCATCCACGTCTACCCGCTGCTGCCCTTCATCCCCGAGGTGCGCGACGCCTTCCGACGCACCCGGGAGCTCCTCCGATGATCACCATCACGGCCGGACCGTTCACCGCCCTCGACGGGCCGACGGCGTACGCCGTGTGGAAGCTGCGCCAGGACGTGTTCGTCGTCGAGCAGCAGTGCCCCTACCCCGACCTCGACGGCCGCGACGACGAGCCCGGCACCCGCCACGTGCTGCTGCGCGACGACGCCCTCCCCGACGAGCCGGGCCTGCTCGGCTACGCGCGCGTCCTCGACGACGGAGCGACCTGGCGGATCGGGCGGGTCGTCCTGACGCCGCCGGCCCGTGGCCGCGGGCTCGCCGACCACCTCATGAACACCGCCCTCGAGGTGTCCCAGGGCCGCGACGTCGTGCTCGACGCGCAGGCACCCCTGACCGGGTGGTACGCGACGTTCGGCTTCGAGGCCGACGGGGCGGAGTTCCTCGAGGACGGGATCCCGCACGTCCCGATGCGGCTCAGTCGCTGAGCGCCGCGTAGCGGACGCCGTCCGGCCGGTGCTCGGCGCTCGCCCGGCCGCGGGCGACCAGCAGCTCGAGATGCGCCTTGGTCTCCATCGCGGCCATGCCCTGGCTGAAGAGGTCGAGCTCGTCGTACGCCTTCTCGTGCCGGGTCCAGCCGAGCTGGTGGGCGACGGCGAAGCCCGTGGCCGGGCCGCCCGCGAGGGCGGCCAGGCTCTGGTCGAGCCGGTTCTCGTGGAACGACAGCAGCTCGTCGACCCGGGTGTGGGACGACGGCGCGACCGGGCCGTGGGCCGGGAGGACCTGCAGGTCGGGCAGCGCGCGCACCTTGGTCAGCGACGCCATGAAGGCGCCGAGCGGGTCGGGGGTCGGCGGGACCGTGAACCCGATCGACGGGGTGATCGTGGGCAGCACGTGGTCACCCGCGAAGAGCAGCCCGGCCGCCCGGTCGGCGAAGACGTAGTGACCCGGCGTGTGGCCGGGCGTGTGGACGGCGTCGAGGGTGCGGGCGCCGACCGGGATCTCGTGGTCGCCGTCGAGCCAGGTGCTGGGGAAGGCCCACATCACCGGGTCCGGGAGCTCTCCCGGGCCTGCTGCCCACAGGTCCGCGATCTCGCCGGCGCCCGCCGTGCGGAGCACGTCGAGGAACGGGTTCCGGCTGAGGTCGGCGTCGTTGAGGAGGTCCAGCGCCGGCTTCTCGGCGAGGCCGAGCGCGACGTCCGCGCCGTACTCGTTGCCGAGCACGGTCGCCAGCGTGAAGTGGTCTCGGTGCACGTGGGTGACCAGGAAGCGGCGGATGTCGGCGAAGCCGTAGCCGACCTCGCGCAGGCACTTCTCGAGCAGGTCGCGGGCGACCTCGATCGACCAGCCGCCGTCGATCAGGGTCAGCCCGTCGTCGGTCTCGATGACATAGACGTTGACGGCCTTGAGGCCGTCCATCGGCAGGGGCAGCGGGATCCGGTGGATGCCCTCGGCCACCTTCCACGCACCCTCCTTGCTCCAGTGCTCGCCCGAGTCGGGTGAGACGGCATAGGCGGTGGGGACGGCGGAGGAGGTCACCGTCGGACTCTAGGGGGCGACGTCGGGGAACCCGAGGTCGAGGGTGGGCTGCTGGATGCCGCCGTCGATCTCGATCAGCTTGCCGGTCACGTACTGCCCGGCCTTCGAGGCGAGGTAGAGCACGCCGGCGGCGATGTCCTCCGGCTCACCGACCCGGCCGAGCGGCGTCTTGCCCTCGAGCTGGCCCATCAGCTCGGGCTGGCCCGCGACGAACTCCAGGGCGCTGGTCAGGATCGAGCCGACGTAGATGCCGTTGACGCGGATGCGCGGCGCCAGGTCCTGGGCGGCCATCCTGGTCCAGTGCGCGAGCGCGGCCTTGGCGGTGCCGTAGGCGACGAACCCGCGGTCCGCCGTACGTCCCATCATCGAGCTGATCGTGACGACGCTCTTCTGCTTCCCGTCGTCGTCCTGCAGCATCAACGGGACGGCCGCCTGCGTGAGCGCATGGGCGGTGGTCACGTTGAAGCTGAACGCCTCGTTGAGGAAGCGGCCGCTGGTCTTCATGAACTCGCGCGGGAACGTGCCGCCGACGTTGTTCACGACCGTGTCGAGCCGGCCGAGCTCGTCGTACGCCGTCCGGGCCAGGCCGGCGACCGCGTCGAGGTCGCTGAGGTCGGCGGCGACCACCAGGCACCGGCGCCCGGTCGCCCGGACCTGCTCGGCGACCACCTCGAGTTGCTCGGGGGTGCGGGCGGAGATGAGGACGTCGGCGCCGGCCTCGGCGAGCGCGACGGCGGTGGCGGCGCCCAGGCCGCGGCCGGCGCCGGTGACGATGGCGACCTGACCGTCGATGGAGAAGCGGTCGAGGATGCTCATGTGGTGCTCACCAGGCCCCGGCCGGTCACGAGCGGGAGGTCGAGGGCGGTGACCAGTCCGCCCTTCGCCTCGACGACGGCGGGCAGCGCGTTGACCAGCCTCTGCGCGGTCGTGATCATCCCGGAGACGTTGTGGTCGCCGTGCTCGCCGTGGTGGGTGAGGTCGAGCTGCATCACGGGCTCGCCCGTCACGATGACGCGGTAGCCACCGCCGCCCTCGGCGGGCTGCGGCCACTCGGGCACCTGGTCCTCGGCGGTGCGGGTGACGTGCTCGAGCACCACCCGGGGCACACCGTCCACCGTGCCGATCAGCTCGAAGCGGACGGCGCCCATGGTCCCGGCCTTCACCTCACCGGACACGCTGGGGGTGTCGACCTCCGCGGCACGCCGCTCGACCTTCTCGACGAGCGGCTCGTCGAGCACGACGTCGAGGCCGGCGGCGATCTGGCGCACGACGCTGCCCCAGGCCATGGTCAGGATGCCGGGCTGCCAGAGCAGCGGCTCGAAGTCCATCGGCCGGCCGAAGCCGAACATGTCGCCCATGACGACGGGCTGGTAGTAGGTCGAGTAGTCGGCGATCTCCATCACCCGGACCTCGTCGATGCGCCGGCTCAGGCTGGTCAGCGCGAGCGGCAGGAGGTCGTTGGCGTAGCCGGGGTCGATGCCGTTGACGTGCAGGCTGGCGCCCGTCGTACGGCCTGCCTCGGCGAGCCGGTCGAGCATCGAGTCCGGCAGGATTCCGTACGGCCACTGGAGCAGCACCGGCCCGCTGGAGACGACGTTGATGCCGGCCTCGACGAAGCCGAAGAGGTCCTCGATGCACTCGAAGACCCGGTCGTCGGCCATCGCGGTGTGCACGATCGCGTCGGGCTCCAGCGCGATCAGCGCGTCGCGGTCGGTGGTGGCCAGCACCCCGAGCTCACGGCCGAGGTCGGCCAGGATCCCGGCGTCCTTGCCGTCCTTGTCGGGGTTGGAGACCCACACCCCCACCAGCTCCATCCGGGGGTGGGCGTCGACTCCCGCGATCGCGTGGCGCCCGATGGTCCCGGTCGACCAGACGACGACCCTCAGCGGCTTCTCGTGTGACATGGGGTCAACCTAGAACACGTTCTAGTTGTCTGTGAAGGGTGCGGTTTCACCGGTCGGCCGCCAGAACCCGCACGACACGCCGTGCCACCCCGGCGTGGCGTGCGGGGATCGGCGGTCAGCCGGTGAAACCCACCGGCGAGATGACCGGACAGCGGGTGCCGGAGTAGATGGTCGGCATGCAGCGGTTGCAGTGGATGCAGGCGCCCTCGGTCGCGTGGCCGGCGGCCAGCTGGTTCACCAGGTCGGGTTCGCGGAGGAGGGCTCGGCCCATGGCGACGAAGTCGAAGCCGTCGGCCATCGCCTGGTCCATGGTCGCGCGCCGGTTGATGCCGCCGAGCAGCATCAGCGGCAGGGAGAGGCCCGCGCGGAAGCGCAGCGCCTTCTCGCGGAAGTACGCCTCCTCGAAGGGGTAGGTTTTCAGGAAGCCGCGGCCGACCGGCGTCCTCATGCCGAGGCGTACGACGAGCGGCATCGTCTCGGCGAACTCCCGCAGCGGCGCCTCGCCGCGGAAGAGGTACATCGGGTTCATCAGCGACGACCCGCCGCTCATCTGGAGCGCGTCGAGGGTGCCGTCCGACTCCAGCATCTGGGCGTACGCGAGACCCTCGTCGGTCGTGACGCCACCCCTGAAGCCGTCGCCGAGGCTGACCTTCGCGGTGATGGCGGCGTCCGACCCGATCTCGTCGCGCACCGCCCGCGCGACCTGCCGACCGAGCCGCGCCCGGTTCTCCAGGGAGCCGCCGTAGTCGTCCGTGCGCCGGTTGAGCCCCGGCGCGAGGAAGGAGGAGATCAGGTAGCTGTGCGCCATGTGCAGCTCGAGGACGTCGAAGCCGGCGCGCACCAGCCTCCGCGAGGCCGCGACGTACGCCCGGGTGATCCGGGTCAGGTCGGCCTCGGTGGCCGCCTTCACCAACTGCATCGACAGCGGGCTCGGCATCCGGCTGGCGCTGAGCGCCCGCACGCCGTTGGAGCGGCCGTTCGCGACCGGGCCGGCGTGCCCGACCTGGCCGGCGATCGCGGCTCCGGACTCGTGGACCGCGTCGGCGAGCCGGGTCAGGCCGCCGAACGTCCGCTCCCCCACGACGATCTGCTCGCGATGCGTGCGACCCTCCGGCGCGACCGCGAGATAGGCCACGGTCGTCAGGCCGACGCCACCGCGGGTGACCGCGAGGTGGTAGTCGATGAGCTCGTCGGTGACCTGGCCGTACGGCGCACGCCCCTCGAACGTCGCGGCCTTGACCGTGCGGTTGCGCAGCCGCACCGGGCCGAGCGTGGTGGGCGCGAAGACATCCGGAGCGGTCACGCCGGCAATCTAGAACACGTTACAGATCCGCGCGAGCGTCCCGACCCTCGAAGAGCTCCGGCATCGCGAGCCCGGCCAGGACCGACATCTCGTCGAGGTCCGGCTGAGCGGCGGAGTCGAGGAGCCGGACCAGCTCGCCGTACCCCCGCCCGGACGCGAGCGCCGCCACGAGGGCGGGCGCACCGAACCGGTCGAGCCAGGCCCACAGCGTCCGCGCCGCGATGCCGTCGCGCTCGATCCTGGCCAGCACGAAGTCGACCTGCCGGTCGGTCAGCCCCTCGCGAAGCCGGCGCTCGACGTCGAGCAGGTTGGCCGTGCGCGGATCGCGGTGCACGGAGCGGCGTCGGCGCTCCTCGCACCGGCGCCGCGAGCGCGCCGATGCGGTGCCCGAGGCCAGCCAGGCCACCAGTCCTGCGACAACGATCACGAACGTCATGGAAGTCGGACTCACGTCTGCCCCCTTCGGCAGTCGACGACGAACGACCTCTATTCGGAGCTGGCACCCGTCCGGATTGTCCGCTTCTGCCGGCGCAGCCACAGCAGCCCCGCGATCGGCAGCACGGCCGGCACGAACCCGTAGCCGATGCCGTAGTCGGACCACACCGACGCGTCGGCGAACCAGTCCCGCTCGACCAGGCTCAGGGTCCCGACGGTGAGGACCCCGCCGAGCTCGACCCAGAGCATCACGCTCGCGAAGCCGGTGCTGCCCACCGAGGCCTGGCGGATGGCGTACCAGCCCAGTGCGTAGGTCACCGCGGCGGCGAGCGAGAGCCAGTAGGCGACCGGCGCCTCGCCGTACTGGGTCGTCAGCTGCACCAGCGCGCGAGCGCCGGCCGCGAGGGTGAAGAGCGCGTAGAAGGCGAGCAGCGCCTGGTGGGGGCCCGAGCGGGCGGGGGCGCTCATGCCGTCATCTGCAGTCGGACGGCGATCACGGTGACGGCGAGCGCGCCCACCGCGACGACGCCGGAGGACCAGACCGCGCGGTCGCCCTCGACCGACTTCATCGCGATCGGCAGGATGCAGACCGACGAGACCAGGTAGCCGACGTGCGTGGACAGGGAGTCGGGCGGGTCGTCGCCGAACACCGTGCCCAGACCGGCCAGCCCGCGCACGACGAGCAGCACCTCCAGCAGCCAGACCATCTGGTCGAGCCACGGCGGCCGGTCGCCGCGACGGAGCACCACGACGAGGGCCAGGACCGTCACGAGGGCGGCGTACCCGATCACGATGACGGTGATCTGGGTCGTCACGCTCGGCATGGCAGCATCATCGACCATGCACCCCGAGGAGCTCGTGGCCACCCTCCGGGCGGCGGGCTGCGTGTTCGCCGAGGACGAGGCGCGCCTCCTGCTGGAGGCGGCCGCCGACGACCCGGACGGCACCGACCTGGACCGGATGGTGGCCGACCGGGTCGCCGGGCTGCCGCTCGAGCAGATCCTCGGCTACGCCGAGTTCTGCGGCCTGCGCATCACCGTGGCGCCCGGCGTCTTCGTGCCCCGGCGGCGGACCACGGCGCTCGTCCACCGGGCCGCGCCCGGCCTGCGCGCCGGTGACGTCGTGGTCGACCTGTGCTGCGGCGCCGGCGCGATCGGCGCCGCCCTGCTGGCCAGGACACCGGGCCTCGAGGTGTACGCCGCCGACATCGACCCGGCCGCCGTCGCGGTCGCTCGCCGCAACCTGCCGCCGGAGCGGGTCTTCGAGGGCGACCTGTACGCCGCCCTGCCGGACGCCCTGCGCGGGCGGGTGACGGCGGTCGTCGCGAACGCGCCGTACGTGCCGACGCACGCGGTCGCGACGATGCCGCCCGAGGCCCGCGACCACGAGCACCGGGTGGCGCTCGACGGCGGCGCCGACGGCCTCGACGTGCACCGAGGCGTCGCCGCCGGGGCGCCGGCGTGGCTGGCGCCCGGCGGGCGGCTGCTCGTCGAGACCAGCCGGGGCCAGGCCCTCGGCACCGACACCCTCATGCGCGAGGCCGGGCTCGCCACCGAGGTGTGGACCGACGACGAGGTCGACGGCACGGTGGTGACGGGCACGCTGGTCTGACGGGGTCCGGTCAGACCCAGCTGCGCACGGTCTCCAGGAGCGGCTCCGTCGGCCGTCCGGTCAGCCGGGACAGGTCGCCGGGGGTGAGGCCGAGCAGCCCGTCGGCGATGGCCTGGTCGAGCGCGACCACGAAGCCCGCGGTGCCCTCGTCGAGCCCGAACGACACCAGCAGGGCACGGTGCTCGTCCGGCATCAGCCGCTGGTAGGTGACGTCGCGGCCGAGCACCTCCGCGAAGGCCGCCGCCAGCTCGTCGAAGCTCCACGCGACGTCGCCGAAGAGCTCGTAGACCGCGCCCTCGTGGCCCTCGGTGGCCAGGACCGCGGCGGCCGCGGCCGCGAAGTCGGCGCGCGGGGCGCTCGCCACCCGGCCGTCACCGGCACTGGACGTGACGACCCCGGTCTCGCGGGCCTGCTCGAAGGCCTGCTGGTAGTTCTCGGTGTACCAGCCGTTGCGCAGGAACGTGAACGGCAGCCCGCTCGCCCGGATGAGCTGCTCGGTGGCGGCGTGCTCGGGCGCGATGGCCAGCGTCGTGTCGTCGGCCGCGGGGGCGCTGGTGTACGCTATCCGCCGTACGCCGGAGCGCACCGCGAGGTCGACCACCGCCTGGTGCTGCGGCACGCGCTTGCCGACCTCGCTGCCGGAGACGAGCAGCAGCACGTCGCCCTCGCCCAGCCACGGCACGGTGTCGGGGACGTCGTCGAAGTCGAGGCGCTCGGTGCGCACGCCCCGGTCGGCGAGCGCGCCGAGCTTCTCGACGGCGCGTCCCGTGGCCACGATCTCGGCCGGGTCGACCCCACGCTCCAGCAGGCTCTCCACCACGAGCGGGCCGAGTTGCCCGCTGGCTCCGGTGACGACGATCGACATGGTTCCTCCTCGGTTCGGTTCTGCTGACGAGGAGAGAACCCCGGCCGGCCGGGGCACCTTCCCGACCGGGGGTACCTACTTCAAAGTGGGGTACCCACCCGGAGGTAAGGTATGGGCCATGACCATCGTCCGAGACCTCCAGGTCGACACGGCCTGCCCCGACACCCGCCTGCTGGTCGAGCACGTGACCAGCAAGTGGGGCGTGCTGCTGCTGCTCACCCTGGACGACCGGACGATGCGCTGGAGCGAGCTGATGCGCGAGGTGACCGGAGTCAGCGAGAAGATGCTGAGCCAGTCGCTCCAGACCCTCGAGGCCGACGGTCTCGTGCACCGCGAGGCGCTCCCCGTCGTGCCCCCGCACGTGGAGTACTCCCTGACCGCGGAGGGCCGTACGGCGGCCGGGCTGCTCGCCCCGCTCGTCCACTGGGCCCAACAGCACGTGCGGTGACCTCCTCGACCTGGCGCGGCCGCGCGTCCGCCACCGTCGGGCTCGGCGGGGTGCAGGTCGACCGTGGTGCCGCGCGACGCCGTTCCCCCTCCCGGACACCGCTTCGTCAGGGCTCCGACCAGGGGGCGGTGCCGCTGCGCGCGGAGCGGGGAGAGAGAGTGGTCCTGTGACCAGCGACCACCCGACCTATGAACAGCTCGCCGCTCTCCCCGAGTTCTCCGCCCAGGGTGTACCCACGGCGTTCGAGGACATCAACGGGCACCTCAACGTCCGCCACTACGTCGGCATCGCCAGCGAGGGCCTCGACGAGTCCCTCGTCGACGTCGGCATCCTGCAGAACTGGCCCACCGTGGCGGGCCACGCGGTCTTCAGCGCCGAGCACCACCTGACCTACCTGTCCGAGCTGCGGACCGGTGACCGGATCTCCGTGCGGGTGCGGCTGGTCGGCCGCTCGCAGCGCGCCGCGCACGCCGTCGTCTACCTGCTCGACGACTCCCACCAGAAGCTCAGCTGCGTGATCGAGGAGATCTTCCTCCACCTCGACATGGGCACCCGGCGGACCGCCCCGTGGCCCGAGGACGTTGCGGCGGGCCTCGACGCCCGGATCGCCGAGCACCAGGCGCTGTCCTGGCAGCCCGCGCTGTCCGGCTCGATGGCGCTCCGGTAGCGGAGACGCGTCAGCGGATCCGGATCCGGTGAGGCGTGGTCGTCACGACAGGACGAGCTTGGTGAACAGCGGCCGGTGGTCGCTGTGGAAGCCACCGAGCACCCACTGCCCGCGGAACCTGATCTCGCCCTCCGTGAGCGCCGCCCGGTCGACCCACACGTAGTCGATCCGGCGGTCGGTGGGCCAGTGCGTGGGCTGCACGTCCGTCCCGAGTGCCTGGTACGACGACACCGCCGTGCCCGCCAGCGCCCGCCGCGGGCCGCCGGCCGGCCGGTGGCGCGCGTCCGCGCGCACGTCGAAGTTGTAGTCGCCGGTGCCGACCACCCAGCGACCCGGCGCGCCGTGCCAGGCGGCGGCGATGCGCTGCAGCTGGTTGCGCGCCCGGAAGGCGTTGATGGTGTCGCGCCAGTGACCGGGCCGGTCGAGGTCCTCGATGGCCTGCGGCAGGTGCACGTCGATCACGGTCAGCAGCCGCCCGGTCTCCCGGTGCTTCAGCGTGACCGTGGCGACCAACCGGTTGCCGAAGGGGTAGCGCCCCTCCAGCGAGCTGATCCCGCGCGCGACCTGGCGCTGCCGGGCCGAGACGAGGGTGAACTCCGAGCTCCGCCACGAGACCGCGAGCTCGGAGTTGCGCTTGCCGAACGGGAACGTCTTGGTGTCCCACCCGGGCAGCGCGTGCAGCACCGCGCCGAACCGGTTGGCCTCCTGCCAGCCGACGACGTCCACCCCGGGGTGCCGGGTCAGTCTGCGCGCGTCGGCCGCGGCGTCGGCCGGCGCCAGCTTGCGGTACATGTTCATCGTCGCGACGCCGACGTCGACCGGCTTCAGCGTGACGGGCCGGAGACCGGAGGTCAGGTGCCCGCCCTGACCTGGCGGCAGTGCCGCCGGCGGGAGAGCGACGTGCTGCTCGACCGACCGCGGCGACCGTACGTCGCCGGCGACGACCACGGCCCGGGGTTGCGGTGGCGACGTGGAGTGGTCGAGGAACGGCACCACCCCGAAGCCGACCAGGGTCGCGAGCACCAGCAGCGGCGGCGGACCGGCCCACGTCCGGGCGCGCTCGGACGCGGTACGGCGTCCGAGACGGACCCGTCGGACCACGCGGCTTCCCCTCGGCTCGGTCTGGCGGTGTGCGGCTGGCCTTCACGCTAGCCTCGCCAGCCCCTCAGGCCCCGGAGGTCACGCCCGTGTCGTCGCCTGCACCGCCAACCGGTCCACGAAGTCGTTCATCGGGTGCCCGGAGTGACCCTTCACCCAGGCGAAGGCGATGTCCCCGCGCTCCTGGAAGAGCTCGATCAACGGCTCCCACAGGTCCCGGTTGGCGACCGGCTGGCGCGACGAGTTGGTCCAGCCGCGCTCGAGCCAGCCGAGCCACCAGTGGTCGCGGAAGCAGTTGACGACGTACGTCGAGTCGCTCACCACCAGCAGCGGGCCGTCGAGGGCGCGCACCGCTTCGAGCGCGGCCCGCACCTCCATCCGCTGGTTGGTCGTCGCGGGGTCACCGCCGGAGGAGTAGACCGAGGTGTCCAGCGCCCAGGCCCAGCCGCCCGGACCGGGGTTCCCGGCGCAGGCACCGTCGGTGTAGACCTCGCGGGCCCCCACCGGCACGGGCATCGCGGGACGAGCAGGGCGGGAGGTCCTCTTCGTGGGTGGCACGGGCAGCACCCTGCCACGCCGGGTCCACGAGCCGTTACCGTCCCCGCATGAGGTACGCCGTCATCGCGCCGACCGCCGCGGGCACGACCGAGCCGCGGGCGATCGCCCCGTGAGCCTCGCGGCCGAGGACCGGCTCGCCCTGGCCGACCTGGTGCACCGCTACGCGTCGTACGTCGACGCGCGCGACCTCGACCGGGCGGTCGCCCTCTTCACCGAGGACGCCGTCCTCGTCTCCCCGGAGCCACCGCGCACGCTCGAGCCCGACGTCGAGCGGCGCGGCCGGGCCGGCGTCCGGCAGGCGCTGGAGGGAGTGCTGCGCGCGGTCCGTACGGTCAACCAGGTCGTGGGCGAGGTGTACGACGCGGGCTCGACGCCGGACGTCGCGCACGGCGCGATCACCGGGGTCGCCCACCACCTGATGGAGCGCGAGGGCGCCCAGGTCGACCTGTCGTGGTCGCTGCGCTACGCGGACGACTACCGGCGCACGCCGGAGGGGTGGCGGTTCGCGCGGCGCGCGCTGACGATCGACGTCGTCGAGATGCGGCCGGTGCAGAAGGTGCGGCCGTGACCGGCGACGCGCCGCCTGCGACACCCGTCGTGAGGAGCACCGTGAGCCGCGAGACCTGGCGCCTGGGAGGCGCCGTCGGAGGCGGCTGGAGGGACCGAGGTCCGACGTGGAGGCGACCCGGTCTCGCCGTCGCGGACCGGGTGGAGTCGAATAGAGCCATGACCGACTCGCCGGCCCCCATCGTCACGTCCCAGATCGTCAGCCTCGACGTCGCCCTGGGCGATGACAGCACCCAGATCGTCCGAGCCCTCACCGGGCTGCTCGCCGACGCCGGACGGGTCGACGACGTCGACGTGTTCGTGGAGGCGGTCCTGGCCCGCGAGGCCCTGGGCCCCACCGTGCTCCCCGGCGGGATCGCCCTCCCCCACGCGCGCAGCGTGGTCGTGACGGCGCCGTCCGTCGCCGTGGCCCGGCTGCCCGAGCCCGCGGCGTTCCGCGCCGACACCGACCCGGTGCGCCTGGTCCTGCTCATCGCCGGGCTCGGCGACGACCCGGCCGGCTACCTGCAGGTGCTCTCCAAGATCGCCACCGCCTGCGTGAAGTACTCGTTCGTCGACGAGCTCCTCCGGGTCCGCACCGCCGAGGACATGGCCGACCTGGTCGGTCAGGCGATCGGCCGCCGCTGAGCTTCCTCCCCATCTCCGGGGCGCGTGACAACCCGCGCAGGCGGGTCGGAGTTTGACAGGTGTGATGACACGGAACGGCGGGGACACCCGGTGATCCCGCGCCGCGACAAGCGCGCCTTCGACGAGTTCGTCCGAGCGTCCTCGGGTCGGTTGGTCCGCACGGCGTACCTGCTGTGCGGCGACCGCGGCCACGCCGAGGACCTCGTCCAGACGGCCCTGCTCCGCACGGCACGACGGTGGGGGTCGGCACGCCGGCAACCCGAGGCGTACGCGCGTCGGGTGGTGGTCAACCTCGCCAAGGACCGGTGGCGCCAGCTCGGCCGACGGCCGAGCGAGGCGCCCATCGAGAGCGACTTCTCGATCCCGGTGTCCGACGGGCTGCTCGACCGCGACGAGCTGATGCGCGCCGCGCGACGGCTCGCCCCGGGACAGCGCGCCGTCCTCGTGCTGCGGTACTTCGACGACCTCACGGTCGAGGAGACCGCGGCCGCGCTCGGCTGCAGCACCGGCACCGTGAAGTCACAGACCTCGCGCGCCCTGGAGAACCTCCGGGCCGCGCTCGCCCCCGAGAAGGAGATCGCCGATGTTGACCGATGACGACCTGACCCGCCAGCTGGGCAGTGCCTTCCGCGAGGAGGCCGGCGACCTGGAGTACGCCGGACGGGTGCCGACCCTGCGCCGTACCGGCGCCGTGGCCCTGCCGATCGCCGCCACCGCCGCCGTCGCCGGCGTGCTGGTCGCGGTCGCCGCCACGAACGCCGACGACCCGGTCGGTCCCGGCACCACCATCGCCGGTCCGAGCTCCGGCACCGGCACGAGTCCCGGCGCCGCAGCCACGCCGCGCCTGGTCACCGACACGATCGAGATCGCGGGCTACACCTACACCTACCAGCACGCGGTCGGCGAGCAGCTCGCGGACGACCTCTACGCCGTGATGAACCCGGGCGAGGTGCCGGCCGACGCGAGGCCCCTCGACGCACCGGCGCCGGCCCGGGCCTGGGTCGGCACCGACCCGACCTCGGGGGACACCGCGCTCTGGGTCGAGGCACCGACGCGCAACGGCGGGCACCTGTTCGCCCTGCTGTCGCCGACCTGGACGACGGACCAGCTCGCCGACCTGTTCCACCACGGCGAGCCGCGACAGGTCCCGGCGATCACCCGCTGACCCCGACACGGGCCGCCTGTCGCCCGAGGGCGAGGTGCGGCGGCGTCCTCGGTCAGTCGAGCACGCCGGGCGCGACGTCCTCGTCGTCGATCCAGTCGGACTCGATGTCCTCGAACGCGTCACCCTTCTTGCGCTTGTCCTTGCTGTTGCCGCGGCCGTTGCCGCCGGCCGCCGACCCGGCGCCGCGGCCCCCGGCCTTCCCGGCCGAGCGTCCGCCGGACGCACCGCCGCGGGTCCCCGCCGGGCGACCCGCCGTCGAGCCCGCACCGCCGGCCGCACGGCCGGCGCCCGCGCCGGCGGCGGTGGTCGAGGTCGAGGTCCTGGCCTGACCGAGGGTGCCGGCCGCGCCGGCTCGAGACGTGGCACCGATGCCGCGGGTCGCCGCGTTGGCCGTGCCGCCCGGCGCACCGGGCGCGATGGCCGTGCCACCGGTCAGACCGCCGAGGACACCCTTGAGGCCTCCGGCCGCGAAGCCTCCGGCGAGCACACCGCCGCCGAGGGCGCCGCCGGCGCCGAGCGAGGTGCCGAGCGAGCCGCCCGAGCCGACGCCGGTCCCACCACCGCCGAGCGTCCCGGTGCCGCCGCCGACCGTACCGATCGTGCCCCCGCTGGGGTTACCGCCGTCGTCAGTGCCGCCCGTGCCGCCGCCACCGGTCCCGCCACCCGTGCCGCCGCCGCCGGTGCCGCCGTTCCCGCCACCGCCGTTCCCGCCACCGCCGGTGCCGCCGCCACCGCCGACGCCGCCGCCACCGGTGCCGCCACCGCCGCCATCGCTGGATCCGGGACCCTGCGGGAGGTGCGGGCTCTGGTGGCCGCCGCCACCGCCGCCACCGCCGCCTCCGCCATCGTGGGGACGCGGGGTGGGCTGGCCGTGGATCTTCTGCATCTGGCCCGACGAGTGCTCGAGCGCGGTCTCCATGTCCTTGATGGCCGTGGCCGACTCGGTCTCGCGCCTGTGGTAGTCCGCCCAGTACTGCCCGACCGCGGTGTCGTAGTCCTTCTGGTTCTGGACCTCCTCCTCGGAGTTGCCACCCGGGGAGGTCTGCTTCTTGGTCGGGAAGGAACCGCCCTCGCCCATCGACACGCTCTTGTCGTGGGCGGTCTTCAGCGCGGTCGCGGCCGTCGCCAGCGCCTCGGCGCCCTTCCCCATCTCGATGGCCTTGCTCTGCATCGCCCCGGCCGACTTCGTGAACGCCGCCGCCGTCTGCTGCGCCGTCGCGCCCTTGAACCGTTCGTGGATCGTCGGCACTCGCCGCTCGAGCTCGTAGGCGATCTTGTTCAGGGCCGTCTGACCGGCCAGCCACGCGGACGAGGCGTCACCCAGGTGGGTGGGCACGACGGTGGCGACGTACTGGTCGAGCTCCGACTGGCGGGGACCCTTCACCATCAGACATCACTCCCGGTGTCGCTCGGGAGGCCGCACTGTGCGGGCTCCTTGAAGTGGTTGCCGCCGACGCACTCGGCCGCTGCCTGGATCTGGCGGGAGTCGGCGACGCTGGTCTCGGTCACGCCCTCGGCCCGGGCGTGGAAGTCGTCGACCACGGCACGGTAGCCCTGGAGACCGACGGCCATGTCGGTGATCGCGTCCATCACCACCTGGCGGGCCAGGGCCGCGTTGGCCGCCAGGTCGGCCGCGGCCGGGGAGTTGCCGTAGGAGGCGGGCGGCGGGTCCGGAAGGTGCTTGCCCTTCTCGAGGTCGTCGGCTGCCGCCTGCAGCGCCGCCTTGATCTCGGCGAGGATCGCCTCGTCGTAGATCAGCTCCGCGACCGACTCGATCGCGTCGCCGAGGTTGAAGATGGTCATTGCTGTGTCTCCCCCGTCCCGAGTCATGACTAACTAGTCGACGATGGGGGCATACCCGCGGTCACGGCCTCCGAAAACAATCTGGCCGCTCGAGTTTCGACCCAGGAGGAAATGGTGCGTCGCACGACCCAGCTGACGGCCGGCGCGGTCGCCCTGCTCGCCCTCTCCCTCGGCGCCTGCTCGGGCGACGATCCCGACGATCCGACGCCGGCGCCCACCGCCTCGACGTCGCCCTCGCCGAGCGACTCCACGTCCCCCAGCGAGTCGACCGAGCCCTCGGTGACCGCGGCCTCGGGCCTGCTGTTCGACACCGGGTCGGCCACCGTCAACCTGCCCGACGGGTGGAAGGACAACAAGAACGGGTACCCGAACACCTACAGCGGGAGCCCCCGGAAGAGCACCGGCATCCAGCTCATCACCATCGTGGACCTGGCCGGCGCGTCGGGGTACTCCCTCGACGACCGGGCCCGTGACTCCATGGCCCAGCTTCCCGGCTCGAAGCTCACCCGGAAGCCGGACGTCGAGCTCGACGGCGTGCCGGCGTACCACATCGCCGGGACGGCACCGGTCCGCGGACCGTACGAGGAGGTCGGGACCGGCTCCCACGGGCGCGCGATCAGCATCAGCTTCAGCCTCAACGACTACACGGCCGCGGAGCGTCGCGAGATCGTGGACTCCGTGATCGCGTCCTTCCGGTGGAAGGACTGACGACAGCGATCAGGGATTCAGGGGGCTGAACTCCCCCGGCCGGACCGCCGCGACGGACGCGCAGCGCGTCCGTCTCGCGCCGGCATCCTGGTCGTTGACATTATGTTTGTCGCCAGCATATCTTCGATCGCCGCCGACTGATATCACGGCTGGCGTCACCACTCACCAGGAGCGTCGATGGAGACTGGGCAGGCATCGATCGCCAGTGCGGGTGAGCCGGTGGGCCGTGACTACAGCCTGACCGGCCCCCGATCCAAGCAAGCCGTGCTGCTCGGGCTCACCGATGCCGAGTGGTATCGCCCGCCCATCGCGCCGGAGCGGCTCCGTGAGCTCATGACGCGGCGCAACGGCCCCGCGATCCGTGACACCACGCTCTGGTTGCTCCTGCTCGTCGCGACCGGGCTGCTGGCCTACCTCGCCCTCGGCACGTGGTGGGCGATCCCGGCGTTCGCCGCATACGGCGCGCTGTACGGCGGGGCCGCCGATCCGCGGTGGCACGAGAACGGCCACGGCACCGCCTTCAGGACGCGCTGGCCCAACGACGTCGTCTACGCGCTCGCCTCCTTCATGCTGCTGCGGGAGCCGACGCTGTGGCGCTGGTCGCACGTCCGCCACCACTCCGACACGATCATCGTCGGCCGCGACCCCGAGATCAGCTTCCCGCGGCCGTTCCGGTTCCGCTCGGTGCTGCCGAACTACCTGAACCTGATCAGCGGCCCTCGCATGCTGCTCCGGATCGGTCAGCACGCACTCGGGAGGATCGACGAGGACACCCGCGAGTTCGTGCCCGAGGAGGAGCTGCCGCGGGTGGTCCGCGAGGCCCGCGCCTTCGCACTGATTCTCGGCGCCGTCGTGGTCTGGTGCATCGCGGCGGGCTCGCTCGTCCCGCTCCTGTTCGTGGGTCTCCCGTCGTTCTACGGCGTCTGGCTGGTGTGGTTCTTCGCCATCACCCAGCACGCCGGGCTCAACGAGGACGTGCTCGACCACCGCTACAGCACCCGCACCGTCTACATGAACCCGGTCTTCCGGTTCCTCTACCTCAACATGAACTACCACCTCGAGCACCACCTCTTCCCGTCGGTGCCCTATCACGCACTGCCGGCCTTGCACGAGGAGGTGAAGGAGTACCTCCCGGCGCCGAAGACCTCCATGTTCGCCGCCTACAAGGAGATCGTGCTGGCGCTGCGGATGCAGCGTCGCAACCCGGACTGGGAGATCCCCGGACGCGAGGTACCCGACGACGCCGCGTACCGCCTCAACGGCACGAGGACGTCCTCCGGCAGCCTGGCGACCAGCATGGCCGTCGCCGCCGGGTTGGAGTCCCGCACCGATCTCGGCCCGGCCGACCTGGTGATGCCGGGACAGGTCACCCGCATCGACATCGGGGACCACACCTACGCGCTGTTTCGCACCAGGCGGAACTCCTACGCGCTCACCGATGGCATCTGCACCCACGGCCAGGCCGATCTCTCGACCGGACACCTCGACGACTGCATCATCGAGTGCCCCAAGCACAACGGCCGCTTCAACGTGCTGACCGGCGAGCCCGTGCGGCGGCCGGCCCGGATCCCCCTCGCCACCTACCCCGTCGACGTGGTCGACGGGCGACTGTTGGTCGCGCTGCGCGGGCCGGGGCCCGATGTCGCCGCGACCGGCGCGTCCTGACGGAGAGCCACCCATGCCGCTGCATCCCCAAGCCGCCGCTCTCCTGGAGTCGCTGAGCACCCCTGACGCGCGCCCGCTGAGCCAGCAGACGGTGGCCGAGGCGCGCCGCGGGGCCTACGGGTTCCTCGACCTGTTCGGTCGCCCGGAGCCGGTGGCCTCGGTCGAGCACCGGTTCGTGCCGGGGCCCACCGCGGACCTGCCGGTGCGGGTCTACCGGCCCGAGACGGCGCCCGGTGGCGCCGCACCGGCGCTCGTCTACTTCCACGGCAGCGGCTTCGTGATCAGCAACATCGCGATCTTCGACACTCCCAGTCGGGCCCTGGCCAACCGCACCGGCTGCGTGGTCGTCGCCGTCAACTACCAGAAGGCCCCGGAGCACCCGTTCCCCGTCCCGTTCGACGACGCCTACGCCGCGACCCAGTGGGTGGTGGAGAACGCAGCGGACCTGGGCATCGACCCCGATCGAGTGGGGGTGATCGGTGACAGCGCCGGGGGCACCCTGGCCGCCGCGGTGTGCCTCAAGGCCCGGGACCTCGACGGCCCGTCGATCGCCGCCCAGATCCTCGTGCACGTCCCGACCCAGTTCGGGGTGGAGACGCCGTCCATGCGCGACAACGCGACCGGCCTGCTGCTCGAGGCCGACGACATGCGGTGGTTCGCCGGTCACTACCTGAGGCGTGACGACGACAGGACCCACCCGTACGCCGCGCCGATGGCGGCCGCGAGCCTCGCCGGGCTGCCCCCGGCACTCGTGGTCACGGCGGAGTACGACGTGCTGCGCGACGACGGCGAGGCCTACGCGAACCGGCTGCGTGAGGACGGCGTCCCGGTCACCTACACCTGCTACCCGGGGATGATCCACGCCTTCTACGGGATGACGAGCCGACTCGATGCGGCCTCCGAGCTGTACGACGAGATCTCCGCGCACGTGCGGCAGCACCTGGCCGGCGCGGAGCCGACCCACCCCGAGGGAGACGCGTCACCGTGATGATCGAAGCCGACGTCGACGCCTGCGAGGCGTACGGCGAGTGTGTCGCCGCGGCCCCCGGGCTGTTCGCGATCAACGACGAGAACTTCGTCGAGGTGCTGGACGCCTCCCCGCCGGAGGACCAGAAGGCAGCCGCCGAACGCGCGGTCTGGGCCTGCCCCGTGCACGCGCTCTCCCTCAGCCAGGACTGACTCAGCTGTCGTCGCCCGGCGCGACGCCGCAGGCAACGGGTCACGGTCCTGAGACGACGCGCGAGGGGCCGGCCGGCGTTGCTAGCCTTCTGCATCGTGATCGAGTCCCTGCTGAGCCTCAGTCCCGTGATCCCCGTGGTCGTCGTCCACGACACCGACCAGGCAGTGGGAGTCGCCCGCGCACTGGCCGACGGCGGCGTGCCCGTCATCGAGCTCACGCTGCGCACCGCGGTCGGGCTCGAGGCGATCCGGCGCATCGCGGCCGAGGTCCCGGAGATCGTGGTCGGCGCGGGCACCATCGTGAGCCCCGAGCAGGCCGCCCAGGCCGCCGAGGCGGGCGCGCAGTTCCTGGTCTCGCCCGGCAGCACCGACCGGCTCCTCGACGCCATGACGCAGACCGGGCTGCCCCACCTCCCCGGCGCCTCGACGGTCTCGGAGGTGCTCGCGCTGCTCGAGAGCGGCTACCGCGAGCTCAAGTTCTTCCCGGCGGAGGCCGCGGGCGGCGCGGCGTTCCTGAAGGCGCTGCACGCCCCGGTGCCCGTGGCCCGGTTCTGCCCCACCGGCGGCGTCACCGAGGCGAACGCGGCGAGCTATCTCGCGCTTCCGAACGTCGGGTGCGTGGGCGGCTCCTGGCTGACCCCGTCCGACGCCGTCGCTTCGCACGACTGGACCCGGGTCAGTGCACTCGCGGCCGCGACGACCGGCCTCCAGGCGGTCGGCTGACCGAGCTGCCCGCTCCCGGTCGGCCCGCCAGCGGACTCTCGCCGCGCTGAGCGCACGATATCGTTCGCCAATGCTCGACGACGAAGAGTCCCGCAGCCTGCTCGAGATCCTGGAGCTGGTCCGGTCGGGACAGGCGGTGACCCGGCCCGACCTCGCCCGTGCCACGCAGTTCGGTCGCGCCGTCGTGTCGCGTCGCCTGGACCAGCTCCTCGAGCTCGGGCTGCTCGGTGAGGGCGATCGGCTCTCGGTCCCGCGCGGGCGCTCGCCGCGCGGCCTGCACTTCAACACGACCAGCGGCCACGTGCTCTGCGCCGACATCGGCGCCCGGTCGATGTTCGTCGGCCTCGCCGACCTCAGCGGCCAGATCCTGGTGCAGGTCAGCATCGAGCACGACATCGGTCTCGGACCCGAGCAGACGTTGAAGGCGCTGTGCGAGGAGTTCGACAAGGTCCTGGTCACCGCCAAGGACGCCGGTCGTCAGCTGTGGGGGGTCGGGCTCGGCGTGCCCGGCCCGATCGAGCACGCCACGGGGCTCGCGGTGAGTCCGCCGATCATGCCGGGGTGGAGCGACGTCGACGTACGCCGGCGCCTCCAGGAGCGCTACGGCGTGCCGGTGTGGGTCGACAACGACGTGAACGTGATGGCCCTCGGCGAGCTGCGCGGCGGCACCGCGATGAACCAGCGGGACGTGGTGGTCGTCAAGCTCAGCACCGGCATCGGCGCCGGGCTGATCTCCAACGGGGTCCTGCACCGCGGCGCCCAGGGCTCGGCCGGCGACATCGGCCACGTCAAGGTCAGCGACGACCCGACGATCGTGTGCCGCTGCGGCAACACCGGCTGCCTGGAGGCCCTCGCGAGCGGCTGGGCCCTCGGCCGCCAGGGCCAGGAGCTGGTCGACCGTGGCGAGAGCCCGTTCCTCCTCGAGCGGACCGCGGGCCGCCCGGTCACCGGTGACGACGTCGTCGACGGCGCGCTGAGCGGCGACTACTCGTGCATGAAGCTGATGAACGACTCCGCCCGGCTGGTCGGCGACACGCTCGCGCTGATCGTCAACTTCTTCAACCCCGCGCTCATCCTGCTGGGCGGACGGCTGATGGCCGCGGGCGACGCCTACCTCGCCACCGTGCGCAACATCGTCTACTCGCGCTCGCTACCGCTGGCGACCCGCGAGCTGGTGATCGGCAAGGTGGGCCTCGGCTCCGGCTCGGCACTGCAGGGCGCGGCGGCCCTGGCGTTGCACGAGATCTTCGCCCCGGAGTACTTCGCCGACTGGGCCGGGAGCCGCAGCGTCCCCCAGCTGCTGCCGACGGCGAGCTGAGCCGAACCCGGCCCGAGCGCGGCTCAGACCTCGGCGAGCCGGTACGCCGCCACGGGCCCGGCCAGCAGCGGCGGGACGTCGGCCAGCATGCCGGCGACGTGGGGCGTCTGCATGTGCAGATCGAGGCTGGCCGCGTCGCGCCACTCCTCGATGAACACGAAGTGATCCGGGTCGGACTCGTCCTCGTGCAGGCGGTAGACGAGGCAGCCGTCCTCGGTGCTGGTCGGCGCCACGAGCGGCGCGAGCAGGGCACGCAGCTCGGGCCCGCGACCGGGCGCGGCGTGGAAGTGGGCGACGACGTGGAGGCTCATGGGATGCTCGCAATCTCTGGATGTCCGTGCGGGGAACGATGGGGCGCCCAGGCGTGGAACCGCCGGTCCGCCAGGAGCTCGTCGACGGTCATCGCCGCGGCCCCGACCAGGCCGGCGGTGAGGCCGAGTCCGCTGCGGCCGATGACGAGGTTCCTCGTCGCCAGCGGCAAGGACCGCCCGTAGACCGACTCCCGGATGGTGGAGAGGACGAGGTCCGACCCCTGCACGAGGTCGCCTCCGACGACGAGCAGGGAGGGGTTGAAGAAGTTCACCAGCGTCGCGAGGGCGCCGCCCACCAGGCGCGCCGACTGGGTCAGCAGGTCCAGCGCCAGCGGGTCGCCCTGCGCGCCCGCCGAGGTGATGTCCGCGATGGCCAGGGGCTGGCCCGCGGCCACCAGCGAGCCGAGGCGGGGGCCGGCCTCCCCGGTGGGCCCGGCGCCCCTCTCGTGGACCCGCCGGATCAGCGCCGCGCCACCGGCGACGACCTCGAGGCAGCCGGTGTTGCCGCAGCGGCACAGCTCGTGGTCGTCGTCCAGGACGGCGACGTGGCCGATGTCGCCGGCGGCACCCTGCGCGCCGCGGTGCAGCCGCGACCCGGAGATCACGCCGGCGCCGATGCCGACGCCGAGCTTCACGAAGACCATGTCGGTGACCCCGGCGCCTGAGCCCGCGCGGGCCTCGCCGAGCGCCTCGAGGTTGACCTCGTTGTCCACCCACACCGGCACCGAGAAGCGCGCGCCGAGGTGCTCGCGCACGTCGTAGGCGTCCCAGCCCGGCATGATCGGCGGCGCGATCGGACGACCGGTCGCGAACTCCACCGGCCCGGGCACGCCCAGCCCGATGCCCCAGACCTGGTCGAGCGGGATGCCGGTCGAGCGGCACAGCCGCTCCCAGGCGTCGGCGACCCGGTCCAGGACCAGCGCGGGCCCGTCGGCGATGTCCGAGCAGACCTCGTCGGTCGCGACCAGCCGCCCGGTGAGGTCGCTGACGCCCGCGGCGAACGCCGAGGCGTCGAGGTCGGCGACCAGGACGTAGCCCGCGACGCCGCGGAATCGCAGCTCCCGGGGGGCCCGACCGCCCGAGGAGGATCGGATGTCACCCTCCTCGACCAGGCCCAGGTCGCGGAGCACGCCGAGCCGCTGGTTGACGACGCCGCGGCCCAGCCCGAGGCTGCGACCCAGGTCTGCCCGCGTGGTGGCCCCGAGCTCGCGGACCCGCTGGACCACGGCGAGCACGTCGCGTGGGGGATCCAGGCCGGCCATGCGATGCATATTAGCGTTCGAAACCGATGTTTATTTTGTCAGCGACCTTTATTCTGTCGATCAGAGACATTAGAATCCAGGCACCATCGCCGATGAAGGAGTGCCATGAAGCTGGGATTCCTCACCGCCTGCCTGCCGGACCTCAGCCTGGACACCCTCGTCGACTACGCCGTCGAGCAGGGCTACCAGGCACTCGAGGTCGCCGCGTGGCCGGCTCTCGGAGATCGCCCGTTCACCGCGACCCACATCGCCGTGGAGCAGCTGACGGCAGACGAGGCGCTCGCGATCCGGGCGCGGTTCGACGGCGCGGGGCTCGAGCTCTCCTCCCTGGCGTTCTACGACAACAACCTCCACCCCGACCCGACCGAGCGGGCAGCGGTCAACGCCCACGTCCTGGCCTGCATCGAGGCGGCCGCGCTGCTCGGGTGCCCCACGGTCGGCACCTTCGTCGGGCGGGACCCGTCGCGGTCGGTCAAGGAGAACCTCGCCCAGGCCGAGGAGGCCTTCGCGCCCCTCGTCGAGCGCGCCGGCGAGCACGGGGTCAAGCTCGTCATCGAGAACTGCGTGATGGAGGGCTGGCACCCCGACGGCTACCCCGGCAACCTCGCCTACTCCCCCGAGCTGTGGGAGTGGATGTTCTCGATCGGGCTCTACCTCAACTACGACCCCTCACACCTGGTCTGGATGGGCATCGACCCCGTGGAGGCGCTCCGCCCCTACGTCGACAAGATCCCGCACGCGCAGGCCAAGGACATCCAGACCTTCCCCGATCGTCGCAACCGCTACGGCTGGCCGGGCCGCGGCCCGTCGCGCGACGACCCGTGGGACGTGGGCTGGTGGCGCTACCGGGTGCCCGGCCTCGGCGAGGTCGACTGGGGCCGCATCGTCGACACCCTCTACGAAGGCGGCTTCGAGGGCGTGCTCTCCGTCGAGCACGAGGACCCTGTGTGGGGCGGCACCGAGGACCGGATCAAGACCGGTCTCGAGGTCGCCCACCGCACCCTCGCGCCCCTGATCGTGCACTGACGCCGCCCCGGCGTCATCCAACCACCCACGACGGCCCCGTCCGTCGCGGCAAGTCCAGGGAGTCAACATGAAGCTCGGCTACTGCTCCATCACGTGGGGTGGGGTCCTCGGCCACCCCGTCGGCGTCACGAGCGTGAAGGACCTCTTCTACTGCGGCGTCGGCGACATGGCCGACGCAGCACGCGACATCGGCGAGGCGGGCTACGCCGGCACCGAGATGTTCGACGGCGACGTCGCCAAGTACGCCGACGAGCCCGACGTGCTGCACGCGATCCTCGGCGACAACAACCTCGAGCTGGTCAGCGTCTACACCGGCGCGAACTTCGTCTACGCCGACATCCTGCCCGACGAGATGGACAAGATCCGCCGCGCGATCGACCTCGCCGCCCAGTTCGGCGCCGAGCGCCTCGTGGTCGGAGGCGGCGCCCGGCGGGCGGCCGGCACGACCGACGAGGACTACGCCGCCCTGGGCCGCGGCCTCGACCGGGTGTCGCAGATGGCAGCCGACAAGGGCCTCGTCGCGACGTACCACCCGCACCTGACGACCATCGTCGAGAACCCCGACGAGCTGGAGCGGATCATGGACGTCTCCGAGATCGGCTTCTGCCCCGACACCGGACACCTCGCGGCCGGTGGCGGCGACCCCGCCACGCTGATCCGCCAGTACGGCGACCGCGTCAAGCACGTGCACCTCAAGGACGTCGTCCTCGACCCGTTCGGCTGGACGCCGCTCGGGGAGGGGTCGCTGGACTTCACCGACATCGTGCGGGCCATCGACGAGGTCGGCTACGACAGCTGGCTGATGGTCGAGCTCGACGAGTACGCCGGCGCGCCCCTCGACGCCGCCAAGATCTCCAAGGCCCACCTCGACACCATCCTCGCTGAGCTCGGGCTCGCCTGACGACACGCCTCGCCTCGGCGAGCACAAAGGAACGGAGCACCACCATGCGAGAGCTACGCGTCGGTCTCATCGGGGCCGGATTCATGGGGAAGGCCCACTCGATGGCCTATGCCTCGATGCCGATGTTCTTCTGGCCCGCGCCGGCCATCCCGGTCCGCGCCGTCATCGCCGAGGCGACCGAGGAGCTCGCCGCCGAGGGCGCCGCGCGCTTCGGCTTCGAGTCCAGCACCGGTGACTGGCGCCGCGTGATCGAGGACCCGACGATCGACGTCGTCGACATCGCCACGCCGAACCACCTGCACCCGGAGATGGCGATCGCGGCGGCCCAGGCCGGCAAGCACATCATCTGCGAGAAGCCGCTGGCCCGCACCGCGGGTGAGGCGAAGGCGATGCTCGACGCCGTGACGGCCGCGGGCGTGGTCAACATGGTGGCGTTCAACTACCGGCGTACGCCCGCGATCGCGCTCGCCAAGAAGTACATCGAGGAGGGCGCCATCGGGGAGATCGTCAACTTCCGCGGCACCTACCTCCAGGACTGGAGCGCAGACCCGCAGTCGCCGCTGTCCTGGCGCTTCCAGAAGGACATCGCCGGCTCGGGCGCGATCGGCGACATCGGCACGCACGTCGTCGACCTGGCCCGCTACCTCGCCGGCGAGATCAGCGCCGTCAACGGGCTGGCGCGGACCATCATCGCCGAGCGCCCCCAGCAGAGCGGCGGCCGCGACGCGCTCGGGACCTCGCGCTCCGGCGGCGAGCTCGGGCCCGTCGACGTCGACGACGAGATGATGACGATGCTGAAGTTCGCCAACGGCGCCGTCGGCTCGATCGAGGCGACCCGCAACGGCTACGGCCGCAACAACTTCATCACCGTCGAGGTGCACGGCACCGAGGGGTCGATCTACTTCAACTACGAGCGGCGCGACGAGCTGCAGGTCTTCTTCGCCAGCGACCCGGGCGACCGGCGCGGCTTCCGCACGGTCTACACCGGCCCGGCGCACCCGTACGGCGAGGGGCTCTGGCCGATCCCGGCTCTCGGCATCGGCTACGGCGAGACCAAGATCATCGAGGCCTACGACCTCTTCCGCTGCATCGTCGAGGGCACCGAGGCGTCGCCGAACTTCCACGACGGCTGGCGGATCTCGCTGATCGCCGACGCGATCATGGAGTCGTCCGCGTCCGGGAGCTGGATCACGATCGATGAATGACCGCGTCCGGTCCGGCATCATCGGCGCGGGGTTCATCGGCAGTGTCCACGCGCACGCGGTCCGGGCCGCCGGCGGTGACCTCGTCGCCGTCGCCGACCACAGCCAGGAGGCGGCCGAGGAGGGCGCGCGGAGGCTCGGCGCCCGGTTCGCGGCCGAGTCCGCGGAGGGGCTGATCGCCTCCGACGATGTCGACGTCGTCCACATCTGCACGCCGAACAACCTGCACGCACCGCTCGCCCGGCTGGCCCTCGAGGCCGGCAAGGCGGTCGTCTGCGAGAAGCCGCTGGCGACCACGCTGAACGACGCCGTGGAGCTCGCCGCCCTGGCGGCCGAGCACGGTGCGGTCACCGCCGTACCGTTCGTCTACCGCTACTACCAGTCCGCGCTCGAGGCGCGGGCCCGGGTGCGCAGCGGCGACGTCGGGCAGCTGTGGCTGCTGCACGGCAGCTACCTGCAGGACTGGCTCTCCACCAGCGCCGACGTCAACTGGCGGGTGGACGCCGCGGTCGGCGGCGCGTCGCGGGCCTTCGCGGACATCGGCGTGCACTGGTGCGACCTGGTCGAGTTCGTCTCCGGCCACCGGATCACCCGCCTGTCCGCGCAGCGCAAGACCGCGATCAACAGCCGCGAGTCGACCGTCGAGGTGACCACCGAGGACATCGCCACCGTGCAGTTCGAAACCGATCTCGGGGCCGTCGGGTCGGTCGTGGTCAGCCAGGTCTCCCCCGGCCGGAAGAACCGGTTGTGGTTCTCCCTCGACGGCGCGGACCAGTCGCTCTCCTTCGACCAGGAGCTGCCCGAGACCCTGTGGGTCGGCAGCCGCTCACACGCGTCCGTCGTGCCACGCGGGGTCACCGTGCACCGGACCGGCTCCGCGCTGCTCACCCCGCTCCCGCCGGGGCACCCCCAGGGCTACCAGGACTGCTTCAACGCCCTGGTCGGCGACGTCTACCAGGCCGTTGGCGCCTCGGGGACCGAGGAGGTGCCCGAGGGGATGCCCAGCTTCGCCGACGGGGTGCGTGCGGCCCGGATCACCCAGGCCGTGCTCGACTCCGTCGCCGGCGAGTGCTGGGTGCCCGTCGGCTGACGTCGGTCGAGGTCGCCGGCGTCAGGACCGCTCGCGGAGCAACGCGGTGATGCGGGGGACGACCTCGGTCAGGTCGCCGACCACGCCGAGGTCGCACAGGTCGAAGATCGGCGCCTGGGGGTCGGTGTTGATCGCGATGACGGTGCCCGAGCGGGACATGCCGACCCGGTGCTGCACGGCGCCGGAGATGCCGCAGGCGAGGTAGAGGCGCGGGCGCACGGTGCGGCCGGTCTGGCCGACCTGGTGGGCGTAGGGGTACCAGCCGCGGTCGACCACCGGCATGCTCACGCCCACGACACCACCCAGCACCGAGGCGAGCTCCTCGAGGAGGGCGATGTTGTCCTGGCTGCCGAGACCGCGGCCGCCGGCGACCACGATGTCGGCGGTGTCCAGGCCCGACCGCACGACGTCGGCGCCGCCCGGCGACTCGTCGAGCCTCACCTCCGGCCCGGTCGCGGCGGGCACCTGGACCGGCACCACCCGGGGCGCGTCGCCGGCCGGGTGCTGCACGGCGTCGAGCGCCGCGGTGCGGAAGATCGCGATGGCGGGGCCGCCGACCCAGCCCACGTCCACGGACGTGGAGTCCGCCAGGGCGAGGCGTCGGCCGACCAGCTCGCCGTCGACGTCGTCGAGGCCGGAGAGGTCCCAGCAGACGCCGGCGCCGAGCCGGACCGCGAGGGCACCGGCGACGTCGGCCGACAACGAGGAGTTCTCGAAGGCGACCAGGTCGTAGGGCTCCTCGGCGTGCAGGGCGGCGACGACGGCGACGCGGGGCGCGCTGGTGGCGGGCAGCCCGGTCACGACCCGTACGGCGCCCGCGCCGTGCCTCGCCAGCTCGCCGGCCAGCTCGTCGACGGGGTCTCCGTCGGCCACCGGCAGCAGCACCTCGACCGCGTCGCACACCCGGGCGGCGGCGGACAACACGCCCAGCTGGCCCGCGGGCACGCGCCCGGACCGTGGCTCGACGACCACGAGCGCACGACGGCTCACACCAGCCTCCTCTCCACCAGGAAGTCCACGACCCGCTCGTGCGCGTGGCCGTCGTCCTCGACGAGCTCCGCCGGCCCGCGCGCCGGGGCGGGAGCGGCGGCCAGGACGCGGGTGCGTGAGCCCGACGTACCGAGGTCGGCACCGGCGAGGCCGAGCGACTCCGGGGTGAGGACCTCCACCGTCTTCTTCTTGGCGGCGATCACGTCGCGGAAGGTCGGGTAGCGCGGCAGGCACACCTCGCCCGACAGCGCGAGCACGGCGGGGAGCGAGGTCTCGGCGGCGTGGACGCCGGTCTCGGTCTGGCGGGTGGCGCTCAGGCGCCCGCCGGCCACGGTCACCTCGACGGCGCGCGAGAGCACCGGCAGCCCGAGCCGCTCCCCGAGTGCCGACCACAGCAGCGCACCGGCGCCGTCGCCGCTGGACGCGCCGAGGATCACGAGATCGGCCTCGAGCCGGCGTACCGCCGCGGCGAGCACCTCGCTGGTGACCAGCAGGTCGGCGCCCTCGAGCGCCGCGCCGGTGACGACCACCGCACGGTCCGCACCCATCGCGAGCGCGGGCCGCAGCGCCTCCGCTGCGGCCTCGGGCACCATCGCGAGGACGACGACCTCGCCGCCGCACTCGTCGCGCACGCGCAACGCGCTCTCGACCGCGCTCTCGTCCACCCCGGTGAGGAGCGACCCGCCGGAGCGGTCGAGGCGACCGCTGTCGGCGTCGAGGGCGAGCGCCATCGGCACCGGCTTCACGCACACGACGGTCCTCATCGGGTCACACCGTCACCGCGACCTGGTGCGCCTCGAGCAGCACCGTCTGGATCAGGCGAGCAGCCGACGCGTCGCCGATCCTCTCGACCCGGACCTCGCGGTCACTCTCCGCGACCAGGTCGCACAGGCGGTGGTAGAGGTCCTCGCGGGAGCGGCGGGAGTGCACCGGCACCACGACGTCGACGTCGAGCCACTGCTCGACCCCGGTGACGCCGTCGACGACCCGCGCGCGGCCGGGCTCGATGCGCAGCAGCGTGGTGAGCGGTCGCAGCGCGATGCCCTTGGCCGCCACGCGCTGGAGGAACATCGCGATGTTGGTGCCCTCCAGCTCGCCGGCCACGACCGGACGGCTCGAGATCACCGTGACCTGCTTGCCGGCATCGGCGAGGAACTCCGCCGTGCCGGCGGCCTCCCAGTGCCCCTGGCCGTCGACGACCAGCACCCGGTCGCCCGGGAGCTCGGCGCCGCCGAGCACCTCGTCGACGGAGTAGACGCAGCCGAGCTCCAGACCGGGCACCTCCGGCAGCACCTGGAGGCCCCGGGCCCGGGCGAGGGCGCCGGCGTCCGGATCGGTGTGGGACTGGCGGTGCTCCGGCGGGAGGTTGGGCTGCGAGCCGGTGGCCACCACGACCACGTCGGGCTCGAGCTCGAGCAGGTCGTCGGCGGTGGCCTCGACCCCGGTCCACAGCTCGACGCCCAGGCGGCGTACGGCGGCCTCGAGGTAGTGCGTGACCTCGGCGACCTCCTCGTGGTGCGGCTGGCGGGCGGCCAGGCGCAGCTGCCCGCCGAGGTGCTCGGAGCGCTCGAACAGCGTGACGCGGTGTCCCCGGCGCGCGGCGATCTCGGCGACCTTGAGGCCGGCGGGGCCGCCGCCGATGACGACGACCGTGCGGGGCTCGGCGGCGCGGACGAGCAGCCGCTCGCTCCAGAGCAGCTCCTGGCCGGCGGCGGGGTTCTGCACGCACCGGATCGGCTTCTCCTGCGCGACCGCGTGCAGGCAGCCGTCGTTGCACCCGATGCAGGCGCGGACCTCGACGGCCCGGCCCTCCGCGAGCTTGCGGGGTGTCTCCGGATCGGCGATCAGCTGGCGCGCCATGCCGACCAGGTCGGCCTCCCCCGTCGCGAGCATGTGCTCGGCGAGGCCGCCGTCCTTGATCCGGCCGAAGGCGACGATCGGCAGGTCGGACTGCTTCTTCAGCGCCTGGTTGAGCGGTCGGAAGTAGCCCTGCGCGACCGCCGCCGGCGGGATCTCCATCCAGAAGCTGGAGAAGGACCCGGCGTCGCAGTTGAAGTAGTCGACCAGCCCGCTGGCCTCCAGGTGCTCGGCCATCCGCAGCCCGTAGTCGAGCTCGTAGCCGAACGGGGTGTACTCGTGCAGGCAGATCCGGATCCCGAGCGGCAGGTCCTCGGGCAGGTTCTCGCGCACCGCCGCCACGCACTCGAGCGGGAAGCGCATCCTGTTCTCGAAGCTCCCGCCGTAGGCATCGGTGCGGCGGTTGAAGAACGGCGAGGCGAAGCTGCGCAGCAGCCCGTCGTGGGCGATCTTGATCTCCACGCCGTCGTAGCCGGCCGCGACCAGGTTGCGGGTCGAGACGGCGAACCCCTCGATCGCGCGCACCATGTCGCCGCGGTCCATGGCCCGCGTCGTGTGCGGGCTGGAGGGCTCCGGCATCTGCGTGGGCGCCCACAGCACCGGCGGCGGGTGCTCCAGCGAGGTGTGCCCGCCGTGGTTGAGCTGGGCGAAGATCGTGGCGCCGTGCGCGTGCACCGCGTCCGTCGTACGCCGGTTCAGCGGCACCGCGCGCGGGTCCCAGGCCGCGAGGTACTTCCGCGACATCTGGCCCTCCGGCATGGTCGCCATCGAGCCGTCCACGATCAGCCCGGCTCCGCCCCACGCGCGCTCCTCGAGGTACGCCGTGAGGTCCTCGGTCGGCATGCCGTGCACGTCGCCGAGGGCGTTGAAGTGCGGCTGGAAGACCACGCGGTTGCGCACCTCGACCCCGCGGATGCGCAGCGGGGAGAACAGCGTCGGGAAGTCGGGGCCCGTCGTCGTCTCGCCCATGGTCACGCGATGGCGCCGTGGGACTGCGAGCCGCCGTCGACCAGCAGCAGGGTGCCGGTCACGTAGGACGACTCCTCGGAGGCGAAGAACAGCGCGGTGTTCGCGATGTCCTCCGGCGTCCCCAGCCGGCCCAGCACGATCGAGCGGCGGGCCGCGGCGATCGCGGAGCCGGGCGTCTCGCTGACCAGGTCGTGGTAGCCGTGCATCATCTCGTTGTCGATGTAGCCCGGCGCGATCGCGTTGACCCGGATGCCGAACGGCCCGAGGTCCGCGGCGGTCTGCTGGGTGATGAGGTTGACCGCGCCCTTGGAGCCCGCGTAGACCGCCGACTGCTTCAGGGGCAGCACGCCCTGGATGGAGGAGATGTTGATGATGCTCCCCCGCCGGCCGTCGGCCTTCATCGCGCGCGCGGCGTACTTCGTGGCCAGCAGCACGCCCCCCACGTTGATGTCGACGACCCTGCGGTAGTCCTCCCAGGAGAGCTCCGTGATGTCCTCGGCGACCCCGGTGCCGGCGTTGTTCACCAGGATGTCGACGCCGCCGTAGAGCTCCACGGTGCGCTCCATCGCCGCCGCCACCGACTGCTCGTCCGCGACGTCGCACCGGACCGCGGTGGCCCGGCCACCGGCGGACACGATCGCCGCCTCGGCCTCGCGACCCTCGGCCTCACTGCGCTGGGCGAGCACGACGCTCGCTCCCTCGGCCGCGAAGCGCGCGGCGATCGCGAAGCCGATCTGGCGGCCGCCACCGGTGACGATGGCGGTCTTGCCTGCGAGGCGAGCGCTCACGGAGTTCTCCCTGGTCGTGGTCGAGGTGGGGGGTGGATGCCGGGGCGGGCGGCCTTGCGTACGGCACCGCCCGCCCCGGCTGCTCGGATCCTCGGGTCAGCGCCTCTTGGAGAGCGCGACGGCGAGGATGATGATGAAGCCCTTCACGGCGATCTGCCACGACGAGCTGACCCCGATGAGCACGAGGCCGTTGTTGAGCACGCCGATGATCAACGAGCCGATGAGCGTGCCGATGATCGAGCCCCGGCCGCCGAAGAGGCTGGTGCCGCCGAGGATGACCGCGGCGATGACGTCGAGCTCGAGGCCGTCGGCGAAGTCGGGACGGGCGGCGTGGCCCTGGGCGGTGAAGATCAGCGACGCGAGACCGGCGAGCACGCCGGTGAACACGAAGCAGAGGATCTTGGTGCGGTCGGTGTTGATGCCGCTGTAGCGGGCGGCGGTCGCGTTGCCGCCGGTGGCGTACACCTTGCGGCCGAAGGTCGAGAAGTGCAGCAGGACACCGCCGATGAGCAGCGCGACGATCGTCCACAGGATCGGGACCGGGATCCCGGCGATCGACCCCTCGTAGAAGACGGCCCAGAACGGGCGGCTGTCCACGAGCACGGGCGCGGTGTCGGTGACGACGAACGCGATTCCCTTCGCGACGCCCAACATGCCGAGTGTCACCAAGAAGCTCGGGATCCCGAGTTTGGTGGTGAGCAGGCCGTTGACCAGGCCGATGAACGCGCCCACGGCGACGCCGACCATGGCTCCGAGGAACCAGTTGTTGGAGAAGTCGTTCATGAACAGCGCGGCCGAGACACAGGACAGCTTGAGGATCGAGGCCACCGACAGGTCGATCTCCGCCGCGATGATGACGAAGGTCATGCCGACGGCCATGATCGTGACCAGCGTCGTCTGGCGGCCGATGTTCTGCAGGTTCGCACTGGTGAAGAAGACGTCGGACTTGATCGAGAAGAACACGACGAGCGCGATCAGTGCGAGCAGAACGCCGTAGGGGCGGTCGCTGGAGAACAGGTCGCGGGCGAGATTGCGCCGGCTCTCGGAGGCGGCTGCGGGGGCAGGCGTGGTGGCAGTGCTCATCGTGCGGGCTCCTGTACAAGGTGGTGGAGGCGCTCTTCGCCCTCGACTTCGGACGTGTGGACGCGGGTGGTGACGCGACCGTCGTGGATGACGGCCAGGGTGTCGCAGAGAAGCTGGAGCTCGACGAGCTCCGAGGAGACGACCACGACGGCGCAGCCGTTCCGGGCGAAGCCACGGATGATCCCGTAGATCTCGTCGCGGGCGCCGACGTCGACGCCGACGCTCGGCTCGTCGAGCAGGAGGAGCTTGGGCTCGGGCGTCAGCCACTTGCCGAAGACCACCTTCTGCTGGTTCCCGCCCGAGAGGTTCTGCAGCTTCGTCTGGATGCCGGGCGCACGGACGTTGAGGTCGGACACGGCCTTCTTCGCCCGCCTGTTCGCCTCGCCCTTGGTGAAGGCCCCCGCCCGGGTCAGCTGCGGCAGCCGGGGCATCGCGATGTTGGCAGCGATGGTGTCGGCGAGGACCAGGCCCTGCTCGTGCCGGTCCTCGGGCACCAGCGCGACGCCGGCGGCGATCGCCTGGTGCGGGCTGCCCCAGCGCACCGGCTTGCCCTCGAAGAGCACCTCACCCTCGTCGGCCCGGCGCAGACCGAACATCGTCTCGAGGATCTCGGTGCGTCCGCTGCCCACCATCCCGGCCAGCCCGAGGATCTCTCCGGGGCGCACCTTGAGGTCCACGCCCTTGAGGCGCGCGTTCGTGACACCGCGCAGCTCGATGACCGGCGCGTGGGTCGAGGACTCGCTGGACTCGTCGCGGAACGCGCTGCGGCGGTCGCCCTCCTCCACGCTGAGCGTCGCCTGGGCCATCCGTTCGTGCCCGGGACCGACGATCTCGCTGACCAGCTTGTCCATCGTGATGTCGGAGGTGTTGTGGGTGCCGACGTTGAGCCCGTCGCGCAGGACCGACACGCGGTCGCTGATCCGGAACACCTCGTGGAGCCGGTGGGTCACGTAGATGACGCCGACGCCCCGCTCGGTGACGTCCGCGACGGTCTTGAAGAGGATCTCCTCCTCACCGGCCGACAGCGCCGACGTGGGCTCGTCGAGGACGAGGATCCGGATGTCGCCCATCAGCGCCTTCGCGATCTCGGTGAGCTGGCGGTAGGCGAACGGCAGCGCGCCGACCCGGGCGCTGGCCTTGATCGGGAAGCCCTGCTCGGTCAGGTACTTCTGGGCCGCGTGCACGATGGACCGGTTGCGCACGAGCCTCGTCCCGCCGTGCGGCTCCCTCCCCAGGAAGAGGTTGGAGGCCACCGACATCGAGGGCACCAGGCTCAGGTCCTGGTAGACCATCGCGATCCCGCTGTCGCGGGAGTCCTGGGCGGACTTGAAGTTCGTCTCCTTCCCGTGCACCAGGACCGTGCCGCCATCGCGCTGGTTCACTCCGGAGAGGACCTTGATGAGGGTCGACTTGCCGGCGCCGTTCTGGCCGAGCAGCGCATGCACCTCACCGGGCCTGAGGTCGAAGCTCACGCCGCGCAGCGCCTTGACAGCACCGAAGCTCACGGTGATGTCGCGCAGGTCGACGAGTGGTTGGGCCGTTGTCATCAGCGATCTCCCTGGAGAATGACGACCCGGCTCACCGGGGCGTCGTGGAGCGCGGGCGGGACAGCCGACGCTGGGGGGTCGAGACGCGGGGATCTCACGAGTCACCCGCGGTCTCGATACGGGTCACCTTGCTGAGCCCGGCAGGGGTGTCCGGGTCGAGGCCCCGGGCGATCGCGGCGTCGTGGGCCGCGCGCTGGAGGGGGAGCACCGCGAGGAACGGCGCCCAGTGCGACGGAGTCGCGGGGAGGCGGACGTGCTGGTCGGCGCCCGTGGACGGCGCCGCGTTGATGGTGACGGTCCGGGCACCGCGGCGGGCGGCTTCGCGTGCGGCCTCCTCGCACAGGTGGACACCGACATCGTCGGAGGCGGTCAACAGCACCGCCGTACCGGCCGTGACCGAGTTGACGCTGCCGTGCAGGAACTCGCTGGTCTCGAACGACGCGACCGGACGGCTCAGGGTCTCGCGCAGCTTGATCGCGCCCTCCTCGCCGACCGCCTCGGCGTAGCCCTCACCCGCGCAGACGAAGTCGGAGGCGGCGGACACGTCGATCCTGGTCGTCTCGTCCTCGAGCACCGCGGCCATCAGGTCCGGGACCGCGGTCGCCGCCTCACGGAGCAGTTCGGGCTGCCCCGCCGCGGCGAGGCCGAGCAGGCACGCGAGCGAGGTGGTGAAGCTCTTCGTCGCCGGCACCGCGACCTCACGACCGGCGTGGAAGAGCAGCCGGCGAGCGTCGTCGACCAGTCCGCCGAGCGCGGAGTTCTCGGAGTTGGTCACGACCACCAGGTCGGCACCACGCTCGAGGGCGGCCCGCGACGCGGCCAGGATCTCGGTGCTCTCCCCGGACTGGGACACCGCCACGACCAGCGCGCCGTGCAGCGCTCCGGAGGTGGACCAGGCCAGGTGCGCGGGCGAGACGACGGCGGCAGGCAGCCCGGCGATGGAGCGAAAGGCCTCGGCGGCGTACGTCGACGCCGAGCGCGACGAGCCGCGACCCAGGAGGATCACCTGCCGAGCGGACCCGAGCAGCGGCGCGAGGGCCTCCGTCCGCGCCTGCACACCGCCGAAGGCGGCGCGTACGCGGTCGGGCTGCTCGACCATCTCGGCGGCCATGTTCCGGCCGGGCACCACGGTGATGGTCGTCCCGCTCACGAGCTCCTCTTTCCAGGCGGCACCGACGGATGTCGGCGGCGGTCGTTTCCGAGACTCCGGTTGTCAGCCCCGTTCGCGCAGGCTTAGGGTGGTAATGATGTTACGACGACTCACGAGAAGGTCAAGTGTCTGTGGTCAACAAAAATGAAGGATCAGATCGACCGAACGCCGACTTGGTCGAGGATTGCATCCGCTATGTGTGGCGCCATGGGGTGACGGCGGCCGCGACCCGAGCCGAACGAGGCCCGCTGGCGGTCTCGGCGAGCGGCGTCCGGGTCACGGACGCCGATGGGCGGACCTATCTTGACGGGCTGTCGGGCGGCTCCGCCGCCGCGACACTCGGACACGGCCGCGTCGACGTCGCCGACGCGGTCCACGCCCAGATGACGACCCTGCACTGGGTCTCGCTGCGCACCTTCATCAACGAGCCGTCCATCGAGCTCGGCCGCCGGATCGCGGGGCTGACCGACGCGGACCTCCAGACCAGCTTCTTCGTTTCCTCCGGATCCGAGGCCGTCGAGAGCGCGACCCAGCTGGCCAAGAGCTACCACCGCGCGAAGGGCAACCCCGAGCGCACCAAGTTCCTCTACCGCAAGACGGGCTACCACGGCACCACGCTGGTCGGCGCGAGCGCGAGCGACAATCAGGAGTTCCGCACCTGGTTCGCCCCCCTGGCGCCGGGCTTCGTCGAGCTGGACGCCTGCTACCCCTACCGCCGTCCCGACGGGATGACCGAGGAGGAGTACGGCGACGCCTGCGCCGACGCGATCGAGGCCACCATCCTGGCCGAGGGCCCCGAGACGATCGCGGGCATCCTCGCCGAGGCCATCCCGGCCGCCCTGGTCCTGGTGCCGCCGGCCAACTACCTGCGCCGGCTCCGCGAGATCTGCGACCGCTACGACATCCTCTGGATCGACGACGAGGTGTTCATCGGCGTGGGCCGCACCGGTCGCTGGTTCGGCTTCGAGCACTTCGGTGTCACCCCGGACATCGTGACCTCGTCCAAGGGCATCACCGGTGGCTACGTGCCGCTCGGCGCCGCCATCGCCACCGGCCGGGTCATGGAGATCATCTACGGCGACGGCGCCTCGACCCAGGCCAAGGTCTCCGGGCACACCTACGCCGCGCACCCGACGGCCTGCGCCGCGGGCCTGGCGGTGCTCGACGCGATCGAGAAGGAGAACCTCCTCGAGTCCACCGCGCAGGTCGGCGAGTGGATGATCGAGGCCTTCCGCTCCCGCTACGAGGGACACCCGAACGTCGGCGAGGTGCGGGGCAAGGGCTTCCTCATCGGGATCGAGCTGGTCCAGGACGCCGCCACCAAGGCCCCCTTCGCCAAGGACCTGGGCGTCGGGCGCCGGATCATGAACCGCGCCATGGAGCAGGACTTCATGCTCCGTGCGACCGGCGACGTGATCACGCTGTTCCCGGCTCTGGTCACCACCCAGCAGGACGGCGAGGACATGGTCGAGGCGACCTGCCGCGCGATCGACGAGGTGCTCGGTGAGCTCTGACCCGACCGATCGCGGTGAGCTGGTGGACGGCTTCGCCCGCGACCTCACGGGGACTGTCGTGCGCGAGCACATCTCCCTGGAGGACGCGGTGCGGCTCCAGCACCGCTTGGTCGACGTCGCTCAGCAGGTGATGGGGTCCGACGTGGTCTTCGTCGAGGACTACGGCCAGGTCCGCGAGCTCGCCACGGTCGGGTTCGGCGGCGGCGGACGGCCCCGGGCGACCGCGCGGGTCGAGGAGGTCCTCGCGCGGTTCTTCGACGCCGAGGACGCCGTGCTGATCCACGGCGCCGGGACCGGGTCCATCCGCGCGATGCTCAACGGTCTGGTCGAGCCCGGCTCGCGGATCGTCGTGCACGAGGCGCACCCCTACAAGACCACGCTGCCGGCGATGCGGCACATGGGACTCACCGTCGACTACTCCAGCTTCGACGACGCCGCGGGCCTCGAGGCCTACCTGCGCGAGCACCGCCCCGCATCGGTCTACCTCCAGCACGTCCCGCAGCGGCTGGGGGACAGCCACGACGTCGCCCGGGTCATCGACCTGGTGCGGTCGGTGTGCGGGAACGACGTACGCATCCTCGTCGACGACAACTACGCAGTGATGCGCTCGCCGCGGATCGGGGTCCAGATGGGGGCAGACGCCTCGGCGCTGTCGCTGTTCAAGCTGCTCTCCCCCCACCCGATCGGTGCGGTGCTCGCCGACCGCGATTCGGTCGGGCAGATCCGCCGCGACCTGTCCTCGGCCGGCTGCCAGATCCAGGGTCCGCACGCGATGGCAGCCCTGCGCGCACTGGTGTTCGCGCCGGTCGCGCTGGCAGTCCAGAACCAGACGGTGCTGGACGTCGCCCAGGCGGTGACCGAAGGCGTCGGCAGCGAGGACTACCCGTTCCTCGCCGGCGCCTACGCCGCGCAGCCGGGGATCCGGTGCGCCGTTTTGCTCTTCGACCGTCCCGTGGCCGAGGAGTTCCTGCGCTCGGCCTGGCGCAACGGGTCACCCAGCCAGTCGGTGGGCGAGGAGGCGCAGTTCGAGTTCCTGCCGCTCTTCACCTACCTGACCAGCACGTTCCTGAAGTCCGCTCCCGGCCTGGAGCGGTACGCCGTACGCGTCAACCCGATGCGTGGCGGAGCCGAGACCGTGCTCCGCATCCTGCGTGCCGCCCTGGCCGACCCGGAGTTCCGCTCCGCCGCCGCGTCCGCCTGACCGACCACCCAGGAGGGTGACCCATGACCACGACCGACCTGCCCGAGGGCGCCCTGGTGCCCTTCACGGTGTACATCGACTTCGAGTCCGGTGACCTGACGCCCGACCCGGTCGTCCTGCGGCGCGGTCTCGCCGATCTGGCGGGCTACTTCCTCAGCGACGTCGAGACGGCGACCCCGGCCGACGGCGACATGTACAGCGTGCACGAGATCCGGGTCCCGGCGACGAACAACAACCTCCTCTCCTCGACCACGGTGCTCCAGCCGGGCAAGGTCGGCGACGAGTACTTCATGACCAAGGGTCACTTCCACGCCACCCGCGACCGCGCCGAGATCTACCTGACGCTGTCCGGCCAGGGCCTGCTGGTGATGGCGCTCGAGGACGGCACCACCGAGACCAAGGAGATGCGCCCGGGCATCGTGAACTACGTGCCCGGCCACTGGGCCCACCGCTCGGTGAACACCGGCGACGAGCCGCTGGTGTTCTACGCGGTCTACATCGGCGACGCGGGCTACGACTACGCCACCATCGCCGAGCAGGGCTTCCCCGTCATCGTGGTCGAGGGCGAGCGCGGCCCGGAGATCGTCGCGAACCCGCGTTACCGCCGCGCGTGACCACCGTCGCGGTGACCCCGCGGGGCTTCCGCCAGACCCCCGGTCGGCACCAGGAGCTGCTCCACGACGCCGGCTACGACGTGCGCTACCCGACCCAGGAGCGGCCGCTGACCGCGGCCGAGCTGCGGGAGCTGCTCGACGGGTGCGACGGCGCCATCCTCGGCGTCGACGAGGCGTCGTCGCAGGCGCTCGTGGGCACCGGCCTCCGGGTCCTGGTGCGCTTCGGGATCGGGGTCGACAACGTCGACCTCGACGCCGCGCGTACCGAGGGCATCCGGGTGACCCGGACGCTCGGCGCCACCACCACGTCGGTCGCCGAGCTCACCGTCGGCCTGATGCTGGCCGCGGCCCGCGGCATCCCGAGCCTCGACCGGTCGGTGCGCGCTGGCTCGTGGTCGCGCCCGACCGCGCTCGAGCTCGCCGGCCGGACCCTCGGCCTGGTGGGCATCGGCCGGATCGGCCAGGAGGTGGCGGTCCGCGCGAGGGCGCTCGGCATGGAGGTCATCGGGCACGACCCGGTGGCCGTGCAGACCGACGTCTCGATGGTCGCCTTCGACGAGCTGGTCGCACGCTCGGACGTCATCTCGATCCATGCCCCGCTGACCGAGACCACCCGGCACCTGTTCGGCGCCGAGGTGCTCGGCCGGATGCGGCCGTCGAGCATCCTGGTCAACACGGCCCGCGGCGGCATCGTCGACGAGGACGCACTCGCCGTCGCGCTGGCCCAGGGTCCCCTGCACGCGGCCGCCCTCGACAGCTTCGAGGAGGAGCCGCTGGACGCCGCCAGTCCGCTGCGCGACCTCCCGAACGTGATCCTCACGCCGCACTGCGGCGCGTCCACGGTCGAGGCCGTCGAGCGCGCCGGCGTCCTCGCCGTCGAGGAGCTCCGCCGTGGGCTCGAGGGCGCTGCTCTGCTCTTCGAGGTCGGCTCCGCCACCTGACGGGCACGGCAACGCCCCGTTCGCCACGCCTGTCCGGAGATGTCCGAGGTTTCTCCTGCGGTGGTGACAGAACGAGGCGCACCGGCCGCGCTTCTGTCGCACCTCGCTCGTCACGACCAGCAGCACATCGACCTCAGCACCTCCTGCGAACCGCACGGCGGCCCGGAGGCGGCCACTCCTGGACGACCGACCTCTACGGCTCGGACGGCCTGGATGTCGACACGGTCGTCGAGTGTCTGGACCGCACCGAGTCCGCCGAAGCCGTCATCGCGTCGCCTCCCGACTGACCAGCGAGCTCCGGAAGCGATCTGCGCGTCCTGACTCGACGTCAGATCGACAGGTACTGCTTGCCGTCGAGGAGCTCTCGCACGACGTCGAGGTGGCCGGCGTGGGTGGCGGTCTCGACCAGGACGTGCACCAGGACCGTACGCAGATCCGGGAAGGACTGCCCGGACTCGGCCCACCAGTCCTCGTGCCGGGCGGGCGGCGCATCGAGGGAGAGGTCAGCGATGATCGCGTCGGCATGTTCGATGGCGGCGCGGTAGGCTGAGACGATCGACGCCGGGGGTTCGTCGTCATGGACGAGCCAGTCGGCGTTGATGCCCTCCGGCCAGAAGTCCAGGGGCTCACCGGCCATCACGACTCCGAACCAGTAGCGCTCATCAGACAGCGTGAGGTGACGCAGCAGCCCGAGACACGACCACCCGGACGGCAAGACAGGCTGGCGCAGCTGGCCGTCGCTGAGACCCTCGACCTGGTCGAGGACGTGGCGATGCTGGTCACCCAATCGGTGGAGCAACAGGTCTCGCTCGGCTGACGCCTCGGTGCTCATGGGGAAACAGGATGTCAGGAAGTCCACCGCGCTGTGTGGGCGCTGGCGGCCGAGAGGCCACCGAGGCCCACCCGGCCACGGGACCTCCGGGTGTCAGCCCCGGGGCGTGAGCAGGTCCAGCGCCGCGGAGACGTCCGCGCGACGCCGTGCGGACAGCACCGCCGCCACCCCGTCGGCCGTGCCGGCGGCCTCGAGCTCGCGGACCCGCTCCTTGACCACCGGCACCAGCGGCCCGGACACGCTCAACCGGTGGTAGCCGAGCCCCACCAGCAGAGCGAGCGCGCGCGGGTCGCCGGCGAGCTCGCCGCAGATGCTCACCGGCGTGGCACCCGCGCCGGCGCGGATCAGGCGGAGGGTGCGCAGGACCGCGGGGTGGAACTCGTCGTAGAGGTAGTCCAGCCGGGTGTTGCCCCGGTCGGCCGCCAGGACGTAGGCCGTCAGGTCGTTGGTGCCGACGCTGAGGAAGTCCACCTCGTCCGCGACCTCGGCGGCGAGCACCGCCGCGCTGGGCACCTCGATCATCGTGCCGAACCGGAACGCGGTCTCGCCGGCACACTCGGCCAGCAGTGCGCGGACCTCGTCGAGCTCCTCGAGCCCGGAGACCATCGGCACCATCACGCTGATCTCGGGGTACGCCGCCGCGGTGCGCGCGAGCGCCCGCAGCTGGGCCGCGAACAGGTCGTGGTCGGCGAGGGTGAGCCGCACGCCCCGGACCCCGAGGAACGGGTTGGCCTCGGCCTCCACGTGCAGCCCCGGCACCGGCTTGTCGCCCCCGATGTCGAGGGTCCGGAACGTCACCGGTCGGCCCTGGGCGGCCTGGGCCACCGCGGCGTAGTATGCCGCCTGCTCCTCCTCGTCGGGGGGCGCCTGGGACTGCATGAACAAGAACTCGGTGCGGAACAGCCCGATCCCGTCCGCGCCCCAGCCGACCGCGCGCTCGACGTCGAGGATGCTCCCGGCGTTGGCCAGCACCACGACCTCGATGCCGTCGCTGGTGGCGACCCGCTCGACGATCACGGCCTGGCTGGCGCGCGCCGCGGCCACCGAGCGCGCCCGGGCCACCTCGGCGTCGCCGGGGTCGAGCGTGCAGGTGCCCTGGTCCCCGTCGACGAGCACGACATCGCCCGAGCACACGGCGTCGAGCAGCCCGCTCGCCCCCACCACGGCGGGGATGCCGAGCTGGCGGGCGATGATCGCGGCGTGCGCGGTGCGGGACCCCACCTCGGTGACGATCCCGCGCACGACCTCCAGGTCGAGGGCGAGGGTGTCGGTCGGGGTGAGCTCGTAGGCGCCGATGATGACGTCGCCCTCGAGGCCGGCGAGCACGGGAGCCCGGCGCCGGTTGGTCAGGTGCCCCACCACGCGCTGCCCGACGTCGAGGACGTCGGCCGACCGCTCGGCGAGGTACGGGTCGTCGAGCGCTGCCAGCAGCCCGGCCACCTCCTGGCTGACCGCCCACACGGCGCCCTCAGGGGTGGCGCCGCCACGGATCGCCGCCACCACGGGTTCGAGCCACTCGGGGTCGTCGAGCACCAGCAGCTGGGCCTCGACGATCGCGGAGTTCTCCGCACCGATCCGCTCCCGGGCCGTCGCGGCGATCGCGACGATGTCGTCGCGGCTCGCCGCCACCGCCGCGGTGAGCCGGTCCAGCGACTCCGGGACCGGGCGCGTGCTCCTGGCGGTGACGTCCACGTCGGCGCCCGCGGGCTCCAGCATGACGACCGGGCCGAGTGCGCAACCGCCCGAGGCCGGGATGCCCTGGAGTATCACGGCGACGACGTGCCCTGGACCTGGTGGCCGAGCAGCTCGGCCAGCTCGGTGACGGCGCGTTCCTCGTCGGCGCCCGTCGCCTGGAGGGTGACGAGCGTGCCGTGCGCGATACCGAGCTTGAGCACCGACAGCAGGCTCTTGCAGTTGCCCGACTTGTCCCCGACCTGGATCTCCAGGTCGCATTCGAAGTCGCGCGACGCGGTCACGAAGTCCGCTGCCGGGCGGGCGTGCAGGCCCTGGGGGTCGGCGATGGTCACGGTGCGCGTGGCAGTCACGGCGCGGTCCTTCCGTCAAGTCCGCCGACCGGGAGGAGGTCCTCCCCGAGACGGAATCCAGTGCTGGTGAAGATGCCTTCGACGACCGGCTGGGACCCGATCCCGCTGACGACGGCGACGAAACACTTGCTGACGAACACCTGCGCACGGAAGGCGTACACGACGGTGCTGCCGATCCGCAGGCGCCGGGGATCGTCGAGACGCAGGGTGCCGTAGTAGTCGATCGCCTCGGCCGGGTCGAGCTCGACCGCGGCGGTGACCGGCTCGGCGCCCACCTCGTCGTAGACCAGCGCGGTGCGCGCCTTCGACCGTGGGTAGAGCCCGCCGGCGATGCAGTACGCCGCGTCCGCGGTCGTGTGCGAGATCTCCGAGACGTAGATCATGGCCGGCAGCTCCGGCTGGTCGCTCACGGCATGCAGCGGAGTCTGCCCGGTGAGGCAGCTGCCCGGCTCCACGTGGGTCGCACCGGCCGCGGCCTTGATCCCGAACGTCGCCGAGCAGCAGGCGCTCGGGGTGTTGCGCACGGGCGCGTCGATGCCGGCGGCGTTGATCGCCTCGGACGCGGCCCGCAGGGTCTCCAGGTTCTGCGTCGCGCCGAAGGCTCCGGCCGTCTCGTCCCACAGCACGACCGGGAAGCTCGTGACGCCGCGCATGCGGACGCCGGGCAGGGCGTCGATCCGGCGCGCGACGTCGACCGCGTCGGCGAGCGGCACTCCCCCGCGCTGGCCGGGGTAGAAGGTGTCGCCCGGCTCGGAGATCCGCAGCGTCAGGTCCTGGACCCGGCCGCGCTCCTGCATCGCCTTGCTGATCCGCTCGGCCTGGTCGTAGCCGAAGACCGTGACGAAGTCGGGCTCCATGTCGGCGGCGAGCCCGAGCTCGTGCTCGGGCACCTGGACCAGGTGGCCGACATGGCCCATCTTCAGGCCGTGGGCGTGCAACAGCCGGGCCTCCTCGAAGTCGACCGCCACGACGCGGTCGATGCCGGCGTCCGCGATGGCCTGGGCCACCACCGGGTTGCGACCGAACTGCTTGGTCATCTGGTAGGCCGTCAGGCCGTGGGACTTCGCGGCCTGCGCCACCACGGCGGCGTTGCGCGCCACCGTGTCGAGGTCGACCACGTAGCAGTTGGACGGGATGCGCCCGGCCTGGTGCAGCTCGACCGCCGCGTCGATCAGGGCGGGGTTGCGGCGACGGGTCACGTCGATGAACACGAGATCTCCTTCAGGAATGACTCTCCGGACTCCAGCTCCGCGAGCTGCTGGAGGTCGGCCACGGTCGCGGCGACGTCGGCGAGGGTGGACCGGATGCCGAGGTCGACGGGTTGGAACGCCGCACCGTAGGCGAGCAGCGGGACGTACTCGCGGGTGTGGCGGCTGCTGCCCGAGGTGGGGTCGTTGCCGTGGTCGGCGGTGACGAACAGCACGTCGTCGGGACCCAGCTGCTCGAGCAGCTGCGGCAGCTTGGCGTCGACGAGCCGGAGCACCTGCCGGTAGCGGTCGCGGTCCTGCTCGTGTCCGGCGAGATCGGTCTCCTGGACGTTGGCCACGATCAGCCCGTGCTCCATGGAGGTGAGGTGGCGCACGGCGGCGTCGAGCACCTCCGCGGTCGGCACCAGGTTCTCGCGCACCGCGCCGGTGCAGCGCACCACGTCGGCCGCCTTGCCCAGCAGGACCACGTCGCCGCCGGCCTCGATCACCCGCGTCGGGAGCTGCCGCTCGACCGGGAACTCCAGGCCGAGGTGGCGCACCTGGTAGTCCTCGGTGTAGACCCCGAGGCCGGGGGTGTCGACACCGACCTGGCCCTCGCCGCGGTCCACGATGTGCGCCCGGATGTCGTCGACGTCGTAGCCGCGGCTGCCGACCACGATGACGCGGGAGACGTTCACGGCACGGCGTACGACGAAGCCGATCTCGCTGAGCTCGTCGAAGCCGATGTCGTCGAGCGTGGCGGTCACGTTGATGTTCAGGCGGGCCCGGGCCTCGATGTTGTCGTGCACGACCGCGACGCCGTCGACGAGCAGCATCGACTGGCCTTCGACCAGCGGCTCGACCCGGTGCCCGGCCGCCACCAGGGCGTCGCGGACGGTCTCGCCGACGTCCTCCATGAGCTTCAACTCGACGCGCGACAACCCGCCGCCCATGAGCTCCTGGTGTCCGAGGTAGGTGTCGGCGCCGGGGTGCACCGGCGCGAGCCGGCCGTAGGCGCCGCGCAGCTGCTGCTCCTCGACCGCGCGAGGCGCGAGCCGGTGCAGCCCGAGGGACGCGAGGGTCGGCAGCTGCAGGGGTGCGTCCCCCGCGACGTGCTCCAGGGTGTGCCAGCCCGCGTCGGAGTCGGCGACGTCGGGGGTCGCCCCGACACCGAAGCCGTCGAGGACGACCACCACCGCGCGGCCGGTCACCCGCCCTGCTCGGACTGGAGGTCGACGATGCTGCACAGGTGCACGGTCATGTAGCTGATCTCGGGATCGGGGACCGTGCGCTCGAGCACCGGGGCGCAGTCGCGCATCACCCGAGCGACGGCGTCGCGTTCGCGGGTGCGCTCGGCGATCTCCTCCTCGGCGACCGCCGAGAGCTCGATCGGGGGGTCGCCGCGGTTGATCCGGGTCAGCGCGATCGCCAGGTGGGTCACGAACTGGGCGGAGTTCTCCTCGGTGAACCGGAGGTCGAGGCTGACGGCGAGGTCGGCGAGCGCGAGCTCGGTGAGCCGGCGGGCGAGCTTGCTCACCTGACCGGACTCCTCGAGCATCTCGAGCCGGTCGGCGAACTCCTCGGTGATCTGGGCGTGGGCGGCCGCGTCGGCCGTCAGGTCACCGGTCACCTGCGCGGCCCTCCTGCGCGTCGCGGTGGGCCAGGATCTCCTTGATGATCAACGGGATCGCGGTGGTGGTCTGCTCGTAGGCGAAGCCGAACGCGATCCGGCCCTCGCCCACCATGGTCCGGACCCGCTCCTCGGTGACGACCATCCCGGGTGTCCCGACGATGCCGACCTGCTTGGCGCCGAGGATCGCGGTCGCGGCCGCGAGCGCGCCGCCGCCGCCGGACCAGCAGGTGCCGATGTAGTAGTCGGCCTGCCCCTTCTTCACCAGTCGCGCGCCCTGCATGTCGCCGAGGGCGGCGGCCTCGACCCGGCCGCCGCCGGCGTCCTGGGCGATCCTGGCCATGGTCGGTGCGTCCACTCCTGCGGCGACGACACGGATCGAGCGGGTCTCGTTCATCGGGGGGCCTTTCGTGCTGGTGACGTGGTGGTGAGGGGTGCCAAGTCGGCGCGGGGACCACGGCCCGGTGTGGGATTCATCATCCTGTCATCACCTCAGCATGGGTGATACGGTCCGCGTCGTGGCCGAACACGGCGGGATCGAGCGGGATGCTCGACTGCCCTATTACGAGCAGCTCAAGCAGCTGATCCTGCGAGAGATCGCGCAGAACGGACTGGAGCCCGGCCACCTGTTGCCGTCGGAGACCGAGATGTGCGCGCGGTACGGCGTGTCGCGGACCGTCGTACGCCAGGCGGTCGGCGAGCTGGTGACCGAAGGCGTCCTGCAGCGGATGCGCGGCAAGGGCACCTTCGTGGCCAAGCCGAAGCTCTCCGAGCAGTTCATGGAGAGCACGGTCGGCTTCTTCGAGGACATGACCAGCCACGGTCACTCCGTCTCCAGCTCGGTGCTCTCGATCGACCGGATCGAGGTCGCCGGCCGGATCCGGGAGCTGATGGGCGCCGACGCCGGCGCGCACTGCATCGAGGTCGTCCGGCAGCGCGCGGTCAACGACGAGGTCGTCGCCTTCACCAAGTCCTACGTGAACCGCGACGACCCGCAGCTGCTCGAGCACCTGCGCGCCGCGGACCTCTCGCAGGGGTCGCTCTACCGGATCCTCGAGGACTCCTTCGGGCTGCGCATCGAGAGCGGCCACCGCTCCATCGAGGCGACGGCTGCCGCGGGCATGATGACCAAGCTCCTCAACGTCGGCCAGGGCGAACCGCTGCTCTACGTCGAGTCGGTCGGCCGCGACGCCAACGGCGGCGCGATCGAGTGCTTCCGGGCCTGGCACCGGGCCGACCGGATGCGCGTCGAGATGGACGTCGTCCGTGACAAGCGTTCGTCCGGAGCCCTGGTCTCGCCGTTCACGATCTGAGGCGGTCCGCCCGATGCGGGGCTCGGCGCTCACGTGGCGTTCCCCGCGACGTTGCGCCCGGTGGCCGTGGCGGCGACCTCGGCCAGCTGGGCGAAGAGGGTGGCGTCCAGGGGCACGTCGAAGACCTCGGAGATGACCTCGGTCCACCCGTGCAGGAAGTACCGCCACCCGTCGGCGACGGTGAGACCGCGCTCCCACTCCTGGGCGCGCGCCTGCCGGAGGAAGTCGAGCTCGCCGCGGTAGTTCATGTCCCACGCGACCGCGCCCCGCGGGAAGACCACGGCGTCGCTCACCGGCGAGCCCGGCGAGTCCTTGCCCATGCCCGTGGCGTTCACGACGAGCGATCCGGGAGCGGCCGAGGCGACGACCTCGTCGCTGTGCTCCGCGGCCGTGGTGTGGTGCAGCTCCAGCTCGACCCGCCCGGGCAGTCGCGCCGCGACCTCGCGGGCCAGCTCGAGCCGGCCGGCGTCGCGATCGGTGAGCAGCAGTCGACGCGGCTGGTGGGTCTCGCCCAGGACGGCGACGAGCAGCGCGAGACCCGCGCCCCCGGCGCCGAGACAGACGACGTCAGCCACGCCGTCTCGCCACGGCTCGGGCCCGAGCAGCTGGGTGTAGGCCTGCCGCGAGGTGATCGGGTCCTTCGCCCAGCCGAGCAGCCGGCCGGAGCGGACCGCGATGCACGAGACCTCGTGGCAGAGCTTGGCGGCGTCGTCGAGCTCGTCGAACCAGGTGCCGGCGACGTCGTACACGCCGGCCTTGTGCGTCGTGACCAGCGCGCCGGCGATGTCGGGGTCGGTACGGACGGTGTCGACCGCGGCGCGCAGCTGCTCCGGCGGGGCGTGCAGCGGCACGTCGAGGCCGCGGAGCTCGGCATCCAGGCCCAGCACCTTCGCCCAGGCGGGGAAGATCGTGACGATGCTCGACCTGGTGGTCGAGACACCGACAAAGTAGAGGTGACGCACGGGGACCTCCTCGCCTGACGTCATCTTGTTATGACGTTATGATATCTGGCATGAGTGGTCAAGGATTCGTCCGTACCGTCCTTGGTGACGTCGCTCCGGAGACGCTCGGCCTGACGCTGTGTCACGAGCACCTCGTGACCGCGCCCGCGCCTCGGCTCCGTGACGGCGACGACCTGCTGCTCGACGACCCCGCCAAGGCGGTCGCCGAGCTGGAGGTGTTCCGTCAGGCGGGCGGCGGAGCACTGATCGAGCTCACGGTCGCGGAGTTCGGGCGCGACGTCCGGGCGCTGCGGGCGATCTCCGCCCAGAGCGGGGTGCAGGTCGTCGCCACGACCGGCCACGTGTCGGTCGACTACTGGGACGGCGTCATCGACGTCCCGGCCCTGTCGGTCGAGCAGCTGGTCGAGGAGATGACCGCCGACCTCAGCGTCGGCGTGGACGGCAGCGAGGTGCGCGCCGGCATCATCAAGGCGGGCAGCTCCCGCGACGAGGTGACCGACGCCGAGGAGCGGGTGCTCACGGCGGCCGGCATCACCCAGCGGCGCACGGGCTCGCCGATCACGACCCACACCACCGCGGGGACGATGGCACCCGACCAGGCGCGGATCCTGCTCGCGGCCGGAGCCGACCCCCGCCGGGTGTGCCTGGGCCACCTCGACCGCCGGCTGCGCTATCCCGAGCTGCGCGCGCTCGCGCGCGAGGGCTTCCTGCTCGGCTTCGACTGCATCTCCAAGGACTGGTACGAGCCCGACGCCAAGCGCGTCGAGACCGTCGCCCGCCTGGTCGACGACGGCCTGGTGGAGCACGTCGTGCTCTCGGGCGACCTGGCGCGGCGCAGCTCCTGGGTCAGCTGGGGCGGCGGCCCGGGCTACAGCTACATCCCGTGGCGGTTCGTGCCGTGGCTGCGACGCCAGGGCCTCGAGGAGCAGGCCATCCGCCAGATCACGGTGGGCAACCCGGCACGCCTCCTCACCTGGGCGACTCCCAGCTGACGGGGAGGACCAGGCGGCCGGCCTCGCCTCAGCCCTGGGGCGTGGGGCGGTAGATCGGTCCGCGGGCGACGACCACGTCGAGGATCCCGCCCTCGAGGTAGGCCTCGGCCTCGTCGGGCAGCGCCGGGTTCTTCATCGGCGCCGGCCCGGGGTAGCCCAGCCCGCGACGCACCCGCGGGTTGATCAGGTAGGCACCGGCGACCGCCATCGCGAACGCCCCGAACACCTCCGGGGAATCCGCCCGCAGGCCGGCCAGCACCTCGCCCGGATCACCCTCCAGCTCCAGCACCGCCCGCACCGTGGCGTCCAGGTCGGCGCGCACCGCCAGGACCCGGTCGATCCACTGCGTCGGCACCTCCGCCCCACTGGCCGAGGGCAGCCCCGCGCCACCGGAGATCAACAGATCGGCCAGCACCGCCAGCCGTGCCCGCTGCTCCTCGCTCAGCACCGGCGCCGAGGCCGGCTGGATCGTCACGTCCGTGATGCTCATGCCGTCGACACCTTCTGCTCGCGCCGGTTCTCCACCAGGTATGCCGCCGTCCGCTTCGCCAGCGCACAGATCGTCGCCGTCGGGTTGACGCCCGTGGCGGTGACGAACTGGCTGCCGTCGATGACGTACAGGTTGGGGACGTCGTGGGCCTGACCCCACCTGTTCACCACCGAGGTCTCCGGGTCGTCGCCCATCCGCGCGGTGCCCATGTTGTGCCAGGACGGGTTGTTGCGGTTGGTGATCCAGGCCTTCGTGGCTCCGGCCGCCTCGTGTGCCTCCAGGCTGCGCTGGAGGTTCCAGTCGACCAGCTTGCGGGTGTTCTCGCCGGTGACGTAGGCGACCTTCGCGCCGGGCAGTCCGTCGGAGTCGGTCTTCTCGTGGTCGAGCGTGATCCGGTTGTGCTCCTCGGGCAGGTCGTCGGGCATGATCATCCACTCGATCAGGTGGCCCACGGACGCCTTCATCCGCTCGGTGAACGCCTCGCCCCAGAAGGGCTCGTCGGCGACGCCGCCCTCACCCATCGTGAAGCGGTTGATCATGCCGAGCGGCCGGCCCGCGGACGGGATGATGTGCCACTTGCTGCCGCGCACGAAGCCGCGGGAGGGGTCGGTCTCGTAGAACTGCATGGACTCGATCGCCTCGCCGGTGGGGCCCACCCAGTCCTCGAGGTCCTCCTCGTAGAGCCCCACGGAGGTGCCGAACGGGTGGGTCATGAAGCGCTTGCCCACGAGTCCGGAGCTGTTCGCGAGCCCGTCGGGGTGGCCTGCGGACTCCGACATCAGCAGCAGCCGCGGCGTGCCGATGCCGTTGGCGCCCACCAGGACCAGCTTGGCCGGCTGGAACTTCTCCACGCCGTCTTGGAAGTAGACCGCCCCGTTCGCGAGGCCGTTCTCGTCGAGGCTGATCCGCGCGACCCGGGCGCGGGTCTCCAGGCGCGCACCATGGGCGAGGGCATCCGGGAAGAGCGCGACGTCGGTCGAGCCCTTCGCCCCCTGAGGGCAGCCATACATGCAGACGCCGTACCGCTCGCACTTCTTCTGGTGGAGGTGGTCCTGGGAGGGGATCGAGTTGTAGCCGGGCCACCAGTGCCAGCCGAGCTTGTTCATGCCCTGCGCCATCACGCGTCCGGCCATGTTGATCGGCAGGCTGGGCAGCGGCGGGGCGTAGCCCGGCGGGTACGCCGGGTTGCCGGCCTGACCGGAGATGCCGAGGTCGTACTCCACCTGGCGGTAGAACGGCTCGAGCTCCTCGTAGCTCACCGGCCAGTCGTCGGCGACCCCGTCGAGGGTGCGCACCCGGAAGTCCGACGGCTTCGCGCGGCACCAGCAGCTCGCGTAGAGGACGGTGCTGCCGCCGACGCCGTTGAACATGCCGATCACGGCGGCGGAGTCGTCGAGGTTGATCGGGTAGTCCTCGGGACGCTGGCGCACGTTCGGGTTCGGGTGCCACGGGCCGCCGCCCAGCACCTCGTACTCCGGTCGCAGCCCCGGCAGGTCACTCTGGTTGACCCAGTCCCCCTGCTCGAGGACCACCACGCTGAAGCCCGCCTCGGCGAGATGCTTCGCCGCCACGCCGCCCGACGCGCCCGCGCCGATGATGAGGACGTCCGCCACGTCTGTGCTCACGAGTTCTCCCTGTCCCGACCAGATGGTCCGTCGTCGTGCTAGAGGAGCGCCTGCAGCTGCTCGGCGACCTCGTGGATGTCCGCGACCGCACCCACGTCGGCGTACCCGAAGATGGGCGCGTCCTCGTTGGTGTTGACCGCGACGATCGTCTTGCTGTGCTGCATGCCGGCGAGGTGGTGCAGGGCGCCGGAGATACCCAGCGCGACGTAGACCTTGGGCTTCACCGTCACGCCCGTCTGGCCGACCTGGTGGACGGCGGGCAGCCAGCCGGCGTCGATGATCGGGCGCGAGGCGCCGAGGCCCGCGCCGAGGCGACGCGCGATGTCGGCGAAGGCCGCGATGTTCTCCTCCGAGCCGACACCGCGACCGACCGCGAAGATGACGTCGGACCCGGTCAGGTCCACGTCGCCGGAAGGCCGGGTCAGCTCGCCTGCGCGGACGCGCGAGGGAGGGAGATCGACCTCGAGGGCCCGGGTCGCGGCCGCGGCGGCCGGCTCGGCGGGCGGCCAGGAGCCTGCGCGGACCAGGGCGACGACGGGACGGCCCGTCGGGAAGGCGTACTCGGCGCGGACCCGGCCGTCGTAGATGGAGCGCTCCGCGGTGACCTCGCCGCCGGCCGCGGTCAGCGACACGACGTCCGGCACGAACGCCAGGTCGAGGCGTTCGGCGAGAGCGGCGGCCCACGCCGTGGAGCGGATCGTGAAGCCGGCGACCACGACCTCCGGGGCGACGTCGGCGACGAGCGCCGCGACCGCGTGCAGCATCTGCTCGTGGTCGCGGTCGGTGCCGGGCGCCGTCACGGTGACGACCTCGGTGACGCCCGCCGGCGCGGCCTGGGCGGCGAGCGCACCGGCATCGGGGCCGACGACGGCGAGGATCACGTCCCCGCCGAGCGAGGCGGCGGCCGAGACGGCCTCCGCGGTCAGAGGGGAGACGGCGCCGTCAACGATCTCGGCGACGACGAGCAAGCGGGTCATCACTGCACCTCACGAACGATGCTCAGGATGCGGGCGGCGACCTCGGCGGGTCCGCCCTGCACCATCTGGACGGTCCGGCCACCGGCCTGGTTGGCGCTCATCCTGGTGAGCACCACCCGCGGGGTCGGCAGGTCGACGGGCGTGAGGACCGCGATCTCGGCCTTCTTGGCACGCATCTTGTCCTTGAAGGTCCCGTAGCGCGGCTGGTTCGCGCCGACCTGGACCGTGGCGAGAGCCGGCAGGTCGACCTGGACCAGCTCCGAGACACCGCCTTCGAACTCGCGCCGGGCGGTCAGCGTGCGGCCGTCGCTGGCGAGCGAGCGGACGACGGTCGCCCAGGGCAGGTCCGCGGCGGCCGCGAGGGCCGGCCCGGTCGACTGCCCGCCGGTGTCGGAGGCCTGGACGCCGGTCAGCACCAGAGTGGGCTGCTCGTCCGCCACGGCCTGGGAGAGCGCGGCGGCCACCGTGCGGCTGTCGGCCAGCTCGGCCGGCGAGAGGGCCACGCGAAGGGCGCGGTGCGCCCCCATCGTGAGGCCGGCGCGCAGCGCCTCCTCCGCCTCGTCGCCACCGGCGCTGACGAGGACCACCTCACCGTCGTCGGCGGTCAGCGCGAGCGCCTCCTCGACGGCGTTCTGGTCGGCCTCGTTGAGGCTGCCGGAGACGAACGCCGCGTCGATGGCGGTGCCGTCCGGGGTGAACTCCAGGTAGGAGGAGACCTCCAGGGCCTGGGTGACACACACGAGCACCTTCACGAGAGCTCCACCCGCAGCGAGAGGGACTGTGCAACATATGCAGAGGTTACGCGCATATTGCAGACTCTACGGTGACGGCGACCACAGCGTCAAGAGACATCATGACGTCAGCACGTCCGATTCGCGGGCGAATCCGGCGGCCGGACCCCGCCCGACCTCGACCCCCCGAGGCGCCCGCGGCCCGGCTCGGGCGGGGCCGGCTCGGGCGGGTCAGCTGGCGCGGTGCCGGCTGGCGCTCAGGTCGGCGAGCTCGTGCAGCTCCTCGACCACGGCGGCCGGGTCGGCGGAGCGCAGGAGGTCCGTGACGGAGCCACCGAAGCCGACACCGACCGCGCCGGCGCGCAGGTACTCAGCGGCGTTGCCGAGGTTCACCCCGCCGACGGCCACGACGCCGACGCCTGGGAACGGGCCCCGCAGCGCCGGGATCCAGCCGGGACCGACCACGGAGGCCGGGAAGAGCTTCACCGTGCGCACCCCGTGCCGGACCGCCGTGCCCACGTCGGTGGGCGTGAGCACACCGGGCATCGGGATCGCTCCGGCAGCCACAGCCACGTCGATCACCGCGGCGTCCGTGTTGGGCGCGATGATCACCGACGCGCCCAGGTCGAGCGCCCGCCGGGCGTCCTCGACCGTGAGCACGGTCCCGGCCCCGAAGAGCCGCCCGCCCGCCATCTCGGCGACCGCCTGCAGCGAGGCCCAACCGGGCTCGCCCTGCACCGGCACCTCCACGAGGTCCATGCCTGCGGCCCAGCACTCCTCGGCGTGGTCGCGGGAGCGCTCGGGCCCGAAGCCGCGCAGGATCGCGGTCGTGCGCAGGGGCGCCTGCACCGACGTACTCACTGCCACCCCAGCTGGCGGGAGGTGTCCCGGGTCGCCTCGACCAGGGCCGGGGCGAAGCCCAGCAGGGTCTGACGGTCGACGCGCGAGGTCGGGGCGGTCACGCTGAAGGCGCCGACGACCCGCCCCTCGCCGGAGAACACCGGCGCCGAGATGCAGTGGATGCCCGGCTCGTTCTCCTCGGCGTCGAGGGCGTAGCCACGCTCCCGGCTCAGCGCCAGCTCCTCCTCGAACGCGACTCGGTCGACGATCGTGTGGTCGGTCATCCGCACCAGCTCGTAGCCGTCGAGCAGCTCGTCGCGGTCGGCCTGGGGCAGGAACGCGACGATCCCCTTGGCGACGCCGGTGCAGTGCAGCCGCGCGACGGCGCCGATCCTGGAGTGCATCCGCACCGGGTGGTTGGCCTCGACCTTCTCGACGTAGAGCACGCTGCCATCCTCGAGCGAGCCGAGGTGGACGGTCTCGCCGGTGAGCTCGCGGAGGCGCTCCATGGCCGGCCGCGCCACCGATCGAAGCTCGATGCCTTCGAGCGCCTGGTAGCCGAGCCGGAACATCGTGGGTCCCAGCCGGTAGCTGTGGTCGGGAAGCTCCTGCACGAAGCCGTGCTTGCGCAGTGTGTGCAGGAACCGCAGTGCCGTGGAGTGGTGCACGTCCAGGCGGGTGGCGATGTCGCCGATGCGGCGCGGCCGCTCACCGACGAACTCCAGCACCTGCAGGGCACGGTCGAGCGTCTGACTCATGCGCGTCCTCCGATCGTCTCCGGAAGGCGCTCCCCCGTCGTGCGGGAGAGGTCGGCGAGCTCGGTGTCGTCGAGCCGTGGCCCGATGTCACTGACTACCCCGATCACCCGCGACGCAAGCAGGTGGCCCGTGCGGAGTCTCGCACGGGGCGACCAGCCCCAGAAGCGTGCTGCGAGGTAGCCGGCGGCGAAGGCGTCACCGGCGCCGGTGAGGTCGACGACCTCAACGCGGTGCGCGGGCTCGACGACCGGGTCCCCGTCCTGGGTGAGCAGCATGGCCGCTCCCTCACCGCCCTTGAGCACGAGCTCCTGGTCCTCACGTCGCAGCAGCAGGTCGGCGACCTCGGCGGGATCGTCGGTGCCGAGGAGCCAGCGTGCCTCGTCGTCGCCGATGAACACGATGTCGGCAGCCTGCGCGAGCGGCACGAGCTCCGCGGCTGCCTGCTCCGCACCGGCCCAGAGCTGGGGGCGGTAGTTGACGTCGAAGCTCGTGCGGCCGGTCCCCTCGCGTCGGTCCAGCACGGCACGGACGACGTCGCGGTCCTCCGACGAGAGCGCCGGCGTCACTCCGGTGAGGTGCAGGTGGTCGGCGTCACCGACGGCTGCGAGGTCGAGCAGGTCGAGCCGGCGCGCCGCACTCGTGCTGCGGTAGTACCGCATGCGCGAGCCGGAGGCCTGCACCTCCTTGACGCACGACGCGGTCGGCCGCGTCGCGTCCCAGGCCACCTCCACCTCGACGCCGTAGCCGGCGACGAAGTCGTGGACGAAGCGTCCGAGGTCGTCCTGGCCCAGACGCGACAGCCATCGGGCCCGGACGCCGAGCCCCGCCAGGCCGATCGCCACGTTGCTCTCGGAGCCGGCCGCAGTGAGCTGGTAACGGTCGGCGGGTCCGTCAGGATCGCGGATGAACACCGCCATCGTCTCGCCGACGGTCACGAACGAGGGGACGCGGTCCACCGACCTCACGCTTCTCCTCCTGTGCCGACGACCGACCGACGTGCGCCCTTGACGCCTCTTCGAGCCGAAGGTTACGCTCAAAGTGCGTAACATGCAACGTGCCTGCATATGTTGCATGCAGGGTACGGTTCGCCGCAACGCCACCACCCGCGATCACCCTCCCGACGAGAAGAGACAGACGTGGTCTTCCAACTGCGGACCTATCAGATCAAGCCGAACCTCATGGACGAATGGCTGGACCTGTTCCACGGCGCCGTGGTGCCCCTGCACGAGAAGTACGGGCTGCCCGTGCGCACGGCGTGGGTGGACCGCGAGACCAACACGTTCACCTGGGTCCGGGAGCTGACCGGCGAGGGCAGCGCGGAGGAGCAGGAGGCTCGCTACCGCGCGACCGACGAGCGGGCCGAGGTGATCGGCGACCGCCCCGCAGCCTTCATCGACTCCATGGTCGTGCGCGAGGTCGAGTCGGCGTTCCCCGCCCCCGACCAGCCGGCCGGGAAGTGAGCGGACCGATGGAGACCCGCACGCTCGGCGCCGGGCTCGAGGTGTCCGCGATCGGCCTGGGCTGCATGTCGATGTCAGGCACCTACGGCACCGACTTCGACGACGCCGAGTCCCGCGCCACGCTGCACCGTGCCGTGGATCTGGGCGTGACGCTCTTCGACACCGCCGACGTCTACGGCCCGTTCGCGAACGAGGCCGTCGTCGGGCACGGGTTGGCCGGCGTACGCGACCGCGTCGTGCTCTCGACCAAGTTCGGCTTCGTGCGCGACTCCCAGGGCCGCAACCACGGCATCAACGGGCGCCCGGAGTACGTGCGGCAGTCCTGCGACCTGTCGCTGCAACGCCTCGGCACGGACCGCATCGACCTGTACTGGCAGCACCGCGTCGACCCGGACACGCCGATCGAGGAGACCGTCGGCGCGATGGCCGAGCTGGTCGCCGCCGGCAAGGTACGCCACCTGGGACTCTCCGAGGCCGGACCGGAGACGATCCGGGCCGCCCACGCCGTGCACCCGATCACCGCGGTCCAGAGCGAGTACTCACTCCAGAGCCGTGACGTCGAGGCCGAGGTGCTCCCGGTCTGCCGCGAGCTGGGCATCGGCTTCGTGGCGTACGGCCCGCTCGGTCGAGGCCTGCTCACCGGGGCCATCACCTCCGCCGCGGACCTGCCCGCCGACGACTGGCGCCGGAGCTCGCCGCGCTTCCAGGGCGATGCGTTGGACCGCAACGTGGCGCTCGTCGAGGCCTGCCGCGAGATCGCCGCCGAGCTCGACTGCACCCTGGCCCAGCTGGCCCTGGCCTGGGTGCTGGCCCGCGGTGAGGACGTCGTCCCCATCCCCGGCACCAAGCGGGTGCGCAACCTCGAGGCGAACGCCCGGGCGACCACGCTGCGCCTCTCGCCCGAGCAGGTCACCCGACTGGAGGAGATCGTGCCGATCGACGCGGTCGCGGGAGATCGGTACGCCGACATGTCGGCCGTCAACCTGTGAGCGCCGGGGCCCCCGCGGTGGAACCGGCCGTCGACGACCTGCTCCCCGACCTGCTCAGGCGCCGGGCGGCGCACGACGCCGGTCGTGAGTTCTTCCGCAACGTCGACGGTGCCGCCGTCACCTACGGCGAGGCCTACGGCCGCGCCTGCTCGGTCGCCAACGGGCTGTTGACCTCCGGCGTCGCGCGCGGCGAGTGTGTCGTGATCATGGCCGACAACGCTCCGGACTCCATCTGCACGTGGCTGGGGATCTCGCTGGCCGGGGCGGTGGAGGTGGCGATCAACACCGGGTACCGCGGCCGGTCGCTCGAGCACGTCATGCAGAACTCCCAGGCCAAGATCGCCTTCGTCGAGGAGCAGCTGCTGCCGCGGCTGGTCGAGGTCGGCGCCGCGCTCACGCACCTGACGACCGTGGTCGTCTACCGGTCCGCCGGCTCGGGCGACCTGCCGTCGGTGCCCGGCTGGACGGTGGTCGACTTCGACGACCTCCTCGGCCCCGACACCGACCCCGGCGTCCAGGTCGGCCCCCACGACATCGCGTCGGTCGTCTACACCTCCGGCACCACCGGGCCCGCGAAGGGCGTGATGATGCCGCACGGGCAGACCCGGCTGTTCTCGCGGCTGGGCGTCGAGGGCGCCGGGCTCCATGCCGACGACGCGTTCTACTGCTTCATCCCCCTGTTCCACGTCGCCGGCAAGTTCATCGGGATCATGGGCTCGATGATGACCGGCGGCCGGGTGGTGCTGGACACCCGCTTCTCGGTCGAGGCGTTCCTGCCCCGGGTGCGCGAGCACGGCTGCACCGTGGCGCTGCTGCACGGGCCGCTCGTCGAGATGGTCTACCAGCTGCCCGAGTCGCCGGACGACGCCGACAACCCGATGACGCGGATCATGGCCTCGCCGTTCCCCGCGCACCTCGCGCTGGACTTCCAGCGCCGGTTCGGGATCCGCGGCATCGAGACGTGGGGCATGACCGAGGTGACGATCCCGATCTGGCAGCCCTTGGACGAGCCGCTGCGGATCGGGTCGTGCGGCCGGCTGCGCGAGGAGCACTTCGAGCTGCGCATCGTCGATCCCGACACCGACGCGGAGATGCCCGCGGGGCGCACCGGCGAGATGGTGCTGCGCCCGCGCCGGCCGTTCACGATGATGCAGGGCTACCTGCGGATGCCCGAGGTCACGATCGAGACGTGGCGCAACCTGTGGTTCCACACCGGCGACCTCGGCTACATCGCCGAGGACGGCTACGTCTACTTCGTCGACCGGGTCAAGGAGCGGATCCGCCGCCGGGCCGAGAACATCTCCTCCTTCGAGGTCGAGGCCGCCGGCCTCACCCACCCCGGGGTCGCCGAGTGCGCCGCGGTCGGCGTCCCGTCGGAGTTCGAGGGCGACGACGACGTGCTCCTGTGCGTGGTGCCCGAGGCCGGCGCCGTGCCGGGCGAGGCCGACCTCATCCGACACCTCGCGGCCGAGCTCCCCCACTTCATGGTGCCGCGCTACCTCCGCTACCTCGACGCCTTGCCGCGCACCCCCACCGGGAAGCCGCAGAAGGTCCAGCTCCGCAACGAGGGCATCACCCCGACGACCTGGGACCGCAAGGCCGCCGGCATCTCGCTACGAACCGTCCTCCAGGAGGCCGACCAGTGAAGGTCATCACCGTCGATCAGGTCAGCATCGGAGATCGCGAGGTGTGGACCCGGACCATCACCGACGCCGACGTCATCATGTACGGCGGGCTGATCGGCGACCGCGGGCCCCTGCACCTCGACGAGGAGTTCGCCGCCTCGACCCGCTTCGGCGGCCGGATCGCCTACGGCATGCAGTGCGGCGGTTACATCGGCGCGACCCTGGCCCAGCTGCTCGGTGTCGGCAGCGCCTACGTCTCGCAGAACCTGCGGTTCAAGGGGCCGGTGCACATCGGCGACCACATCTTGGTCGAGACGGTCGTCACCGGCAAGGACGAGGCGCGCCGGCGCGTGTACGTCGACACCACGGTCTCCAAGAACGGCGGCGAGGTCGTCGTCGAGGGCGAGGCCGAGCTGGTGATGTTCGACGTGGAATGGAACGCCTGAGCGTGGACCCGCGGGCGTTCGAGGCGCTGTTCGCCCGGGTCTCCAACTGGGGACGCTGGGGAGCAGACGACCAGCGCGGCACCCTCAACCTCCTCGACGACGAGACCCGTCGCACCGCCACGGCGTCGGTGCGGTCCGGGGTGACCGTCAGCCTCTCCCACGAGCTCGACACCCACAGCGGGCCGGACAACGGCCGGCCCGCCCTGCACTACATGACCCAGCAGGCCGACGTCGGCGACGGCGAGCCGCGGGTCAACACCGACTTCGTCGGCGTGGACTTCCACGGCAAGTCGGTGACCCACGTCGACGCGCTGTGCCACTGCAGCTTCCGCGGTCAGCTCTACAACGGGATCGGGTCCGCCGACACCGTCGACAGCCGGGGCGGGCGCTTCGGCACGGTCGACCAGCTCCGCGATGGTGTCGTGGGCCGCGGAGTCCTGGTCGACCTGCCCCGTGCGGCCGGAGTCGGGTGGCTCGAGCCCGGCTCGGCCGCCGGCCCCGAGGATCTCGTCGCGGCGCTCGAGGCGCAGGGCACCGAGCGACGCCCCGGCGACATCGTGCTGGTGCGCACCGGCCACCGGCGCCGGCGCACCGAGGTCGGGCCGTGGGACCCCTCCGACCTCAGCGCCGGCCTGGCGCCGGAGTCCATGGAGTGGCTGCACACCACCGGGGCCGCGGTCCTGGGCGGCGACGGCGACAGCGACTGCCGGCCGAGCCCGGTCGAGTCCGTCGACAGCCCGATCCACGCGCTCGCGCTCACGGCCATGGGCCTGCCGCTCATCGACAACGTGAACCTGGAGGATCTCGCCGACGCCTGCTCCGCGGTCGGCCGGTGGGAGTTCCTCTTCGTGATGGCGCCGCTCCGGATCCCCGGAGGCACCGGCTCGCCGGTGAACCCCCTCGCCATCCTCTGAACCACCGCCCCTACCCCCGCACCATCCACCCAGCGAAGGAAGCACCATGCTCGAGGACATCACCGTCGGCACCACCGGGACGCTCGAGCGTCTCATCACCGAGGAGTACTGCACGACCCGCGGCGACTACCAGATCTTCTCGACCCCGGACCTGGTGCTGCTGCTCGAGGCGGCCGCGATCGAGGCCCTGGCCCCGCACCTGCCCGAGCACCAGTCGAGCGTGGGCACCACGATCGACATCGCGCACTCCGCCGCCACCCTCAAGGGCCAGACGGTGACCTGCACCGCCACCGTCACCGAGGTGGACCGCCGCCGCATCGTCTTCGACATCGTCGCCACGGACGGGATCGACACCGTGTGCACCGGGTCGCACGAGCGCTTCGTCGTCGACCTGGAGAAGTTCGGCGCACGCCTGGCCGAGAAGGCCGAGAAGGTCGCCAGCAGCTGATCGACCCTCGACCCGGGTCACCGGCCGGCGATCACGTCCAGGACTGTCGTCGCGCCGGTGGCCAGGTCGTCGACGACCGCGAGGTGCGCGACCTCGGCGAGCTGCTGCACGTCGTACACGCCGGTCGCGACGCCGACGAAGTCGATGCCCGCCTCGGCCGCTGCCACGCCGTCCGCCACCGTGTCACCGATGATCACCGGCACGAGGCCACCCTCGGCCGCCCGCTTGGCAGCCGCCCGGGCGAGGTCGGGGCGCGCCACGCTGTCGGCGCCGAAGAAGCTCCACGAGAAGTCGAACGCCACCACGTCCAGGCCGGCGGAGCGCAGCTTGAGGCGCGCCCGCTCCGGGCCGTTGCCGGTCAGCAGCGCGTTCACGTGGCCGCGGGCCGCGAAAGCGTCGAGCAGCTCCGGGACCCCGGGCAGCGTCACCCTCTCCCCCGGGGTCGCGAAGTGCGTCTCGGACACCTCGATGAGCGCCCGGCTCCCGGCGCTCACGTGCTCCGGCGTGCCTCCGTTCGCGAGGAGGTACTCGGTCACCTGCTGCAGGTCGGTCTTGCCGTGCCGGTAGGGGTGCACCACCTCGGCGACCGGCCCGAGCACGGCCTCCAGGGCACCGACGAACAGCACTTCCTCGGACTCGGCGTTGGAGAGCAGCGTGCCGTCGATGTCCCAGAGGACCAGGCGACGGCCGGGACGGTCGCCGCTCACCGGCGGTGCGCCTCGAGCGCGTCCCAGTCCAGGACGATGCCGTGCCCGGGCCGCTCCGGCGCCGTGGTGTAGCCGTCCACGATCACCATCGGGTCGGCCAGGTAGCGGTCGAGGGAGAACCCGTGCGACTCCATGAACGTCCTGTTCGGGGCTGCCGCCAGCAGGTGGACCGTGAGGTCGTGGGCGCCGTGCGACGTCAACGGCAGGTTGTGCGCCTCGGCCAGCGCACCGATCTTGCGGAAGATCGTCATCCCGCCGCAGTTGGTCACGTCGGGCTCGGGGTAGGTCAGCCCCCCGGCGGCCATCAGGGTGTGGAACTCGTAGAGCGTGTGCATGTTCTCGCCGGTCGCCACCGGGGTCCGCCCCTCGCGGACGACGCGCACGTGCCCGGCGACGTCGTCGGGAATCGTGGGCTCCTCGATCCAGAGCAGGTTGAACTCCTCGAGGGCGCGGGCCGCCCGGATGGCCTGGTCCGCGCTCCATTTCATGTTCGCGTCCACCATCAGCGGGAAGTCGTCACCGAGATGCTCGCGCATCCGCCGGACGCGCTCGACGTCCTCGCGCAGGCTCGGGCGCCCGGCCTTCATCTTGATCGCCCGGTAGCCCTGCTCCTGGAAGTTGTCGGCCTGCTCCAGGAGTGCCTCGATCGTGAAGTCGAGGTCGATGCCACCGGCGTACACCGGGACCTGCGGGTCGTAGCCTCCGAAGAACCGCCACAGCGGCTGGTCGACCCGCCGGGCACGCAGGTCCCACAGCGCGACGTCGACCGCCGAGATCGCGGAGGTGGCGTGGCCGCCGCGGCCGGAGTAGTGCACCGCCCACCACATGTCCTGCCAGATCTTCTCGGTGCGGTCGGGGTCCTGGCCGACGACGACCGGCGCGAGGTAGTCCTCGATGAGCGCGTGGAAGGCGCGGGCGCCGGAGTTCACGGCGTAGGTGTAGCCCATGCCCTGCGCGCCGTCGCTGTCGGTGACCCGGACGGTGACGAGCTCGAAGTGCGGGATGGTCCCGTGCGTGCTGTCGCTGAGCACCGTCTCCAGAGGGACGAGGAAGTAGTCGGTCTGGATGGACTCGATGGTCGTCACGTTGCTCCGCCTTGTTCTGCCGGGGTTGGAGTGGCCGGCACCGGTGCGCCGGACACGGAGGTCGGGAGAGGGACGCCGAGGGCGTCGGCCAACAGGTGCAGGTCGGCCAGCACCGTCGACGAGAGGTGGACCAGGCCGCCGGCCGCGCGCTCGCGACGTACCTCCGGCTCGCCCGGGGCGAGCGGCTCGGGTACGTCGAGCTGGCCGCCGCTGGCGTGGATCGCGGCGACGAGCGCGTCGATCCGGGCGGTGTACTCCTCGGGCGAGGAGACCAGGTCGGCACGTACCGCGATGAACAGGTGGCCCAGCCCCTGCGGCGTCGCGGGGTCGCCGGCGAGCGCGACGACATCGGGGCTCGTGGCGGCCCCGGCGACGGCCAGGAGCGCGTCGACGGCGAAGGCGAGGCCGAAGCCCTTCGGCCCGCCCACGGGGAGCAGCGCGCCCTCGAGGCCGGCCGCCGCGGAGGTCGTCGCGCGTCCCGCGGCGTCGACGGCCCAGCCGAGCGGGATGTCCTCGCCGGCGTGCAGGGCCATGATCAGCCGGCCCTGGCTGGTCACCGTGGTCGCCATGTCGAGCTGCGGGCGCCGGTGGGCGGGCAGCGGCACCGCGACCGCGATCGGGTTGGTGCCGAGCACCGGGGCGCCGCCGAACGGCGCACTCATCACCGGCTCGGTGTTGCAGGCAGCGATGCCGACCATGCCGGCATCCGCGATCCGGTTGGTGAAGTAGGCGCTGGCGCCGAAGTGGTTCGCGTTGCGCGCGACCACGCAGGCGATGCCGTGCACGCGGGCCCGCGCGACCGCGAGGTCCGCAGCCTCCGCGCCGGTGCTGGCGCCCGGTCCCGCGTCGGCGTCGACCACGACCAGGGCGCCGGCGTCGGCGACGACGCGCACCTGCGGGCGCACGTTGATGCCGCCGGCGCGCAGCCGCTCGACGTACGTCGGGAGCCGCAGCACGCCGTGGGTGCTCACGCCCCGCAGGTCGGCGAAGATCAGGCTGTCCGCGACCGTGCCGGCGTCCTCGACCGCCAGCCCGGTCTCGGCGAGCACGCGGATCGTCCAGTCCCGGAGCTCGGCGACCGGGGCGGACCCCGTCACGAGGTCGGGGTGGGGCGGTAGATCGGTCCGCGGGCGACGACCACGTCGAGGATCCCGCCCTCGAGGTAGGCCTCGGCCTCGCCGGGCAGCGCCGGGTTCTTCATCGGCGCCGGCCCGGGGTAGCCCAGCCCCCGACGCACCCGCGGGTTGATCAGGTAGGCACCGGCGACCGCCATCGCGAACGCCCCGAACAGCTCCGGGGACTCCGCCCGCAGACCGGCCAGCACCTCGCCCGGATCACCCTCCAGGTCCAGCACCGCCCGCACCGTGGCGTCCAGGTCGGCGCGCACCGCCAGGACCCGGTCTATCCACTGCGTCGGCACCTCCGCGCCACTGGCCGAGGGCAGCCCCGCACCACCGGAGATCAACAGATCGGCCAGCACCGCCAGCCGCGCCCGCTGCTCCTCGCTCAGCACCGGCGCCGAGGCCGGCTGGATCGTCACGTCCGTGATGCTCATGCCGTCGACACCTTCTGCTCGCGCCGGTTCTCCACCAGGTACGCCGCCGTCCGCCTCGCCAGCGCACAGATCGTCGCCGTCGGGTTGGTGGCGGTGGACGTCGTGAAGACGCTGCCGTCGATGACGTACAGGTTGGGGACGTCGTGGGCCTGACCCCACCTGTTCACCACCGAGGTCTCCGGGTCGTCGCCCATCTTCGCCGTGCCCAGGTTGTGGCCCGAGGAGAAGTTGCGGAAGGTGATCCACGCCTTGGTCGCCCCGGCGGCCTCATGCGCCTCCAGGGCCCGGTTGAGGCCGAAGTCGAGGATCCGGTGGGTGTTGTCGGAGGTCTTGTAGGTGATCTTGGCGCCCGGCAGTCCGTCGGAGTCGGTCTTCTCGTGGTCGAGCGTGACCCGGTTGTGCTCCTCGGGCAGGTCCTCGGCGTGCACGATCCAGTCGACGGAGTGGCCGACCGCCTGCTTCATCTTGGCGGTGAACTGCTCGCCCCAGAACGGCTCCTCGGACACCCCCTCGCCGATGTGCCACCGGGTCGCCATCTCGAGCGGCCCGCCGGTGCCCATCACGTGCCACTTGCTGCCGCGCACGAACCCGCGGGAGAGGTCGGTCTCGTAGAACTCCATGCACTCGATCTGGGTGCCCGCCGGGCCGACCCAGTCCTCGAGGTCGTCGTCGTAGAGGCCGATCACCGATCCGAAGGGATGCAGCATCAGCCGCCGGCCGACGAGGTCGGAGCTGTTGGCCAGGCCGTTCGGGTGGCGCGCGGACTCCGACATCAGCAGCAGCCGCGGCGTGCCGATGCCGTTGGCGCCCACCAGGACGACCTTCGCGGGCTGGAACTTCTCCACGCCGTCTTGGAAGTAGACCGCCCCGCTGGCCAGCCCGTGCTCGTCGACGGTGATCTGGGAGACGCGCGCCCCGGCCTCCAGCCGCGCCCCGTGCTGCATGGCCTCGGGGAGCAGGGTGACGTCCGCCGAGCCCTTCGCGCCGACCACGCAGCCGGTCCGGCACACGCCGAGGCGCTCGCACTGCGCCTGGTTCTTGTGCGCGCGGGACGGGATCGCGGAGTAGCCCGGCCACCAGTGCCAGCCGAGCCGGTTCAGACCCTCGGCCATCCGGCGGCCGGTGAGGTGGATGGGGTGGGCCGGCAGCGGCGGGTCACCGCCGGGTGGGTAGGCCGGGTTGCCCCCCAGCCCCGAGACACCCATGTCGAAGTCGGTGGCCTCGTAGAACGGCAGCAGGTCCTCGTACGAGATCGGCCAGTCGTCGGCAACCCCGTCCATCGTCTTGACCCGGAAGTCCGAGGGCATGGGCCGGCTCCACACGCCGGCGAAGAACACCGTGCTGCCGCCCATGCCGTTGTACATGTACACCGGCTGCTCGGAGTCGTCGAGGTTCGTCGGGTAGTCCTCGGGGCGCGAGCGCATGTTCGGGTCCGGGTGCCACAGGTGGTTGCCCCACATCAGCTCGTACTCGGGCTTGTCGCCGGGCAGGTCACTCGCGCTGGTCCACGACCCCTGGTCGAGCACCACGACGCTGAAGCCCTCGGACGCGAGGTGCTTGGCCGCGGTCGCACCGGACGCGCCCGCCCCCACGATCAGGATGTCGGCGGTCGGCGCGGTTCCCATGTGATCCTCTTTCCAGTGCAACATATGCAGGGGTGTCGCGTATGTTGCACAAAGGTTATCGATCGGGCGCTCCGACTGTCAACGGTCGGTGGGCACGCGCGAGCGGTCCGGCTCAGAGGTTCAGCCCGACGACGGCCATCACGTTGACCACGACGCCGACGCCCAGGGCGGCGATCGCCCCCAGCGACATGGGCATCACCGGAGCCTTGGCCCTGACGTTGAAGAACCAGGCGGCGACGACCGCGGCGACGCCCCACTCACCGGCCCAGGCGAACGCGGCGAGGGCGCCTCCGACGAGGAAGCCGATCTCCATCGTCTGGAAGATCGCCGTGCGCATGACGTCGGCGACCTCTCGGATGTTCGGCCAGCGCTCGATCCAGCCGATGACCATCAGCAGCGAGAAGACCTCGACCACCCGGAGCACCGCCACGGCCGCCGCGGCCACCCACGGGTTGGGCAGCAGGAGCGCGACGACGGGCTCGAGGAACGTGCCGGTCGCCATGGTCCCGGTGACCACCGCGGTCGTGAACTTCATCGGAATGAAGGCGAAGGCCCACATCAGCATGACCAGGGCGGCCGGCACCACGAGGTGCACGGCGTACAGGTGGGCACTGAAGGGGTCCATCGCCACGACCCCGCTGTTGTACGCCGCACCGCTGAGCGCTGCGAGCACGACGATCAGCGGCAGGTTCCTCTTGATGCGCCGGACGTTCTCGGCGAACATCGCCGACTCGTCGTCGTCCGCCTCGGCCTCGTCGACGGCCCAGCTGGGCTGGGCGTCGTCACCGGGACGCTCCTCGAGCCAGCCGGCCGGCACCTCGTCGTTCGCCCCGACCCGGCCGCGGGCCTCGCGCACGAGGAACACCACCATGAGGAGCAGCGCGGCACAGAACGCCCACACCGAGGGGCGCGTGAGGTCGAGCTCGCTCGCGACGAACCAGACCACCGTGCTGAGACCGAACGCCGCGATCCCGGCCTTGAGGCCGTAGTGGTAGGCGATCGTCAGCACCGGGAACAGGAAGAACCCCTGCACCACCGGCTCGGTGAACAGCCGGGTGCCCTCGGCGAGCGGCACCGGGAGGTGGTCCATGCCGACGGCGAGATAGTGGAGGAACAGGGCCAGTCCGGCACCCCAGGCAGCGCCCAGCACCAGTGACGCGAGGACGCCGATGCGGTTCGTGCCGCCCTGCCACCAGGGCCGCTCGTAGTCGGCCGGGATCGAGACGCCGATCCAGTCGGTGGCGATGTAGAGCAGGTAGATCAGCGGGATCACGAAGCCCACCGAGTACGGCAGGCCGAACGCCCAGATGAACGCCAGCGCCAGGGAGAACGAGATCTTGGCGACCTCCGGCCGGCTCATCTCGCCCGAGCGCAGTGAAGGCATGATCGGCCGCAAGCCGTCATGGAAGACGCTCACGTTCCGGTTGACCAACACCGTGGACAGGGCTCCCATGGCCGCGAAGAGCGGAACCGCCGGGAGCAGCGGGATGGGGAGGTTCACCTCGGATCCCAGCACTGCGTCACCTCTCTAGTCGATGGGGCCGACCCGGGTGGGCCGGCGGCGGACACCCGCGCCGGTGGCGGGGCCGCCTGGGTCACATGTGGCTGCCGCCGTTGACGTTCAGCTGCGCGCCGGTCATGAACGACGACTCGTCGCCGGCCAGGAAGATCACGCTGTCGGCGATCTCGTCCGGGCGTCCCAGACGGCCCAGGGCCGCCTGCCCGGGCATCGCGGCGCGGATCTCCGGCGCGAAGCTGTCGAGCATCGGGGTCTCGATGCAGCCCGGGTTGATCACGTTGGCCCGGATGCCGGCCGAGGCGGCGAACTTCGCCACCGACTTGGTCAGGCAGATCACCGCGGCCTTGGAGGCCGCATAGCTCGCGCCGCTGGTCGTCCCGCCGACCAGTCCGGCACGGGAGCCGATGTTGACGATCGAGCCGCCCTCGGGCATGTGCGGGATGACGGCCTTGCACATCAGCCAGGTGCCGCGCACGTTGACGTCGAAGACCCGGCTCCACGAGTCGGGGTCGATCTCGTCCATGCGGCGAGGGTCGACGATGCCGGCGAAGTTGACCAGCGCCTCGATGGAGCCCCGCTCGGCGGCGAAGCCGTCGACGACCCGCGAGACGTCCTCGGGCGAGGTGACGTCGAGGACGAGCGGTGTGCCCCCGACCTCCTCGGCCAGGGCCGCCACCGCGTCGGCCGCGATGTCGGCGACGCCGACGTGGGCGCCCTCGCGGGCCAGGGCTCGCACGCTGGCGATGCCCATCCCGCCCGTCGCTCCGGTCACGAGCACGGTCCGTCCGGTCAAGCGCTGCACTGTTTGTCTCCTCTGTCGTCGGGTCGTCCGAAACATCATGACGTTATGACGACCCGCTCGTCCAGCACTCGGCCGCTATTCGGCGGGTTTCGGCCCCGGACGCAGGTGGGCCGGGGCCCTGTCGGACCCCGGCCCACCGCCGTTCAGACCACCCGTGGCGTCACTGGCACGCCGGTGCGGCGTCCTCACAGGCTGCCGCGACCGCGTCGGGCAGCGGCTTCTTCCACGCGTCGTCGTAGGCCTGGCTGAGGTTGTTCTGGACCACGGCCAGTGCAGGGACGCCGATCCAGTCCGGGACGTCCTTGCCGATCAGCGTGAGCATCATCGCCCGCGCCTCCGCGACGCCCTGGTCGTAGGGCCGCTGGGCACCGACGCCCTTGAGGTACTCGCCGGTGGCGATGTCCGTCGCGGCCTGGTCACCCAGGTCGATCGTGGTGACGGGGATGTTCCTGCCCTGGGCGCGCAGCGCGGCGATGACACCGGCCGCGGGGCCGTCCCAGACCGCGAAGACACCCTGCACGTCGGGGTTGGCCGTGAGGAAGTTGGCCGCCACGTCACCGGCCTGGTTCGGGTCGGTGAACGACGCCTCCTTGATCTTCACGTCGGGGCGGTTCGCCGCGAACCAGTCCTTGACACCCTTGGTGCGCTGGTTGGTGACGAAGAACGTGATGCCGAAGTCGACGATGCCGACCGTGCCACCCTCGGGGATGTAGCAGGCGAGCTTCGCGGCGGCGATCTGGCCGTTGCCCTGGCTGTCGGCGGAGATCACCGACTGGTAGTCGTCGGGCGCCGTGAGGCCCTTGGCCGCGTTGTCCATGAAGACCAGCTTGATGCCGGCCTCACCGACCTTCTTGTAGGCCGGAGCGGTCGCGACGTCGTCCACCGGGATGCTCACGATGCCGTCAGGGTTGAGCTGGATCGCGTTCTGGATGTTCGCGATCTGCTTGTCGACCTTGAAGTTGGCCTCGGTGTTGCTGATGATGTCGACGTTGTACTTGGAGAACTCGTCGGTGAGTCCACGCGTCTGGCCGTTGGGCCAGTCACCGGCGAACTGGAAGACGAGGGCGACCTTGAAGTTGCCGTCCTTGATCTTCTGGGCGTCCTCGTCGGAGATCGCCACGTCGTCCGGCGACGCGGCGGGCTCGCCGTTGGGGCCTTCACCGACGACCTCCTTGGGCTGGAGGGCGGGCACTGCGGTGGCCGCGTCATCGGCACACGCGGGATTATCGGCGTTGGTGTCGGTGACGGCCTCCTTGTCACTTCCCGAGGATCCCGAGCTGCAGGCGGCGGTCAAGAGAAGCACCGCCGCCGTCGACGCCAGCATGGCGGAGATGCGCCTTTTCTGAGTAGTCACTGGACTCCTTGAGGTCGGCCCCGATACGAGGCTGGTCGAGGGGGTTCTTTCCGCTCGGGAAGGTTCCTCCGTAGTTCCCCATGTGCAGTCGCCCTGCGGCTTGCGCCAGCGCGCTGCACCAGTGTGACGCGAGTCACGTGGAGAAGTATGCGCACATGTTCGCATATCCGTCTAGAGAACCGCTGATTTTCGTTGCCCGCGAACAAAACGGGCCCAGCGCCGTCGACGCGGCCCCGAAAAGGCGCGTTCCTCGGCATGGCGACGGAACGACTACCGCGCACTGTGCACATCGTGCATTATGACTGCACGGCATGCACAGTAGTGGAACCTGGCGCCGAGCGGAAGGCGCACGACGACGGAGGTACGCATGGAGTTCATCGACATCGACGAGGACCGCGCCCGGCAGCTTCTCGCCAGCGTCGGCACCGAGATCCACCGGGTCGGGCACGAGGGCAGCGCCGAGGAGGCCCGGCTCGTCGCCGAGGTGCTCGGGGAGGACGAGCGCCACGTGCGGGGGACCTTCGATGCCACGGCACCGGCGGCCGGCGAGGAGCACGCCGCGCACTGCGCCTGGCACACCAACGCCGTCGTCGAGGCGCACACGTTCACCTCCGGTCGCGGCCTCTTCCAGTTCTGGACCTCCCAGGGCGCGGTCAGCGTGGTGCTGACGGGCGGCGACCTGCTCGTCAACCGCGGCGCCGAGCACCGGTTCCTCCCTCTCGGCGACCAGCAGCTGCGGCTGCGCTACTCCGGCCCTGCGGACGCCGACTTCGGGTACGTCGACACCGGTCGCGGCCCGATGCCGTGGCCGGCTGTGTCGTGACGCAGATTGTCGCCATCGTCGTTTCGTTGGCCGTCGCGGTCGTTGGTATCGCGTTG
>NZ_BDJE01000010.1 GCF_002117935.1 Nocardioides sp. PD653-B2 | reverse complement strand
GACCACCTCGGCACCGAACCCGTCCGTCAGGTCGAGCACCTCCGCCACCTGCTTGCCCTCCGCCACCACGCCGTGGTCGGCGCCGATCGAGAGCGCGAGCTCGAGCGCCTCGGGGTTGCGGTCGACGACGATCAGCTCCGCGGGGCTGAGCGCCTTCAGGACCTGGATGCCGATGTGGCCCAGGCCGCCGGCACCGATGACGACGCACCGGTCGCGCGGGGTCAGGCGGCGGGCCGCCTTCGCGGCCGCGTGGTACGCCGTGAGCCCGGCGTCGGCGAGCGCCGCCACGTCGGCGGGCTCGAGCGAGTCGTCGAGCCGTACGACGGAGCGTGCTGAGGTCTTGAGGTACTCGGCGTAGCCGCCGTCGGTGTCGATGCCCGGGAACTGGCTCGACTCGCAGTGCACGTCGTCGCCCGAGCGACAGGCGCGGCAGAGCCCGCAGGTGATGAGGGGGTGCACGATGACCTTGTCGCCCTCGCGCACGTGGGTGACGGCGCTGCCGACGGAGTGCACCCACCCGGCGTTCTCGTGGCCGATCGTGTACGGCAGCTGGACCTGGGACTTCTCGGCCCACTGCCCCTCGAGGATGTGCAGGTCGGTGCGGCAGACACCGGCGCCGCCGATGCGGACGACGACGTCCCACGGGCCGGTCGCCTCGGGCACCGGCAGGTCCCTCATCTCGAGGTTCTGGTGGTACCCGACGACCTGGACGGCTCGCATCGTGCTCATGACGTGTGCTCCTTGATGTCGCTGAGGGGGACGAAGGTGGGCTCGTCGGGGTAGCGGGTGCCGAGCAGGCCCCGGCAGAAGTGGGCGTTGCCGTCGATCGAGATCCGGGTGGACCGGGCCCGGCGCAGCGCCATCGGCACGTCGTCGGGTGCTCGGCCCTCGTGGTCGACCAGGACGAGCGCGTCGGCGGAGTCCGGCAGCCCGAGCGTCGTACGACGCCGGCGCAGTGCCTCGGCGTGCTCGTCGGCCGGCAGGTCACCGAGCCGGACCGATCCGACCGCTGCGACGTCGAGCTCGGGATCGGCGCGCAGCAACGCGGTCAGGCACCGCTCGATCGCCGCCGTGTGTGCCTTGCGCTGGAAGGTGAGTCGGAGCTCGTCGAGGTCCTCCTCCGCCTCGTGACGGAAGGTGCCGCGGTAGCCGGCGTCCGCGGCCAGCCCCCGGTTGATGATGTCGGAGTCGTGGTGGTCGTCCAGCTCGACCACCACGCGCCCGGACCACGGCAGCGCGACCAGCACGTCCTTGGCGTCGGAGGCCATCAGGTAGGCGAAGTTGGGTGCGCAGAACGACGTGGGGAGCCGCAGGTGGACCTCGACGTCGGAGCCGGAGACGGCCACGGACCGGACGAAGCCCAGGTCGGTGATGGGCTCGTCGAGCTCCGGGTCGATGACGACCCCGAGGGCGTCGTACGCCTCCCGCTGGCGCGGGGAGTGCGTGAGTACGGCGGTCATGTCACACCGACGCCAGGTCGGCACGCTCGGGCTGGCGGGGCCCGGTGGCGGTCTCGTCGGCATCGGGCAGCCGGAGCTCCGCGGGGACCTCGAGGTCGTACATCTTGGCCGCGTTGAGCCCGAGGATCTTCTTCTTCTGGTCCGTGGTCAGCGGTGCGTACTCCGACAGGTCCTCGGGGATCTGGAAGTCGACGAACGCCTCCACCAACCAGCGCGGGGTCCACAGCGCGTAGTCGGAGGAGAACTGGATGCGGTCCTCGCCGATCCAGTAGAGGAGCTCGCCGATGATCTGCGCGAAGTAGCGCGGGCGCGTGTGGATGAACGGCATCGCGACCGCCAGACCACCATGCACGTTGGGCTCCTGGGTGGCGATCCAGCAGAAGTCCTCCAGGCGGGGGAGGCCGCAGTGCTCGACGACGAAGTTGAGGTCGGTGAAGTCGGTCGCCACGTGGTCGACGTCGGCGACGTCGAAGGCGTCGCGGTCGAGGGGACGGATCGTCGGGCCCTTGTGGATGTGGATGTTGGTGATGCCGAGCTCGCCACACGCCTCGAGGTAGCGGTAGACCCACGGGTCGGTCAGCTTGTAGCCGCGGGAGGCCCCGTGCCACTCGGCGGTGTAGAGCTTCACGCCCTTGAGCCCGAACCGTTCGGCGTCGGCGTGCAGCTGCTCGAGGCCCTGCTCGCCGTTGCGCGGGTCGAAGTTGTGGTTGTAGGTCAGCTTCCCCGGGTTCGCCTGGGTGAGCGCGAACGCCTCCTCCGTCTGCCCGAAGCCGTTCACGTAGAACTCGCCGAGGTGTGCCGGTTGGAAGATGGCGTGGTCGACGTACCCGTCCTCGAACAGGTCCTTCATCAGCCGCTCGCCGCCCTGGTAGAGGTACTCCTCGTAGGTCCACTTCTCGGACTCGGGCGAGAGGTTGGCGTGGTAGTCGTAGAAGCAGTCGATGAACTGCTTGGCGTGGAGGTTGCGCTGGTTCTCCGGCCGCGCATCCCACAGCGCGATGTGGGCATCGACGATGAAGTAGCTCTCGCCGTCCTTGGTGTACATCCCTGAACCTCCGTCCGACCGTGACGGGCGTCACCGGTTGTCGGTGAACGTAGGCTCGCTCGGGGGCTGCGGAAGGGTCCGCGGTGTCTCAATGCGAGACGTTGCGCTGTCTCAATGTGAGACGGCGCCCCCGGCGCCGCCACCACCGGCCGGTTGTAACGTGGGTCACAGCTCACGGCTGGAGGTGCGCATGGACGAGTACGCCGTCCCGGCCCGCGCCCGGGTCCACGACGCCCCGCTCGGGACCGTGCCCCGTCGCCTGATGGCGTCCTGGCGCCGCAGCGAGGACTACGGGGTCCCGCTCGAGGAGATCCAGCCCGTCTTCAACGGCACCTTCGACGACGAGTCGCTCTTCTTCCAGTGCGGTCGCGAGGTCCTCGCGGACCTCCACCGCACCCTTGCCTCCGAGCCGGTCAGCCTCATGCTGACCGACGCCGACGGGCTCCTGCTCAACCGGCTCAGTGGTGACCACTCGCTCCTGCGCGCGCTCGACGCCGTCCACCTGGCGCCGGGCTTCTCGTACTCCGAGCGCGAGGCCGGGACCAACGGGCTCGGGCTGGCCCTCGCCGACCGGTCACCGACGGTCGTGAAGGCGGAGCAGCACTACGCGCTGAGCCTGTGCACCTACACCTGCGCAGCCGCCCCGGTGATCGACCCCGTGACGGGTCGCCTCGAGGGCGCGGTGAACCTGACGACCTGGTCGAAGTCGTCCAGCGAGCTGCTGCTCGCCCTCGCCCAGTCGGCAGCCAGGGCGACCGCCAGCCTGATGCTCGCTCGCGCCCAGGGGCACCGGCCGCGGCCCGCCCCGCGGGGCGAGGTGTTCCGGGTCGAGGCGCCCCGCCTCGAGCCGGGCGCCGGCACCGACGTCGAGCTCTCCGCTGCCTGGGTCGAGGCGCTGGGCCTGGCCGTGGACGGACTGGCCGCCGGCCGGGTCGTCGCCGCCCTCGGTGAGTCGGGCAGCGGCCGGTCCACCCTGCTCGCGCAGGCCGAGCGTCGCGTGCGTCCGCGCGACCGCATCCTCGCCGCGAGCGCTCCGGCGCCGCAGGACGTCGAGGCCTGGCTCTCGTTGTGGACACCGGAGCTGACCAAGCCCCACACGGGGATCGTGATGCGTGACGTCGACGCCCTCCCCGTCTGGGCCGCGGAGCAGCTCCGCGACCTCATCCAGGCGGCGCACGGCGTGCCCGTGTCGATGACCGCCGAGCGGTTCGAGGACATCCCGGCCCCGCTCGCGCTGCTCGTCGAGTCGGTGGTCCCCGTCCCCGCCCTGCGGGACCGCCCGTCGGACATCCTTCCGCTCGCCCGACACATCGCCCGCCGACTGCGAGGACGGGATGTCGCCTTCACGGCGGCGGCCGATCGCGCGCTGGGTGATCACTCCTGGCGCGGCAACGTCGAGGAGCTCGTCCAGGTCGTGCGCCACGCCGTCAACCACGCCGACGTCATCGATGTCCGGCACCTCTCACCCACCGTCCTCGCCGGGTCGTCGCGGCGGCTCTCCCGCATCGAGGCTTTCGAGCGGGACGAGATCATCCGGGTCCTGACCCACTCGGCGACGTCGATGAAAGACGCAGCCGACGAGCTGGGCATGAGCCGCGCCACGGTCTACCGCAAGATCGCCCAGTACGACATCCACATCCCCAAGGGGTGAGGGGGCCGGGCTCCGGCGGACGGCCCACCTGCTGGACGCGGGAGGTGAACGTCGCGACGTCGGGTGATGCCGTGGCCTATCGTGTGGCACCGCGCGGATCGATGACCCGAAATGGTCACACGAGCGCTCTACGCGATGGGGAGATTGTGACTGAATCGGCAGGCAGTGCGGAGCCCAAGCACCCGATCGGGTCGGTCGACAACGCGATCAGGCTCTTGCTGCTCCTGCGGGACCGTCCCTCGATACGGGTGTCGGAGGCGAGCGAGGAGCTGGGGGTGGCGCAGTCCACCGCGCACCGGCTGCTTGCCATGTTCGAGCACTACGGCCTGGTCCAGAAGAACGCCCAGGCCAAGAGCTACGCGCCCGGCCCCACGTTGTTGACGCTGGGACTCTCGGTCGTGCGCCACGACCTGCGCGCCCAGTTGCGCCCGATCATCCGCTCCTTGGTCGAGCTGGCGGACGAGACCTGCAGCATGCTGGCCCTGGAAGGGGTCGACACGATCTTCCTCGACGCCGTCGAGTGCGACCGGCCCGTTCGTACGACGTCGCGGGTCGGGCTGGTGCGGCCGGCGAACTGCACATCCGGCGGGAAGGCGCTCCTGGCCGAGCTCTCGACCGAGGAGATCCTGCGTCGCTATCCGCGCGAGGAGATCCCCGGGGTGACCGAGTTCTCGATTCGCTCCCGGACCGCGCTCCTCGCGGAGCTCGCACACATCCGGGAGATCGGGTACGCGGTCGGCAACCGTGAGAACGAGCCGGACATCTGGGCGATCGCGCGCGTCGTGCACGCCCCCGACGGCACGGGGGTCTGCGCCCTGTCCCTTTCGTGCCCGGTCCAGCGCCACACCCCGGAGAAAGAGGCCGAGCTGGCGGCCCTGCTCGCGGGGGCGGTCGCCCGAGCGGAGGCGCTGAGCAGGTAATTCCGCTGTGAAGAATGCACATTCTTGACAATGACGTGACGTCCGTTACTCTTCTCCAGAATCCTAGTTCTGCGGTACGGAAGATGGGCAGGGAACTCGATGTCACACGGGACCGCTCCTCGCGTGAGTGAGGCAAGGCCTCTCGCCGGCAGCTCCGTACGCAGGCACGACGGCGACGCCTACGTGTCGGGTCGGATCGGCTACACCGACGACCTGAGCCTCCCGGGCACCGCCCACGTGGTCCTCGTGCGCAGCGACGTCCCGCACGCCCGCATCACCGTCGACGTCCGGGACGCGTCGACCCGTCCCGGCGTGCTCACCGTCGCCACCGGACGTTCCCTCGCCGGGGAGTACGGGCCGATCCCGAACGCGATGGACCCGGTCCCGACGGGCGGCCAGCCGCTGGAGATCCACGTCCTGCCGGTCGACAAGGTCGTGTACGTCGGTCAGCCGGTCGCGGCCGTCGTGGCCGAGTCACTGGCGCAGGCGCTCGCCGCTGCGGCTGACGTCAAGGTCCACTACGAACCACTTCCGCACGTGATGGACCCCGAAGCAGCGCTCGCCGCCGACGCCCCGCTGCTCTACGAGAGCTGGGGCTCCAACGTGATGCTGTCGGGCACTGTCGGTAGTGGTGATGTGGAGGCGGCCGCTGCTCGCTCGGCCGGCGTCATCCACGGCACCCTGCGCACCGGCCGCGGTGCCCCGGCTCCCCTGGAACCCCGTGCCTACTGTGCCGACTGGGACGCGCGGACCCGGCGGCTCACCTGGTACGGCACGACCCAGGCCCCGCATCCGCTGCGCCACACGATCGCCGAGTTCCTCGGCCTGCGCGAACGCGACGTGCGTGTGGTGGCGCCCCCGGTCGGCGGATCCTTCGGGTTCAAGAACTTCGGCCACCCCGAGGAGTACCTCGTGTGCGTCCTCGCCGTCGCGCTCGCACGTCCTGTCCAGTGGACCGAGGACCGGGCGAGCACCCTGCGATACGGCGCCCGCGACTCGCGTCTCGCCTACACGGCGTCGTACGACGACGACGGTCGCGTCACGTCGGTGGCATGCGACATGGTCGCCAACCACGGCGCTGCCTCCGCGACCGGCGCGTTCGGCATGGCGTTCGCGGGCTCCCTGGCGATGCCCAGCGGGTACCAGGTCCCCGACTTCCGCTGTGACTACCGGGTCGTGGTGACCAACAAGGGCCCCTGGAGCCCGTTGCGTCCGTTCGGCAAGGAGGCCGGTGTCCTGCTGATGGAGACCGTCATGGACGCCGTCGCCCGGCGCACCGGGCTCGACCCGCTCGAGGTGCGGCGGCGCAACTGGGTCAAGGCCGACCAGTTCCCCTACGTCACCACCACCGGGCTCGAGCTCGACAGCGGCGACTACGAAGGGCTGCTCGACAAGGCGCTGACCGTCCTGGACTACGCGGCGTTCCGCGAGGAGCAGGCGCGGGCCCGTGGGCAGGGCCGCTACCTGGGCCTGGGTGTCGGGTTCGAGGTCCTGCCCGAAGGAGCCGACATCCCCGGCGCACTGATCGGCGCCTCGGACATCTCCACGGTGCGGATGAGCCCGTCCGGCGACGTCACCGTCCTGACCGGCGTAACCAGCCCGGGCAACGGCAACGACACCGCGATCATGCAGATCGTCGCTGACCGGCTGGGGGTCGCGATGGACTCCGTCTCGATCGTGCAGGGCGACACCGACATCTGCCCGTTCGGCTTCGGCAACGTCAGCAGCCGGGGCATCCTCACCGGCGGCGGTTCGGCCGCCCTTGCTGCCGACGACGTCGCCGCGAAGCTGCGCCAGGTGGCCGCGTCGATGCTCCACGTCGACGACGCCGAGCGCCTCGTCCTGCGCGACGGCTTCGTGTCGGTCGACGGTGACCTCGAGCAGGCGCTGCCGATCGCGGTCGTCGCCCATGCGTTGTACACGGTCGGCTACATCGTGGCCCCGGACGTCGAGCCGACGCTCGAGTCGACCCGGACCTTCCGGATGCGCAACATCCGGCACCACGCGGACGACGACGGGAAGATCATGCCGTTCTCGACGTTCTCCAACGGCATCTACCTGTCGGTCGTCGAGGTCGACATCGACACCGGGGTCGTCGACATCCTGCGGCACGTGATGGTCCACGACTGCGGGGTGATGATCAACCCGCGGTTCGTGACCGGCCAGTTCACCGGTGGCGTGGTCAACGGCATCGGCGCTGCCCTGACCGAGGAGGTCCTCCACGACCCCGACGGGCGGCAGCTGAGCACCGGATTCAAGACGTTCCTGCTACCGCGGGCCTCCGACGTCCCGGCGTTCGAGATCCAGCACCAGGTGACGCCCAGCCCGTTCACCCCGCTCGGCACCAAGGGTGCCGGCGAGGGAGGCGTGGCCTGCACGATGGCGTCGCTGCTCAACGCCGTGAACGACGCACTGAGCCCGCTGGGCGCCAGCATCACCGAGCTGCCGGCGGTGCCGCACCGGGTCCTGGCCGCGATCGGGGGTGGGCAGCGATGATCGCCCAGCCCTTCGTCTACCACGCACCGACGAGCGTCGCCGAGGCCATCGAGATCCTGGCCGAGAACCCGGGGACCTCCCGGGTGATCGGCGGCGGCACCTGGGTGGTGCCGGAGTGCAACCGGGACGAGTCCCGGCCCGCCGCCCTGGTCGACCTGCGCCGGGCGGGGCTCAGCGGGATCGACGTCGTCGACGGCGTCGTCTGCGTCGGGGCCACCGCCACCTACTCCGCGGTGATGTCCTCGCCGGACGTCGCCCGTCACCTCCCCCTGCTCGCGGCGATGGCGAGCGGCATCACCGGAGGCCGGCAGATCCAGTCACAGGGCACCGTCGGCGGCTCCGTCGTGGCGGCGCGGCCGTCCTCGGATGCACCAGCTGCCGTGGCCGCCCTGGACGCCACGCTCGTCGTCGCCGGCCCGGACGGCGAGCGCCGGGTCACGGGGACCGGGATGTTCGCCGACGCCTCGACCTCGTGCCTGCGTGAGGGGGAGATCCTCACCCGCCTCGAGTTCACCGTGCGGCCTGCCGCCCGATGGGGCTACTACAAGCTGAAGCGCTCGGCGAGCAGCTGGCCGATCGCCACCGCCGCCTGCGTCCTCGGCGAGCAGCCTCGCCTCGTCCTCGGTGGTGTCAGCGCGACCCCCGTGCACGTGGACCTGGGTTCGGTCCTGGCCGGACGGCCGCTGACGCCCGACACGATCGAGGAGGCCGTACGCCGGGCCGCCGACTCGGTCTCCACGCCGTGGGAGGACGAGCTGGCCCCTGCCACCTACCGCTCGGCCGTTGCCGGACCGGTCGCCCGCCGCGCCCTCGAGATGGCCGCGCACCAGGAGGAGTCATGAGCACCACCGAGCACGACCACAGCACCACCACCCGGCTCTCGCTGAACCTGGACGGCACCGACCGGACGGCCGACGTCGACCCCCGGTCGCTCCTGGTCGAGGCGCTCCGCGACGACTTCGGCGTCACCGCCCCGAAGATCGGCTGCGCGACCGGCGACTGCGGCGCGTGCACGAGCCGCGTCGACGGTCAGATCACCAAGACCTGTCTGCGGCTGGCGGTGTCGGCCGAGGGCAGCCAGATCGTGACCACCCAGGGCCTGGCCGAGGACGGTGAGCTGGACGTCGTCCAGCAGGCGTTCTGGGACGAGCAGGCCTTCCAGTGCGGTTTCTGTCTCTCGGGAATGATCTTCGCGGCCTCCGAGCTGCTCGCGGAGAATCCCGACCCCAGCGAGCAGGACATTCGCTGGGCGATCAGCGGCAACCTCTGCCGTTGCACGGGCTACGAGGCCATCGTCGCCGCCGTACGCACCGCCGCAGCCCGACAGCGGGAGATCCCCCAGCGCGGCTGACGCAGCACCAGCTCTGACAGCGAACACGCCGGACTCGGTCCCGGCGGGCTCCTGCCTGCCCAGAACTCGGGGTCACCGGGCAACTACCCGACCCATCGACAGACCAAGGATGAACATGAACAAGCGTTTCCTGCTCGCGAGCATGGCCCTCACCAGTGCGCTCGCCCTCTCGGCCTGCGGCAGCGACTCCGGCTCGGAGTCCGCGTCCGGCGGGTCCACCGAACCCAAGCCCGTCGCGTACGACGGCCCGGCGAAGGACCTGCCCGAGAACTTCCCCGTTCCGGAGTCGACCGGCGACGACTTCACGATCGGCTACCTCCAGATCTACGGCGCCCTGCCGACGCTCGCCGTGCAGCAGCGCGGTGCCGAGGACCGGGCCGAGGAGCTCGGTGTCGAGCTGATCGTGAAGGACGCCGAGCTGAACCCGCAGAAGCAGGTCTCGCAGTTCGACGAGCTGCTCGCCGAGGGCGTGGACGCCATCATCGTGTACCCCGTCGTGCCCGAGTCCCTCGGACCCGCACTGGCCGACGCCAAGGCGGCCGGCATCCCCGTCATCGCCACCAACGCCCGCCCGGACGTGAGCAAGCCGCTCGGCGAAGGCTACGAGGTCGACCTCGAGGCGCCGATCGACCGGGAGGCCTACGCGATGGCCGAGTACGGCGCGTCGGAGCAGCCGGGCGGCTCGTTCGGCATCATCGGCAACGCCGCCCCGATCGCCGCTCTCAAGTACATGGCGGACCGCGAGCAGTACTGGGGCGAGCGGTTCGGCCTGGACTTCGTCGGGCTGGTCGACTCCAAGGAGGACACCGCTGCGGGCTACGGGCCCGCGGTGAGCGAGCTGCTCGCGAAGAACCCCGACATCGACCAGATCTGGGTGTACAACGACCTGGTCGCGCTCACCGCGGCCACGGTCGTCAAGTCCTCCGGCAGGGACGACGTGAAGATCATCGCGAACTCCGGCACCGGCGAGGCAGTCATGGAGGCGATCAAGGCCGGGGACATCGCCATGTCGTACCAGGTCCCGTGGGCGGAGCAGGGCACGGCGCTCGTGAACGCTGCCTACAGCTCCGTGACCGGTCAGCACCTGCCGCTGCCGGAGACGGTCTCGCTCCTGGGCACCGCCATCACGGCCGACAACGTCGACGACGCGACCCCCACCGAGTGACGACGTGACCGGCATGGGAGACGCCACCGGGCCGCCGCTGCTGGAGCTCCGGGGGGTGCAGAAGAGCTTCGGCCCCACGCGGGCACTCAAGGATGCGAACCTGAGCATCCCGGCGCCCGGGGTCGTGCACGCCCTCATCGGCGAGAACGGCAGCGGGAAGTCGACCCTGCTGGGCGTCCTCTCGGGCCAGACCCGGCACGACGCGGGGACCGTCCGGATCGAGGGGCACTCGGTCCGGTTCGGCAGCCCGGTGGCAGCCCTGCGGCACGGCATCGCGATGGTGTCGCAGGAGGTCGCTGTCGCGCCGGACCTCAGTGTGGCCGAGAACGTGCTTCTCGGTCGCGGACTGGTCCGCGGGCGGACCGGCGTGAGCCGGTCCGCCAGCAGGGCCAAGGCGCACGAGGTGCTGGAGCGGCTCGACTTCGACATCGACCCCGACGTCCGGGTCCGCCGGCTGCGCCCGGACCAACGGCAGATGGTCGAGATCGCGCGAGCGCTCACGGCCGACGCCAAGGTGCTGATCCTGGACGAGCCCACGAGCTCGCTCACCGACGACGAGGTCCAGGCACTGTTCGCGACGGTGCGCCGGCTCAAGGCACAGGGCGTCGCGATCATCTTCGTGTCTCACCGGATGCAGGAGCTCTTCGAGATCGCCGACGACATCACCGTCCTGCGCGACGGCGTGACGGTCGCGCAGGGTGGCGCCGGCTCCTTCACACCGGAGTCGCTCGTCGACGCCATGCTCGGGCAGGCGCCACCCGTGGACCAGGCGAACCGGCCCGAGCCGGCGTCTGCACCCACGGCCGCAGACCCGGTGGCGTTGCGCGTCGACGCGCTCACGGTCGCCGGCCTGGTCGAGGACTTCGATGTCACCCTGCGGCGCGGCGAGATCGTCGGGCTCGCCGGCCTCGTCGGCGCGGGCCGCAGTGAGGTGCTCGAGGCGATCTTCGGGGCTCGCGCCTTCGACGCCGGGTCGCTCGCGGTGGACGGGACGCCGTACCTCCCGCGCGGTCCGCGGCGCGCGATCCAACAGGGCCTCGCGTTCGTGCCTGCCGACCGGAAGACCGACGGCCTCGTCCTCGCCATGACCGGCGTCACGAACATGACGATGGTGGAGACGCACGACGCTCCCCGCCTGACGCCACCCGCTCGACGACGCGGAGCCGCGGCCGTCGCCAGACTGTGCACCGCCCTGCGAATCGCGCCGGGAGCCGTCGACGTGCCGACGGCCCGGCTGAGCGGCGGAAACCAACAGAAGGTGGCCGTGGCGAAGTGGCTGGTACGGCGGCCGAAGGTGCTGCTGCTCGACGAGCCCACCCGCGGCGTCGACGTGATGGCCAAGGCGGACATCCATCACGAGCTGCGTGCGACGGCGGCGGCGGGCACCGCGCTGCTCGTCAGCTCGTCGGAGATCAGCGAGCTGCTGTCCCTCTGCGACCGCGTGCTGGTGATGTTCCGCGGCCGCGTGGTCGCCGACGTCGCCGCGGCAGACACCCATGAGTCCGAGATCCTGAAACTGGCCGGAGGTCACCCGTCATGAGTTCCATCATCGGTCGAGCGTGGGCGGCGACGGCACAGTTCCGGCTGGTGCTCCTGCTCGTCGTCGGCATGTTCATCGTCTTCTCCGTCACCCAGCCCGCCTTCTCCACCAGCACCAACGTGCAGAACCTGGTGGCGAACTCCGCGCTCCTGTGGATCGTGGCGATGGGCATGACGTTCGTCCTCCTCTCGGGAGGCTTCGACCTCTCGGTCGGCGCGACCGCCACCCTGGTGGGGATCTTGATGGCCAAGCTCCTCGAGCTCGGCCTCCCGGGTCCTCTCGTGGTGGTGCTCTGCGTGCTGGCCGGAGCCGTGGTCGGCGGCCTCCTCAACGGCGTCCCCGTCGGCAAGATCGGCCTGTCCGTCTTCGTGGTCACGCTGGCGACCATGACGAGCCTGACCGGAGTGGTCAGCCTGTGGTCGGGCAGCAACTCGTTCCTGGTCACCGACCCCGTCGCGCGTTGGCTCGCGACCGAGCGGTTCCTCGGGCTGCCCATGCCGATCTGGATCATGGCCGCCGTCTTCCTCGTCGCGCTGTACGTGCAGAACCGGACCTACTTCGGCCGCGACATCTACGCCATCGGCGGCAGCCCGATCGCGGCCCGGCTCTCCGGCATCCACGTCCCGCGAACGCTGATCCTGGTGTACGCCCTCGCGGGTGCCTGTGCGGCGCTGGCCGGGACCATCGGCGTCGGCCGGGTCGGGGCCGCGGTGCCGACCGTGGACGGCACGCTGGCCCTGCAGGCGATCGCCGCGGTCCTGCTCGGCGGGACAGCGCTCACCGGAGGTCACGGAGGTGTCGGTGGCACCGCGCTCGGGGTGCTCTTCATCGCCGTCCTGCAGAACGGCCTCAGCCTCGCCGGCGTCGCGAGCGACTGGCAGAACGTCGTCACCGGCGTGATCCTCATCATCGCCGTGGCCGGTGACCGGTTCAGCTTCCGGAGCCAGCTGGCTCGCTTCCGGTCCTCGAGCACTCCAGGCCCGTCCGAACCGGACACGGCCCCCACCGTCGGCGCCCAGAAGGCTCCGTCCGCCAGCCCGGACAGCGACGTCCGCGGTTTCCCCCTCGACAACACCCTGTCGACATCTCCTGAAGGAACTCGTCCATGACAACTCGCGTGGTTTCCCTGATGGGCCACTCTCACTCCCCGCTGTGGGGGGTCACCCCGCCCTCGGCCCCGGAAGAGTCGGGCGCGGTCTTCGTCGACGGCACGCACCGTGCGTCGCGTGCCCTCGCCGACCTGGACGTCTCGGCCGTGGTCGTCTTCGGGCCTGACCACTTCCGTTTCGCCTTCTACGACCTGATGCCGCGATTCTGCATCGGCGTCCAGGAGGTCGTCGGAGCCGGTGACTACAACAGCCCGGGCGGCCCGCTGCCGGTCGCCGCCGACCTGGCCAGGTTCGTCCATGACTCGGTCTGCGAGGACGGGTTCGACCCCGCCCTGTCGCTGCGGATGAGCGTGGACCACGGGATCGCCCAGACCTACGGCGCGCTGTTCCCCGGTCTCGACGTCCCCCTGGTGCCGATCATGGTCAACACCAGCGCGCCGCCGCTGTGCACGGTCCGGCGCGCCTACGAGTTCGGCCTCGCCGTGGGGCGCGCCCTGGCCGACCACCCCGGCGACGAGCGGGTCGCCGTGGTCGGCTCCGGTGGGCTCTCCCACTGGCCACCTCGACTCGAGCCGACGGACCCCGCCCTCGGGGAGCGCGACCGGGACTTCCTGCTCGGCGACCGGGACCAGCTGACCGCGCGGGAGGAGGGCCGCCAGTCGCGGGTCGCCGCCATGGGGGAGGCCAACGGCAAGGTCAACGCGGTCTGGGACGAGTGGGTGCTCGACTGCATCCAGTCCGGCGACCTGGAGCCGCTGCTCGACCTCACCGAGGAGCAGATCGACGACAGCGGCGGCAACGGGGGACAGGAGATACGTACCTGGCTCGCTGCGGCGGGTGCCTACGTCGGCTCCGGCAACGACCTGGCAACGGCGTCGTTCGACCGGTCGTACGAGCCGGTGCCCCGGTGGATCACCGGTATGGGATCGCTCCTGGCGGTTGCCGGCGCGGCGCGCGAGACCGTGGGGGCCGGCCGATGAAGGACAAGGTCGTCCTGGTGACCGGCGGCGGCACCGGAATCGGTGCCGAGTGCGCCCTGCGCGCCGCGAAGCGCGGCGCCCGCGTGGTCGTGAACTACTCACGCTCGGCCGATGCCGCGCACGCGACCGCCGAGGCGATCACGGCGCTCGGCGCGGACGCGATGGCGCTGCAGGCCGACGTCTCGGACGAGCGATCGGTCCGTGCGATGGTCGGCGACGTCGAGCGGGCCTGGGGTCCGGTCGACGTGCTGGTCAACAACGCGGGCTACACGAGCTTCGTCGAGTTCAGCGACCTCGAGGCCATGACCGACGAGATCTGGCGCCGCACGCTCGACGTCAACCTGATGGGCACCTGGCACTGCAGCAAGGCCGTCGCGCCGGGGATGCGGATCGCGGGCGGATCCATCGTCAACATCTCGTCCGTCGGTGGCATCCGCGCCGACGGCAGCAGCATCGCCTACGTCGTCAGCAAGGCCGCGATCAACACCCTCACCGTGGCGCTCGCGCGGGCCCTGGCCCCGAACATCCGCGTCAACGCCGTGGCCGCCGGCTTCGTGCGGACCCGCTGGTGGGAGAAGGGCGGCGACTCGACCCCGGAGCAGGTCGACGCGCTCGCCGACGAGATGGCGGCGACCATGCCGCTCCAGCGCGTGGGCGAGCCGGAGGACATCGCGGACGCCGTCATGTGGTTCGCGGAGCACGCCCGCACCGTCACCGCCCAGACGCTCATCGTCGACTCCGGCCTCCATCTCGGCATGAAGGCCAAGGCCTTCTCGGACACCACCCAGGAGAACTCATGACCAGCAACACCCCCCAGGGATCGACCCAGGTGTTCGACGTCTCCGACGTCGACGCACTCGCCAAGCGCCACTCCAACTGGGGTCGATGGGGATCCGAGGACCAGATCGGGACGCTGAACCACCTCACCGACCAGCACCGCATGGCCGCGGTGGCCACGGTCCGGACCGGTGAAGTGATCAGCCTCGCGCTGCCGTTCGACGCGAACGGTCCGCAGACCGGTGCCTTCGGCCGGAACAACCCGGTCCACTACATGATGGCGACGGGCACCGACGCGCTGGCCGGAGCCCAGGACCACATGCCCACCACGCGGCATGCAGACGACGGCATCACCATGCCGCTGTCCTGCGGGACCCAGTGGGACGGCCTGTCCCACATCTTCTACGAAGGGAAGATGTACAACGGGCACTCTGCCGCGCTCGTCAGCAGCGACGGCGCGGCCCGCAACGGCGTGCAGAACATGCGCGACAAGGTCGTCGGCCGAGCGGTGCTCCTCGACATGCCACGGGCCTCGGGCCGCCCGTGGCTGGAGCCGGGCGAGGCGATCCTCCCCGAGACGCTGGACGCCGCCGCCGAGATGGCGGGCGTCTCGATCGGCACCGGGGACTTCGTCCTGATCCGCACCGGTCAGCTGGCGCAGGTGCGGGACCGCGGCTCCTGGGGTGACTACGCCGGCGGCGCTGCGCCCGGCCTCAGCATGACGACGGCGAGCTGGTTCGCCGAGCGCGAGGTCGCGGGCTACGCCACGGACACGTGGGGCACCGAGGTGCTCCCCAACGAGACGACGGACGTCTTCCAGCCGCTCCACATCATCATGCTCGTCCACATGGGCATGCTCATCGGCGAGATGTTCGATCTCGAGCACCTCGCCGAGCGGTGTGCCGCCGACGGGCGCTACGAGTTCATGCTCGTGGCGCCGCCGCTCCCCATCACGGGCGCAGTCGCGTCCCCGGTCAACCCGCTGGTGATCCGATGACCGACCCGACGACTGACGCGACGACCGATCCGACCACGGAGGAGACCGACGCCATGAGCGGCAAGCAGGGAAGTGTGTGGACCGGACTCGGACACCTGGAGCACCGGGTCTCCTACGTGACGGTCGGGCGGTGGCGCACCCGCGTGCTCGAGGCGGGCACCGGGGAGACCCTCGTGCTCATGCCCGGGACCGGCGGGCACCTCGAGGCGTACTCGCGCAACGTCGCGGCGCTGGCCGAGCACTTCCACGTGGTGGCCTACGACTACCCCGGCCACGGCTACACCACCCTGACCGAGCACGACCTCGAGCTGCCGGACTACCTCGAGCACCTGCTGGGCCTCCTCGACACGCTCGGCCTCGAGAAGGTCCACCTCAACGGCGAGTCGCTCGGGGGCTGGATCGCGGTCAAGTTCGCCGCCGAGCACCCCGAGCGTGTCCTCAAGGTCGTGCTCAACACGCCGGGCGGCACCATGGCCCGCCCTGAGGTGATGGCCCGGATCCGTGACCTGAGCCAGGCCGCAGCCGACGACCCGAGCCCCGAGCGGATCCGCGCCCGGCTGGAGTGGCTGATGGCCGACCCCGCCAGTGTCACCGACGAGCTGGTCGACATCCGGCGCCGGATCTACTCCCAGCCCGGGTTCTCCGAGTCGATGCGCCACATCCTGTGCCTGCAGGAGGAGGAGATCCGGCGTCGCAACCTGGTGACGGACGAGGAGCTGGCAGCCGTCGCGGCTCCGACGCTCGTCGTCTGGACCAGCGACGACCCCTCCGGTCCCGCGGCCGCGGGCATCGAGATGTCCAAGAAGATCTCCGACGCGCGGTTCGAGCTGATCGAGAACGCCGGTCACTGGCCGCAGTGGGAGCAGGCCGCGCACTTCAACGAGCTGGCGGTCTCCTTCCTGGTGGGTCGGTGACGACCGGCCCACGGCGTCGGTAGCCGCCCCCGTTCAGCGGCTGCCGGCTGCGCGGCTGCCACGGTCCACCTGACTGCCCGCAGCTCGGTCGGTGCCGCCGTCTCGGCGGCGGCACCGCGCCCGCACCGTCGGCCACCCCGGGCCTGCCTCGGAACTAACCCGTCTACGGGATGCCGGCCGAACTCATGCTCCACAGCATGGAAGTTCGGCGGACATCGAACGAAGGAGCGGGTCATGGGCAGAGCTGTCGGTATCGATCTCGGAACGACGAACTCGGTGATCGCCGCGATGGACGGCGGTCAGCCGCAGGTGATCCCGAACGCGGAGGGAAATCGGACCACCCCGTCCGTGGTCGCGTTCCTCGAGTCGGGGGAGCGGCTCGTGGGCCAGATGGCCCGCCGCCAGGCCATCTTGAACCCGAAGGGGACGATCTACTCCGCCAAGCGCTTCATCGGACGGGCGTACGACGAGGTCGCGAGCGAGACCAACGCGGTCTCCTTCGACGTCGTCGCGGGGCCCGACGGCGCCGCGCGCTTCGACATCAACGGCAAGCTCTACGCGCCGGAGGAGATCTCCGCGCAGGTGTTGCGCAAGCTCGTGAGCGACGCGGGCAAGTTCCTCGGCGAGCGGGTCACCGAGGCGGTCATCACGGTGCCTGCCCACTTCAACGACGCGCAGCGCCAGGCCACGAAGGACGCCGGCCGGATCGCCGGACTCGAGGTTCTCCGCATCATCAACGAGCCCACCGCCGCGGCCCTGGCGTACGGCATGGACAAGCTCGAGAACGAGACCGTGCTGGTCTTCGACCTGGGCGGCGGCACGTTCGACGTCAGCATCCTCACCGTCGGCGAGGGCGTCGTCGAGGTGCTGTCCACCGCGGGTGACACCCACCTCGGCGGCGACGACTTCGACCGGCGCATCGTGGACCACCTCGCCGAGGAGTTCAAGAAGTCGAACGGCATCGACCTGCGCGACGACCCCCAGGCCCTGCAACGGCTGTTCGAGGCCGCTGAGAAGGCCAAGGTGGAGCTCTCGGCGGTCACCCAGACCTCCGTGAACCTGCCGTTCGTGACCGCGGACGCGTCGGGGCCCAAGCACCTCAACGTCAATCTCATGCGATCGACCTTCGACGAGCTGACACGCGACCTCGTCGAGCGGTGCCTCGGCCCCGTCAAGCAGGCGTTGGCGGACGGGAAGGTCAGCACCGACGACCTCGACGAGGTGATCCTGGTCGGCGGCTCGACCCGGATCCTGGCCGTCCAGGAGCTGGTCCGCCGGCTGACCGGCGGCAAGGAACCGAACATGACCGTCAACCCCGACGAGGTCGTGGCCGTCGGAGCGGCCGTGCAGTCCGCGATCCTCAAGGGGGAGATCAAGGACGTCCTCCTGCTCGACGTCACGCCGCTCTCGCTCGGCCTCGAGACCCTCGGCGGCGTGATGACCAAGGTCATCGAGCGCAACACCACGATCCCGGCCCGGCGTACCGAGGTCTTCAGCACCGCGGAGGACAACCAGTCCGCCGTGGACGTCGTGGTCGTCCAGGGCGAGCGCGAGCGCGCGAGCGACAACCGGGTCCTGGCCAGGTTCCGCCTGGAGAACATCCGGCCCGCGCCGCGCGGCGTGCCGCAGATCGAGGTCACCTTCGACATCGACGCCAACGGGATCCTCAACGTCTCGGCGCGGGACAAGGACACCGGAGCCGAGCAGAAGGTCACCATCAGCGAGACCTCCAACCTCACCGAGGCGGACGTCGCCAAGATGGTCGCGGACGCCGAGGCCCACCGCAGTGACGATGCGGCGCTCCGGGAGCTGGTCGATGCGCGCAACGAGCTCGACGCGGTCGCCTACCAGGTGCAGCGCAGGCTCGACGAGGCCGGAGACGCGGTGGCCGAGCACGATCGGGCCCGCGCGGAGATGCTGGTCGGCGACGCCCGCACGGCGGTCGAGCAGGAGACCTCGGTGGACCGGCTCCGTGCCTTGGCGGGTGAGCTCCACCAGATGGCCCAGGCCCTGACCGCGGCGGGCCCCTCCGGTCCGCCGCCAGGCGCTGACGGACCCTCGTCGAGCCCGGGCGCAGACGCCGGGGACGACGACGTCATCGACGCCGAGTTCACGGCACACTGACCGCGGCCATGTCCGAGCCGCAGACTCCCCAGCTCGACGATGGAGCCGAGGCCGGCCCCGACCCGCTCGAGGTGGCCACGCAGAGGGTGGCCGAGCTCGAGGACCGCTGGCGTCGTAGCGCCGCCGAGCTCGACAACCACCGCAAGCGGACCGCGAACGACGTCGAGCGGGCCCGAAGTCAGGAGCGAGCCCGGGTCGCGTCGGCGTGGCTGCCGGTCCTCGACAACCTCGAACGGGCCCTCGAGCACGCGCCCGCGGAGTCGGACCAGGTCATCGAGGGGGTCCGAGCCGTTCTCCAACAGGCGATCGCGACCATCGGCGACCTCGGCTTCCCGCGTCGCGACGACCTCGGGAAGCCCTTCGACCCGGCCGTCCACGAGGCCGTCGGCACTGTTGCCGATGACCAGCTGGTGCCGGGGACGGTGGCCGAGGTCGTCCGGCCCGGCTACGGGACCGACGACGCGGTCCTGCGGCCGTCCGCCGTGGTGGTCGTCACCCGGGGTGCCCCATGACACGGGACTTCTACGAGACCCTCGGCGTCCCCCGTGCCGCCGACCAGGCCGAGATCCAGCGGGCCTTCCGCCGGCTGGCTCGCCAGCACCACCCCGACGTCAACAAGGACCCGGGCGCCGAGGAACGGTTCAAGGAGGTCTCCGAGGCGTACGACGTGCTGTCCGACCCCGAGCAGCGCCAGCGGTACGACGCCTTCGGGGAGGACTTCCGCAGGGTGTCGCCCGATGCCGACCCCGACGCCCCGCGCCGCTCCCGTGCCTATGCCGGCGCGGGTGCGCGCCCCGGGGCCGGTGGCGGAGTGCGCTTCACCGACTTCGGCGACGATGTCGACCTCGAAGAGCTCCTGGGCGGGGTCTTCGGCGGACGAGGCCGCGGCCGGCCGGGGTGGGGGCGGATCCCCGGCTCCGACCACGAGACCGAGGTGGAGGTCACCGTCGACGAGGCCTTCCACGGCACCAGGCGCAGCCTGACGATCACCGGTCCCGAGGGTCCGCGCACCATCGACGTCGACATCCCGGCCGGGGTCGTGGACGGCCAGCGGATCCGGCTGCGTGGCCAGGGTGGCCAGGGCTCGGGCGGCGCCGACGCGGGTGACCTCTACCTGGTCGCCCGGATCGCGCCGGACCGCCGCTACCGGCTCGAGGGCCGCAACCTCCACGTCACGCTCCCGCTGGCGCCCTGGGAGGCAGCTCTCGGCACCGAGGTCGACCTCGAGAGCCCGGCGGGCAAGCTCAAGGTCACCGTGCCGGCGGGTACGTCGAGCGGCCGTCGGCTGCGCCTGGCCGGCCAGGGGCTGCCCCACCGCGGAGGCAAGCACGGCGACCTCTTCGCCGAGGCCCAGATCATGGTGCCCGAGAAGCTGACCCCCGACGAGCGCCGGCACTTCGAGCAGCTGGCGAAGGCCTCCGCCTTTGACCCCCGGAGCAGTCGATGAGCACGCCCACGCACTACGCGCTCACCCGGCCCTACCTGCTGAGCCTGGACACCTACGCCCGACTCACCGGAATGCATCCCGATCTGGTCGTCCGGCTGGTTGCCATCGGTCTGCTCGAGGTCACCCGCGACGGCCGGGGCCGCCTGTGGTTCGACCCGTCACAGGTGCGGGTGATGGCCCGGATCCAGCGGCTGCACCTCGGGCTGAACCTCAGCTACGCGTCCCTCGGACTGATCATCGACCTGCTCGACCGGATCTCCGAGCTCGAGAGGTCATCGCGGCGCCCACTTCCAGGAGGAGAAGCTCGATGGACATGAACCGACTGACCCAGAAGTCGCAGGAAGCCCTGCACGACGCCCAGACCAAGGCCCTCCGCTTCGGTCACAGCGAGGTCGACGGCGAGCACCTGCTGCTGGCCCTGCTCGACCAGGCCGAGGGTCTGGCCGGATCGCTGTTGAGCAGGGCCGGCGCCGACCCCGACCGGCTGCGCACGGCGCTCGAGGCCGAGCTGGAGCGACGTCCACGCGTCACCGGCCCGGGCGCATCGCCGGGTCAGGTGTACGTCACCCAACGGCTCTCCCGGCTGCTCGACGACGCCGACAAGGAGGCGCGCCGGCTCAAGGACGAGTACGTCTCGGTGGAGCACCTCGTCGTGGCGCTCCTCGGCGAGGGCTCCGGGACGGCGGCGGGCCGCCTGCTGCGGCAGGAAGGCGTGACCCGCGACGGCTTCCTCTCCGCACTCACCGAGATCCGTGGACACCAGCGGGTCACGTCGGCCACACCGGAGGGCACCTACGAGGCCCTCGGCAAGTACGGCCGCGACCTGGTGGCGGATGCCGCCGCCGGGCGGCTGGAGCCGGTCATCGGGCGCGACGGGGAGATCCGGCGCACGGTCCAGATCCTGTCGCGCAAGACCAAGAACAACCCGGTCCTGATCGGGGAGCCTGGCGTCGGGAAGACCGCGATCGTCGAGGGCCTGGCCCAGCGCATCAACAACGGTGACGTGCCCGAAGGGCTGCGTGACAAGACGATCTTCGCCTTGGACATGGGGGCGCTGGTCGCGGGCGCGAAGTACCGCGGCGAGTTCGAGGAGCGCCTCAAGGCCGTCCTCAACGAGGTGGTGAGTGCAGACGGCGGGATCCTGCTGTTCGTCGACGAGCTGCACACCGTGGTCGGTGCCGGCGCCGCCGAGGGCGCGATGGATGCCGGCAACATGCTCAAGCCGATGCTCGCCCGCGGAGAGCTGCACATGATCGGCGCCACCACCCTCGACGAGTACCGGACCCACATCGAGAAGGACGCCGCGCTCGAGCGTCGCTTCCAGCCGGTGATCGTGGACGAGCCGAGCGAGGAGGACGCCCTGTCGATCCTGCGGGGGCTCCGCGAGCGGCTCGAGGTGTTCCACGGCGTCAAGATCCACGACGGGGCACTGGTTGCTGCGGTGACCCTGAGCCACCGGTACATCTCCGACCGCTTCCTCCCCGACAAGGCCATCGACCTGGTCGACGAGGCGTGCGCGATGCTGCGCACCGAGATCGACTCGATGCCGGCCGAGCTCGACGAGCTCACCCGCAGGGTGACCCGGATGGAGATCGAGGAGGCGGCCCTGTCCAACGAGGACGACTCGGCCAGCATGACCCGGCTCGAGGAGCTGCGCCGTGAGCTCGCAGACGTGCGCGCCGAGGCTGACGCGATGCGGGCCCAGTGGGAGGCCGAGCGGACGGCGCTGCGCGAGGTGCAGAGCCTGCGCCAGGAGCTGGAGCAGGTGCGCCAGGAGAGCGAGCAGGCGGAGCGCGAGTACGACCTGAACCGGGCCGCGTCGCTGCGACACGGCCGGCTCCCGGAGCTCATGCGACGCCTCGAGGCGGCCGAGGCGAGGCTCGCCGCCAAGCAGGGTGGCCGGCGACTCCTGCGAGAGGTCGTCACCGCGGACGAGATCGCCGCGGTCGTGGCTCGGTGGACCGGGATCCCGGTCAGCCGGCTCCAGGAGGGCGAGCGGGAGAAGCTGCTGCGCCTCGACGAGGTCCTTCACGAGCGCGTGGTCGGCCAGGACGAGGCGGTCCAGCTGGTGGCCGACGCGATCGTCCGGGCGCGGTCCGGCATCAAGGACCCGCGCCGTCCGATCGGCTCCTTCATCTTCCTCGGCCCGACCGGTGTCGGGAAGACCGAGCTCGCCAAGACGCTGGCGGCCGCGCTGTTCGACACCGAGAACAACATGATCCGCATCGACATGAGTGAGTACCAGGAACGGCACACCGTGAGTCGGCTCGTCGGTGCACCACCCGGCTACGTCGGGTACGAGGAGGGTGGTCAGCTCACGGAGGCGGTCCGGCGCAAGCCCTACTCCGTGGTCCTCCTCGACGAGATCGAGAAGGCGCATGTCGACGTGTTCAACACGCTGCTGCAGGTCCTCGACGACGGTCGGCTGACCGACGCGCAGGGTCGCACCGTCGACTTCAGGAACACCGTGGTGATCATGACCTCGAACATCGGGTCGGAGCACCTGCTGGAGGGTGTCACGGCGGACGGGGAGATCAAGGACGAGGCCCGCAGCCTCGTCATGGCCTCGCTGCGCAGCCACTTCCGGCCGGAGTTCCTCAACCGGGTCGACGACATCGTGCTGTTCAAGCCGCTGACCCTCGCCGAGATCGAGCGGATCGCGGACCTGCTCCTCGACGACCTGCGCGCCCGCCTCGCGGACCGGCGGATCACCCTGCAGGTCACCGAGCCGGCTCTGCGGTTCATCGCGGACCAGGGCTTCGACCCGGCGTACGGCGCGCGCCCGCTGCGGCGGTTCATCGCCCGTGAGCTGGAGACCCGGCTCGGCCGGGCACTCCTGCGCGGCGACGTGCTCGAGGACGGGTCGGTCACCGTCGACCTGGTCGACGGCGAGCTCACGGTGACGTCGACCAGAGCACCGGACGACGGGAGGGCGGTCGCATGAGCGCCGCCACCGCCCCCGCGCCCGCCCGGGTCGTCGTCTGCCCGAGCTGCGAGACCAAGAACCGGGTCCCGTCGGTCGCCAGCGGGGTGCCCCGGTGCGGCCGGTGCCAGTCGCCGCTCCCGTGGATCGTCGATGCGACCGATGTCGACTTCGCGGCCGTCGTCGACCAGGCGACCGTCCCGGTGCTCGTCGATCTCTGGGCGCCCTGGTGTGGGCCCTGCCGGATGGTGAGCCCCGCGCTGGAGCAGCTCGCCGGCGAGCTGGCGGGTCGGTTGAAGCTGGTCAAGGTGAACGCGGACGTGGCACCTGAGGTGAGCCGGCGCTTCGAGGTGCAGGCGATCCCGACCCTGGTCCTGATCGATCGCGGCGAGGTCGTCGACCGGCAGACCGGAGCCGCACCGGTGGCCGCGCTGCGGGCATGGCTGACCGACAAGCTCGCCCGGGAGCCCGCATGAGTACGGCACCGGGCCCGGCCGTCCCCGACCCCCACCTCGCCCTGGTGCGTCCGGTGCTGCCCCGCAGCGACGGGTGCGAGGACTGCCTCGAGCTGGGCACTCCGTGGGTGCACCTGCGGCTGTGCCTCACCTGCGGCAAGGTCGGGTGCTGCGACTCGTCCCCGATGCGGCACGCGCGAGCCCACGCCGGAAGGTCTGGGCACGTGATCGTGCGGTCGCTCGAACTCGGGGAGAGCTGGAGGTGGTGCTATGCGCACGAGCAGTTCGTCTGAGTCGGCGGCGCCGCAACGACCTGAGACGCCGGACCTGTCCGGCGCCTACCCCAGGCTCAACGACGAGCAGGTGATGATGCTGTCCCGGTTCGGCACCCGGCGACGGGTGCCGGCGGGGGCCGCTCTCTTCCACGAAGGAGACCACGACTGCGACTTCTTCGTGATCCTGGACGGCCTGGTGGCGGTGGGGCAGCAGGCCGATCACGAGTCCCGGCTCGTGGCGGTGCACGGTCCCAGGCGGTTCCTCGGCGACCTGTCGCTGCTCACCGGGCAACCTCTCTACGTCACGGCCATCGCCGAGGTCGACGCCGAGGTGCTCGCGGTCCCGGTCGAGCGACTCCAGGAGGCGGTCGTCGAGGATCCCGGGCTCGGCGACCTGATCTTGCGGGCCTTCATCGTGCGGCGCAGCCTGCACGCGGGGATCGGTGCGGGCTTCCGGATCGTCGGGTCCCGGTTCTCCGCCGACAGCCGCCGGATCCGGGACTTCTCGAGCCGCAACCGGATCCCGCACCGCTGGGTCGACCTGGAGGAGGACCCGGAGGCCGAGAACGTCCTCCGGCAGATCGGCATCTCCCCGGAGCAGACTCCGGTGGTGATCTGGAAGGGCGAGCACGTGTTGCGAAACCCGAGCAACGCCGAGCTCGCGACCCTGATCGGTCTGCGCGCGGCCCCCGCCCGTGAGGCCTACGACCTCGTCATCGTCGGCGCCGGCCCGGCCGGCCTCGCGGCAGCGGTGTACGGCGCGTCCGAGGGGCTCTCCTCCCTGGTCCTCGACGCGGTGGCGACCGGGGGCCAGGCCGCGACGTCGTCCCAGATCGAGAACTACCTCGGCTTCCCCGCGGGCATCTCCGGCGCCGAGCTCGCGGACCGAGCCGTGGTCCAGGCACGGAAGTTCGGGGCGACCTTCACCATCCCCGGTGAGGCACTGTCCCTGCGCGACGCCGACGGCTACCACCTCGTGGGGTTGACCGACGGGGAGCACGTGACGGCGCACGCCGTGATCCTGGCGACCGGTGTCCAGGTCCGGCGGCTGGACGTCCCCGGGCTCGATCGACTCGAGGGCAGCAGCGTCTACTACGCCGCGACCGAGGCCGAGGCTCAGTGGTGCGGCGGCAACCCCGTCACGGTGGTCGGCGGCGGAAACTCTGCGGGCCAAGCTGCCCTCTTCCTCTCTCGACGGTCCTCCGCGGTCCACCTCGTCATCCGTCACCACGACCTCCATCGCGACATGTCCCGCTACCTGGCGGACCGGATCGAGAGAACCCCGCGGATCCGGGTGTGGTCGGACAGCGAGCTGTGCCGGCTCGACGGTGACGTGGCCCTGGAGTCCGTCGTCCTCCGAGAGCGCGAGAGCGGGCGGGAGCACGTCGTCGACAGCGCGGCCGTGTTCGTGCTGGTGGGGTCGACACCGCGTACCGCCTGGCTCGACGGCCGCATCGAGCTGGACGAGCACGGATACGTGCGGACCGGCGTGACCAGCCGGCGTGGCAGTGTGCTCGAAACGGACACGCCCGGGGTGTTCGCCGTGGGTGACGTGCGAAGCGGCTCGGTGAAGCGCGTAGCCTCCGCGGTCGGGGAGGGTTCCATGGCCGTTCGGCTCGTCCACGAGTTCCTCGAGAGAGCAGGTCGACGATGAACGAGTCCGCAGTCGCGCCCGGTCGGCGGTCGCCGATGACCACGGTGCGGACCGAGGACCGGGACCGAGCCGAGAGCGTTCTCGGCGAGCTGTTCCTGCCGAATCGCCTCGACCTCCGGCGCGGTCGCGAGCCGCTCGACATGCGCGTCACCGGCATTCGCCTGGGCGGGCTGACGCTGGGGCGACTGTCCTACGGCCGGCCGGTCGTGCTGACGACCGCCGAGGCCGGCAACTTCCACGTCAACACGCCGCTGTCGGGCCAGGCCCGCTCCTCGGGCGGCTGGCCGGGTGCGGCGGTCGTCACGACGCCGGGGACCGCCGCGGTGTTCGGTCCCGGCCGCCAGGCCGAGATCGCCTGGTCGGCGAACTGCACCCAGCTCTGCATGATGATCTCCCGTTCCGACGTGGAGGCCGAGCTCGAGGCACTGCTGGGCCGGTCCCTGCGGGCCCGCCTGGACTTCGACCCCGTCATGGACCTCACGTCACCGGCCAGCCGCGCGTGGCGCGACGTGCTCGACATGCTGGCCCGCGAGCTGGAGGACAGCCCGGGCCTGATCAACCACCCGGCAGTGGGACGTCACGTCCGGAGGCTGGTGATCGACGGCCTGCTGCTCGGGCAGCATCACACCTACACCGATTCGCTCAGCGCCGGCGCGTCCGCAGCCCAACGGTCGGTCGTGGCCCGAGCGATCGATCTCGTGCACGACAGACCGGGCGAGCCGTGGTCGACCGTCCGGCTGGCGACCGAGGTGCACCTCAGCGTGCGAGCGCTGCAGGACGGGTTCCGCCGTGAGGTCGGCATGCCGCCGATGTCCTACGTGCGTGACGTCCGACTCCACCGCGCCCGTGACCTGCTCCGCGTGGCGGACCCGGACCGCACCACGGTCGCCCAGATCGCGGCGCGGTGCGGCATCGCGCACGCGGGCCGCTTCGCGGCTGCGTACCGCGATGCCTTCGGCGAGCTCCCCTCGGAGACGCTCAACGCTCCTCGATGACTGGCCGATCCGCGCAGATCGCGAGCCGGGATGCGCAGTTCGTGAGCGAACCCGCCCTTCGCCGTCCGGCGCGGGTGACGATCGATGGATGGACGACGACCTGCAGGCCGACTCGAGTGGTTGGGACCTGCTCCACACGGTGCTGGGCGAGCTCGCCCTGCCGATGGCCGTGATGGATGACTCCTGCCGGCTCGTCCATGTCAGCCCCGCCCTCGCGTGCCTCGCGGACACCCGGTTCGAGCCCATCCCCAGCGACCAGGTCCCGGCCTACTTCAATCTCCACAACGCGTCCGGGACCCGCCTCCTCGAGCCGTCCGAGCTCACCCTGGTGCGCGCCTGTGCAGGGGAGAGCGTCCAGGACTCCTACGTCACGGTGAAGCCGAAGGGCGGACCCGTCCGGCTGCTGCGCTGCACCGCGGCTCCGCTTCGCACCGCAGCCGGGGGGATCCGGGGAGCCCTGCTCGTGGCCACGGACGCGACCGACGAGCAGCCCATCGTGTCCCTGCCTCCGGAGCTGCGTCGACAACGGCTCGACGCGCTGCAGCACGAGCTGCGCACCCCACTCACGGCCCTCCTCGGCCATGCCGAGCTCCTCCAGGACCACGGCGACGCGTTGCCGAGAGAGCTGCGGGAGTCGCTCGCCTGCATGACGCGGGCCAGCGATCGCCTTCGACGGGCGCTCGACTCGGTGTCCGCCATGCTCGACGGGCGCGATCAGCGTGACTGACCTCGTCGAGAGGCCGTCGGTCTCAGCCGGGCGGCGTCCGGTGCTGCATGGCGAGCACGGTCAGCTCGACGCGGGAGTGGATGTCGAGCTTCGTGAAGATGTGCTTCAGGTGGGCATCGACGGTGTGCGGCGACACGCACAGCTTCTGGGCGATGTCCTTGTTGGTCAGACCCTTGGCAACGAACCCGGCGATCCGCAACTCGCTCGGCGTCAGCGAGGGCCACGGGTCCGGCTCGCGCGCGGCCGCGGCGCCCAGCGGAGGCGTGTCCGTGGGTGCCACCTCAGCGTCGTACCTGGCTCTGCCCGGGAAGTGGGGGTTGTCGAGAACCATCTGGTCGAGGAGCACGACGGGGTGCGTCTTCAGCACGGCGACGAGCAGGTCGAGCCCGAAGCGCTGCAGGTCGTACATGCACATGAAGATCGCCGGCCTCCGGTCCACGACGTCGTTGAGGGCGGCCTCGTACACGAAGAAGTCATCGGCCCCATGAGGCTGCGACAGCACCCCCGGCCACGGCATCTCACCCGTGGCCCGCAGCAGCCCGCGGCCCTGGGCGACCACCTCGTCGAGGCTGTCGGAGAGCACCGACGTCATGTGCTCGACCGAGAACTTTCCGGACTGCAGGTAGACCTCCGACGCCGGGCGGACGTCGAACCGATCTGCCGGGGGCTCCGCCACGCCGGCCTCACCGACCGCCCGGGCCCGCACCGCGCCGGGCTCGAGACCGTCGATGTAGCACAGGCAGGTGTCCCCGTGCTGGAGACCCTGGCGCAGGAACGGGAACAAGATGTCATCCCGCTCCGCCGAGCCGGAGTAGAGAGCGCAGAGGTGTGTGCCTGGCGGGATCTGGTCCACGCCGGGGATCCCGATGTCGACGACATTCATATTGGTTCCTTGTTCTCGGCGATCCTACGCGCGTTGGTCGGTGAAGGCACGGCGTGGTCAGGAGGGCGGGTCGTCGTCGCGACGACCACGGTGGGCACCACGGATCTGCGGACACGGATCGCATCGCAGAGGTCTAGCGCTGTGGAGGAGATGAACCGTCGGTCCGGAGCCGGAGATCGGTCGGAGCAGGTGGTGCCGAGCGCGGGTCGCTCACGTCGGGCGCTTGCGGCGTGCGAGGCGGTCACGCCGGTCCTCCTCGCGCTTGGAGTATGCGGCAGCGCGAATCGCTTCGTCCGATTCCAGTCCCGAACCCAGACCACCTCCGACGGTTGCTGCTGACGCGACGAACCAGGCCAGGACGAACAGATCGCCGTAGCCCAGCGAGGCATGGAGGTAACTGCCCATCAGGGCGGGGTCGAGGACGAAGAACGCCCACGCCAGATTCACTACGTACAGCGCAACGTAGCAGATGAACACGCCGGTCATCAGCGTCATCAGGGTCGACGCGTTGTAGAGACGGGACCTTTCCCGCCCCGCGAGGAGTCGTCGTCGGGGCGGTCCCACAGCTCGCCGTCGATCACCAGCCAGGCCGCGACCAGAGCGACCGAGGCGATCGTCGCCACCGCCAGGCGCCACCACGACAGCGAGCCCGCGAGCAGCCAGACCGTCGAGTTGATCGTCGCCACGGCGCCGGTCGCCAGCGCCGCCACGAGCGCAGACTTCAGTCCCGGCACCAACAGCCAGGGGCGGTTGGCGAGCACCATGCCCTGGAGCAGGCGCCAGCGGCCCCGCCGGCGGGGGAGGACCACGCGATGCGCACCGTCGTCCGACCCCGGCTCCGTCATCGTGTCGAGGAGCGAGCGCACGGCACGGCGGGACCGAGCGTGCATACGTAGTCCGCCCAGGGCGGGCAGTGACAACACCGCGGTCCGTCGCCCCGGGTCGGTCTCGACCAGGAGAGGGCGGCCCTCGTCGTCGTGGAGGGGGAGCTCGGTCAGGCCGACGACCAGGTCCCAGTCCTGTTGACGGGCCCGGTCCTGCAGCCGACCCGTCGCGGTCTCGACGTCCTCGAAGCCGACGGTGAAGGGTTCGCTCACCACGATGATGTCCCACTCGTCGCTGCCGTCGAGGGGGCGCAGGTCGCTCATGCGCCGTGCGATCCGGGTCGGCGCGGCTGGATCTGCCACGAGCCCGACTCGGATCAGCTCCACATGAGTCGGTTACCCCGCGGGGCTGCGCCGAAACCACCGAGAGGCGAGGTCGATCGTCGCGCCCGACCCTCAGGCGCAGATGCCCGCGGCCGCTGCCGCATCCTTCTGCTTCTGGGTGGGGTTCTTGTCCGGGCCGTCGGCGGAGACGGAGTCGCGCACGAACGAGCCGAGCGGCCGGTCGTCGTTCACGAGCTCGACCAGCTTCTTGTGCGCGGGGAGCAGGCCCACGTGCGGGTAGCCCGCGGTGCCCTCGAGATAGAGGAAGTTGGGCATCGTCACGAACTTGATGTGGGTGAGATCGACGTCCTTCAGCTCGCCCGCCAGTCGCACCAGTGCGCCCGCGCTGGCCAGGTCGGGGCTGGCCTGGAGCGAGCTGGTGAGCGCGCCGGCGAAGCGGTAGAGCTTGTCGGGGCGGGCCAGCGTGTCGGCGGAGATCACCTTGTGGGCCATGGCAGCGATGAAGGACTGCTGCCGCTTCATCCGACCGATGTCGGTGCCGGCGAGCACGTGCCGGAGACGCACGTAGGCCAGCGCATCGGTGCCGTCCAGGTGGACCGACTCTCCTCGGTCGAAGTGCACGTGGAGGTAGGTCGGGTCGTCGAGCGGCTCCGGGATGCAGACGTTGACGCCGCCGATCGCGTCGACCATGTCCTTGAAGCCGCCGAAGTCGATGGTGAGGTAGTCGTCGACGTAGATCGGCGCGAACACCGACTCCACCTGCTCGACCGTGCAGGCGGGGCCGCCCACGCCGAAGGCGGCGTTCCACAGCACGTCGCTGGCGCCCGGGATGGTCTTCCCGTCGACCACGCAGTCCGGTCGGTCGACCAGGAGGTCGCGGGGGATCGAGATGCCGTACGCCGACTTCCGGTCCGCCGCGACGTGCAGGAGGATCGTCGTGTCCGAGACGCCACCGCCCGCCTCGCCGTCGACCTTGCAGCCCGCGCAGTCGCGGGTGTCCGTGCCCATCAGCAAGATGTTGAGCGGCTCGTGCGGCTGGTCGGCCGCCTGCGGCTGCTTGGCGTTCCGGTGGTGGATCCCCGGACCCTCGGCGATGTTGCTGTCGAGGTGGTTGTAGGCGAACACGACGGTCGCCGCGGTCACCAGCGCGACGACCAGCTCCGCGACGATGATGACGCGGAGCACGCCGCGGCGGTGCCTCTTCTCGGGCACGACGGGTTCCCTCCCAGGACTCCCGAGATCCAACGAAGGGCACAGCGTACGTGGCGTTTCGTGACAGTCGCGCGCCGTACGCTGACGGCCGTGTCCGATTTCCGCCAGATGAGGTCGGTGTCGTCGGCCAGGATGGACCCATGACCGCGGCGACCACCAGCATCGAGCGGCTCGACGCCGAGTCCTGCTACCGCGCGGTGAAGTCCCGCGACCGACGCTTCGACGGTGTCTTCTACACGGCCGTGCGCACCACCGGGATCTACTGCCGCCCGTCCTGCCCGGCGCGGACGCCGGCGTTGCAGAACGTCACGTTCCACCCGAGCGCCGCGTCGGCCCAGGCCGCCGGCTACCGAGCCTGCAAGCGCTGCCTGCCCGACGCGACACCGGGCAGCCCCGACTGGGACGTCGCCGCCACCGCGGCCGGCCGCGCGATGCGGCTGATCGCCGACGGCGTCGTCGACCGCGAGGGCGTCGAGGGACTCGCGGCGCGGGTCGGCTACACGCCGCGCCACCTGACCCGGATCCTCAACGGCGAGCTCGGCGCCGGCCCGCTCGCACTGGCCCGCGCGAAGCGCGCGCAGACCGCGCGGGTGCTGATCGAGACCACCGAGCTGACCTACGCCGACATCGCCTTCGCCTCCGGCTTCTCGAGCATCCGCCAGTTCAACGAGACGATCCGCGAGGTGTACGCCGCGTCGCCCACCGACCTGCGCGGGCGCCGTGGTGTCGGCCGGCCGACCACCGGCAGCATCACGATGCGGCTCGCCGTACGCACGCCGTACGCCGGTCACGCGCTGCTCGGGTTCCTCGCGACCCGTGCGGTGCCGGGCGTCGAGGCAGCAGGTGAGGGGTGGTACGCCCGGACGCTCTCCCTGCCCCACGGCAGCGGCACGGTGCGGCTCGAGATCCCCGACGTCACCGAGCCCGGGCAGACCGCGTTCGTCACCGCGGCCTTCGCTCTGGAGGACCTGCGCGACACCGCGGCGGCCACCGAGCGGGTGCGTCGGATGCTGGACGCCGACTGCGACCCGCTCGCGGTGGGCGACGCGTTCGCCGGCGACCCCGTGATCGGTCCGTTGGTCCGCGCGCTTCCGGGGCTGCGCGTGCCCGGCCACGTCGACGGGCACGAGATCGCGGTCCGCGCCGTGCTCGGCCAGCAGGTCAGCGTCGCCGGCGCACGCACCGTCGCGGCCCGCCTCGTCGAGCGCCACGGCCGCCGGGTCGCCCACCCGGTCATGGGGCTGACCCACCTCTTCCCCGATGCGGCGACGCTGGCCGGGCTCGCCCCGGAGGACCTGCCGATGCCACGCTCCCGCGGCCGGGCGCTGATCGCGCTCTGTGCTGCGCTCGCCTCGGGAGACCTGGCCCTCGACCGCGGGCCGGACCGCAACGACGTACGCCGCGCGCTGCTGGAGATCCCGGGCATCGGACCCTGGACCGCCGACTACATCGCGCTGCGTGCGCTCGGGCACCCCGATGTCTTCCTGCCGACCGACATCGGCATCCGCGACGCGCTCGCCGGGCTCGGCCGCGACCCGTCGAGCGCGGCGGAGCTCGCGGAGGGTTGGAGGCCCTGGCGCTCCTACGCGCAGCTGCACCTGTGGCAGACACTGAGCACGACACCGGGCAGCGGCCCGGGCAAGGAGAGCTGACATGTGGACCGTGATGGACTCACCGATCGACGAGCTGCGGATCGTCGAGCAGAACGGCGCGATCACCGCGATCGAGTTCTCGCCGTACCGACCTTCCGAGGGCCGGCCGCTCGGCCCGCGTGCCGACGACAACCCGGTGCTGGCCGAGGCGGTGCGCCAGCTGCGTGCCTACTTCGACCGTGACCTCAAGGAGTTCGACCTGCCCCTCGCGCCGGTGGGCAGTGCGTTCCAGCAGCGGGTGTGGGCGGAGCTGCTCGGGGTGGGCTTCGGCGAGACCGCGTCGTACGGCCAGATCGCCGGCCGCCTCGGCATGACCAACGCGGCCTCCCGCGCGGTCGGCCTCGCCAACGGCCGCAACCCGATCCCGATCGTGATCCCGTGCCACCGGATCATCGGCGCCAACGGCACCCTGACCGGCTATGCCGGGGGACTGCCCCGCAAGCAGCTCCTCCTCGAGCTCGAGCAGGATGCCCTGTTCTAGTCGCTCGCTGCGCTGACCCGTCGCAAGTGCACGCGAAATCAGCGCTGAGCCGTCGCTTGTGCACGCAGATTCGGCACTGACCCGTCATAAGGTGACGACGGATCGGTGCCTTGTCAGCGTGCAGAAACGACGGCTCAGCGCTCCTTCGGCGTGCAGAAGCGACGGGTCAGCGCTACTCAGCAGCGGCGCGACGCAGCGACTCGGACAGCCGCTCCGCAGCAGCGAGTACGGCGGGCGCGTGCATCCGGCCGGGCTGGCGGGAGAGCCGTTCGAGGGGGCCGGAGACCGAGACCGCGGCGATCACCTTGCCGCCGGGAGAGCGCACCGGCGCGGAGACCGAGGCGACGCCCTGCTCGCGCTCGCCGATGGACTGGGCCCAGCCGCGGCGGCGGATGCCGGACAGGGCGGCGGCGGAGAAGGCGGCGTTCTGGAGGCCGCGGTGCATCCGCTCCGGGTCCTCCCACGCGAGGAGGATCTGCGCAGCGGAGCCGGCGCGCATCGTGAGCTGGGAGCCGACCGGGATGGTGTCGCGCAGGCCGCTGGGCCGCTCGGCCGCGGCGACGCACACGCGGTGATCGCCCTGGCGGCGCCACAGCTGAGCCGACTCGCCGGTGATGTCCCGCAGCCGGGCGAGCACCGGTCCGGCGGTGGCCAGCAGCCGGTCCTCGCCGGCTGCGGCGGAGAGCTCCGCGAGGCGCGGGCCGAGCACGAAGCGGCCCTGCATGTCGCGCGCCACGAGGCGGTGGTGCTCGAGGGCGACGGCGAGTCGGTGGGCGGTGGGTCGGGCCAGGCCGGTGCCGGCGACGAGCCCGGCGAGGGTGGCCGGTCCCGACTCGAGAGCGGTCAGCACGAGGGCGGCCTTGTCGAGGACGCCTACTCCGCTAGAGTTGTCCATATGGCAATACTGCCGTCTCAGATCATGGGATGCAAGCGGTAGAGTCTGTGGCCTGGATGAAGGAACGTGGTGCCGAGGGTGTCGAGCCCCGGCGCGGATCGAGGGAGAGTGGCATGGGCAGGACGTTGTCCGAGAAGGTCTGGGACGAGCATGTCGTCCGGTCGAACGAAGGAGAGCCCGACCTCCTCTACATCGACCTCCACCTCATCCACGAGGTGACCTCGCCGCAGGCGTTCGACGGACTCCGGCTCGCCGGGCGCACCGTCCGCCGCCCCGACCTCACCCTGGCGACCGAGGACCACAACGTCCCGACCATCGACTGGGACAAGCCGATCGCCGACCCGGTGTCGAAGACCCAGGTCGACACGCTGCGCCGCAACACCGAGGAGTTCGGCGTGCGCCTGCACCCGCTCGGCGACATCGAGCAGGGGATCGTCCACATCATCGGCCCGCAGCTCGGGCTCACCCAGCCCGGGATGACGATCGTGTGCGGCGACAGCCACACCAGCACGCACGGCGCGTTCGGCGCGATCGCGTTCGGCATCGGTACGTCCGAGGTCGAGCACGTGCTCGCCACCCAGACCCTGATGCAGGCCAAGCCGAAGACCATGTCGGTGACCATCAACGGCAGCCTGCCCCCGGGCGTCACCGCGAAGGACATGGTCCTGACGCTGATCGCGCACACCGGCACCGGCGGCGGCCAGGGCTACATCGTCGAGTACCGCGGCCAGGCCATCGAGGAGCTCTCGATGGAGGGCCGGATGACCGTCTGCAACATGAGCATCGAGTGGGGCGCCAAGGCCGGCCTCATCGCGCCCGACCAGACGACGTTCGACTACATCGAGGGCCGCCCCGAGGCGCCGAAGGGTGCCGACTGGGACGCCGCGGTCGCGCACTGGAAGAGCCTGGTCACCGACGACGACGCCGTCTTCGACGAGGAGATCGTCCTCGACGCCAGCGAGATGACGCCGTTCGTCACCTGGGGCACCAACCCCGGACAGGGCGTGCCGCTCGGCGGCGCCGTCCCGTTCCCCGAGCAGTTCGAGGACGACCAGGACCGCATCGCCGCGGAGAACGCCCTGCGCTACATGGGTCTCGAGGCCGGCACGCCGATGCGCGAGGTCAAGGTCGACACGGTCTTCATCGGCTCCTGCACCAACGGCCGCATCGAGGACCTGCGCCTGGCGGCCGAGATCCTCGAGGGCCACAAGGTCGACCCCAACACCCGCCTGCTCGTCGTGCCCGGCTCCGTACGCGTGCGCCTGCAGGCGCAGGAAGAGGGGCTCGACGTGATCTTCAAGGAGGCCGGAGCCGAGTGGCGCGGCGCCGGCTGCTCGATGTGCCTGGGCATGAACCCCGACACCCTCGAGCCCGGAGAGCGCAGCGCTTCCACCTCCAACCGCAACTTCGAGGGCCGCCAGGGCAAGGGCGGACGCACGCACCTCGTGTCGGTGCCGGTCGCCGCGGCCACCGCGATCCGCGGCACCCTCTCATCGCCCGCCGACCTCGAGCCGGCCCTGACCTCCACGGGGAGCTGACCATGGACAAGTTCACGACACACACCGGCGTCGGCGTCCCGCTGCGTCGCAGCAACGTCGACACCGACCAGATCATCCCGGCCGTCTACCTCAAGCGGGTGACCCGCGCCGGCTTCGAGGACGGGCTGTTCGCGGCCTGGCGCAACGACCCGACCTTCGTCCTCAACAACGAGGCGTACGCCGCCGGCTCGGTGCTCGTCGCCGGTCCCGACTTCGGCACCGGCTCGTCGCGCGAGCACGCCGTCTGGGCGCTGCAGAACTACGGGTTCAAGGCCGTGATCTCGCCCCGGTTCGGCGACATCTTCCGCGGCAACTCCGGCAAGGCCGGACTGGTCGCCGCGCAGGTCGACGAGAAGGTCGTCCAGCGCCTCTGGGACCACCTCGAGGAGCACCCCGGTGCGACCGTCACGGTCGACCTGGAGTCGCGCACGGTGCGGGCCGGCGAGGGCGTCGACGCGATCGAGGACTCCTTCGACATCGACGACTACACACGGTGGCGGCTGCTCGAAGGGCTCGACGACATCGGCATCACGCTCGGGAACGAGGCGGACATCTCGTCGTACGAGCAAACTCGTCCGCGCTGGAAGCCGGCGACGATCCACGCGAGCTGACCGCTCCCTCGGCGAACGCGAGAACGGGCGAATCCCCAAGCAGGCTTGGGGATTCGCCCGTTTTGTTTGTGAGGAGCGGAGCGCTCCCGGGGCCGAAATCGCGTGAATACCGCTGCGCTGACCGGATCTCGTCATTCGGCCCGTCTGAAAAAGACGGGCGAAAACACCGCTTGGTGATTGTGAGCACGGCCACGAATACCTAGCGTGCGTTGAAGAAAGTCGAGCACGAGCTCGACCACTTGTCGTTCATTGGAAGGGAAGACAGTGAACAAGTCAGAGTTCATTGACGTGCTCGCGGCTCGATACGAGGGGAACCGCAAGGCTGCAGCTCACGCTCTCGAGTCCGTGCTGGACACGATCACGCGTGAGGTTGCGAAGGGCGAGAAGGTCGCCATCACCGGTTTCGGTTCGTTCGAGAAGCGCGTCCGCGAGGCACGTTGGGTGCGCAACCCGCAGACGGGTGCGCGGATCAAGGCCAAGAAGACGTCGGTGCCGAAGTTCTCGGCCGGAGCGGACCTCAAGAACGTCGTCTCGGGTGCGAAGAAGCTGCCCAAGCTGACGTTGGCAGCTGCTGCTCCCGCTGCGAAGAAGGCCTCGGCTCCGGCCAAGAAGGCGGCGGCCGCGGCGACGAAGAAGGCGGCTCCGGCCAAGAAGTCGGCGCCGGCCAAGAAGGCGGCAGCGGCGAAGAAGTCGGCTCCGGCCAAGAAGTCGGCACCCGCCAAGAAGGCGGCTCCGGCGAAGAAGGCGGCTGCGAAGAAGGCTCCGGCCAAGAAGGCGGCTCCGGCGAAGAAGGCTCCGGCCAAGAAGGTCGTCGCCAAGAAGGCACCCGCCAAGAAGGCGGCTCCGGCGAAGAAGGCTCCGGCCGCCAAGAAGGCGCCGGCCAAGAAGGCACCTGCGAAGAAGGCTCCGGCCAAGAAGGCCTGACCCACCAGCTCGGTCGACGGGCCGCCACCCTCTGGGGTGGCGGCCCGTCGTCACGTCGTGGTGGGTACGGCGGCCGCCGTGCGCGGACCGACGCCGAGGGCGACGGCCTCGCGCAGGTCGTCGAGGTCGTCGACGTCGCGTCGCACCGACGCCGCCACGTCCGCGAGCTCGCGCGCACCGGCATCGAGGTGCGCGTCGCGCGACCCGGGCCCGAACCGCGGGTCGAACTCCGCGTAGGCCGCGGCGTACAGCGTCGTGCCGACGCCGTCCGCGTCCGGCACGAACCACGGGTGCGGGCCGGAGACGCGGGCGAGGGTGGCTTCGAGGTCGCCGGCCACCAGGGCGGGGAGGTCGGCGCAGAGCGCCACCGGCACCAGGTGGGGCCAGCGCCGATGAGCCTCGGCCGCGGCCTGGCGCAGGGTGCCGTTGAGGTCGCCGGTGACGCCGTCGGGCACGGCCTCGCACCCCAGCGCGGTCAGCACTGTCGAGAAGCGCACGTCGTCGGTCACCACCAGCACCACGGCGACCGACGGTGCCGCCAGGCAAGCGGCCACGGTGTCCTGGGCGAAGGCCTCGGCGAGGCTGCGCCTGGCTTCGTCGCCGACGTCCCCGAGGCGTGACTTGGCGCGGGCCGGAGGCTTGACCGGCACGAGCACGGCGTACTGCTGATCGGACATCGCCACGATCCTGTCAGGCTCCTTCCGCGGGTGCGGCGCGGCGTCCGCTGGTGGGACGGATCCGGGGTCGGCGACCGAGTAGCCTGCGTCCGTGACGGTACGAAAGCTTCAGCAGAAGCGGGGGTGGGCGTGGAACCTCGCGGTCCCCGTCATCAAGCCGCTGCTGCTGGCCACCACCACCCACGAGTGGATCGGGGGCGAGAAGATCCCCGAGTCCGGCGGCTTCATCCTCGCGTTGAACCACATCTCCCACGTGGACCCGCTGACCGCCGCGCACATCGTCTACGACCACGGCCGGCTGCCGCGCTACCTCGCGAAGTCGGGGCTGTTCAAGAACAAGGCGTTCGCGTTCTTCCTCCGGGCGGCGGGCCAGATCCCGGTCGAGCGCCTGAGCAAGAACGCGGTCGGCGCGTACGACGCGGCCGTCGCGGCGGTGCGCGGTGGTGAGTGCGTCGTCGTCTACCCCGAGGGCACCATCACCCGCGACCCGGACGGTTGGCCGATGACCGGCAAGTCCGGCGCCGCCCGGATCGCCCTCGCGACGGGCTGCCCGGTCATCCCGGTGGGCCAGTGGGGTGCGCAGAGGATCCTCGCGCCGTACTCGAAGAAGCCCCACCTGTTCCCCCGTACGAAGATCGAGATGCGGGTCGGCGACCCGGTCGACCTCGCCGACCTGGCCGCGCTGCCCGCGTCGACCGCCGTGACCCAGCAGGCGACGGACCGGATCATGGCCGCGATCACGGAGCTCGTCGAGGAGATCCGCGGTGAGAAGGCTCCCGCGGAGCGGTTCGACCCCCGTCGTGCGGGCGTCAAGGAGACCGGCAATCCGAACAGGCAGCCGGACAAGAGGTTTCGTGGGAGGGACGCTTCGTGAGCGGCAAGGTCGCGATCTTCAGTGCAGGCTCGTGGGGCACCGCCTTCTCCATCGTGCTGGCCGACGCCGGCAACGAGGTGACGTTGTGGGCTCGTCGTGAGGAGGTCGCCGACGCGATCACCGAGCAGCGGGAGAACCCGGAGTACCTCCCGGGCGTCGAGCTGCCGCCCCAGGTGTCGGCCACGCACGACGTCGAGAAGGCACTCCACGGCGCCGACCTCGTCGTGCTCGCCACCCCGTCGCAGTCGCTGCGCGTCAACCTGACCGAGTGGGCGCCGTACATCGAGCCGAACGCCCTGATGGTGTCGCTGATGAAGGGCGTCGAGCTCGGCACGCTGGAGCGGATGAGCCAGGTGATCGCCGAGGTCACCGGGGCCGGCCCGGAGCGGATCGCCGTCGTCAGCGGGCCCAACCTCGCCAAGGAGATCGCCCGTCGTGAGCCGGCCGCCTCGGTCGTCGCGTGTGCCGACGAGCAGGTCGCCCGGATGCTCCAGGACCGCATCCACAGCCCGGCGTTCCGTCCCTACACGAGCGTCGACGTGCTCGGCTGCGAGCTGGGCGGGGCCTACAAGAACGTGGTGGCGCTCTCGGTCGGCATGGCGGTCGGCCTGGGCTTCGGCGACAACACGACCGCGTCGGTGATCACCCGCGGGCTCGCCGAGACCGCGCGGCTCGCGATGAAGCTCGGCGCCAACCCGCTGACCCTGATGGGGCTCGCCGGCCTGGGTGACCTGGTCGCCACCTGCTCGTCGCCGCTGTCGCGCAACCGGACCTTCGGCGAGATGCTCGGCCAGGGCATGACCGCCGACGAGATCTACAAGGTCACCCGCCAGGTCGCCGAGGGTGCGAAGTCCTGCGCGTCCCTGCTCGCCCTCGCCCAGCGCAACGGCGTCGACGCCCCGATCGCCCACCACGTCGACGCCGTGGTGGACGGGCGGATGACGGCGCAGGAGATGATGGACGCCTTCATCGCGCGCGACACCAAGGCCGAGACGGACTGACCGAGGAACGAGGTCAGGCCATCTGGTGGTGGTCGAGTAGCGAACGCGGCTGAGGAACGAAGCCGCGATGCAGCGTATCGAGACCCGGTAAGACGGAAGTCGGCCTCACGGTGGTCTCGATACCCTCGCTGGCGCTCGCTACTCGACCAACGACGAGAGCGCCGTTTCGAGGTCGTGCCACAGGTCGTCGACGTCCTCGACGCCGACCGACAGCCGGACGAGGCCGTCGGGGATGGTGGCCGGCTCGGCCTTCCAGCGTCGGCGCCGCTCCAGGGTCGACTCGACACCGCCGAGCGAGGTGGCGTGGATCCAGAGCTCGGTCTTGTGGCAGAGCAGGTCGGCGGCGAGAGCACCCTGGGCCAGCACGATCGAGACGATCCCGCCGAAGCCGGGGTAGCGGACCTCGCCGATGGCCGGGTGGTCGGCCAGTCGGCGGGCCAGCTCTGTTGCGTTGTCCTGCGCGCGCTCGACCCGCAGGTGGAGGGTGCGGACGCCGCGCAGGGTCAGCCAGGCCTCGAACGGACCGGGGATCGCCCCGACCAGGTCACGCCGGCCCTTGAGCACGTCGTACAGCGTGTCGTCGGCCGTCATGATCGCGCCCATCTGCACGTCGCTGTGGCCGGCGAGGTACTTGGTCGCCGAGTGCACGACGATGTCGGCGCCGAGCGCGAGCGGCTGCTGCAGCAGGGGAGTGGCGAAGGTGTTGTCGACGACGACGTACGCGCCGGCCTCGTGGGCGGCGGCCGCGATCGCCGGGATGTCGGCGAGCTCGAGCGCCGGGTTGGTGGGCGACTCGAACCACACGATGGCCGCGTCGTCGCAGGCTTCGACGACGGCCGCGGTGTCGGTGATGTCGACGAGTCGGGTCTTGATCCGGCCGCGTGCCTCGAGGTCGGCGAGCTGGAGGAGGGTCCCGGTGTAGGAGTGCGCGGGCGCCACCACCGTGGCGCCCTGCCCGACCAGGTCGAGCACGGTCGCGACCGCGGCCAGGCCGGAGGCGAAGGTCAGGCAGCGGCCGCCCTCCAGCGCCCCGAGGACGTCCTCGAGCGCGGTCCAGGTCGGGTTGCCGTACCGGCCGTACTCGAGGTCACCGCCGGCGACGTACGTCGCGGCCATGGTGATCGGGTGGTTGAGCGGCTGGTCCGGCTCGTGGGGCGGCCGGCCGGCCGTGACGGCGATGGTGGCGGGCCGCAGGTCCTCGGTCATGCCAGCAACCTAGACGGATAGGGTCGTGGCGATGAACTCCGCACCTGATCGGTCACCCCGCAAGCCCCGTGTCGCCGTCGTGTTCGGCGGCCGGTCCAGCGAGCACGCGATCTCCTGCGTGACGGCGGGCAGCGTGCTCGCTGCGATCGACCGCGACGCGTACGACGTGGTCCCGATCGGCATCGCCCGCGACGGCCGCTGGGTGCTCGAGTCCGGCGACCCGGAGCGGCTGCGCATCGGCGGACCCGACGAGCTGCCCGCCGTCGACGGCGACCGCGCGAGCATCGCGCTCGCTCCCGACCGCTCGTCGACCGACCTCGTCGTCACCGAGCCGGCGCAGCCGCCGCGCACCCTCGGCGAGGTCGACGTCGTCTTCCCGCTGCTGCACGGCCCGTGGGGTGAGGACGGCACCATCCAGGGCATGTTCGAGATGGCCGGGGTCCGCTACGTCGGGGCCGGCGTGCTCGCCTCCGCGGTGAGCATGGACAAGGCCTACATGAAGGTCGTGCTGGCGGCGGCCGGACTCCCGGTCATGCCCTCGGTCACGGTCACCGCCCGCGAGTGGGAGCGCGACGCGCAGGCCTGCCGCGAGCATGCGGCCCGGATCGGCTACCCGCTCTTCGTCAAGCCCGCCCGGGGCGGCTCCAGCATCGGCATCTCGAAGGCCCACGACGCCTCCGAGCTCGACGAGGCCGTCGAGCTCGCGCTCCGCGAGGACCCGAAGGTGCTGATCGAGGCGGCCGCCGAGGGCGCCCGCGAGGTCGAGTGCGGGGTCCTCCAGGCGCTCGACGGCACCCCGGAGACGAGCCTGCCCGCCGAGCTGCGGGTCGGCGGCGACCACGAGTTCTACGACTTCGCCGCCAAGTACCTGCCCGGCGAGCACACCGAGATCGTCATCCCCGCCGACCTGCCCGAGGGGGTCGCGGCCTCGCTGCGCGACCTGGCGGCCCGGGCCTTCGAGGCCGTCGGCTGCGAGGGCCTGGCGCGGGTCGACTTCTTCGTCTTCCCCGACGGCAGCCTGGTGGTCAACGAGATCAACACGATGCCCGGCTTCACGCCGACGTCGATGTACCCGCAGATGTGGGCGGCGTCCGGGGTCGACTACCCGGCGCTCGTGGACCGGTTGATCCAGCTGGCGCTCGCGCGCGACACCGGCCTGCGCTGAGCTACTTGCAGGACTGGACCTTCTCGAGGTCCCGGCCGACGACGTCGCCGATCTCGGCGGCCGCCGCTGCGAACCCCTCCGGCCGGTAGTCGCCCGGCAGGAACACCTGCACCCGCGGCCGGTAGCCGACGGCGGTCATGGTCACGTCGAGGGAGTCGTCGTCGGACAGCAGCACCGCGTCCGGCACGAACCAGCCCACGCCGTCGGCCTGCACGCAGGTCGAGGTCTCGGTGAAGTCGGTGGGCTCGTCGACGCCGCAGGTCAGCACGATCGCCGGGTCACCCCAGGCCGCGCCGTACGCGGTGTCACCCGTGATCTCGTGGGCCTTCTCGCCGGCCACGGTCGACGGCAGGTCGGCCACGAAGTCCTTGCAAGCCTGGGCGTCGGCCGCAGAGAGGCGCGGGGCGTCGATCTCGGCGGGGCCCGAGCTGCACCCGGCCGCAAGGAGTACGGCGGCGCACGCGACGACGCCCCGCGTCCGTGCGGACCCGGGGCGTCGGAGACGCGGTGAGGACGTCACTCAGATGTGCACGACCGGGCAGGTGAGGGTGCGCGTGATGCCGTCGAGGTTCTGCACCTTCGAGACCACGAGCTTGCCGAGCTCGTCGACGTTGCGGGCCTCGGCTCGGACGATCACGTCGTACGGGCCGGTGACGTCCTCGGCGAGGGTCACGCCCTTGACCTGCGCGATGGCGGTGGCCACCTCGGCGGCCTTGCCGACATCGGTCTGAATCAGGATGTACGCCTGGACGACCATCGAACTCTCCCTGCGATCTAGGGGTACTGCGGGCATGTGACCAAGCCAACCTACCGTGCAGTAGTCGCGTGTCGGTAGGTGGTCACCACCGCGGACGTTCGCATCTGGTGGGATGGGTCCATGTCCGACCCGCAGCCGCTCCCGCCCGACGCCACGCTCGCCGACGCCGGCGAGTTCGGCCTGATCTCGGCCCTCCTCGATCTCTTCCCCCAGGGGGAGGACGTGCTGATCGGGCCGGGCGACGACGCGGCGGTGCTGCGGATCAAGACCGGTCACGTCGTCGTCTCCACCGACCTGATGGTCGAGGGGCGGCACTTCCGCCGCGACTGGTCCTCGGCCTCCGACGTCGGGCATCGGGCGGCCGCCCAGAACATCTCGGACGTCAACGCGATGGGTGGTCGCGCCACGTCGCTCACCATCGGGCTGGCTGCGCCGCCGGACCTGCCTGTGGTCTGGGCGCTCGACTTCGCCCGCGGTTTCGCCGAGGAGTGCGCGCTGGTCGGCGCGAGCGTCGTGGGCGGAGACCTGACCCGGGCCGACGAGATCGTGATCGCGGTGACCGTGCTGGGTGTGTGCACGCAGCAGCCGGTCGTCCGCTCCGGAGCCCGCCCGGGCGACGTACTCGCGATCTGCGGGCGCCAGGGCTGGGCCGCCGGCGGGCTCGCGGTGCTCGGGCGGGGGTTCCGCTCCCCGCGGGTCCTGGTCGAGGCCTACCGTCGCCCGGAGCCGCCGTACGCCGCCGGACCGGTCGCCGCCGCCGCGGGCGCGACGGCGATGATCGACGTGTCGGACGGCCTGGTTGCCGATGCCGGCCACCTCGCCGAGGACTCGGCCGTCGCGATCGACATCCACCCGTCGGCGTTCGACGTCCCCGAGCCGCTGCACGCCGTCGGCGCCGCGCTCAACGCCGACCCGCTCCAGTTCATGCTCGGCGGCGGCGACGACCACGCCCTGCTCGCGACCTTCCCCGACACCGCCTCGGTGCCCGAGGGCTGGTCGGTGGTCGGCGAGGTCACCGAGGGGGAGGGCGTCACGGTGGACGGTGCGGAGTACGACGGCCCTGCGGGCTGGACGCACTTCTAGAGACCGTCCAGCCTGCCGGGTTGGGATTTCAGGTCACAGGCACCCGCGACAGCGCCGACTCGACCGCGAAACCCGGGGAAACTGGCGCCGACTCGACCGCGAACCCGGGGAAACTGGCGCCGACTCGGCTTCTCACGTGACACAGCAGAAGGCCCCCGAGAGCACAGAGCGCTTTCGGGGGCCTGCCTTCGTGCTATGTCAGCGGGTGACCTTGCCGGCCTTGAGGCAGCCGGTGCACACGTTGAGGCGCTTCGGGGTGCCGTTGACGGTCGCGCGGACGCGCTGGATGTTGGGGTCGAAGCGACGCTTCGTGATCTTGCGCGACCAGGGCCGGTTGTTGCCGAAGCCGGGCTTCTTGGCGCAGATGTCGCAGACGGCAGCCACCGTGTACTCCTGAACGATCGAGGTTGTGAACGAGGGGCCCGCGCTGGCGGGCAACCGCACAAGAGTATCCGATGCCCCCGGTGAGGTGAAAATCGTGCGCGACGCACTACCGTGTGGCACTCATTCTCCCCCTGAAGCAGGCGAGGACGTCGATGGAGACACCCCGGAGCGGCACCATCACGCTCGGGGTCGTGCTGCGGTTCGTGGACATCGCGACGGACGCCCTCGCGGAGGCCCGCGAGGAGATCGACGCCCTCAACGTCTATCCCGTGCCCGACGGCGACACCGGCACGAACATGTACCTCACCGTCTCGGCCGCCCGCGACGCCGTGCGCGAGGCGTCCGGCGGCGGTGACCCCGACGCCGACCTGGGTACGGCGCTCGCCGCCTTCAGCCGCGGCGCCCTGCTCGGGGCCCGGGGCAACTCGGGCGTGATCCTCAGCGAGATGCTCGGCGCGATCGCCCGCCGGATCTCGCGCTCCGCCCCGGACGAGCGCAACGCGCTGGTGATGGCCGACGCCCTCGTCCAGGCGACCGACGCCAGCTACGCCGCGGTCGGGACCCCGGTCGAGGGCACCATGCTCACCGTGAGCCGGGCCGCCTCCGAGGCGGCCGCCGCAGCGGCCAAGGACCCGGGGGTCCGGGCCCGGGACGTGTTCACCGTGGCGGCGGCCGCGGCCCGGGAGGCCCTGGCCCGTACGCCGGAGCAGCTGCAGGCGCTCGCGGACGCCGGCGTCGTCGATGCCGGTGGACGCGGTCTGAGCGTGATCCTCGACGCGGCCGAGACCGTGCTGACGGGTCGGCGCCCGGTGCCGGTCACCGCGCCGATCGGCAGCCACCAGATCCCCATCCCGCACGCGGCACCGGTGGCCTCCGGCGATCTCACCCCGGACGGACCTTCGTACGAGGTGATGTACCTCCTCGACGCCCAGGACGACGCCATCCCGGGGCTGCGCTCCACCCTCGGCCCGCTCGGCGACTCGCTGGTCGTCGTCGGGGGAGAGGGGCTCTGGAACGTCCACGTCCACGTCGACGACGTCGGTGCCGCCATCGAGGCCGGGATCGAGGCGGGCCGCCCCTACCGGGTCCGCGTCACCCACTTCGCCGAACAGGTGGCCGAGACCCGCCAGCGGGCCAACGCGCGCACCGGACGCCGGATCGTGGCGGTGGCCGCCGGGCCGGGGCTCCGGCTGCTCTTCGAGGAGGCGGGCGCCGTGGTCGTCCCCGGGGGCCCCGGCCACCGACCCTCCACCGGCCAGCTCCTCGAGGCGATCACGGGCTGCGGTGCGGCCGAGGTGATCGTGCTGCCCAACGACCACGACTCCGTGCGGGTTGCCCAGATCGCCGCCCGCACGGCCGAGGCCGACCTGGGCGACGCGGTCCGGGTGGCCGTGATCCCCACCCAGGCCCAGGTGACCGGCCTCGCGGCGATCGCCGTGCACGAGCCCGGCCGCAGCTTCGACCAGGACGTCCTCGAGATGACCGCCACCGCGCGCCATGCCCGTCAGGGCGCGGTCACCGTGGCCGCGAAGCAGGCGATGACGATGGCCGGGCCGTGCGAGCCCGGCGACGTGCTCGGCGTGATCGCGGGCGACTTCGCGGTCGTCGGGCAGGATTTGTACGACGTCGCGACCGACGTGCTCGACCGGCTCCTCGGCGGTGGCGGCGAGCTCGTCACGATCGTCGGCGGGCACGGCGATCCGGAGGGGTCGCTGGCGACTCGCTGCGCCGGCTACGTCGAGGAGCACCACCCGGCTGTCGACGTCGTGGTGTACGACGGTGGCCAGGAGCGCTACCCGCTCCTGATGTCCGTGGAGTAGGTGCCCATGATCAGTCTCGACTCGCCGGTGGCGACGGTCCTCGGCGAGCACAAGAAGAAGCGCGAGGCGATCGTCGACAAGCTCGGCCTGCGCACCGTCGACGACCTGCTCCACCACTTCCCGCGGCGCTACGTGAAGACCGGTGAGCTGACCCAGGTCGCCGACCTCGAGGACGGCCAGGTGCTGACCGTGGTCGGCGAGGTCGTCAAGAGCGACGTCCACACCTACAAGGACCGGCGCACCGGCAGGCCGGCGTACCGGCTCGACACCGTGCTCAGGACCGACGGCCCCTCGCTGCGGATGTCGTTCTTCGCCAAGAACCAGGGCATGGCCACCTGGAACGCCGGTCGCCTGCGGGTCGGCCGCCGCGGCATCTTCCTCGGCAAGGTCGGCAGGTTCCGCGACGACTGGCAGCTCACGAACCCGCAGATGGTGCTCTTCGGCACCGCCGAGGAGGACGCCGCCCAGCTGTCCCTCGACACGATGGGCGACTTCTACCCGATCTACCCGCTGACCAAGGGCGTCGACTCGTGGGACATCCAGCGCGCCGTGGCGTTCGCCCTGACCGTCATCGACGACATCCCCGACGTGCTCCCGGTGCCGGTGCGCACGGAGTACGAGCTCCTCGACGTCCGCCGTGCGCTCGAGTGGATCCACTCTCCTCACGACTACTCCGAGATCAGCCGGGCCCAGCGCCGCTTCCGGTTCGAGGAGGCCCTGGTCACCCAGCTCGTGCTCGCCCGGAGGCGCCGTGCCGTGCGCGAGCTCGGCGCCCGGGCACGCACCGGCGACCAGGGCGGCCTGGTCGCGGCGTTCGACGCTCGGCTGCCGTTCGAGCTCACCGCCGGGCAGCGCGAGATCGGCGCGCAGATCGACGACGACCTCGCCCAGCCGCACCCGATGAACCGGCTGCTCCAGGGCGAGGTCGGCTCCGGCAAGACGCTGGTCGCGCTCCGGGCGATGCTGCGCGTCGTCGACTCCGGCGGCCAGGCCGCGCTGCTCGCGCCGACCGAGGTGCTCGCCCAGCAGCACCACCGCTCGATCACGGCGATGCTCGGTGACCTCGCCTCGGGCGGCATGCTCGGCGGCGCCGCCGACGCGACGAACGTCGAGCTGCTGACCGGCTCGATGACCAAGGCCCAGCGCACCGGTCCGATGTCGCGGCTCGCGACGGGGGAGGCCGGCATCGTGATCGGCACCCACGCCCTGCTCGAGGAGACGGTGATCTTCGCCGACCTCGGCCTGGTCGTCGTCGACGAGCAGCACCGCTTCGGCGTCGAGCAGCGCGCCGCGCTCACCGACAAGGCCGGCAGCCCGCCGCACGTGCTCGTGATGACGGCGACCCCGATCCCGCGGACCGTCGCGATGACGATCTTCGGCGACCTCGAGGTCTCGACGCTGACCGAGCTCCCGGCCGGCCGCGCCCCGATCCAGACGAACGTCGTCCCCCTCGCCGACCAACCCCACTGGATGGGCCGGGTCTGGCAGCGGGTCCGCGAGGAGGTCGAGAAGGGCCACCAGGCCTACGTCGTGTGCCCACGGATCTCGGGCGACGAGCAGGAGCAGGGCGAGACCGACCAGGTGGACGTCGACGAGGACGGCAACGTGGTCGCCACCGACCGCCCCTCCGACGCGCTCAGCGCCGTGGAGGAGGTCGCCGTCCAGCTCGTCAACGGCCCGTTGCACGGCCTGCGTGTCGAGAAGCTGCACGGCAGGATGGCCGCGGACGACAAGGACCGGGTGATGCGCGCCTTCGCCGCCGGCGAGATCGACGTCCTCGTCTCCACGACCGTGATCGAGGTCGGTGTCGACGTCGCCAACGCGACCGCGATGGTGCTCCTCGACGCCGACCGCTTCGGCGTCTCCCAGCTCCACCAGCTGCGGGGCCGCGTCGGCCGAGGCGGACACCCCGGCATCTGCCTGCTCGTCTCCCACGGCGAGGTCGGTTCGCCGGCCCGCGACCGGCTCGACGCGGTGGCCTCGACCACGGACGGCTTCGAGCTGAGCCGGGTCGACCTCGAGCAGCGCCGCGAGGGCGACGTGCTCGGCGCGTCGCAGTCCGGCTTCCGCTCCGGCCTGCAGAACCTGCGCGTCCTGCGCGACGAGAAGACCATCGTCGAGGCCCGGGCCGCCGCCGTCGCGCTCCTCGAGGCCGACGCCGACCTCGCTCACGCACCCGACCTGGCGGTCGAGGTGGCCGCCCTGGAGCGGTCCGTGCAGTCCGACTACATGGAGAAATCGTGATCACCCCAGACGAATGCTCTCGTGGCTCCGCTTCGCCCGGGGACCTCGAAAGAGCATGACCCGCATCATCGGAGGGGCCGCAGGCGGCCGCCGCCTCGCCACCCCGCGCGGCGCCACCACCCGGCCCACCAGCGACCGGGTGCGCGAGGCGCTCTTCTCGGCCATCGAGTCGTGGTGCGGGTCGCTCCACGGGCTGCGCTTCCTCGACCTGTACGCCGGCTCCGGCGCGGTCGGCCTCGAGGCCTGGTCGCGGGGCGCGGGGGTCGTGACGCTGGTCGAGCACGACCGCAGGACCGCCGCCCTGATCTCCGAGAACGCCCGCTCGATCGGGTTCGCCCGCGCCCACGTGGTGTCCGGACCGGTCGCGCCCACGCTGCGCCGCCCGCCCAGTGCGCCGTACGACGTGGTGTTCCTCGACCCGCCGTACCCGCTCGGTGACGACGCCCTCGCCGCCGACCTGGCGGCGCTCGACCGGCACAGCTGGCTGGTGCCCGGCGCGATGGTCGTCGTCGAGCGCTCCTCGCGCAGCCCGGAGCCGACCTGGCCGGAGGGTCTGGCGGCCAGTCGGTCCAAGCGGTACGGCGAGACGACGCTCTGGTACGCCGTGGCCGATCCCGAGAAGCGGTAGCCTCCACGCCATGACCCGCGCCGTGTGCCCCGGATCGTTCGACCCGGTGACAAACGGTCACCTCGACATCCTCCGTCGGGCCGCCGGGCTCTTCGACGAGCTGGTGGTCGCGACCGGGACCAACCCGTCGAAGTCGCGTCTCTTCGACCCCGAGGAGCGCCTGCAGATGCTGCGCGAGGTCTGTGCGGACCTCCCGAACGTCACGGTGATGGGCTTCTCCGGGCTGATCGTCGACTTCTGCCGCGAGATCGGCGCCCAGGCGATCGTCAAGGGCCTGCGGGGCGGCAACGACTACGAGTACGAGCTGCCGATGGCCCAGATGAACGCCCACCTGACCGGGGTCGAGACCGTCTTCGTGCCGACCAACGCCGCGCTGGGCTACGTGTCCTCGAGCCTGGTCAAGGAGGTCGCCTCGCTCGGTGGCGACGTGTCCGCGCTCGTGCCGGGCAGCGTCCACGCCCGGCTCGTCGCTCGGCTGGCCGAGCACGCCTCGCCGGGCTCGTGACCCTGCCATTTGGTCCCGCCGGTCCCGCGCCGGTACGCTTCTCGCTGATCTGTTTGTGCCTGAAGTGGAAGTAGAAACCTGAGCAGCCTGGACCCGAGAGCGCCGCTCGTGCTCGACACCCGCGAGCTCGGCCGCCGCCCGGGGTCCCAGCGACAGGTGACACTGACGGTTCCGGCACCGGCAGATCTGGGCATCGAAGTCCTCCGTGTCCCGGAAGGCTCGCCGGTCGAACTCGATCTGCGGCTGGAAGCGGTCATGGAGGGGGTTCTGGTCACGGGTACGGCGCAGGCCGGGCTCGACGGCGAGTGCGTGCGGTGCCTGGAGCCGATCCACGACGAGATCGAGGCCCGGTTCCAGGAGCTGTTCGTCTACACCGAGCACCAGACCCCCCACGACGAGGACGACGAGGTCAGCACGCTCGAGGGAGACCTGGTCGACCTCGAGCCCCTGCTGCGGGACGCGGTGGTGCTCGCACTGCCGTTCCAGCCACTGTGCGAGGACGACTGTCCGGGACTGTGCATCGAGTGTGGTGCACGCCTGGCCGACGACCCCGACCACACGCACGAGGAGCCGATCGACCCGCGTTGGGCGGGGCTGGCCGAGCTCAAGCAAGACCCCGAAGCACCCGAGTAGTCCACAGGTACGGCCGGATCCCCGGTCCCGGTAGAGGAGAAAACAGTGGCTGTCCCGAAGCGGAAGATGTCGCGCAGCAACACCCGTCACCGTCGTTCGGCCTGGAAGGCCGTCGCCCCGACCCTGGTGACCTGCGCGAACCCCGCCTGCGGTGCCAAGCACCTGCCGCACCGTGCGTGCGGTACGTGCGGTCAGTACGGTGCGCGCGCCGACCGTCGTCAGGTCCTCTGACCACACCCGGTCCGCTGACCAACTACCCGGAACTGCGCGCCGCGCTCGGGGATCCGATCCTGGAACCCGAGCTCCTCGAGCGCGCCCTGACGCACCGGTCGTTCGCCTACGAGAACGGTGGGCTGCCGACCAACGAGCGTCTCGAGTTCCTCGGTGACTCCGTTCTCGGCGTGGTCGTCACCGAGACCCTCTACCTGACCCACCCGGACCTCTCCGAGGGCCGGCTGGCCAAGCTCCGCGCCGCGGTGGTCAACGCCCGGGCGCTGGCCGAGGTGGGTCGCACCATCGGCGTCGGCGACCACGTGAAGCTCGGCCGCGGCGAGGAGTCGACCGGCGGGCGCCACAAGGCGTCGATCCTGTCCGACACCGTCGAGGCCGTCATCGGCGCCGTGCACCTGTCCGGCGGTGGCTTCCAGACCTCCGCGGTCGTCGTGCACCGCCTCTTCGACCCGCTCATCGAGGCCGCCTCGGCCCTCGGGGCCGGGCTCGACTGGAAGACCTCGCTCCAGGAGCTGTCCGCCGAGCACGGCCTCGGCGTCCCCGAGTACGTCATCGAGGACGACGGCCCCGACCACCAGAAGACCTTCACCGCCCAGGTGCGGGTGGGTGACGCCCTCTACGGCAACGGTGTCGGCCGCTCCAAGAAGGAGGCCGAGCAGGCCGCCGCGGAGACGGCGTACGGCGAGATCGCCACCCGCCTCGGTGTCGAGGACCCCGCCATCGGCGTGGTCGCCGAGATCGCCTTCCGCAAGCACTGAGGGCCGGGCCGTTGCCTGAGCTCCCCGAGGTCGAGGTCGTCCGCGCCGGGCTGGAGCGCCACGTCGTGGGTGCGACCATCACCCGGGTCGACGTGCTGCACCCGCGGCCCGTCCGCCGTGACCTGCGCGGTCCCCTGGGTTTCGTGGAGGTGCTGACCGGCCGCCGCATCGAGGCGGCCCGCCGGCGCGGGAAGTACCTCTGGCTGCCGCTCGACAGCGGCGACGCCCTGCTGGGCCACCTCGGGATGAGCGGCCAAATCCTGGTGCAGCCGGCCGCCGCTCCCGACGAGCGGCACCTGCGCGTCCGCTTCTCCCTCGAGGGCGCCGACGAGGGACGCCCCTTCGATACGGCTCGTCCCTCACCCACTCAGGACATGGAGATGCGCTTCGTCGACCAGCGGATGTTCGGCGGCCTGTCGGTCTCCGCCGGCGGTGCCGAGCTGCCGTCCGAGATCGCGCACATCGCCCGCGACCCGCTCGACCCGGAGTTCGACGACGACGCGTTCGTCCGCAAGGTCCGCAAGCGCAGCTCGGGGGTGAAGCGCCAGCTGCTCGACCAGAACCTGATCTCGGGCGTCGGCAACATCTACGCCGACGAGGCGCTCTGGCGTGCGCAGGTCCACGGCGACCGGCCGGGGGAGCGGCTGACCGCCACCCAGGTGCGCGAGCTGCTCCGGCACGCCCGCGAGGTGATGGTCGCGGCCCTCGGCGAGGGCGGCACGTCCTTCGACGCGCTGTACGTCAACGTCAACGGGCAGTCGGGCTACTTCGACCGTTCCCTGCTCGCCTACGGGCGCGAGGGCGAGCCGTGCGAGCGGTGCGGCGCCCCGATCCGGCGGATCGCCTTCATGAACCGCTCGTCGTACTTCTGCCCGGTCTGCCAGCCGGCGCCGCGGAAGCGGCGGGTCACCCCGACCGAGCGGGGACCCCGCACGCTCGGTTCCCGCGCTCGGACTTTGCCCGTCGCGGATTGACCCGTGCGGCCTCGGGTGGGACTCTTGAAGACGGTCCACCCTTGTGGCCCGACCCCCCAACCCCCGGAGGCTCATCCATGGCCAAGGCGCTGATCGGATACATGAACAGCGACCTGCGGACCCCCGCCCGACTCGTGGCCGAGAACGACCGGCTGCGCTCGCGCGTGCACGAGCTCGAAGCGCTGGTGCTCCGCCTCACCGAGGAGAACGACAAGCTGACCGCCGCCCAGGCCGTCTCCATGCTCGACCTCGAGAACGCATCGATGCAGGAGATGCAGCCAGCCTGACCTCCGTGACGGCGACGACGCCCCGTCGTTGAGCCGTCATGAGATCGCTCGCCGTCACCTCGGCCCGCATCGTCGCGGCGCTGTCCATCGCGACCCTGGCCCTCGGCCTCGGGTCCGGTTCCGCCTCTGCTGAGGACGAGAACCCGCTCGGCGGCGTGCTCGCCAGCGCCAACGTCGCGCACCTCGGCTCGTACCCCTCGCAGGTCGGCATCTCCGGCTGCTTCATGCAGACCGCGCCGGTCCTGGTCACCAGCGGGCTCGACTCGGTGCGCGTGTGGGACGTCGGCGACGCGGCCCACCCCGAGGTCGTCGGGGTCCTGCCGAGCGCCCAGTTCGAGAACGAGGCGATGAACTGCGGTGAGCGGCGCACGCGCGACGGCGTACGCCGGTTCGCGCTGATCGGGATCGACTCGGTCCAGGCGTCGCCCGGCGACGTCCAGCACGCCAACGTCGGCGGCGGGGAGCTCGTCGTCGTCGACGTCACCGACCCGACCGCGCCGACGATCCTGTCCCGCGCGCCCGGCACCACCAGCACCCACACCGTCGCCTGCGTCGACCAGGCGAACTGCACCTACGCCTACTCCGCCGGCGAGGACGGGCACTTCTCGGTCTTCGACCTGCGCAACCTGGCCCGCCCGCACGAGGTCGACGCCGTGCGCGGCGAGGCCGGGGTCCAGCCGTTCCCGTCACCGACCGCCGGCCACAAGTGGAACTTCGACGCAGCCGGCATCGGCACCCACACGGGCTGGGGCGGCGCCTCCATGTGGGACACCTCCAAGCCCGCGAAGCCGCGCCTGATCACCACCACCGGCAAGGCGGGCCGGGGCGCCGACCCGAAGCACCCGGGTTGGAACGACTTCATCCTGCACAACTCGTGGCGGCCCAACGCCGCCGCGTTCAAGCCGCGCAGCAGCCCGTCGTTCGCGCACGGCAACGTGCTCCTCGTGACCGAGGAGGACTACGAGCAGACCGACTGCGCCCAGGCCGGGTCGTTCCAGACCTGGTGGGTCAAGCGGCTGGACGGCACGAAGTCGGCGATCATCCCGCTCGACAAGGTCGAGCTCGCCGACCTCGGCAGCTTCCCGCTGCCGCAGGGCGCCTTCTGCTCCTCGCACTGGTTCGACGACCACGGCGACGGCATCGTCGCGGTCGGCTTCTACGGCGGTGGCACGCAGCTGATCGACGCCCGGGACCCGCGTCACCTCGAGCCCTACGGGCACGCGCTGTGGCCGGGCTCCGAGGTGTGGGACGACCTGTGGGTGCCTGCGTACGACGCCCGCGGACGCCAGACCGGCGAGAAGACCAACGTCCTCTACGCGATCGACCTGGTCCGCGGCCTCGACGTCTACGCCGTCGACGTCCCCGGTGACGGGATCGGCGCGTTGCCGTCGACCGAGGCCTCGCCGTCGCGGAGCCTGGGCGACCGGGTGTCCGACGGCGTCGTCCCGGTCGGCCTGGTCGGGGGAGCCATGGCCTTCGCGATCGCCCTGCGCCGGCGGGTGCGCCCCGCACCGTAAATCCGGTGCCGCCGGGGGGCGGCGACGACTAGCGTCAGGCTCTTGTGAGCCGGATCCTCGAGACAGTCGCGCCGCGCCGTTTCGGCACCGGCTTCCGCTGGCTGCTCGCGTCGTCCTGGGTCTCCAACCTCGGCGACGGGATCTCGCTCGCCGCCGGCCCGCTGCTGGTCGCCTCGCAGACCCACGACCCGTTCTTCGTGGCGCTCGCCGCGCTCCTGCAGTGGCTGCCGCCGCTGGTGTTCGGGCTGTACGCCGGCGCGCTCGCCGACCGGCTGAACCGCAAGGCGATCGTGGTGACCGTCGACCTGCTGCGCGCCCTGGTCCTGGTGCTGCTGACGGTCTCGATCGCGACCGACGTGGTGTCGATCGCGCTGGTGCTGCTCGCGATGTTCCTGCTGGGGACGGCCGAGGTGTTCGCCGACAACACCTCCAGCACGCTGCTGCCGATGCTGGTCCACCGCGACGACCTGGCCGTCGCCAACTCCCGCCTCACGACCGGCTTCATCACCGTCAACCAGCTCGCCGGGCCGCCCATCGGCGCCGCGCTCTTCGCGGCCGGCCACGCCATGCCGTTCGTGACCCAGGCGGTGGTCGTCGCGATGGGAGCGGTGCTCGCCTCGCGGATCGTGCTCCCGCCGCACGGACGCGGCCACGGCGAGCGCACCTACCTCCGCCACGACATCGCCGAGGCGTTCCGGTGGGTGCTCCACCACGCCGCCGTACGCACGCTGGTGCTGACGATCTTCGTCTTCAACATCACCTTCGGCGCGGCGTGGTCGATCCTCGTCCTCTACGCCACCCAGCGGCTGGGCATGGGCCCGCTCGGCTTCGGCCTGCTGACCACGGTCTCGGCCGTCGGCGGGCTGGTCGGCACCCTGTCGTACGGCTGGATCACCCGCCGGATCAGCCTGGGCGACATCATGCGGATCGGGCTGGTCTTCGAGACGATCACGCACCTCGCGCTCGCGCTCACCACGACGCCGTGGGTGGCGATGTGCATCTTCTTCGTCTTCGGCGCGCACGCGTTCATCTGGGGGACGACCTCGATCACGGTCCGCCAGCGGGCGGTGCCGACCGAGCTGCAGGGCCGCGTCGGCAGCGTGAACCTGGTCGGCGTCTTCGGTGGCCTGGTCGTCGGCTCCGGCATCGGCGGCCTGCTGGCCCAGCACTGGGGTGTGACCGCGCCCTTCTGGTTCGCGTTCGTCGGCTCGGCGATCTTCGTGGTGCTCATCTGGGGGCAGCTCTCCCACATCGCGCACGCCGACGACGCCGCCCCGGCGTCGGCGTAGCGGGGGATTGTCAGACAAAAAAGGTTTGCGGTTTGGTCCCAAACCGCAAGTCTCGGCGCCGAAAACGTGCGGTTTGGGACCAAACCGCGGGGTCGGACCTGCCGGGCCCGGGTCCGGGTCGGCCCCCGGGCGCGCGTCGAGACCCGCCTCCGGGGTTCCCCGCAACGGGGGCGCTCCCCGGTAATGTGAGCCGCGCTGAGCCTCCCCCCACGGCCGGCTGCGATGATGCAGCCTTCGTGTCAGTGATCCCGACCCGACCGCTGGGAGCCCCGCGTTGTACCTGAAGAGCCTGACCCTGAAGGGGTTCAAGTCCTTCGCCTCGTCGACCACGCTCCAGCTCGAGCCCGGCATCACGTGCATCGTCGGGCCGAACGGCTCCGGCAAGTCGAACGTCGTCGACGCGCTCGCCTGGGTGATGGGCGAGGCCAGCGCCAAGTCGCTGCGCGGCGGCAAGATGGACGACGTCATCTTCGCCGGCACGTCCGGGCGTCCGCCGCTCGGCCGCGCCGAGGTGCTGCTGACCATCGACAACTCCGACGGCGCGCTGCCGATCGAGTACGCCGAGGTCACGATCAGCCGGACCATGTTCCGCAGCGGCGGCTCCGAGTACGCCATCAACGGCAGCTCGTGTCGCCTGCTCGACGTCCAGGAGCTGCTCTCCGACTCCGGCATCGGCCGCGAGATGCACGTGATCGTCGGCCAGGGCCAGCTCGACACGATCCTGCACGCGACCCCCGAGGACCGGCGCGGCTTCATCGAGGAGGCCGCCGGCGTCCTCAAGCACCGCAAGCGCAAGGAGAAGGCGCTCCGCAAGCTCGACTCGACCGAGGGCAACCTGACCCGGCTCAACGATCTGCTCACCGAGATCCGCCGCCAGCTCAAGCCGCTCGGCCGCCAGGCCGAGGTCGCCCGCAGGGCCCAGAGCGTGCAGGCCGACGTGCGCGACGCCCGGGCCCGGCTGCTCGCCGCCGACCTGGTCGCCGCCCGCACGGCCCTCCAGCAGGAGATGGCCGACGAGTCGATCCTGGTCGAGCGCCGCGAGCAGGTGGAGGCCCAGACCAAGACCGCCCGCGAGCAGGAGGCCGCACTCGAGGCGGCCCTGCGCGAGGACCTCCCCGCCCTGTCGGCGGCCCAGGAGACCTGGTTCGCCCTGTCCGGGCTGCGCGAGCGGCTCCGCGGCACCCAGTCGCTGGCCGCCGAGCGGGTCCGCAACGCCGCCGGCACGGCCGACGTCGAGGAGGCGCGCTCCGGCCGCGACCCCGAGCAGCTCGAGGCCGAGGCGGAGCAGGTCCGCGTGCAGGAGCAGCAGATCGCCGCCGAGGTCGACGGCCACCGGGTCGCGCTCGAGCAGGCGGTGACCGCGCGCCGTACCTCCGAGGAGGCCGCGGCCGAGGAGGAGCGCCGGATCACCGCACTGCAGCGCGCCGCTGCCGACCGTCGCGAGGGCCTGGCCCGCCTGCACGGCCAGGTCAACGCGCTCAAGTCCCGGGCCGCCGCCGCCGACGACGAGGTCGGCCGGCTCGGCCTGGCCCGCGAGGAGGCCGTCGCCCGCGCCGACCGCGCCCAGCGCGACTTCACCTCGCTCGAGACGAAGGTCGCCGGGCTCGACGCCGGCGAGGAGGGCCTCGACGCCGAGCACGAGGCCGCCGTCGGCGCCCTCGACGACATCGAGGAGCGGCTGGCCAAGGCCCGTGACGAGGCCACCCAGGCCGACCGCGACCGCTCGTCGCTCGCGGCCCGCAAGGACGCCCTCGAGATGGGCCTCAACCGCAAGGACGGGGCGGGCGCCCTGCTCGCCGCCTCCGACTCCGTCTCCGGCCTGATGGGCTCCGTGGCAGCGCTGCTCGCCGTCCGCAGCGGCTACGAGACCGCCGTCGCAGGTGCCCTCGGCTCGGCCGCCGACGCCGTGGCGGTCACCGATGCCGACGCCGCCGTGCGCGCGATCGGCCATCTCAAGGGCGACGACCTCGGCCGCGCCGGCCTGCTGCTGGGCGGCGGCGCGGTGACCGCTCGCGACTGGCCCGGACTGCCGAGCCACGCGACGTACGCCGTCGACGTCATCGAGTGCCCCGACACCCTGCGCCCGGCGCTCGACCGGCTGCTGTTCAAGGTGGCCGTGGTCGACGACCTCGACGCCGCGCGTGCTCTCGTGGCCGACCTCGCCGACGTCACCGCGGTGACCCGCGAGGGTGACGTGCTCGGAGCCCACTTCGCGTCCGGCGGGTCGTCGGCGCAGCCGAGCCTCATCGAGGTCCAGGCCGCGGTCGACGAGGCCACCGAGCAGCTCGCCGAGGCCGTCGCGTCCTCCGAACGCCTCGGCTTCGACATGTCCCGGCTGGAGAGCGAGCGGCTGGAGGCGCAGAAGCGCGTCGACGTCGCGCTCGCCAAGCTGCACGAGTCCGACGCCACGCTGGCCGCGGTCGCCGAGGAGCTCGGGCAGTACGGCTCCCAGGCCCGCGCCGCCCGCGGCGAGGCCGACCGCCTCACCCAGGCCATCGAGAAGGCCGAGGCCGCCCGCGCCGAGGCCGTCGCCGGGCTGGCCGACCTCGAGGCGCGCCTCGCGTCGGCCGAGGACGCGCCCGACGAGGAGCCCGACACCTCCGTCCGCGAGCGGCTGGTCGAGGAGGCCCGCGCCGCCCGCCAGGCCGAGATGGACTCCCGCCTGGCGCTGCGCACCTCCGAGGAGCGCGCCCGGGCCCTGCACGGCCGCGCGGACTCCCTGGTCCGCGCCGCCCGAGCGGAGCGCGAGGCCCGTGCCCGTGCCGCCGAGCGCCGCGAGCGGCTGATCCGCGAGGGTCGCGCCGCGGAGGCCGTGGGCGCCGCCGTCGGCTACGTGCTCGCCCGCCTCGAGGTGTCCATCCACCTCGCCGCCGAGGCCCGTACGGCGGTCGAGCGCGCCCGCAGCGGCCGCGAGCGCGACCTGCTCGACGTCCGCGCCGCACTGCGCGACCTGGGCCGCGAGCACGACGAGCTGGTCAACTCCGTCCACCGCGACGAGATGGCCCGCACCCAGCAGCGGATGCGCATCGACCAGCTCGAGGAGCGCGCCCTCGACGAGCTCGGCCTCGACGCCGACGCCCTGGTCGCCGACTACGGCCCCGACCAGCCCGTACCGATTCAGCAGAGTCCCGCCACGGACGAGGACGAGGAGGGCAACCTGCCCGAGACGGTCCTGGTGCCGTTCGTCCGCGAGGAGCAGCAGAAGCGGCTGCGCACCGCCGAGCGGCAGCTGGCCATGCTCGGCCGGGTCAACCCGCTGGCGCTCGAGGAGTTCTCGGCGATGGAGGAGCGGCACAAGTTCCTCACCGAGCAGCTCGAGGACCTCAAGAGGACCCGCAAGGACCTCCTCGACATCGTCCGCGAGGTCGACCAGCGCGTCGAGCAGGTCTTCACCGAGGCCTTCGCCGACGTGAGCACGGCGTTCGACTCGACGTTCACCCGGCTCTTCCCCGGCGGCGAGGGCAAGCTGGTGCTGACCCAGCCCGACGACATGCTCAACACCGGCATCGAGGTCGAGGCGCGCCCCGCGGGCAAGAAGGTCAAACGGCTCTCGCTGCTCTCCGGTGGTGAGCGCTCGCTGGTCGCGGTCTGCTTCCTGGTGGCGCTCTTCAAGGCCCGCCCGTCGCCGTTCTACATCCTCGACGAGGTCGAGGCGGCGCTCGACGACACCAACCTGGGCCGCCTGCTGGAGATCTACGAGGAGCTCCGCGAGAACTCCCAGCTGCTCGTCATCACCCACCAGAAACGGACCATGGAGGTGGGCGACGCGCTCTACGGCGTGACCATGCGCGGCGACGGCGTCTCGGCCGTCATCAGCCAACGGCTCCGTGAGGCGGAGCCCGCGTGACCGACCGCCCGACCCGGGCCGACTACGTCGCGTGGCGGACCGTCACCACGCGCTGGCGCGACGACGACGCGTACGGACACCTCAACAACGCGACCTACTACGAGCTCTTCGACACCGCCGTCAACGCCCACCTCTACCAGGAGACAGGCGTCGACGTGCGCTCGTTGCCGCAGATCGGCGTGGTCGCCGAGACGTCCTGCCGCTACTTCCGTGAGCTCGGCTTCCCCGAGCCGATCGAGACCGGGATGGTCGTCGACAAGGTCGGCACGTCCAGCGTCGTCTACCGGATCGGCCTCTTCCAGGGCGACGTCGAGGAGGCGGCCGCGGAGGGCCGGTTCGTGCACGTGTACGTCGACAACACCGACCCCGCCCGCCCGGTGACGCCGATGCCGGACGTCATCCGCGCCGCGGTCGAGCCGCTCCTGCGCGCCTGACCGGCACTCCCGGGCGGGTGTGGCACGGTTGAGGGGCGGGTACACCCACCCCATCACCGCTCCTCGGGAGGACCTCTGTGCTCGTCGTCATCATCGTGATGATCCTCATCCTCGCGCTGGCCGGCCTGGTGGTCGCGTACGTCGCCTACCCCCACCGCGGCGAGGAGCTGCCGGCCGCCCCCTGGCTCGGTGACGCGATGTCCCGCGCGGCCGAGGCGGCGCCGACGCTCGAGGTCGTGTACGCCGACGACGACGCGGAGCAGCGTCACTAGGAGGAGGCACTGGCGGGAGGCCCCGTGCGTCCCTCTGGTTGGATTGCGGCATGGGTGACTGGCTCTATCTGATCATCGGCATCGCGGTTCTCGCGGTGCTGTCCGGCGTCGGACTGGTGACCGCCCGCGTGCGCGGTCGTGGACCCGCTCCGGTCGAACCCCCCGCGACCACGGGCACGGACGTGCTCGTCGCGCCGCCGGTCGAGCCGACCGAGCCCGAGATCCTCGAGCCGCCGGTCGAGACGGCCCCGGCGCTCGAGAGGCCCGAGGGCACGGCCTCGCGCCTGGTCCGGCTGCGTCAGCGCCTCGCCGGGTCGCAGGGCGGCCTCGGCCGCGGCCTGCTGGCCCTCCTCTCGCGCGACCGCCTCGACGAGGACACCTGGGAGTCGATCGAGGACACCCTGCTCACCGCGGACGTCGGCGTCGCGCCGACCCAGGAGCTGGTCGAGAAGCTGCGCACCCGGCTGCGCGTGGAGGGCTCCGAGGACGCCCGCACGGTGCTGCGCGAGGAGCTGCTCGCACTGGTCGACCCCGACATGGACCGCCGCCTGCAGGTCAGCGGCGCCGACGGCAAGCCCGGCGTCGTCCTGGTCGTCGGCGTCAACGGCGCCGGCAAGACCACCACCGTCGGCAAGATCGCCCGGATCCTGGTCGCCGAGGAGCGCAGCGTCGTGCTCGGTGCCGCCGACACCTTCCGTGCGGCCGCCGTCGAGCAGCTCGCCACCTGGGGTGAGCGGGTGGGCGTCGAGGTCGTCCGCGGCCCGGAGGGCACCGACCCGGCCAGCGTGGCCTTCGAGGCGGTCAAGGAAGGCGTGGACCGCGGCATCGACACGGTCATCGTCGACACCGCCGGCCGCCTCCAGAACAAGGCCGGGCTGATGGACGAGCTCGGCAAGGTGAAGCGGGTGATCGAGAAGCAGGCGCCCGTCACCGAGGTGCTGCTGGTCCTCGACGCCACGACCGGGCAGAACGGCCTGATCCAGGCACGGGTCTTCAGCGAGATCGTCAACGTCACCGGCATCGTGCTCACCAAGCTCGACGGTTCGGCGAAGGGCGGCATCGTCGTCCAGGTCCAGCGTGAGCTCGGCGTCCCGGTCAAGCTGGTCGGGCTCGGCGAGGGCGCCGACGACCTGGCGCCCTTCGACGCCGGTGCGTTCGTCGATGCCCTGCTCGGCTGACGCTCGGCCCGTAACACGGAAGTAACACCGGGCCGGAACTCGTTTCCTCCCTGCAACATCGCGCGGCGTACGTCGAAACCTCCGCCCCAGAGTGTGTCTGCCAATGGGGCGGATCCCAAGGGTCGACAGTGCGGTCGGCGCCGACTCCCGCCCTCCGAGACGTGATTCCTGGAGGTTCTGTGGACGGCTATTACGCCTGGATGTTGGTGGCCACGTTGTTGGTCCTGATGATGACGGTGCCCGCGCTGGCGCTGTTCTACGGCGGCATGACGCGCTCCAAGTCCGTGCTGAACATGATGATGATGTCGTTCGTCTCGATGGGCATCGTCGGGATCATCTACGTGCTGTGGGGCTGGTCGATGTCCTTCGGCCCTGACGACGGCACCTTCTTCGCCAGCCCCTCCACGCTGTTCGCGCTCAAGGACGTCGCGACCAGTGACTACATCTACGTGATGTTCCAGCTGACCTTCGCGGTCATCACCGCGGCGCTCATCTCGGGTGCGATCGCCGACCGCGTGAAGTTCTCCGCCTGGGTGGTCTTCCTGCCCCTGTGGGTGACGCTGTCCTACTTCCCCCTGGCCCACATGGTCTTCAGCTGCAGCGACTCGGCGCTGATCTGCACGAAGATCGGCGCCCAGGACTACGCGGGCGGCACGGCGGTCCACATCAACGCCGGTGTCGCCGGCCTGGTGCTCGCCCTGATCATCGGCAAGCGCGTCGGCTGGCCCAAGGACCCGATGCGTCCGCACAACCTGACCCTCACCATGGTCGGTGCGGGCCTGCTGTGGGTCGGCTGGTACGGCTTCAACGTCGGCTCGATCGTCTTCGGTGACGACTGGTCGACCCAGGACGGCGCCGCCGCCAACATGGAGCAGTTCCTCAGCGAGACCGGCCGTACCTTCGCCAACACCACCCTCGCCACCATGGCGGCCATGCTCGCGTGGCTGCTCGTCGAGCGGTTCCTGCACGGCAAGGCAACCTCGCTCGGTGCCGCCTCCGGCATCGTCGCGGGCCTGGTCGCCATCACGCCGGCCTGTGGGGCGGTCAACATCACCGGGGCCATCGCCATCGGCGTCGTCGCCGGCGCCGTGTGCGCCTGGGCCGTGGGCCTGAAGTACAAGGTCGGACTCGACGACTCGCTCGACGTCGTCGGCGTGCACCTCGTCGGCGGCATCGTCGGCACCGTGCTCATCGGCCTCTTTTCCACCGCGGAGGGCGCGGGCGGGGTCGACGGCCTGTTCTACGGCGGCGGTTTCGGCTCGCTGGGCGACCAGTCGCTCGGTGCCCTGGTCGCCATCGTCTGGTCCGGGATCGCCACCGCGATCATCGGCTTCGCCATCAAGTTCACCCTCGGCTGGCGGATCAGCGAGGAGGACGAGGTCAACGGCATCGACCTCGCCCAGCACGGGGAGTCGGCCTACGACCTGCACAGTGGCGTCGGCGGTGCCTCCACCGGTGTGCTGGCCGGCGCGACGGCCACGGAAGGAGCGCACGCATGAAGCTCGTGACCGCGGTGATCAAGCCGCACAAGTGGGAGGACGTCCGCGAGGCCCTCGAGACCTTCGGCGTGACGGGCATGACCGTCAGCGAGGTCAGCGGCTACGGCCGCCAGAAGGGTCACACGGAGGTCTACCGGGGCGCCGAGTACGACATCGCCCTGGTGCCGAAGATCCGGATCGAGATCGTCGTCGGCGACGACGACGCGGACGACGTGGTCGGCATCGTGGTGAAGACCGCGCAGACCGGTCGGATCGGCGACGGCAAGGTCTGGGTCAGCCCGGTCGACACCGTCGTCCGGGTCCGTACCGGCGACCGGGACTCCGCAGCACTGTGACACCCCGCGGCCCGGCTCCCGACCCCGGGGGCCGGGCCGCGCTGTGTCCTCACCTGTTCCTCACCCCGGTCCGTCCCGCCCCATCTCACCCCCGGTCCGGCATGATCGGTCCACCATCCGCACGTCCCCCCTCGTCGAGGAGTCGCCATGAAGCTCGTGACCGCGGTCATCAAGCCGCACAAGTGGGAGGACGTCCGCGTCGCTCTCGAGACCGCCGGGGTCAACGGCATGACGGTCAGCGAGGTCAGCGGGTACGGCCGCCAGAAGGGCCACAAGGAGGTCTACCGGGGCGCGGAGTACGACGTGACGCTGGTGCCGAAGCTGCGCCTCGAGATCCTCGTCGCGGACGGTGACGTCGACGCCCTGGTCGACGCGATCCTCGCCACCGCCGCCACCGGTCAGATCGGCGACGGCAAGATCTGGGTCTCCCCGGTGGAGTCCGTGGTGCGGGTGCGCACCGGCGACCGTGACGAGGGCGCGCTCTGATCACCCCACCGCGGGACCCCGGATGAGTGCCGGCGACCGCGCTCAGCGGGCCGTCGAGGCCGACGCGCTGTGCGCGAAGGCCTACGAGCAGAGCGGCGGCCCCGACACCGGCGCGGCGCTCGTCGCCGTGGGCGGCTACGGCCGCTCGGAGCTCGCGCCGTACTCCGACCTCGACGTGGTGCTGGTCTCCGACGACGGCGTCGACGTGCGAGCGGTCGCCGAGCACGTCTGGTACCCGCTCTGGGACTCCGGTGCGCGGCTCGACCACTCCGTGCGGACCATGCCGGAGATGGTGTCCGCCGCCGACGCCGACCTGAAGGTCGCGCTCGGCCTGCTCGACGTCCGCCACCTCGCGGGCGACCCGAACCTCACGCTCCGGCTGCGCACGACGATGCTCGCGCACTGGCGACGCGGCTCCCGGGAGCGGCTGCCCGAGCTCCAGGCGATGGTCCGCGCCCGGCACGAGCTGATCGGCGAGCTCGCCCACCTCTCGGTGCCCGACATCAAGGAGGCCGAGGGCGGCCTCCGCGACGCGACCGTGCTGAAGGCGCTGGTCGCCACCTGGCTCGTGGACGTGCCGCACGTCGACCTCGAACGGACCCGGCTGGCGCTGCTCGACGTCCGCGACGTCGTGCAGGAGATCGCCGGCCGGCCCAGCGACCGGATCGCGCCCGAGATGTGGAGCGACATCGCCCACCGGCTCGGCCTGCCCGAGGCCCGCGCCGCCCAGATCCACGTCCGCGAGCTCGGCCGGCGGCTCACCCATCTCTCCCACCTGACCTGGCGGCGGGTGGACGGCGTGCTGACCCGGCCGGCGTCGTCCCGCGAGGCGCGCCGCCCCTCGCTCACCCCGCTCGCCCCGGGCGTCGCCCTCTCCGGGGGTGAGGTCGTGCTCGACACCCGCGCCCGGCCGGCGGACGACCCCGTCCTGCTGCTGCGTGCCGCGGCCGCCGCCGCCGAGGCGGACGCCGTGCTCGCCCCGCCCACCGCGGCCCGGCTGGCCCGCGAGTGCGCCCCGCTCCCGTCGCCGTGGCCCCTCGAGGCCCGCCAGCTCCTGGTCCGGCTGCTCGCCTCCGGCCGCGGCCTGCTCGCGGTGTGGGAGACGCTCGAGGAGACCGGCGCGCTCAACCTCGTCCTGCCCGAGTGGGAGCGGATCCGGCTGCTCCCGCACGCGTCCGCGATCCACCGGTTCACCGTCGACCGGCACGTCGTCGAGACCTGCGTCGAGGCCTCCGCCCTGATCCGGGACGTCGCCCGCCCCGACGTGCTCATGGTCGCCGCGCTGCTCCACGACATCGGCAAGGGCAGCCTGACCGAGCACAGCGTGGCCGGCGAGCCGATCGCCCGCGCCGCCGCGGAGCGGATGGGCTTCGATCCGGAGGCGGTCGACCTGATCGCCCGCCTGGTGCGCTGGCACCTCCTGCTCGCGGAGACCGCGACCACCCGGGACCCCGACGACCCGGCGACCGTCGACCTGCTGGCCTCGAAGGTCGCGTCGCCCGAGGCGCTGAGCCTCCTGCTCGCCCTGACCGAGGCGGACGCCCGGGCCGCCTCGCCCCAGGCCTGGTCGGCGTGGCGGGCCGGCCTGATCCGCGACCTCGCCCGACGCGCCCGGGCTGCGCTCGACTCCGGGGTGGCGTTGCCCGCGATCGTCACCGACGACGTCGAAATCCCGCGCGACGTGCGCCGCGGGTCGGCCTCGATCGCGGTCGAGTCGGTCGGCGACGGCGCCCGGGTCACCGTGATCGCGCCGGACCGGGTCGGGCTGCTCGCCGACTTCGCCGCGATGTTCGCGCTCCAGCGGATCCCCGTGCGCGCCGCCCGCGCGTGGGCACAGGACCAGTACGGCGTGTCCGTGTGGGAGGTGGGGGAGCAGGACCTCGATCCCGCCGTGCTGCGCCAACGCTACGAGGCCGTGGTCGACGGCCGCGTCGACGCGGCTCATCGGCTGCGCCCGACCGGAGGGGCAGGCGGCCTGGACCCGGCGGTCGTCGTACGCCCCGAGGCCTCCGACCAGGCCACGGTGATGGAGGTGCGGGCCGCCGACCGGCCCGGGGTCGTCTATCTCGTCTGCTCCGCGCTCGCCCAGCTGGACGTGGCGGTGCGCTCGGCCCACGTCGACACGCTCGGCCCCCAGGCGGTGGACGTGTTCTACCTGCAGGAGTCGTCGGCCGGCGCGCTGACGGACCAGCGGGCCGCCGAGGCGGCGCACGCCGTACGGGAAGCGCTCACCGCGGGGCCGTGAACCCGTGCGGGTTTCACCGGTCGACCGGTGAAACCCGCACGACACGCCGCGGCGCCTCGGCGTGTCGTGCGGGTTTTGGCCGCCGAGTGGCTGCGGGGGCACCCGGGGCGTCGGGCCCGGAGCACGATGCGACCCCGCTCGGGGGTGCCGACTAGGCTGGACCCGCCAGCCATGCCGTCAAGCCCGTAGGAATGCACCTTGTTCGCCACACTCTCCGACCGGCTCGCCGACACCTTCAAAAACCTCCGGGGGAAGGGTCGGCTCTCCGAGGCCGACATCGACGCCACCGCGCGCGAGATCCGGATCGCCCTCCTCGAGGCCGACGTCGCGCTGCCCGTGGTCAAGGAGTTCGTCGGCGCGGTCAAGGAGCGGGCCCGCGGCGAGGAGGTCAGCGGTGCGCTGAACCCGGCACAGCAGATCGTCAAGATCGTCAACGAGGAGCTCGTCACGATCCTCGGCGGCGAGACCCGCCGGCTGCGCTACGCCAAGACCGGCCCGACCGTGATCATGCTCGCCGGCCTCCAGGGTGCCGGCAAGACGACCCTGGCCGCGAAGCTCGCGCTCTGGCTCAAGGAGCAGGGCAAGAGCCCACTGCTCGTCGCCGCCGACCTCCAGCGGCCCAACGCCGTCAACCAGCTCCAGGTCAACGGCGAGCGGGTCGGCGTGCCCGTCTTCGCCCCCGAGCCCGGCAACGGCGTCGGAGATCCGGTCGGGGTCGCCCGGGCGTCGATCGAGGAGGCGAAGCGCACCCTGCACGACGTCGTCATCGTCGACACCGCCGGCCGGCTCGGCGTCGACTCCGAGCTGATGAAGCAGGCCTCCGACATCCGCGACGCCGTGCAGCCCGACGAGGTGCTGTTCGTGGTCGACGCGATGATCGGCCAGGACGCCGTCGTCACGGCCCAGGCGTTCCTCGACGGCGTCGGCTACGACGGCGTCGTCCTCACCAAGCTCGACGGCGACGCCCGGGGTGGCGCCGCGCTGTCGATCGCCTCGATCACCGGCAAGCCGGTCATGTTCGCCTCCAACGGCGAGAAGATGACCGACTTCGACCTCTTCCACCCCGACCGCATGGCGTCGCGCATCCTCGACATGGGTGACGTGATGACCCTGATCGAGCAGGCCGAGAAGGCCTTCGACTCCGAGCAGGCCGCCAAGGCCGCGGCCAAGCTGTCCGGCCAGGGCGGCGAGTTCACCCTCGACGACTTCCTCGAGCAGATGCAGCAGGTCCGCAAGCTCGGCTCGATGTCGAAGATCATGGGGATGCTGCCCGGGATGGGGCAGTTCCGCGACCAGCTCGAGAACTTCGACGAGCGCGAGATCGACCGGATCCAGGCCGTCATCCAGTCCATGACCCCCGCCGAGCGGGCCAACCCGAAGCTGATCGACGGCTCCCGCCGGGCCCGCATCGCCAAGGGCTCCGGCCGTCAGGTCTCCGACGTCAACCAGCTCGTCGACCGGTTCTTCGAGGCCCGCAAGATGATGATGTCGTTGGCCCAGGGCGGCGGGATCCCCGGCATGCCCGGGATGCCCGGCATGGGGGGCGGCAAGCGGTCGAAGGCCAAGCAGGCGCCCAAGAAGGGCAAGGGCGGCAAGCGCGTGTCCGGCAACCCGGCCAAGGCGGCCCAGCAGGCCGCCGCGGACAAGGAGAAGGCCGCCGCGGCGCAGGCGAACCCGTTCGGCAAGCCGACCGAGGACATCGACTACGAGAAGGCCGCCGCCGCGCTGGACCTCCCGAAGGACTTCTCCAAGTTCCTCAAATGACCACGGTCCTGGTGGTCGACGCGGCCAACGTCGTGGGCAGCCGCCCCGACGGCTGGTGGAAGGACCGCCCCGGCGCGGCCCGTCGGCTGCACGAGCAGCTGCTCGTCGCCGACGTGCCCCAGCAGCAGGTCGTCTTCGTCCTCGAGGGTGCGGCGAAGGGCGGGGTACGGGCCGGTCGCGATGCCCACGTCCGCACCGTGCACGCGCCGAAGGCCGGCGACGACACGATCGTGGCCGAGACCAAGGCGGCCGCCGAGCGCGGCGACCGGGTCAGCGTCGTCACCGCGGACCGGATCCTGATGGGCCGTGTCGAGCGCTACGGCGCGACCGTGATGACCCCGTCCTGGCTGCTCGACCAGCTCTAGCGGAGCTCGCAGCTCCGGCGCACCTCGGTGCGGCAGGTGTCCGTCCCGGTCCGACCGTTGGCGACGTCGCGCCCCGGGCCGCCGATCATCAGGTCGTCGGCGGCGTGGCCGAGCAGCCGGTCCGGACCGCGACCGCCGCGCATCGTGGAGACCGGGAGGTCGCCGTCCGGGCAGGAGGTGGACCAGCCCTGGAGCAGGTCCGCGCCCGCCCGGCCGACCAGGGTGACCTGGCAGCCGGAGCGCACGTCGAGCAGGTTGGCAGCCCGGTCCCCGCGCAGCGTCGTGTGGCGGAAGCCGACCACGGACAGGTCCTCGATCGCGTCGACGGACAGGAGGTGCGAGTCGGCCCCGTGCGGATCGATGCGCACCAGCCCTGACCCGAGGTCGGCGGTGAGGTCGGAGCCGGGACTCCCCACGGAGGCGGGTTCGGCCTCGGAGACGGAGAGCAGGTCCCGGCCGCGACCACCGTCGACGCTGCCGACCGCTCGCGAGTTCACCTCGACGGTGTCCGAGCCGCCACCGGCGCGGACGTCGAGCTCCAGGGCGTCGACGTACGAGCCGCGGAACCGCTCCGCCCGGTCGCTGCCGCGGAGGATCACCTGCTCGACGTCGCTGGACTCGGTGGAGAACGAGCTGAACCCGGCCCAGGTCACCAGCGGCGTGCCGTCCAGCTCCGCGCGTTCGAGGCCGTTGTCCACGCGGAGCGTCCCGGCCGGCCCTCCGAAGGAGAACGAGAGGTAGCCGGACCCCCGGCTCCGCAGGTGGGCGGCGCCGCCGGGCGTGCCGTGGAAGAAGACCGTGCCGGGCCCGGCGCCCAGGTCGACGGCGTCGTCGTTCGGGAGCCCGTCGACGCCGGACTCCACCGAGTCGCGGCCGCGGCCGGTCTCGATCACGTCGCGCGCGGAGTCACCCGGCGCGTCCCCGGCCGAGACCTGGTCGTTCGCCGAACCGCCGAGGAACCGGTCCGCCCCGGTGCCGAGCTCCGCGTGGAGCAGCTCGGTCGTGTCGGTCGCGGCGGTGGTGTCGACCACGTCGTCTCCCGGCCCGGCGTCGATGTCGAGGAGGAAGTCGGCGTCGACCGCACAGACGACGTCGTCGCCACCCAGCGCCCGGACCGACGAGGCGGGGCCGGTGACGATCACGTCGTCGCCCTCGGTCCCGACGAGGTCGCCGCCGTCGTGGCCGACGATCGTGGCCGGCCGTCCCTGGCAGGTGGGCGGGGCCGACACCGCCTCGACGGGGGCGGCCACGAGCAGCGGGGCGGCGAGGACCAGCCACAGCAGGCGCTTCATCCGAGGAGGGTACGTCGCTCAGGCCGCCGCGACCCGGCTGATCGCGAGCGAGACCGCCCCGAGCACCTCGGCCCGGTCGCCGAGCTCGCCGGAGACGACCCGCACGGCCGCGGCCGCGTCCGGCTGGGCGTACCGGTCGACCGAGGCGCGGATGCCGTCTCCGAGTGAGGGCGAGGTGCCGAGCGAGCCGCCGAGGACGACGGCCTCCGGGTTCAGGCTGTTGCACAGGTCGGCGAGCGCCCGCCCGACGGCTCGCCCGGCGTCGCTCAGCACGCGTCGCACGCCGGCGTCACCGGCCAGGTCGAGCTCGAGGACCCGCTCGACCGACAGCTGCTCGTCGTACGCCGGCTGCAGCACCTCCAGCAGCCGCGGGGCGGCCACCAGCGTCTCGAGGCAGCCGCGGTTGCCGCACCGGCAGACCTGGCCGTCCTCGCCGACCTGGACGTGCCCGACCTCACCGGCGATGCCGGTCGCCCCGCGGTGCAGCCGCCCGCCGAGCACGATGCCGGCGCCGAGGCCGCTGGCGACCTTGACGTAGACGACGTCGGCAGCGCCCCGAGCGGCGCCGTGGCCGAGCTCCGCGAGCGCGCCCAGGTTGGCGTCGTTGTCGGCGAAGACCGGGACGCCGAGCCGCCGGTGCAGCTCGTCGGCGGGGGAGAGGTCGCGCCAGCCCGGGAGGATGCCCGTCTGGATCCGCGCCGACCTGCGGTCCAGGGGCGCGGGGACGCACATCCCGACGCCGTGCAGGTCGCTCGTCGCCAGCCCGGCCGCCTCCAGGACGGTGCGCACCATCCGGGCGGCGAGATCGAGGGCGTCGACGCCGTTGTCGTCGACGTCGACCGCGGCGAGCTCCTCGGCGAGCACGGTGCCGCGGTGGTCGGCGACCGCCACCCGGACGTGCCGGTGCCCGACATCGACCCCGGCGACACCACCGCCCGGCGTGCTCAGCGCGACCAGCAGCGGGGGCCGACCGCTGCCGCCCTTGTGCGGCTGACCGCGGTCGGTCGTCTCGACCACCAGCCCCGCGCCGATCAGCTCGCCGACCAGGCTGGACACGGTGGTGCGGGAGAGGCCGGTGCCCCGCGCGAGGTCGGCGCGGCTCATCGGCCCGTCGCTGGACAGCAGCCCGGTGATCGCGCGCCGGTTGCCCTCGCGGAGCCGCTCGAGCGAGCTCGTGGTCGGCATGGACCGACGGTACGACGATTCGTCCGGAAAGTGCACTAATAAGTCGCCCGTTCGCGATCTTTACGCATTGACCCGGACGAATGTCGTTCCTAGCGTGACGGCCATCACTCTTTGAACTCGGCAAGGAGACCTCATGTCCAGCCACCTCTCATCCCCTCGACGGTGGCGCCGCGCCGCGCTCGCCGTCCTCGCCGGCGGAGCCCTCGCCGCCGCGCTGCTGCAGCCCTCCACCCCGGCCGCCGGCGACGACCCGCCGCCGTACCAGGACCCCTCGTTGCCCACCGCCGAGCGGGTCGCCGACCTGCTCGGCCGGATGACCCTGGCCGAGAAGATCGGCCAGATGACCCAGGCCGAGCGCGTCGACATCGACGCCGACCCCTCGCTGATCACCACGAACCGCCTCGGCAGCGTCCTGTCCGGCGGCGGCTCGGTGCCCGCGGGCAACACGCCGGAGGCCTGGGCCGACATGGTCGACCGCTACCAGGAGGCCGCGCTGGCGACCCCGCTCGGCATCCCGCTGATCTACGGCGTCGACTCCGTGCACGGCCACGGCAACCTGCAGGGCGCGACCGTCTTCCCGCACAACATCGGTCTCGGGGCGACCCGCGACCCGGCGCTGGTGCAGACGATCGGCCACATCACGGCCGAGGAGACCCGGGCCAGCGGGCCGCAGTGGGTGTTCGCGCCGTGCATCTGCGTGGCCCGCGACGACCGCTGGGGCCGCACCTACGAGAGCTTCGGCGAGACGCCCGCCCTGGTGACGAAGATGGAGACGGCGATCGACGGGCTGCAGGGCGCGCCGGGACACCTGGCGGACCCCGACCGGGTGTTGGCCACCGCCAAGCACTTCGCGGGTGACGGCCTCACGTCGTACGACGAGTCGGCCGCCGGCACCGGTGCCTACCCGATCGACCAGGGCATCGACCGGGTGACGCGCGCGGAGTTCGACGCGCTCGCGCTCGCGCCGTACATCCCGGCGATCAAGGAGCACCACGTCGGCTCGGTCATGCCGTCGTTCTCGAGCACCGACTTCAACGGCGGCGACACCACCGACGCGGTCAAGATGCACGCGAACCAGGAGCTGCTCACCGGCTGGCTCAAGCAGGAGCAGGGCTTCGAGGGCTTCGTGATCTCCGACTGGCGGGCGATCCGGCAGCTCCCGGGCACCTACGCCGAGCAGGTCGAGGCGTCGGTGAACGCCGGCGTCGACATGTTCATGGAGCCGATCCAGGCACCCAACAACCCCACCGGCTGGGACGAGTTCATCCCGACCCTGACCCAGCTGGTCGACGACGGCGACGTCTCGATGGCACGCATCGACGACGCGGTCTCGCGGATCCTCACCGCGAAGTTCGAGCTCGGCCTCTTCGAGCACCCCATGGTCGACCGCACGCACCTCGCCGACGTGGGCAGCAAGGCCCACCACGCGGTCGCCCGTCGGGCCGCCGCCGAGAGCCAGGTGCTGCTCCGCAACCAGAAGCACGCGCTCCCGCTCGCGGCGAAGCGAGACGTGTACGTCGCGGGCAGCAACGCCGACAACATCGGCAACCAGGCCGGCGGCTGGACGCTGACCTGGCAGGGCGGGTCGACCAACGTGATCCCGGGGACCACGATCCTCGACGGGATCCGGAAGGCCGCGAAGGGCGACGTCGTCTACAGCGCGACCGCCTCGAAGAAGGTGCCGCGGAAGTCGGTCGGTGTCGTGGTCGTCGGCGAGACGCCGTACGCCGAGGGCTTCGGCGACGTGGGCGGCCCGCAGTGGGCCTACGACCCGGGCGACCACGGGGTCCCGCGGCCGGAGCAGACGATGAAGCTCTCGTCCGCCGACACCTCGGCGGTGCAGAAGGTCTGCGCCCGGACGGTGTCGTGCACCGTGCTCGTCGTCTCGGGGCGGCCGATGGTGATCCCGCCGGCGCTGCTGCGCCAGACCGACGCGCTGGTCGCCTCGTGGCTGCCGGGCAGTGAGGGCGCCGGTGTGGCCGACGTGCTCTACGGCCGCCGGCCCTTCACCGGGCGGCTGCCCGTGAGCTGGCCGAGGAGCGTGGCCCAGGAGCCCATCAACGTCGGTGACGCCGGCTACGACCCGCTGTTCGCCTACGGCTTCGGCCTCAGGACCCGCTGACCTCGACCGGCGGACGTCGTGCCCCGGATGCGCCTAGTAGCGTCCGGGGCATGACGGCGCTCAGGTTCTCCGGCCCGGTCCTGCCCGACGGCGTGGTCCGCGACCTCTACGTCGTGGACGGGCGGATCACCCTCGAGCCGGTCGCGGGTGCCGAGCGCGCCGTCGACGGCTGGATCGTCCCCGGGCTCGTCGACGCCCACTGCCACCTCGGCCTGGACGACGACGGCGGGATCTCCGACGAGGAGACCGAGCAGCAGGCGATCGAGGACCGCGACGCCGGTGCGCTCCTGATCCGCGACTGCGGCTCGCCGGTCGACACCGCGTGGATCCACGACCGCGAGGACCTGCCGCGGCTGATCCGCGCCGGGCGACACATCGCGCGCACCAAGCGCTACATCCGCAACTACGCCCACGAGGTCGAGCCCGCCGACCTCGCGTCGTACGTCGCCCAGGAGGCCCGGCGCGGCGACGGCTGGGTGAAGCTGGTCGGTGACTGGATCTCCCGCGACGACGGCGACCTGATGCCGTCGTTCCCACCCGAGGCGTTCGCCGAGGCGATCCGGGTCGCCCACGAGCACGGGGCCAAGGTCACCGCCCACTGCTTCGGCCACGAGGTGCTCGCCGGACTGCTCGAGGCCGGCATCGACTGCATCGAGCACGGCACCGGCCTGGAGATCGACCAGGTCGAGACGATGGCCGCGCGCGGGGTCGCGCTGGTGCCCACGGTGATGCAGCTGGACAAGTTCCCGGGCTACGCCGCGTCCGCCAGCTCGAAGTTCCCCGGCTACACCGCCACCATGACCGATCTCTACGTGCGCCGGCGCGACACGATCATGGCGGCGTACGAGGCCGGGGTCGCGCTCTACGCCGGCTCCGACGGCGGCGGGATCAGCCGGCACGGCAACCTGGCCGGCGAGGTGATCGCCATGACCTCGCTCGGGATCCCGGCGGAGTACGCCCTCGGCGCGGCCTCCTGGCGGGCCCGGGAGTGGCTGGGCTGGAACGCCGGGCTCGACGAGGGCGACCCGGCCGACTTCGTCGTCTACGACGCCAACCCGGTCGAGAACCTCTCGGTCCTGCTCCGCCCGGCCTGCGTGGTGCTGCGCGGGCGCATCGTCGCCTAGCTCCTGACGACGCGCGCGGGCTCCACGTCGTACAGCACGCGCGCGCAGTTGCGCCGCACCAGCTCGGCGGCGACCTCCCCGGTGCGGGTGTCCGTGGCCTGCCGCCAGATCTCGTTGCGCCGGTGGACGGCGCCGTCGAGGAGCACGAACTCCTCGTCACGGGCCACGATCTCGTACGTCGCCGCGAGCGGCCGGTCGACGAGGAGCTCGCCGAGCAGGTCGGGCTCGGCCACGCGGAACCGGACCTGGTAGGTCGCCGTCGTGTCGTTGCGGACGACGAGGTTGTCAGCCGGCCTTCGGGCGCGCCGGCCGGCTCACGAAGAGGATGCCGGTCACGATCAGGATCGCAAGGCCGCAGAGGCCGAGGAAGAGCGGGACGAAGATCGTGGCGAGGATGCCGACCACGAAGCTGCCGATCCGCGGTGCCGGGCCGATCAGGACGACGCCGTCGGAGGCCGTGCAGGTCACCTCGAGGTCGCCCGAGCCCGGGTCGAAGCGCGCGAACCCGGACCAGTCGCCGGAGGGGTCGGACCTGCTGTACTCCGCCGAGACCCGGTGCAGGGGGACCTCCTCGCCCGAGCGCAGGTCGACGATCGTGCACTGCTGGCCGAAGCTGTCCTCGAGCCACAGCATCCGCTCGCCGTCGGTGCCGATGCTCACCCGGTGCGGGTTGCCGTCGGCGTTGATCGAGGCGTCGGTGTCGAGGAAGCCGGACAGGGTCCAGATGAACAGCCCGACCGCCGCGACGACGGCGGCGACGACCAGCGCGCCGCCCACCACGAACCACCAGCCGCTGGGGCGCTTCTTCGGCGGCAGCGGGGGCTGGCCCGGCGGGTAGCCTGACGGCACGGGGTAGGACGGTGGCGGCTGGCTCATGCCCCGACTCTGCCCGATTTCCGCACCGGCCGGTGCCTCTGGCAGACTTACCGGCTGAGTCCTGTGCGCCCGGACCCTCTCACCCGGACGCCGCAGAGCCCATCGAAGGACCCGACCCGGTGCTTTCCCCACCTGGTGACGGATCGTTCAACCACACACATATTCCTGAGGAGACACCACAACCGTGGCCGTCAAGATCCGTTTGAAGCGCCTGGGCAAGGTCCGGGTGCCGCAGTACCGCATCGTCGTCGTCGACTCGCGCAAGAAGCGTGACGGTCGCGTGATCGAGGAGATCGGCAAGTACCACCCCAAGGAGGACCCGTCGTACATCGACGTCGTCTCCGACCGGGCCCAGTACTGGCTCGGTGTCGGCGCACAGCCGTCCGAGGCCGTCGCCAAGATCCTCAAGATCACCGGTGACTTCCAGAAGTTCAAGGGCGTGTCGGGCAGCGAGGGCACCCTGAAGGTCAAGGAGCCCAAGCGCGACAAGCTGGAGATCTTCAACGAGGCCCTCAAGGAGGCCGCGAGCGAGCCCAAGGGTGACGCCGTGACCAAGAAGGCCGCGTCGAAGAAGAAGGCCGAGCCCAAGGCCGAGGAGCCCAAGGCCGAGGAGCCCCAGGCCGAGGAGAAGACCGAGGAGGCGCCCGTCGAGGCCGCCGCCGAGGAGACCCCGGCTCCGGTTCCCGCTGACGAGACCCCGGAGGGCGCGGCCGAGACGGCCGAGGCCGCCGAGACCGTCACCGCTGAGGACGCCGGCAAGAGCGAGGCCTGAGCATGCTGGCCGATGCTCTCGAGCACCTGGTGCGTGGCGTCGTCGACAACCCCGACGACGTGAGCGTGCGCGACAAGCAGCTGCGCCGCGGCTCGATCCTCGAGGTCCGGGTGCACCCCGACGACCTCGGCAAGGTGATCGGGAGGGGCGGCCGTACGGCGAGCGCCTTCCGCACCGTGATCTCCGCCCTGGCGGGTCGCGGTGGCGCCCGGATCGACTTCGTCGACGTGGACCGTCGTCGATAGCGCACAACCGCTTGAATGGGTGTCGCCCTCCGGGGCGGCACCCGTTCTGCATTTGCCCCTGACCTGCCGAGAGGAATCGAGTGGAGACCATCGACGTCGTCGTGGGCCGGATCGGCAAGGCCCACGGCCTGCGCGGTGACGTGACGATCAACGTCCGCACCGACGAGCCCGACCGGCGCTTCGCGCCCGGCTCGGTGCTGGTCGTCGAGGCACCTCCGGGTTCGGCGTCGACGCTGCGGACCGTGACGGTGGCGAGCACCCGGTGGCACTCCTCGGTGCTGCTGGTCCGCTTCGAGGAGATCCCCGACCGCACCGCGGCCGAGGCCGCGCGGGGCCTCACCCTGCTCGCGACGGTCCCGGTCGACGCGTCGCCGGACGACCCCGACGAGTTCTACGACCACCAGTTGGTCGGGATGACGGCGTACGACGTCGACGGCACGCCGCTCGGCGAGGTCACCGGGCTGATCCACGGCGCCCAGGACCTGTTGGCGATCCGGGCCACCGACGGCCGCGACACCCTGGTGCCGTTCGTCAAGGCGCTCGTCCCCGAGGTCGACGTCCCCGGCCGTCGGGTCGTCATCGCCGACCGTCCCGGCCTGGTCGCGCCGCTGGAGGACGACTCCAGGCCATGACTCCTCGTCCCATGGCCTGCTACGCGCCGCCCATCACGCACGCTGGACTGCGTGGTCGTCCGTCGGTGGGCGAACCCGGCCCACCTCCCTCCTCCGCCTTGCCAGCGCACGCGCTGGACGACGCTCGCGACGGCCAAGGACGAGGAGGCAGGACCTGATGCGCATCGACGTCGTCACGATCTTCCCCGACTACCTCGCCCCGCTCGAGCTGTCGCTCGCGGGCAAGGCGCGTGACAAGGGCCTGATCGACGTCCGGGTGCACGACCTGCGGTCCTGGACCCATGACAGGCACCACACCGTCGACGACACGCCGTACGGCGGCGGCGCGGGCATGGTCATGAAGCCCGAGCCGTGGGGCGAGGCGCTCGACGCGCTGATCGGCGAGGACCGTCCCACCGTCGTGTTCACCACCCCGTCGGGGCAGCCGTTCACCCAGGCGGTCGCCCGCGAGCTCGCCACCCGCGACCGCATCGTCTTCGCCTGCGGGCGCTACGAGGGCATCGACCAGCGGGTGCTCGACGACGTGGCGACCCGCGCCGAGGTCCGCGAGATCTCCCTCGGTGACTACGTGCTGAACGGGGGAGAGGTGGCCGCGCTCGCGATCACCGAGGCCGTGGTCCGGCTGGTGCCGGGCTTCATGGGCAACGCCGAGTCGCTGGTCGAGGAGTCGCACGAGGACGGTCTGCTGGAGTACCCCGTCTACACCAAGCCCGCCTCGTGGCGCGGCCACGACGTACCCCCGGTGCTGCTGTCGGGCGACCACGCGGCGATCGCCGCCTGGCGCCGCGAGCAGTCCGTACGACGCACCGCCGAGCGCCGGCCCGACCTCGTCCACCCGTCGGTGCTGCTCGACGACGTCGAGATCCGCCTGGTCGAGCCGTCCGACGCCGGCGAGCTCTTCGTGCTCCAGCGGGCCTGCTGGGTGCAGGAGGAGCAGGACAACCCCGGTGTCCGGATCCCCGCCCTGCACGAGTCGTACGACGACGTCCGCGCCTGGACCGCCCGCGACACCGTCCTGGTGGCGCGCTCGGGCGGGCGCCTCGTGGGGGCCGTGCGGGCGTCGCTGCACGACGCCGAGACCTGGGACATCGGCCGGCTGATGGTCGCCCCCGACCTGTCCGGCCGCGGCGTGGGGCGCATGCTGCTCGCGCGTATCGAAGCGGCCGCGCCGCCGGGCGTCACGACGTACTCCCTCTTCACCGGCGCCGGGAGCCTGCGCAACCAGCGGATCTACAAGAAGGCGGGCTACCGGCTGCGCGGCGAGGTCGAGCCCGGCGTGGTCCGGATGACCAAGCGCGCCTGAATTCACGGAGCCGGTCTCGCCTGTGGCAGACTTGTTCCTCGGCTCAGTCGGCCAAACAAGGATCGCCCCGCGGACACGTCCGCGGAGGATCCGCACCAGTCCCTGCCACAGGGGGGACATGGCGCCGCCGGCCAGCACCTGCTGGGCCTCCATCTGAAAGATCCCCGTACCGCGCCTGACCTGTGGCACTCGCGAGGAGAACATCATGAGCAACGTCATCGCCGATCTCGGCACCGCGCTCAAGCGCGACGACGTCCCGGCCTTCCGCGCCGGCGACACCATCAAGGTCCACGTGAAGGTCGTCGAGGGCAGCCGCTCCCGTGTCCAGATCTTCCAGGGCGTGGTCATCCGCGTGCAGGGCTCCGGCATCGGCCGCAGCTTCACCGTCCGCAAGGTCTCCTTCGGCGTCGGTGTCGAGCGCACCTTCCCGCTGCACTCCCCGATCTTCGAGCAGATCGAGGTCGTGACCCGCGGTGACGTCCGCCGCGCCAAGCTCTACTACCTGCGCAACCTCCGCGGCAAGGCCGCGAAGATCAAGGAGCGCCGCGAGGCCTGAGGGTTTTCTCAGGCATCGTCGTTACTCTCTGCGCGTGAGCACCCCAGGAAACCGCGGGATTCCCCCGCTTCGCTCCTCCAACCCGCGTTTCCCCGGGGACCCCGCATGACTTCCGAAGACCGCGACCCGACCGTCGTCGCTGAACCCGACGGGCCGGTGTCGCGGTCTTCGCACGCCGAGACCACGGTGGACGGACCGAAGAAGAAGCACCTGCCGATCTGGCAGGAGACCGCCCTGCTGCTGGGCATCGCCCTGGTGCTGGCGATCGTGATCAAGGCGCTGTTCGTCCAGGCCTTCTACATCCCGTCGCAGTCGATGGAGCCCGGGCTGGTCAAGAACGACCGGATCCTGGTGCAGAAGATGTCGTACTGGTTCGGCGGCAGCCCCGAGCGCGGCGACGTCGTGGTGTTCAAGGACCCCGGCGGCTGGCTGAGCGCCGAGGAGTCGGCCGGCCCGACCAACGGCGTCGCGCAGGTCCTCTCCAAGATCGGCCTCTACCCGTCGGGCGGGCACCTCGTGAAGCGCGTGATCGGCGTCGCCGGCGACACTGTCAAGTGCTGCGACAGCCAGGGCCGGATCTCCGTGAACGGCCAGCCGCTCGACGAGAAGGACTACGCACGCCTCGGCGGCGCCGAGTGCTACGGCCCGATGGTCGCGAACTGCAACTGGCAGGTCGGCCCGGTGCCCGACGGGCACATCTTCGTGATGGGCGACAACCGCAACAACTCCGCCGACTCCACGGTGCACATGTGCCTGAAGACCGACAAGGACTGCACCAAGAACCCGTACGTCGACGTCGACGACGTCGTCGGCAAGGTCTTCGTGCTGCTGTGGCCCAGCGACCACTTCACGTTCGTGCACCGCCCGGACACCTTCGCGGACGTGCCCGGCGCGTCCTAGGCACGAACTAGTGTCGACGCTGTGAGTGCCCTTCCGCGTGGATCGACGGTGCGCCGCGACGCCGGCCTCTACGGCTACGAGCGCGCGCTGCGCCGCGAGGGCATCGACCTGATCGCCGGTGTCGACGAGGCCGGCCGGGGCGCCTGCGCCGGTCCGCTGGTCGCGGGTGCGGCGATCCTGCCCGCGGGCCGGGCCGGCATCGTCCCGGGCCTCGCCGACTCCAAGCTGCTCACCGAGAAGGCGCGCGAACGCTGCTACGAGCAGGTCGTGCAGCGGGCACTGGCGTGGTCGGTGGTGTCGATCTCCCACGAGGAGTGCGACCGGCTCGGCATGCACGTCGCCAACGTCGAGGCGCTGCGTCGGGCGGTCGCGCTGCTCGACCTCGCGCCGTCGTACGTCCTCACCGACGGCTTCCCCGTCGACGGCCTGGGTGTGCCCGGCCTGGCCGTCTGGAAGGGCGACCGGGTCGCCGCGTGCATCGCCGCGGCGTCGGTGCTGGCCAAGGTCACCCGCGACCGGATGATGACCGAGCTCGACCGCGAGTGGCCGGCGTACGACTTCAAGACCCACAAGGGCTACATCACCGACGTCCACACCGCCGCGCTCACCGAGCACGGACCGTCGCCGGTCCACCGGATGCGGTTCGTGAACGTACGGCGTGCCGCGGGGCTGGAGCCCCTGGCCCCCGAGGCTGCGGAGATAGAGTCGGTGCCGTGAGCGCCGAGGACCTCGAGAAGTACGAGACCGAGATGGAGCTGACGCTCTACCGCGAGTACCGCGACGTCGTCGGCATCTTCAAGTACGTCGTCGAGACCGACCGCCGGTTCTACCTGTGCAACCAGGTCGACGTGAAGGCGCGCACCGAGGCGGGCGACGTGTTCTTCGAGGTCTCGATGAGCGACGCCTGGGTGTGGGACATGTACCGCCCGGCGAGGTTCGCGAAGAACGTCAAGGTGCTGACGTTCAAGGACGTCAACGTCGAGGAGCTCAGCCCGGCCGAGATCGACCCTCCGAAGGTCTGACTCCCGGTCGACCTTCTGGACCAGACCAGCGGGACGGCACGTCGTCTCGGGGGTAGGACTTCGTCATGAGTGGTGGGGTGGCCCGGCCCGCGCGCAGGGGGGAGCGCGGTGCCGCGGCCGTCGAGTTCGCCCTCGTCGTGCCGTTCCTGCTGCTGCTCGTTTTCGGCATCATCAGCTACGGGTTCATGCTCAGCTTCCGCCAGGGGGTCAGCCAGGGCGCCGCCGAGGGGGCTCGGGCGGCCGCCGTCTCGCCGGCCGGCGACGACGCCGACCGGCTCGCTGCGGCGCGGGACGCGCTGAACGACAGCCTGGACACGTACGGCGTGACCTGCGACGCCAGCGGTGTCCTGCTGCGCGGCGGCACCAGCGTCGGGACCTGTGCGGTGACGATCGCGGCGTGCGCGAACGACGGCGGCGCGCAGTGCGCCAGCCTCACGGTCGACTACCTCTACGACGACCACCCGCTGGTGCCCGGCTTCCCGCTGGTGCCGTTGCCCGACCACCTCGACTACACCGCCGTCGCGCGGGTGAGCTGAGTGCCCCGCCGGGACGAGCGCGGGGCCGTCGTACCCCTGGTCGCGATCCTGCTGACCACCCTGCTCGGCGTCACCGCGCTGACCGTCGACATCGGCGTCCAGCGGGTCGCCCGCGCCGACATGCAGGCACTGGCCGACGTGGTGGCGCTCGACCTGGCCCGCGAGCTGGACGGCCGTGCGGCGTCCGCGATCCTGCCCGGCCTCCAGGCGGCTGCGGACCGCAGCCTGGCCCGCAACGCCGACACGGCCGGCGACGCGGCCTCGGTCGAGCCGGAGCTCGGCACCCTCGACGGCGCGACGTTCGTGCCGGCCGGCGGGGCGACCGTGCCCGACGCGGTGCGGGTGACCGCCACGACCAGCGTCGACTTCTCGTTCCGGCCCGGCAGCGGGGGAGCGGGGCGTACGGCGGTCGCCGCGGCGTCGCCGGTCGCGTGCTTCGCGCTGGGGTCGTACTCCGCGCGGGCCTCGTCGGGGGACTCCACCCTCCTGACGACCTACCTGGGCAAGGCACTCGGCCTCAGCGGCACCGTCGGCGGCTACTCCGGGCTCGCCGCCGTGGACGTCCGCCTCGCCGACCTCGCCTCCGAGCTCGACGCAGGCACCGTCGACGAGCTGCTCGCCACCGGACTCACGGTCAAGGAGCTCTACGTCGCGATCGCCCACGTCCTGCAGCGCAACGGCGACACCGCCGCGGCGACGCTGCTCCAGAGCGTCCAGGCGGCCGTCGGCGTGAACCCCTCGCTGACGATCGACCGGATCGTCGCCATGAAGTCCGGGGACGACGCCGCACTCCTGTCCACCGTCAACGTGCTCGACCTGGTGGTCGCGGCCGCGCACGTGGCGACCGGGGGCAACTTCGTGACGCTCCCGCTGACGACGGAGGTGCCGGGCCTGACCGGCGCCTCGCTCGACCTCCAGGTCGTCGAGCGGCCGCAGATCGCCTGCGGACGCGCCGCCGAGACCGTCGCCCGGACCTCCCAGGTCACGGCGGTGCTGACGGGCACGAACACCGCGGCGCTGACCCTCCCCGACGTCGCGTCGGCGTCGATGACCTCCACGGTGACGGTCCGGCTCTCGCTCGCGGACGCGACCGGCACGATGACCTCGACGGTCTGCGGCGACGGCACCGCGACGAGTCCGGCGAGCATCACGGTGCAGGTGGCGACCCCGTCGTCGCCGGCCTCGGTCGACGCCGGCGTGACGGCAAGCCTCGCGACCACGGCCCTCGCCGGACCTCCGATGACCGTGGCCCTCGACCCGGTCACGCTCCACGGCTCCGGGACGTCGACCACCCAGGACGTGGTGATCGACGTGCCGCCGCGGGCCTTCGACACGGCGTACGCCGCGCACTCGAACGCCGTCGCCCTGCCCGCTCTCTCGGCCAGCGACGTCAGCGGCCCGGGCATGTTGTCGCACGCGACCAAGGCCGCGGTGGCCACGGTGCTCGGCAGCCTCACCACCTCGGTCAACGACGGGCTGCTGTCCGTGCTGAGCGCCGACCTCGGCCTCCATGCCTCCGGCGCGGACGTCTTCGCGCTGCCGACGCCGAGCTGCGCCGGCGTCGCCCTGCGGGGCTGACGGCCCACCACTCGTCCACAGGCCGGCGTCCCGCACGTCTCTCCACACGCCGTCGTCCGCGCCCTGCCCGACGTCCGTGCCGCCGGGAACGCTGGCGGGCCAGGAGGTCGAGGACATGACGAGTTCGACAACAGCCGCGATCAAGCAGGCGCTCGGTGCGTACGGCGAGACCCTGGCCGCGCGACACCTGGTCGAGCAGGGGATGGTCCTGCTCGACCGCAACTGGCGGTGCGAGGCCGGCGAGATCGACCTGGTGCTGCGCGACGGTGACGTGCTGGTCGTCTGCGAGGTGAAGACCCGCAGCAGCGTCCGCTACGGCACGCCCCACGAGGCGGTCACCGACATCAAGGTGGCCCGGCTGCGCCGGCTGGCGACGCGCTGGCTGGAGGACCGGGGAGTCGCGGTCCGCGACGTCCGGATCGACCTGGTCGGCATCGTCCGACCGCGTCGCGGCGCGTCGATCCTCGACCACGTGCGGGGGATCGGCTGATGCCCTTCGCGACCGCCCACACCGTCTCGCTGCACGGCGCCGTCGGGCACCTCATCGACGTGCAGACCGACGTCTCGCCGGGCCAGGTCGGCGTCACGCTCGTCGGCCGTGCCGACACCACGATCAACGAGGCGCGCGACCGCTGCCGGATGGCGATCATCAACAGCGGCCTCGACTGGCCGGCCACCCGGCGGATCACGATCCTGCTGTCGCCGGCAGACCTGATGAAGACCGGCACCCACTTCGACCTCGCCGTCGCGGTCTCGGTGCTGGCGGCGGCCGGCACCGTCCCTGGCGCGTCGCTCGCGGGCACGGCGTTCGTCGGCGAGCTCACGCTCGACGGCAACCTGCGCTCGGTCACGGGGGTGCTGCCGATGGTGCTGGCCGCGGCCGAGCGGGGGATCCGGGCGGTGTTCGTGCCGGAGCCGCAGGCGGCCGAGGCCGCGATGGTCCCCGACATGAGCGTGATCGGGGTCCGCTCCCTGGGCCAGGTGGTGGCGATCCTGCGTGACGAGGAGGTCCCGGACGCGCCGCCGGTCGCGCCGGCGTCCGGTGCCCGGCTGCTCGCCTGGCGGGGCAAGGAGCGTCTCGAGGAGCTCGACCTCGGTGACCTGCTCGGCATCGCCGACGCGCGGTTCGCCGTCGAGGTCGCGGCCGCCGGCGGCCACCACCTGCTGCTCTCCGGGCCGAAGGGGTGTGGCAAGACCAGCCTCGTCGAGCGGATGCCGGGCATCCTGCCGGACCTGAGGCGGGACGAGTCGCTCGAGCTCAGCGCGATCCAGTCGCTCGCGGGCACCCTCGACCCGGACGTCGGGTTCCCGACCCGGCCGCCGTTCTCGGCGCCGCACCACGACGCCAGCAAGGCGAGCCTGATCGGCGGCGGGCTCGGGGTCGTGCGGCCGGGCGAGGTCAGCAAGGCGCACACCGGCGTGCTGTTCCTCGACGAGTTCCCGCTGTTCCGCTCGGACGTGATCGAGGCCCTCCGTCAGCCGCTCGAGAACGGCGACGTCACGATCGCCCGGCGTGACGAGTCGGTCACCCTGCCGGCCCGGGGCATGGTGGTGCTCGCGGCAAACCCGTGCCCTTGCGGCGACTACAGCAACGACGTGCGCCAGAACCGGTGCAGCTGCCGCGAGGTCCAGCGTCGCGACTACCGCAACAAGGTCACCGGTCCGGTCGCCGACCGGGTCGACATCGTGCGGCACCTGCCGCCGCTCCGGAGGCTCGACGGTGCCGCCGACCTCGCGCCGGCCGAGTCCTCCGCGGCGGTGCGGCGGCGCGTGGAAGCCGCCCGTGCCCGACAGGCCGAGCGGTACGCCGAGGCCAGCTGGCGCCTCAACGGCCAGGCGCCGGGCCCGGTGCTGCGCGAGCGCTGGCCGCTCACCAAGGCCGGCCAGCAGGCCGTCGACGCTCAGCTGTACGACGGGAAGCTCAGCCGGCGCGGCGCCACCCGTGTCCACCGGCTCGCCTGGACGGTCGCCGACCTGCGAGGTCTCGACGGTCCCGGTCTCCCCGAGGTCGACACCGCGCTGCGGCTGCGCACCGGCGAACCGCTGCTGCTCTCGATGCTGGAGCGCGCCGGATGAGCGCCGAGTCGGCCGACCGGCTGGCCCGGGCCGCGCTGTCCGCGATCTCGGAGCCGGGCGACCCGCGGCTGGCCGTGCTGGCAGACGAGATGGGAGCCACGGTCCTCTACCGGCAGCTGCTGGAGGAGAGCAACGTCGCCGGTCTCCACACCGACCTCGCGGCCCGGCTGGCCGCAGCCGACCCCGAGCGAGTGCTGACCGATGCGGCCCGCCAGGGCGTCCGCTTCGTGACCCCGTCCGACACCGAGTGGCCGACCCGGCTCGACGACCTCACGTCCGTGGCGCCGATCCAGGAGCGCGGCGGCCCGCCGATCGGGCTCTGGGTGCGCGGGCCGCTGCGGCTCGACCGGCTCGACACGGCAGTCGCCGTCGTCGGCTCGCGCTCCGCCACGACGTACGGCGCCGACGTCGCCGCCGAGATCGCCGCGGTCGTGGGACGCACCGACCGGTGCATCGTGTCCGGCGCCGCGTTCGGCATCGACCAGGCCGCCCACCGCGGAGCGATCGCCGCGGACGGCCCGACCGTCGCCGTGCTCGCCTGCGGAGCCGACCGGGTCTACCCGACCGCGCACCGCCAGCTCCTCGACCACATCGCGGCCGAGGGGGCCGTGGTCTCCGAGACCGCGCCCGGGGGCGCGCCCACCCGGATCCGGTTCCTGTCCCGCAACCGGCTGATCGCCGCCCTGACGGTCGGCACGGTCGTGGTCGAGGCGGCGGTGCGCAGCGGCGCGCTCAACACCGCCAACTGGGCGTCCCGGCTCAACCGCGTGCTCCTCGGGGTGCCCGGACCGGTCACCAGTGCGTCGTCCCAGGGAGTGCACCAGCTGATCCGGACCGGCGCGGCCACCCTGGTCACCTCCGGGGCCGAGGTCCTCGAAGCCGTGGGCGCGGCCGGCGAGCACCTGCTCGAGGTGCCCCGGGGCCGGGAGCTTCCCCGAGACCGGCTGACGCCGCGGCAGCGCCAGGTGCTCGACGCGGTCCCGGTCGCCCACGGGGCGCGCGCCGACTCGATCGCCCGTGCCGCCGGCCTGGGGCTGGTCGAGGTCGGCTCCGCGCTGGTCAAGCTCGAGGAGCGGGGGCTGGTCGAGCTGGACGAGGCCGGGTGGCGGCTCGCCGCGCGCGCTCACACGTGACGGGTGCCGGGGTTCCTAGACTCGACAGGTGAGCGAGCAGGAGGCCCGAGGTGCGGCCGAGAGCGCCGAGCTGCCGGAGCCGATGGCCCGGGTGCTCGGCGACTACGAGCGGCACCTCACGGCCGAGCGCGACCTGGCGGCTCACACCGTGCGCGCCTACCTGGGCGACGTCGGCGGGCTGCTCGACCACGCTTCTCGTCTCGGGATGACCGACGTGACCGAGCTCGACCTGCGCACCCTGCGCAGCTGGCTGGCCAAGCAGCAGACGCTCGGCAAGTCCCGCACCACCATCGCCCGCCGCGCGACCGCGGCGCGGGTGTTCACGGCCTGGCTGTCGCGCACCGGCCGGGCGCCGATCGACGCCGGCGCGAGCCTCGGCTCGCCGAAGGCGCACAAGTCGCTGCCCCCCGTCCTGCGTGCCGACGAGGCGAGCGACCTGATCCGGGGCGCCGCCGAGCGCGCCGACGACGGCAGCCCGGTCGGGCTGCGCGACGTGGCGATGCTCGAGCTGCTCTACGCCACCGGGATCCGGGTGGGCGAGCTGGTCGGGCTCGACCTCGACGACATCGACCGCGAGCGCAACGTCGTGCGGGTCTTCGGCAAGGGACGCAAGGAGCGGTCGGTGCCCTTCGGCCGCCCGGCTGCGCGCGCCCTCGACTTCTGGCTCAAGCACGGCCGCCCGCAGCTCGCCGTCGACGGCAGCGGGCCGGCGGTCTTCCTTGGCGCCCGGGGCGGGCGGATCGACCAGCGCGCAGTGCGGACCATGGTGCACCGGCGGATGACGGACGTGCCGGGGGCGCCCGACATCGGGCCGCACGGTCTGCGCCACACCGCCGCCACCCACCTCCTCGAGGGCGGCGCCGACCTGCGCTCGGTCCAGGAGCTGCTCGGCCACGCCTCGCTGGCGACCACGCAGCTCTACACACACGTCACCACCGACCGGCTGCGCCGGGCCTACCAGCAGGCGCATCCGAGGGCATAGCGGAGACGCGCCAGCGGATCCGGTGAGGTGCCTCAGGGCGGTGACCACCTCAGCAGGAACAGCTGCAGCGGCGACCGCCAGGCGACGTACGGCATCGGCACCACCCGACTCACTGGCTCGTCCCGCCACAGCGGCAGCAACCGCACCGGACCGGCCCCGACCAGGCGCAGCGGGTCGAGGTAGGTGTCCGCGCCCTCGATCCAGCCCCAGTGCAGGCAGGCTCGGGGCAGGCAGTGCGACCCGCCCAGGGCGAGCCTCCCGATCGGGTCGCCGGCCGCGACCGGGTCGCCGAGCGAGACGGTCGCGTCGACCGGCTCGTACGTCGTCCGGGTGTCGCCGTGGTCGACGACGACCACGCCACGACCGGCCAGCACGCCGGCGAAGCTCACCCGCCCGGGCAGCGCCGCGCGCACGACCTGCCCGGCGGTCCCGAGCAGGTCCACGCCGCGGTGCCCCGAGCCCCAGGGCGAGTCCGGCGGGTCGAAGCCGGCCACCACCGCGGGCTCCGGCCGGAGCGGCCACCCGCCGACGGGGTCGGTGTCCGCGGCCCGGGCGACCGACGGCCAACAGAGGGCGACGAGGACGGCCAGGAGGAGCGTGAGGCGGGTGGTCATGGCCCGACCCTGTCGGGGCGGTGCTCTCGGCGCGACCGCGGCGCGAGAGCCTGGGGACGACGCTGTCGGAGACGCCCCTGTGGAGGCGTGCCGGCCAATTGGCCCGGACCGGCGGATGCGACTACTCTGGTCGGAGCAATCCTTGCGGATTGACTTCGCACGCCTGCAGACCGCGACGGGCCCCTCTCCGGGGACCCGACCACCCGTGGGCGCGGACCCTCAGTTCGACTGGCCGACGTTCGATCCAGCCAGCCGATCGGGTCGCGCGCAGGCGTCAGGGCAGCCGGCTCCCGCCGGTTGCAAGAACTGAAAACAACCAGAGCTCGCTCCGGTCCGTCCTGGTTCAAGGACGGGCGGCAACGGGGTGTGCTCGACACAACAGGAGAACCACATGGCAGTCGTCACCATGCGCCAGCTGCTCGAGAGCGGCGTGCACTTCGGACACCAGACCCGTCGCTGGAACCCGAAGATGAAGCGCTTCATCATGACCGAGCGCAACGGCATCTACATCATCGACCTGCAGCAGTCGCTGGCCTACATCGACCGGTCGTACGCCTTCGTCAAGGAGACCGTCGCCAAGGGCGGCACGATCATGTTCGTCGGGACGAAGAAGCAGGCCCAGGAGGCGATCGCCGAGCAGGCGACCCGCGTCGGGATGCCCTACGTCAACCAGCGCTGGCTCGGTGGCATGCTCACCAACTTCCAGACGGTGCACCAGCGGATCAACCGTCTCAAGGAGCTCGACGAGATCGACTTCGACGACGTGGCCGGCAGCAGCCGCACGAAGAAGGAGCTGCTCCAGATGCGCCGCGAGCGCGACAAGCTGAACAAGTCGCTCGGCGGTATCCGCGAGATGACGCGTACGCCGTCCGCCGTCTGGATCGTCGACACCAACAAGGAGCACCTCGCCGTCGAGGAGGCGCGCAAGCTGCGCATCCCGATCATCGGCATCCTGGACTCCAACTGCGACCCCGACCTCGTCGACTTCCCGATCCCGGGCAACGACGACGCCATCCGCGCGGTCGGCCTGCTGACCCGCGTCGTCGCCGACGCCGTCGCCGAGGGCCTCATCGCCCGCTCCGGCGCCAAGGCGAGCGAGGGCACCGAGGCCGTCGGTGCCGAGGAGCCCCTGGCCGAGTGGGAGCGCGAGCTCCTGGGCGGCGACGCCGAGAAGGCCGCCGTCGAGGCGACCGGTGGCGACACCGCCACCGAGGCGCCCGCCGAGGCCGCCACCGGCGCGTCCACCGAGGCCGCCGAGGCGACCGAGGCCGCCGCCGAGGTCACCGAGGCTCCCGCCGAGACCGCTGCCGAGGCTCCCGCCGAAACCGCTCCCGAGGCCGCCGCCGAGGCGCCCGCCGAGGACGCGACCGAGGCCAAGGCCTGAGCCGAGCCCCCGAGGCTCGTGCACCACAGAACACTTCAGGAAGCAGGAACATGGCTAACTTCACCGCCGCTGACGTCAAGAAGCTCCGTGAGCAGACCGGCGCCGGCATGATGGACTGCAAGAAGGCGCTCGACGAGGCCGACGGCGACTTCGACCAGGCCATCGAGATCCTCCGCGTCAAGGGTGCCGCCAAGGCTGCCCAGCGCGGCGCCGAGCGCGAGGCCTCCGCCGGCCTCGTGGCGCACGCCCCCGGCGTGCTCGTCGAGCTCAAGTGCGAGACCGACTTCGTCGCCAAGGGCGAGGACTTCATCGCCGCCGCCCAGCGGATCGCCGACGCTGCTGCGGAGGCCAAGCCGGCCGACGTGGCCGCGCTGCGCGAGCTCTCCCTGGGTGACGAGACCGTCGGCCAGGTCGTCGACGGACTCGCGGTCTCGATCGGTGAGAAGATCGAGCTCGGCCAGTACGTCCACTTCGACGGTCCGGTCGTGGCCTACATGCACAAGCGTGCGGCCGACCTGCCGCCGGCCGTCGGCGTGCTCGTCTCGTACGACGGCGACGCCGACGCGGCGCGCGCCGCAGCGATGCAGATCGCCGCGATGCGCCCGCAGTACCTCACCCGCGAGGAGGTGCCCGCCGACGTCGTCGCCCACGAGCGCGACATCGCCGAGAAGACCTCTCGCGAGGAGGGCAAGCCCGAGCAGGCGATCGCCAAGATCACCGAGGGTCGCGTCAACGGGTTCTTCAAGGACGTCGTGCTGCTCGAGCAGCCGTCGGTCACGGAGAACAAGAAGACCGTCAAGGCCGTCCTGGACGAGGCCGGCACCACCCTGAAGCGGTTCGCCCGTTTCGAGGTCGGAGCCTGATCGACTAGGTTCTAGGCAGACCACGTGAGGAGGCCGGCTCGATGACAGGAAAACTGATCATCGGACCGGCCTTCTCGCATGTTCGGACCCCGCCCGTCGTACGAAGGAGCCGCCCGTGACCGGTTACAAGCGCGTCCTGCTGAAGCTGTCCGGCGAGGTGTTCGGCGGTGGCAAGGTGGGCGTCGATCCCGACGTCGTGCAGACGGTCGCCCGCGAGATCGCGGCGGTCTCGCAGGCCGGCGTCCAGATCGCGGTCGTGACCGGTGGTGGCAACTTCTTCCGCGGCGCCGAGCTCCACCAGCGCGGCATGGACCGGGTCCGTGCCGACTACATGGGCATGCTCGGCATCGTGATGAACTGCCTGGCGCTCCAGGACTTCCTGGAGAAGATGGGCGTGGAGACGCGCGTGCAGACCGCCATCACCATGGGGCAGGTCGCCGAGCCGTACATCCCGCGCCGCGCGATCCGCCACATGGAGAAGGGCCGCGTCGTGATCTTCGGCGCCGGCATGGGCATGCCGTTCTTCTCCACCGACACCGTGGCCGTCCAGCGCGCCCTCGAGAGCAAGTGCGACGTCGTCCTGGTCGCCAAGAGCGGGGTCGACGGGGTCTACACCGCCGACCCGCACCTCGACCCGACCGCGACGAAGTTCGACGAGCTGACCTACGACGAGGCGATGTCGCGCGGCCTGCGGATCATGGACCAGACGGCGTTCGCGCTCTGCGGCGAGAACAAGCTGCCCATGGTCGTGTTCGGCATGGAGCCGGAGGGCAACATCCTGCGGGTCGTCCAGGGTGAGAAGATTGGCACGCTCGTCCACGCGGGCTGACGCCGCACGCCTGCGCGACACCCGCTGGACCCCTACGTTCCCCGCTTGGACATCGAAGGAGCACCCGTGATCAACGACATCCTCAACGAGGCCGACAGCAAGATGGACAAGTCGGTCGAGTCGACGCGCGAGGAGTTCGCGGCGATCCGGGCGGGCCGGGCCCAGCCGAGCATGTTCAGCAAGATCGTCGTCGACTACTACGGCTCGCCGACCCCGCTCCAGCAGCTGGCCTCGTTCACCGCCCCGGAGGCCCGGATCATCCTGATCCAGCCGTACGACGTGGGCGCGATGGGCAACATCGAGCGCGCGATCCGCGACTCCGACCTCGGCGTGAACCCCTCCAACGACGGCAAGATGCTCCGCTGCGTCTTCCCGGAGCTGACCGAGGAGCGTCGCAAGGAGTACATCAAGATCGCCAAGGCCAAGGCCGAGGACGGCCGGGTCGCCGTACGCAACCTGCGTCGTGCTGCCAAGCAGGGCCTGGAGAAGCTCGAGAAGGACGGCGAGGTCGGCAAGGACGACGTCACCGGCGCCGAGAAGAGGCTCGACGGCATGACCAAGAAGCACACGGACGCCATCGACGAGATGCTCAAGAACAAGGAGTCCGAGCTGCTCGAGGTCTGAGCAGCTCGCCGACACATGACCGACGCCATCACGCCGGCCACTCCACCTCCCGCCGGGTCCTCCGTCGGGCCGCCGACGAAGGACCACGGCCGCGCCGGCCGCGACCTGCCGGCCGCCCTCACCTCCGCGGCCGTGCTGGTCGGCGCGATCCTCCTGTCGCTGCTCTTCTGGAAGACGGCGTTCATGGTGATCGTCGCCGTCGCCGTGGCGGTCGCGATCTGGGAGCTGCACAAGGGCTTCCGGGCCAAGGACATCGAGCTCCCCGAGCAGCCGCTGATGCTCGGCGGCGTGGTGATGGTCGTCGTCGCGTACTTCTGGGGGACACCCGCGCTGGTCACCGCCACGGCGGTCTCGGCGCTCGCGACCATGCTGTGGCTGCTGAAGCGCGGCATCGACGGCTACGTGCAGAACGCGACGGCGTCGGTGTTCACCCTGATCTACGTGCCCTTCCTCGGGTCGTTCGTCGCCCTGCTCCTCGCCGAGGGGGGCGGCATCAACGCCCACGGCCTCGACGACCCGGGTGTGCAGGGCATCATCACGTTCATCGCAATCACCGTCGCCTCCGACACGGGCGGGTACGTCGCCGGCGTGCTGTTCGGCAAGCACCCGATGGCGCCGGTGATCTCGCCGAAGAAGTCGTGGGAGGGCTTCGCCGGCTCGATCGTCTTCTGCCTGCTCGCCGGCTGGGCGCTGGTCGTCCACCTGCTCGACGGCGACTGGTGGGTCGGTCTCGTCCTCGGCCTGGTCGCGGTCGTGATGGCCACCCTGGGCGACCTGTGCGAGTCGGTCATCAAGCGCGACCTCGGGATCAAGGACATGAGCCAGGTCATCCCGGGCCACGGCGGCCTGATGGACCGGCTCGACTCCCTGCTCGCCACCATCGCCCCGACCTGGCTGATCCTGCACTACCTGGTCTTCTAGCGCGGCCACCCGGCACGCCGAGGCGCAGCTCAGGCGATCTGCGCATAGCATCGAGGTGATGTCGGCCGACCAGGAAAACCCGACCACCACGGAGAAGGCTCCCGACTGGTGGCACCGCGACCACCCCACGTTCACCTCGCTCAGCGGGTTCTTCGCCGGGCTGGCGTTCGTGATCGTGGTGCCGGGGCTGTTCGCGGCGATCCTGAACTGGATCTTCGAGTACCACACCGCCGAGGACCTGTTCCCGCTCGTGCTGGTGACCCTGGCGGTGCCGATCGGGTTGATCATCGCCAAGCGGACGCGGCGGTTCGGGACCTACCTGGTGATCGGCATGGTCAGCACCGCGCTGGTCGTCGGAGGCGTGGCCGCCCTCGTGCTCTGGTACATGGTCACCTACCAGTCGTAGGGCGTGACTCGTCGAATCGCCCGGCCGACCACCCGGATGGGATGATCGAGACCTCATGTCCGACTCAGAGCGCACCTCCCTGCCCCTCGTCTTCGACGAGCCGCGCGGCCGCAAGAAGCCGCCGCCGCACCTCGCCGACCTCGCGCTCGACGAGCGCGTCGAGCGGCTCAAGGAGCTCGGGCTGCCGGGCTTCCGGGCCAAGCAGCTCTCGAACCACTACTTCGCGCGCCTGGTGGACGACCCGGCCGAGATGACCGACCTGCCGGCTGCGCAGCGCGACGAGCTCGTGGCCGCGTTGCTGCCGGACCTGATGACGCCGCTGCGCACCATGGAGGCCGACCGCGGTACGACGCGCAAGACCCTCTGGAAGCTCTTCGACGGCGCGCTGGTCGAGTCGGTGCTGATGCGCTATCCCGACCGCGCCACCGTCTGCGTCTCGAGCCAGGCCGGCTGCGGCATGGCCTGCCCGTTCTGCGCGACCGGCCAGGGCGGCCTGCAGCGCAACATGTCGACCGCCGAGATCGTCGAGCAGGTCGTGGCGGGCGCCCGGTCGATGGCGCGCGGCGAGGTCCCCGGCGGGCCCGGTCGCGTCTCCAACGTGGTCTTCATGGGCATGGGGGAGCCGCTGGCCAACTACAAGGCCGTCATCGGCGCCGTACGACGCCTGGTCGACCCGGCACCCGAGGGCCTCGGGATGTCCGCGCGGGGCATCACCGTCTCGACCGTCGGCCTGGTGCCGCGGATCAACCAGCTGACCGAGGAGGGCATCCCGGTGACCCTCGCGCTGTCGCTGCACGCCCCCGACGACGAGCTGCGCAACGAGCTGGTGCCGATCAACACCCGTTTCTCCGTCGCCGAGACCGTCGACGCCGCCTGGAACTACGCGCGCGTCACCAAGCGCCGGGTCTCGATCGAGTACGCGATGATGCGCGGCATCAACGACCAGGCCTGGCGGGCCGACCTGCTCGGCGACGTGCTCCAGGAGCGCGGCGACTGGGGCTGGGTGCACGTGAACCTGATCCCGCTCAACCCCACGCCGGGGTCGAAGTGGACGGCGTCCGACCCGGCCGATGAGCACGAGTTCGTGCGCCGGCTCGAGGCCAAGGGCATCCCGACGACGGTCCGCGACACCCGCGGCCGCGAGATCGACGGCGCCTGCGGGCAGCTGGCGGCGACCGAGGTCTAGGACCTCGGCCGCCGGTCGGCTCAGCGCAGGAAGGCCGGCGCCTTCAAGATCAGCTCGGTGTTGCGGTCCGACCGGTTGCCGCCGCGGTGGTGGTCGCGCTCCTGCCAGTCGTTGAGCGCGAGCTCGCGACCGAGGGCCGCCAGCTGCAGCGAGTCCGTCAGGTCGCCGTCCCAGGTGAGCGGTGCGCCGTGGTCGACCATCGTGGTGAAGATCGACAGCGTGCCGTCCTTGTTGTTCGCGACCTCGAGCAGGCGGGACTGCTGCGGCCAGTCGATGTGGGAGGCGGTGTTGATCTCCCAGAAGCCGTTGGCCACCTTCTTGTCCTTGCCCGTGCCGGTGACCCGCTTGTGCGCCCAGATGTGGTTGGTGTGGGTGTGGCCGTTGACCCAGGCGATGACGTTGTCGTGCTTGAGCAGCTCGCGCTCGATCTTGTCGGCGCGCGCGGTGTCCTCGAAGGACGCCAGCGGGTGGTGGCTGGCCAGGATGATCAGCTTGTTGCCCGAGGCGCCGAGCGTCTTCTTGAGCCAGGCGAACTGGTCGTCGTACATCGCGCCCTTGTCGCCGAACTGCGACACGGTGTCGAGGACGACGAACCGGACCAGGCCCTGGTCGAACGTGTAGTACGCCGTGCCCGTGTCGACGTTCTCCTGGGTGAAGCCGTGGCCCTCGGGCAGGCCGGTCGTGGTGAAGTGCTCCTCCACCCACTCGGTGCGCGAGAGCAGCCGGCGGTTGGGGTCGGCGGTGATCGTGCGGTCGCCCTTGCTGGTCTTCTTGACCGTGCCCACGGCCTGCGCCTGGTAGGCGGGGCTGTGCGCCCAGTTGCCCTGGACCAGGCCGTCGTGGTTGCCCATCGCGGTCAGCCACTTCATCTTGAGGCCCTCGGCCGTGAACGGCGCCCGGGCGGCGTCGAGCAGGCCCGGGACGAGCGGGAAGCCGTACAGGGCCCGCGGCTTGTCGTCCTCCTTGCCCGCCGGGGTGCCCTCGGGGTGCCAGAAGGTCGTGTCGTAGAAGGCGGGCTCGCCGTCCATGACGCCCTCGTAGCGAGCGGGGTCGCCGGAGTCGACCGTCACCTCACCGCCGTCAAGGAGGTCGATGTTCCACCGCAGCTCGTTGTACTGGCCCGTGTCGGAGTTGTCGCCGGTCTGGATGGCCAGCGCAAGCGGCTTGCCCAGCACCGGGCCGCCGCCGATCTCGTTGATGTGGCGCACCATCGCGTCGGCGACCTGGCCGGTGAGCATCTCCTGCGGCCGGTAGGCGGAGCTGCTGACGATCTCGCCGAGCTCGAGGCGCAGCGGCGACTGCGCGTCGAGGATGTGGACGTCGCTCAGCTGGACGAAGGTGAGCAGCGGCTTGCGGCGCTTGCCCCGGCCGCTCTTGGCCTTCGCGCCGATGCCGGCGCGCACGACGTACGACTCACCGGGCTTGCTGACGACCGGCCGGTAGCCGCCCGGACCGGCCGGACCCTTGCCGAGCACCGTGGTGCGCGTGGTGCCGTCGGCACCGGCCCGCGCGACGGGACGGGCGACGGGGCCGGCGACGGCCTCGGCGGCCAGGCTGCCGGAGCCGGTGAGGGTGGCGGCCGCACCGATGGCGGCACTGGAACGGAAGAGGTCGCGACGGGAGATCTGCACCGCGTCAACCTAGTCCTCACCGGGTGTTCACGTATGCGAAACAATCAGGTTGGCCGCCTCCTCCCACGTCTCGACGAGGTGCACGTGGTCCTCCATCGGCTTTCCCCGGGACAGGGCTCGCAGCAGCGGCCACGCCGGCAGCTCCTCGGTCCAGTAGGACGTGCCGACGAGCACCATCGGCGCGACCGACGACTCGTCGGCGTAGAAGTTCTCGCAGGCGTCCTGGAAGATCTCCTGCACCGTGCCGCCGAAGCCCGGCAGGAAGACGATCCCGGCGTCGCACACCTGGAGTAGCGTCGCCTCGCGGGTCGAGTTGCGGAAGTACTTCGCGATCGCGGTCGCGAAGACGTTCGGCGGCTCGTGCCCGTAGTGCCAGGTGGGGATCCCGAGCGTGTCGGCCCCGCCGGGGAAGCGCTCCAGCACCGCGAACGCACGCGCTACCCAGGCGCTCACCGACGGTCGGTACGCCGGCACCTCGGCGAGCAGGGCGAGCGCCTCGTCCAGGGCGTCGGGTCGCGGCGCGAGGCGGGCGCCGAGGTTGGCCGCCTCCATCGACCCGGGTCCGCCGCCGGTGGCGACGGTGCGGGCGCCGGCCAGGGCCAGCCCGAGGCGGGCGGCGTCGGCGTACGCCGCGGCGCCGCGCTCGACGGCATGCCCGCCCATCACCCCGACCAGGCGACGGTCCTCCACCCACGACTCCAGGGCCAGGTCCACCGCGTGGTCGTGCAGCGCGCGGGCCAGCGCCTTGTCACGGGTCGACGGCCGCTGCGTCCAGGCGAACGCCCGGGCGTCGAGCGAGTCGGCGTACCGCGGTGTGTCGTACAGCTCCGCGGCCGAGTAGAGGCTCGTGCGGCCGGTGTCGACCGGCACCTCGTCGGTCGCCGGGAGCACCAGCGCCCCGGCCGCGCGCACCACGGCGTCGTCGCCCTCGGCGAACACGCAGGCCACGAACGTCGCGCTCGCCAGCCGGCTGCGCGCCAGCACGTCGTGCCGCCCGGTCAGGTCGACGCCGCGCACCTGCCAGCCGCGCATCGACGTGGCGCCCGCGGAGATCCGGGCGTCGAGCTCGGCAAGGCTGTCGACCTGGACGCCGCGGCCGCGTGATCGCTTCACCCGCGCAGACTAGAACGCGTGGGCGATCAGCTCCCCGAAGAGGTCCTGCTCGTCGACCTCGAGCCCCCGCGCACGGAACCACCCGCAGACGTTGGCGCAGTCGCGCATCAGGAAGTCCATCCCGGCCGGGTTGCCCACGAGGTCGACGATCTGGGGCAGGTCGATGATCACCAGCCGGTCGCCCGCGGCGAGGATGTTGTACGCCGAGAGGTCGCCGTGGACGATCCCGTGCTGCACCATCACCGCCATCGCGTCCCGCAGCTGGTCGAGGTACGACGCCAGCAGGGCCGGCTCGGGCCGGGTCTGGGCCAGCCGCGGCGCCGTCTCGCCCTCGTGCGTGATCCACTCCATCAGGAGCTCGGTGCCGTCGATCTGCACGGGGTAGGGGACCGGCAGGCCGAGCTGCCAGCAGCGCTTGAGGGCGTCCCACTCGGAGGTCGCCCACTCGCCCGCGGCGACGGCCTTGCCCCACGTGCTCTTGCGCTTGAGCGCCCGCTCGTCGCGGGAGCGCTTGACGCTGCGCCCCTCGGTGTAGGTCGCGGCCCGGTGGAAGGTGCGATGGTCGGTGCCGCGGTAGCGCTTGGCGACCATGACGACCGACTCCCCGAGGGCATCGGAGCCGGGCACTGCGCGCTCCAGCAGGTGTGCGTCGGCCTCCTTGCCGGTCTTGAGGACGCCGAGGTCGGTGTCGACCGCGGCCTGGGAGGTGACCACCCAGTCGGGGCGGGGCTCCGGGCCGCGGCAGAGCGGCTCGACGCTCAGCCAGGTGGACCAGCGTTGGCCGTCGGCGACGTCGTCGTACGCCTCGAAGTCGAAGACGAAGGTGGGGTCGAGATCAGGGTCGAGCGAAGGTTCGTGCTGCATCGGTGTGGGTGCTCCAGAGGTGAGAGAAGTGGTCTGCGGACAGGCCAAGGACCGTCATGGACATGTCACGCTCCTCTCGCTCGGGCACCCGGACCCTGCACACTGCTGGGCCGGACGACTGGGGCCAGTCTGGGAGCGGCCACCGGCGGACCGCAACCGATTAAGCGACGAGGCCCGCCCGACGCGATACGGCGGGCTAGGTTGTCCCGGTGATCCGTCGCCTCGCCGCCTTGGCCGCCGCCGCGCTCGTCGTCGTACCGCTCGTCACGTCGGGCGCGGCCGTCGGTCGCGCAGATGACCCGCACGGGTCGGCGGGGATCGGCGATCCCTACTTCCCGCTCGACGGCAACGGCGGCATCGACGTGCGTCGCTACGAGATCCACGACCGCTACGACTTCGGGTCCCGCAAGCTCTCGGGCTGGACGAAGGTCTCGCTGACCGTCACCGAGGACCTGTCCGGCTTCGACCTCGACTTCCTGCTGCCCGTGCGGTCGGTGACGATCGACGGCGACCCCGTCGACTTCCACCAGGACGCCCACGAGCTGGTCATCGAGCACGCGACCCTGGCGGGCGGGTCGCTGGATGTCGTGGTCCGCTACGCCGGCAAGCCCTCGGCGTACTCCTACGAGGGTGAGAGCAACTGGCTGGCCAGCGACCAGGAGGTGGTCGCGATGAACCAGCCGCACATGGCGCCCTGGTGGTTCCCGTCCAACGACCACCCGCTCGACAAGGCGTCCATGAGCATCAGCATCACGGTGCCGAAGGCCAACCAGGTCGTCGCCAACGGCACCCGCGACCAGCGCACGGTCCACGGGGACTTGGCGACCACGACGTGGACGGCCGCCCCGATGGTGCCCTACCTCGCCTTCTTCGCGGCCGGTCGCTACACGGTCGCGAAGAGCAACGAGTACGGCATCCCGTCGTACGTCGCGGTGTCGAAGGCACTGAAGCCGGCCGAGCAGCGGACCGCCATGGGGCTGATGAAGCAGACGCCGAAGCTGCTCGACTGGCTGACGAAGCAGCTCGGCGACTACCCGTTCGCGACCACCGGCGGGCTGACCACCAGCCTCGGGGTCGGCTTCGCCCTGGAGAACCAGACCCGTCCGACGTACCCCTACATGGGGGACGGCAGCGGCGCTGTGTCGACGGTGGTGCACGAGCTCGCGCACCAGTGGTTCGGCGACTCGGTGGCGCTCGCCGGCTGGAAGGACATCTGGCTCAACGAGGGCTTCGCGACCTTCATGGAGGACTACTACGCCGAGACGCACGGCGGGCCGGGCGCGAACGCGCGGCTGCACGACGCCTACGACAGCCGCGACGCCGACGACGCGTTCTGGAACCTCGAGGTCGCCGACCCGTGCCCCTCGCACACGAGGTGTGTGGACCGGATCTTCGACGGACGGGTCTACCAGCGCGGCGCGCTCGCCCTGCAGGCGCTGCGCAACGTGATCGGCGAGACCGACTTCTGGGACGTCCTGCGCACCTGGGCGACCACCCGGAGGGGCGGCAACGGCAGCACCGAGCAGTTCCAGGCGGTCGCCGAGGAGAAGAGCGGCCAGGACCTCGACGGGTTCTTCGACGCCTGGCTGCACGCCGCCTCGAAGCCGGCCGACACTGCAGCCAACGGCCTCGGCTGACTATCCGCGCAGGCGCACCGACAGGCAGGTGACGCAGCCCTCGAGCTTCTCGAACTCGGAGATGTCGACGGCGACCACCCGCAGACCGCGCTCCTCGAACAGTGCCCGGGTCACCGGCGCGCTGGTCGACATGAGCACGGTCGACTCGTCGAGGAGCACCACGTGGGAGCCGGCCTCCTCGGGCACGGGCAGGAACGCGTCCCAGACCGACGGGTCGTCGACGAGGGGATCGAAGCCGATCACGGTGCCGTCGGGCAGCGCGGTGACAGCCGACTTCAGGTGCAGCACCCGGGCCACGGGGACGCCGATCACGCGGGCGCCGAGCGGTGCGAGCAGGGCGGCGAGCTGCTCGAGGCCCGACGCGTTGGTGCGCCCGCCCATCCCGACCCACACCATGCCGCCGTGCTTGAGGACGTCGCCGCCGTCGAGGGTGCCGGGCTCCTCGATCCGGGCGATCCGGTAGCCGAGGCCGGCCAGCGTCTCCTCGGTGCCGGCGGTCTCGGGCTTGCGCTCGTCCGCGCCGGGGCGCGAGATGACGGCCAGGTCGCCGTAGACGACCACCGTGTCCTCGACGAAGACGGCGTCCGGGCAGTCGTCGGCCGGTGGCACCTCCACCGTCTCCCAGCCCTCGGCCCGCAGCGCCTCGACGTAGCCCTCCCACTGGCGCGCGGCGAGGTCCTCGTCGACCGGCGAGCGGGCGATGTGGGTGAGGAGCCCGTCGGCGAGACGGGGGCCAGGGCGGCGGACCAGGGCGCGCTTGTTCACGAGGTCATCCTCAACCCAGGAGCGGGGAGACCGCACGCGCGATGACGCTGGGCAGCCGGGTGACGGACTCCTCGGCGTCGGCCAGGGTCATCGCGCGCAGGCCGGCGTTGATGCCGAGCCAGCGCAGCGGCTCCCGCTCCCAGGCGGGAGAGCGGTGGCCGACCCACGGCAACCGCGTGAGCTCGGTGTCGCGCTCGAGGACGAGGTCGCGCAGCGTGCGGCCGGCGAGGTTGGTGGTGCTGACGCCGTCGCCGACGTACCCGCCGGCCCACCCGAGCCCGGTCTCCCGGTCGAGCCCCACCGACGCGCACCAGTCGCGGGGGATGCCCAGCGCGCCGCCCCACGCATGCGTGACACGGGTCCCCTCGAGGACCGGGAACAGGTCGACGAGCGTGGCGTAGAGCCGCGCGAAGACCTTCTCGTCGCGGTCGAACTCGGGCTTGATCCTCGAGCCGAGGTGGTACGGCGCCCCGCGCCCGCCGAAGACCAGCCGGTCGTCGGCGGTGCGCTGCCCGTAGATGATCAGGTGCCGGTGGTCGGAGAACGTCTCGCGCCGCGCCAGCCCGATCTCGTCCCAGGTCGCCGCCGACAGGGGCTCGGTCGCGATGATCAGCGAGTAGACCGGGACCAACGTCCGGTCCTCGCCCTTCAGCGTCGCCGTGTAGCCCTCCGTCGCGCGCAGGATCGTGCGGGCGCGCACGTCGCCGAGGCCCGTGTGCGCACGGCCGGGCGCGATCGACCGGACGGGGGTCTGCTCGTGGATCGTGACGCCGCGGCGCTCGACCGCGTCGGCCAGCCCGCGCACCAGCCGCGCGGGGTGGATCGCGGCGCAGTCGGGGGTGTACGTCGCGCCGATCGTGCGGCTGCCCCGCAGGACCGACCGCGCCTCCGCCTTGTCGAGCAGGCGGACGTCGTCCTCGCCGCGGCCCCAGGTGCGGGCGTCGGCGACCTCGGCCCGGGCCCGGCGCAGCTGGGCGCGGCTGCGGGCGAGCGAGATGGTGCCGCCCTTGGCGATGTCGGCGTCGATGCCCTCCGCGGCAGCGACCCGCACCACCTCGTCGACGGTCTCGCGCATCGCGCGGTGCTGGGCCAGGGCCGCGTCGCGGTCCCTCATGCTCGCCAGGGTGGCGAGGGACGCGGGGAAGAGCGCCGAGCACCAGCCGCCGTTGCGCCCGGAGGCGCCGTACCCCGCGGTCTCGGCCTCGAGGACCACGATCCGCAGCGACGGGTCGGCCTCGGCCAGGTAGTGGGCCGTCCACAGCCCGGTGAACCCCGCCCCGACGACGGCGACGTCGGCCTCGATGTCGCCGGGGAGTGCCGGTCGGGGCGTCCAGTCCGTGTCGACGGAGTCGTGCCAGAGGGACAGGCGCTCCCAGTGCGGGTTCACGGAGGAGATCAGCGCACACCCCACGAGTAGGTCTGCTTGCGCAGGCTGAGGTACATGAAGGTCTCGGTCGCGGCGACGCCCTCGATGGTGCGGATCCGTCCCGAGATGAGCTCGAGCAGGTGCTCGTCGGTCTCGCAGACGACCTCGACGAGGAGGTCGTAGGAGCCGGCGGTGACGACGACGTAGTCGACCTCGTGCAGCTCGGCGATGGCGTCGGCGACGGGCTCGAGCGGACCGGAGACCCGGACCCCGACCATCGCCTGGCGGGCGAAGCCGAGCTCGAGCGGGTCGGTCACGGCGACCACCTGCATCACCCCGGCCTCGATCAGCCGCTGCACGCGCTGGCGGACCGCGGCCTCGGACAGGCCGACCACCTTGCCGATCGCGGCGTACGACCGTCGGCCGTCCTGCTGGAGCTGTTCGATGATCGCCTTCGACACGTCGTCGAGCTGGAACGCCGGGCGGCCGGACTTCCTCGTCATGGGCCGCATGCTTCCCCAGCACCGGCCTGGGGTCAAAGGTTTCGACCGGCCCGGCGGCAAGCGATTTCGTTGCGAGGATGTTTCGGATCCACTGGATCGCTTGTCGAGGGCCCCCATGCGTGGCACGATCCGAGCCATCGACGGGATTTGCCGAAGGGAGTCGCATGGCGCCGCAGTCGCCCGCTGAGCGGGCTGCGCTGTCTCGAAGAGGGCTGCTCAAGGGTGGTGGTGTCGTGGCCTTCGCCGGCATCAGCGTCGCGGCCCTCAAGCTGCCGTTCTTCGGCGTCGACCCGCGGAAGGTCGATCCGGCGGACTGCATGGCCCCGGACGTGTCCGACAGCGAGATGAAGCTGATCGTCTCCAACTGGCCGGCCTACATCGACCCGAAGAAGAAGGAGACGTCGACGCTCAGCGTCTTCCAGCAGCAGACCGGCATCTCGGTCTCCTACACCGACGACGTCAACGACAACAACGAGTTCTACGCCAAGGTGAAGAACCAGCTCGGGTCCTGCCAGACCATCGACCGGGACATGATCGTCCTCACCGACTGGATGGCCGCGCGGATGATCTCGCTGGGCTGGATCCAGCCGCTCGATGCGGCGAAGGTGCCCAACCTCCACGCCAACCTGATCGAGCCGCTGCGCAACCGTCAGTGGGACCCCGACCTGGAGTTCCACGCGCCCTGGCAGAGCGGCCTGACCGGTATCGCCTACAACGCCGCCAAGACCGGTGAGATCAAGAGCTTCGAGGAGCTGCTCACCCGCTCCGAGCTCAACGGCAAGATCAGCCTGCTGAGCGAGATGCGCGACACGATGGGCTTCATGCTCAAGGTCGTGGGCGCCGACCCGAGCGACTTCAGCGACGACGAGTGGGGCACCGCGATCGACCGGCTCCGCGAGGTCGTCGCGTCCGGACAGGTCCGCGCCTTCACGGGCAACGAGTACATCCAGGACCTCGCCGCCGGCAACATCGTGGCCTGCGAGGCGTGGTCGGGCGACGTGATCCAGGCCCAGTTCGACAACCCGGACATCAAGTTCGTCACGCCCGAGGAGGGGCTGTCGCTCTGGAGCGACAACATGCTGGTCCCCAACCTCGCGACCCACGAGGCCAACGCCGAGAAGTGGATCGACTACTACTACGAGCCCGAGGTCGCCGCGAAGCTCGCCGCCTGGGTGAACTACATCTGCCCGGTCAAGGGGGCCCAGGAGGCGATGGAGAAGGTCGACCCGTCGCTGGTCGACAACAAGCTGATCTTCCCCGACGACGAGACCCTCTCGGTCACCTTCGACTTCATGCCGCTGAGCGAGAAGCAGATCACCGCCTACCAAGGAGAGTTCGACGATGTCACAGGTGGCTGAGCAACAGCCGACAGCGGCCGACGCCGAGTCGTACGACGGTCTGCGGTTGCGCAACGTGACCAAGTCGTTCGCGGCGTTCACGGCGGTCGACGACCTCGACCTCGACGTGCCCAGCGGCTCGTTCATCGCGCTGCTCGGTCCGTCGGGCTGTGGCAAGACGACGACGTTGCGGATGGTCGCCGGGCTCGAGACGCCGACGGCGGGCTCGATCACGCTGGCCGGGCAGGACATCACCTACGCCAAGCCGTACCAGCGGCCGGTCAACACGGTGTTCCAGAGCTACGCGCTCTTCCCGCACCTCGACATCTACGAGAACGTGGCGTTCGGCCTGCGGCGCCGCAAGTCGAATGAGGTCGACGCCTCGGTGCGCGACATGCTCGAGCTGGTGGAGCTGACGTCGCAGGCCCGCAAGAAGCCGGCCCAGCTCTCCGGTGGACAACAGCAGCGGGTCGCGCTGGCGCGGGCGCTCATCAACAAGCCCGAGGTGCTGCTCCTCGACGAGCCGCTCGGCGCGCTCGACCTGAAGCTGCGGCGCTCGATGCAGCTCGAGATCAAGCGGATCCAGACCGAGGTCGGTCTCACGTTCGTGCACGTGACCCACGACCAGGAGGAGGCCATGACCATGGCCGACACGGTCGCGGTCATGAACGCCGGCGTGATCGAGCAGATGGGTGCGCCGGCCGACCTCTACGAGAACCCGCAGTCGACGTTCGTCGCCAACTTCCTCGGCCAGTCCAACCTCATCGAGGGCACGATCCGCAGCCGCGCCGCCGACGTGGTCACCGTCGACATGCACGGCGTCCAGGTCTCGGTGCCGACCGAGCGCTGCCATGCGGACAGCGACAAGGGCTGGGTGGGGATCCGGCCCGAGAAGGTGCTCATCGGGGCGCCGGGCGAGGAGCTCGACGCCCCCGGCAACACGATCCCGGGTGGCGTCGTGACCGACGTCAGCTTCGTCGGGGTCAGCACGCAGTACCTCGTCCGGATGCCGTGGGGCCAGGAGCTCGCGATCTTCCAGCAGAACACCGGCCGGCACCGGCTCTTCGCCCCGGGGGAGGAGGTCGAGCTGTCCTGGCGCCCGGAGTACGCGTTCCTCCTCGACTTCAGCCAGGACGCGTCGGCGGGCTCGCAGAAGGTCGACGCGGAATGAGCGAGACTGTCCGCAAGCGCGGTTCGACGGGCTACCTCCTGCTGATCCCCGGCGTGCTGTGGCTCGGCCTCTTCTTCGTGGTTCCGCTGTACTCGCTCGTCGCGACCAGCCTGTTCGACCCGAGCGGGTCGGACACCACCGGCTACACGATGACCTACCACTGGGCGAACTACTCGCACGTCATCAGCGACTACTGGCAGCCGCTGCTCCGATCGCTGTGGTACGGCGCGCTCGCGACGTTCTTCTGCCTGGTCCTCGGCTACGTGCTGGCGTACGCGATCGCGTTCAAGGCCGGCCGCTGGAAGAACCTGATGCTGGTGCTGGTGATCGCGCCGTTCTTCACCAGCTTCCTGGTGCGGACGCTGTCGTGGAAGCTGCTGCTGGCCGACGACGGCTTCATCGTCAACACGCTGCAGTTCGTGCACATCCTGGGCGCCGACGGCCGGCTGCTGGCCACGCCGGTCGCGGTCATCGCCGGACTGACGTACAACTTCCTGCCGTTCATGGTGCTGCCGCTCTACGCGAGCATCGACAAGATCGACCCGCGGCTGATCGAGGCGTCCAGCGACCTCTACGCCAACCCCTTCGTCGGCTTCTTCAAGGTGACGTGGCCGCTGTCGCTGCCGGGCGTCGTGTCCGGCACGCTCCTCACCTTCATCCCCGCGGTCGGTGACTACATCAACGCCGAGCTGCTGGGCAGTCCCAACCAGCGGATGATCGGCAGCGTGATCCAGAGCCTGTTCACCAACGCCAACAACTACCCGGCGGCCGCCGCGCTCTCGGTGATCCTGATGGCGCTGATCGTGGTGATGGTGCTGTTCTACGTACGCCGCGCGGGGACGGAGGACCTGCTGTGACCACGGCGACCACTACGAACCGGAAGGTCAACTACAAGCAGGGCTCGGCGGCCGGCCGCTGGATCCGTCACCACCTGGTGCTGATCCTCGGGCTGCTGGTCCTCGTGTACACGTTCGTCCCGATCTTCGTGGTCGTGCTGATGAGCTTCAACGACCCGACGAGCCGGCTCATCTACCGCTTCGACGGGTTCACCCTCCACAACTGGCTCAACCCGTGCGAGGCCGAAGGCATGTGCGGCGCGCTCAGCACGAGCGTCCAGATCGGCCTGCTGGCCACGCTCGGCTCCACGATCCTCGGCACCCTCATCGCCTTCGCGCTGGTCCGACACGACTTCGTCGGCCGCTCCTCGATGAACCTGCTGATCTTCCTGCCGATGGCCTCGCCCGAGATCGTGATGGGCTCCTCGCTGCTCGCGCTGTTCGTCGCGGCCGGCCGGGGCGGCCAGCTCGGGTTCTGGACCATCCTGATCGCACACATCATGTTCTGCATCTCGTTCGTGGTGGTCACCGTGAGAGCCCGGCTGGCCGGCCTCGACGACAACCTCGAACAGGCGGCGATGGACCTTTACGCCACGCCACAGCAGACGTTCTGGAGGGTGACCTTCCCGCTGGTCTTCCCGGGCATCCTGGGCGCGGCGCTGCTGAGCTTCTCGCTGTCCTTCGACGACTTCATCATCACCAACCTCAACGCGGGCAACACCACCACGTTCCCGATGTTCGTCTGGGGTGTCGCCCAGCGCGGTGTGCCCATGCAGGTGAACGTCGTCGGCACCGTGATGTTCCTGGTGTCGGTGCTGATCGTCGTCGGCGGCGAGGTCAACAGCCGGCGCCGTTCCGCCAAGCTGGTCTGAGCCGAGTCGGCGCCAGTTTCCCGGGTTTCGGCGCCGAGCCGGCGCCAGTTTCCCGGGTTGGGGCATCGAGTCGGCGTGAGGTTCCTCAGACGAGGACCGTGCGGATGCCGAAGGTCGCGCGCGCCTGCTTGTACGCCGCGGCCAAGCGCCGGTCGGCGTCTTGGTGCTGGCCGAAGACGCTCGGCTTGCGGAAGATCTCGATCGTCCAGTTCCGCTGTCGCTCGAGCCAGTCTCGGCGCTCCTCGTCGTGCGACTCGCGGTCGTCGCCGTGCCACGCCTCCCCGTCGTACTCGGCCGCGAAGAGGAGGTCCTCGAGCCCCATGTCGAGGTAGAACAGCACGCGGCCGTTCAGCTCGACCGGGATCTGGGTGCGTGGACGAGGCAGGCCGCCGTCGTACCAACGCAGCCGGAGAGCCGACTCCCCGAACGACCCGGACCCACCGTCGGCCAGCGGCGCGAGGACGCGCAGCATGACGACGCCTCGGCGACGGTTGAAGCGCGGGATCTCAGCAAGCATCTGCTCGTGGGAGAACACGCGGAGCCCGAGCATCGTGTCCATGCCGTGCAGCTTCAGATCTCGGTTCTTCTGGAGGCGACCCAGGTCGAGAGCCGTTCGCAGCGGTGTCGTCACCACGACGCCGTGGATGTCCTGGAGATCGCGAGGCTCGATCTCACGCTCGCCACTGGCGGTGAGGCCGTTGCGAAGGCGGCCCCCGTCACTCGGCCGGAAGCAGGAGATCGGCGGCGGAGCGAGATGCTCGTTGGGCGCCAGGGCGCGGTCGCCCGCGTGGAGCCAGGCCGCGGATCTGTCCGTGATGAAGCTGCCAGGTGGGACGACGAGCGACAGCATGTGGCAGCGGAGCACGATGGATTCCGGTACTTGGGCGGCGACGTAGACGCCCCGAATCGGTCGTCGCAGGTATCCCTTGAGGACCAGACCGTGGAGCACCTTGTCGGTGACGCCGAACTGGTGAGCCATCGCTCGCGTGAACGGGGCGTCCGTGGGGAGTCGGGATGCGCCGTCGAGAAAGATCGGATCTGCCATGCCCTCGGCATGCCCGTCGCGGCGGCCGGCGTACCACCGGTGTCGGGACCTGTGGATAGCTGGAAACTGGCGCCGACTCGGCCGGGTTGTCGGGGAAACTGGCGCCGACTCGGCGGGGTTGTTGGGGAAACTGGCGCCGGGTCGGCGTCAGAGGAGGGTGGCGGCCTTGTCGAGGACGGTGCGCAGCATCTGCTCCATCTCGTCGAAGTGCGTCTGGTCGCAGATCAGCGGGGGAGAGAGCTGGATGACCGGGTCGCCGCGGTCGTCGGCGCGGCAGTAGAGGCCTTCGTCGTAGAGCGCCTTGGAGAGGAAGCCGCGCAGCAGCTTCTCGGACTCGGCCTCGTCGAAGGTCTCCTTGGTGCCCTTGTCCTTGACCAGCTCGATCCCGTAGAAGTAGCCGTCGCCGCGGACGTCGCCGACGATCGGCAGGTCCAGCAACCGCTCGAGGGTGGAGCGGAAGGCGCCCTCGTGGTCGCGGACGTGCTCGAGGACGTGCTCGTTCTCGAAGATGTCGAGGTTGGCCATCGCGACCGCGGTCGAGACCGGGTGGCCGCCGAAGGTGTAGCCGTGGGCGAACGACTCGGCTCCGTGCAGGAAGGGCTCCATCAGCCGGTCGGAGGCGATCATCGCGCCGAGCGGGGCATAGCCCGAGGTGATGCCCTTCGCGCAGGTGATGATGTCGGGCTGGTAGCCGTAGCGCTCCGCGCCGAACATGTGGCCCAGGCGGCCGAAGGCGCAGATGACCTCGTCGGAGACCAGCAGTACGTCGTACTCGTCGCAGATCTCGCGCACCCGCGCGAAGTAGCCGGGCGGGGGCGGGAAGCAGCCGCCGGCGTTCTGCACCGGCTCGAGGAAGACGGCCGCGACCGTGTCGGGCCCCTCGTTCTCGATCGCGATCGCGATCTGGTCGGCGGCCCAGCGGCCGAACGCCTCCGGGTCGGTGCCGTCGAGCAGCCCGCCGGTGGTCTCGTGCGCGCGGTAGATGTTGGTGTTCGGCACCCGGAAGGTCGAGGGCACCAGCGGCTCGAACTGCTGCTTGAGCGGCGGCAGCCCGGTGATCGAGAGCGCACCCTGGGTGGTGCCGTGGTAGGCGATCGAGCGGCTGATCACCTTGTGCTTCATCGGCTTGCCGGTGAGCTTGAAGAAGTTCTTCGCGAGCTTCCACGCCGACTCGACGGACTCGCCGCCACCGCTGGAGAAGAAGACCCGGTTGAGGTCACCGGGCGCGTAGCCGGCGATCCGCTCGGCGAGCAGGATCGCGTTGGGGTGCGCGTAGGACCACAGCGGGTGGAACGCGAGCTCCTTGGCCTGCGCCGCCGCGGCGTCCGCGAGCTCGGTGCGCCCGTGCCCGAGCTGGGAGACGAAGAGCCCGCCGAGACCGTCGAGGTAGCGCTTGCCCTGGGCGTCGTAGATGTAGGCGCCCTCGCCACGCACGATGATCGGCACGTCCGAGGTGTCGTACGTCGAGTGCCGCGTGAAGTGCATCCACAGGTGGTCCTTGGCGGCCTTCTGCAGGTGGTCGTAGTCCGGGTGCATACCCCCATGGTGCGTGGTCGGACCGTGCGGATGCAAGTGAATCAGTCGCCCACACGGGTGAAATGCGCGGAATCCGTAGCAATGTCGCGTGGTAGGAAGGCCTCATGACCCGGTACGGCGCACAGTTCGGCCCCGACATCACCTTCCTCGGCGTGGACCCGGTCGACCTCGACGACGCCGCCGCGCTCGCGGCCGCCGACGTGGTCGTCGTGGGCGCCCCCTTCGACGGGGGTACGTCGCACCGTCCCGGCACCCGCTTCGGCCCGATGGCGATCCGCCAGACCGACTACCTCCCGCAGGACGGCTCGCGGCCGCACCTCGCGCTCCGCGTCGACGCGCTCCAGGACATCCGGGTCGTCGACGCCGGCGACGTCGAGATGCCGCCCGGCGAGATCGAGCGCGCGCTCGGCAACCTCGAGGACGCGGTGTACGCCGTGGCCAGTGCCGGCGCCGTCCCCCTGGTCCTCGGCGGCGACCACTCCATCGCGCTCCCCGACGCGACCGGCGTCGCCCGGCACCTCGGCTGCGGCAAGGTCTCGATGATCCACTTCGACGCCCACGCCGACACCGGCCACATCGAGTTCGGGTCCCTCTACGGCCACGGCCAGCCGATGCGCCGGCTGATCGAGTCCGGAGCGCTGCGCGGCGACCGGTTCCTCCAGATGGGGCTGCGCGGCTACTGGCCCGGCCCCGAGACCCTGGACTGGATGGCCGAGCAGCGGATGCGCTCCTACGAGATGACCGAGATCGGCAAGCGCGGGCTCGAGGCCTGCCTCGACGAGGCCTTCGAGATCGCGCTCGACGAGTGCGACGCGGTCTTCCTCTCCGTCGACATCGACGTCTGCGACCCCGGGCACGCGCCGGGCACCGGCACCCCCGAGCCGGGCGGCCTCACGTCGAGGCAGCTGCTCGACGCCGTACGGCGGATCTGCGTCGAGCTGCCCGTCGCCGGCATCGACGTGGTCGAGGTCTCGCCCCCCTACGACCACGCCGAGATCACGGCCTACCTCGCCAACCGGGTCTGCCTGGAGGCGCTCTCCGGCCTGGCCGTCCGCAAGCACGGCATCACCCACGACCCGGCGGGCCCGCTGCTGGAGGGCAGGTGACGACCCTCTTCACCAACGGCACGCTCTTCGACGGGCACCGGTACGTCGGTGCCGGCGAGGTGCTGGTCGGCCAGGGCCGGATCATCGCCGTCGGTCGCGACCTCGGTCCGTCGGACGAGGTGGTCGACCTGCAGGGTGGCCTGCTCGCGCCCGGCTTCGTGGACGCGCACGTGCACCCGATCCAGGGCGGGCTCGAGCGGCTGCGCTGCGACCTGTCCGAGCTGGGCACCCGCCACGAGTACCTCGCCGCGATCAGGACGTACGCCGAGGAGAACCCCACCGTTGACTGGATCCTCGGCGGCGGCTGGGCGATGCCCGCCTTCCCGGGCGGCACCCCGACCGCCGCCGACCTCGACGCGGTGGTGCCGGACCGGCCGGTGTTCCTGCCCAACCGCGACCACCACGGCGCGTGGGTCAACAGCCGGGCGCTCGAGATCGCCGGCATCGACCAGCACACCCCCGACCCGGCCGACGGCAGGATCGAGCGCGACGCCGGCGGCCGACCGACCGGCACTCTCCACGAGGGCGCGACCGCGCTGGTCTCCCGACGCCTCCCGCGCACCACCGGCGAGGACTACTACGCCGCGCTGATGGCCGGCCAGGCCCACCTGCACTCGGTCGGCGTGACGTCGTGGCAGGACGCGATCGTCGGGGCCTACTCGGGCATGGACGACCCGGCCTCGACGTACACGACCGCCGCCGCGAACGGTGACCTGCGCTCCCACGTCGTCGGCGCCCTGTGGTGGGAGCGCGGCCGCGGGGTCGAGCAGGTCGCCGACCTGGTCGGTCGCCGCGACGCGATGACCGGCGGCCGGTTCCGCGCCACGACGGTCAAGATCATGCAGGACGGGGTCGCCGAGAACGGCACGGCCGCGCTGCTCTCGCCGTACCTCGACCGGTGCGGCCACCCGACCGGCAACAGCGGCCACTCGTTCGTCGAGCCCGGTGCCCTCCGCGAGGCCGTCGTCGCCCTCGACGCCGCGGGCTTCCAGGTGCACGTGCACGCGATCGGCGACCGCGGCACCCGCGAGGCGCTCGACGCCTTCGAGGGCACCGACCCGGCGCGCCGCCACCAGGTCGCGCACCTCCAGCTCGTGCACCCCGACGACGTACCCCGCTTCGGCGAGCTCGGCGTCGCCGCCAACATGCAGATGCTCTGGGCCTGCCTCGACGAGCAGATGGTCGACCTGACGCTGCCGTTCCTCGGTGAGGAGCGCGGCCGCTGGCAGTACCCCTTCGGCGACCTGCACCGCACCGGCGCCCCGCTCGTCGCCGGCAGCGACTGGCCGGTCAGCACGCCGAACCCGCTCGAGGCGATCCACGTCGCGGTCACCCGCACGGCGTACGGTGAGGAGGGACCGGCCGGCACCGAGCCGTTCCTGCCCGAGCAGGCGCTCGACCTGGAGACGGCCTTCGCGGCGTACACCTCCGGGAGCTCGTGGGTGAACCACCGCGGACCGGACGACGAACAGGTCGCCGGCGTGCTCCGTCCGGGTGCGGTCGCCAACATGGTCGTCCTCGACCGGGACCCGTTCGCCGGGCCGGCCGGGGAGATCGGCGGCACCCGGGTCGTCGCGACCTGGATCGACGGAACACCCGTCTTCGAGGCGTGATTCGACTGATTTCGTGTCGAGCGCCTCTTACCTCTACAGATTCCGTAGCCAGATCGCCTAGGCTCGCCGACATGGCCGACCAGATTTTCAGGAACGTGATCAACGGCGAGCTCGTCGACAGCGTGTCGGGGGAGACCTACGACGTCATCGACCCGACCACGGGGGAGGTGTACGCCCAGGCGCCGAAGTCGGGCGCCGAGGACATCGACCGTGCCTACGCCGCGGCCGACGCGGCCTTCGAGGGCTGGGGCTACGGGTCGACTCCCCAGGACCGCTCGAACGCCCTGCTCGGGCTCGCGGCGGCGATCGAGGAGCGCGTCGAGGAGATCAACGCCGTCGAGTGCAAGGACACCGGCAAGCCGCTCGGACTGACCATGTCCGAGGAGATGCCGTACGCCTCCGACCACTTCAAGTTCTTCGCCGGCGCGGCGCGCGTGCTCGAGGGCAAGGCGGCCGGCGAGTACATGGCCGACCACACCTCGTGGGTACGCCGGGAGCCGGTCGGCGTCGTCGGCCAGGTGACGCCGTGGAACTACCCGCTGCTGATGATGATCTGGAAGGTCGCGCCCGCCCTGGCCGCCGGCAACACCGTCGTCCTCAAGCCCAGCGACACCACGCCGGCGAGCTCCACGCTCCTCGCCGAGATCGCCCAGGAGTTCCTGCCGCCGGGGGTGCTCAACGTCGTCTGCGGTGACCGCGACACCGGCCGGGCTCTCGTCTCGCACAAGACGCCGCAGATGGTCGCCATCACCGGCTCGGTGCGCGCCGGCATGCAGGTCGCGGAGGCGGCCTCCCACGACCTGAAGCGGGTGCACCTCGAGCTCGGCGGCAAGGCGCCGTGCATCGTCTTCGACGACGCCGACATCGCCAAGGCCGCCGAGGGCATCGCCGGCGCCGGCCTCTTCAACGCCGGCCAGGACTGCACCGCGGCCACCCGGGTGCTCGTGCAGGCAGGCATCCACGACGAGTTCGTCGCCGCCCTGGCCGAGGCCGCGAAGGGCATGCCGACCGGCATGCCCGACGACGAGGCGACGTACTACGGCCCGCTCAACAACGCCCACCAGCTCGCCCACGTCTCGGGCATGGTCGACCGCCTCCCCGACCACGCCAGGATCGAGACCGGCGGTGCGCGCAAGGGCGACCGGGGCTACTTCTACGAGCCCACGGTGCTCTCCGGCCTGCAGCAGCAGGACGAGCAGATCCAGACCGAGATCTTCGGCCCGGTGATGACCGTCCAGAAGTTCGCCGACGAGGCAGAGGCGCTGACGTGGGCCAACGACGTCCAGTACGCGCTCTCGTCGAGCGTCTGGACCAGGGACCACGCGCGAGCGATGCGGATGTCTCGCCGGCTCGACTTCGGCGCGGTGTGGATCAACACCCACATCCCGTTCGTGTCCGAGATGCCGCACGGCGGCTTCAAGCACTCCGGCTACGGCAAGGACCTGTCCATGTACGGCTTCGAGGACTACACGCGCATCAAGCACGTCATGAGCTACATCGGCGAGTGAGGCCCGCGGTGGTTTCGAGGCTCGTCGCTGGCGCTCCTCGCACCTCAACCACCGACACCGGTGGTTGAGGTCCTCGCACCTCAACCACCGACATCGGTGGTTGAGGTGCGAGGCGCCCTGCGCCTGAGCCTCGAAACCACCACCAACGAAAGAGACAACTGTGAAGATCCTCTTGGTCGGCACCGGGGGCGTGGGGTCGGCGTTCGCCGCGATCGCCGCGCGCCGCGACTTCTTCGAGACGATCGTGGTCGCCGACTACGACCTCGCCCGGGCGGAGAAGGCCGCCGCGACCGACGAGCGGTACGTCGCCGCGCAGGTCGACGCCTCGTCGGCCGACGCGGTCGCCGCGCTGTGCCGCGAGCACGGCATCACCCACGTGATGAACGCGGTCGACCCGGTGTTCGACATGTCGATCTTCAACGGCGCCTTCGAGGCAGGCGCCGACTACCTCGACATGGCGATGTCGCTGTCGAAGCCGCACCCGGAGTCGCCGTACGAGAAGACCGGCGTGAAGCTCGGCGACGAGCAGTTCGCGGTCGCGGACGACTGGGAGTCCGCCGGCCGGCTCGCGCTGGTCGGGATCGGCGTCGAGCCGGGTCTCTCGGACGTGTTCGCGCGCTACGCCGCGGACCACCTCTTCAGCGAGATCGACGAGCTCGGCACCCGCGACGGTGCCAACCTCACCGTGACCGACGACGACGGCCACGAGGTCTTCGCGCCGTCCTTCTCGATGTGGACCACGATCGAGGAGTGCCTCAACCCGCCCGTCATCTGGGAGAAGGACCGGGGCTGGTTCACGACCCCGCCGTTCAGCGAGCCGGAGGTCTTCGACTTCCCGGAGGGCATCGGCCCGGTCGAGTGCGTCAACGTCGAGCACGAGGAGGTGCTCCTCATGCCGCGCTGGGTCGACTGCAAGCGGGCGACCTTCAAGTACGGCCTCGGCGACGAGTTCATCAACATCCTCAAGGTGCTGCACACGCTCGGCCTCGACAGCACCGAGAAGGTGCGGGTCAAGGGCGTCGAGGTGAGCCCGCGCGATGTGGTCGCCGCGGTGCTGCCGGACCCGGCCACCGTGGGCCCGCGGATGAAGGGCAAGACCTGCGCCGGACTGTGGGTGACGGGCACGGGCAAGGACGGTGAGCCGAGGTCGACGTACCTCTACCACGTGGTCGACAACGAGGTGACGATGCGCGAGTACGGCCACCAGTGCGTGGTCTGGCAGACCGCGATCAACCCGGTCGTCGCCCTCGAGCTGCTCGCCACCGGTGCGTGGTCGGGTGCGGGCGTGCTCGGTCCGGAGGCGTTCGACGCGGTGCCGTTCCTGGACCTGCTCACGGAGTACGGCAGTCCCTGGGGACAGCAGGAGCTCTAGAAGAGCGGGGGCACCCGTAGGTCCGGCCACCGCACCTGGGCGAAGGCGGCGTGCGCCGCCTGCCCTCGGGTCTGCTCGGGCGGCCGCACCGTGAGCGTCGCGCGCGCCCCCGCGGTCGCGAGCACGAACGTGCGCACCCGCTGGTCGGGCCGTCCGACCGGCACGGTCAGCATGCCCGTCGCCCGTCGCGCCAGCGCCGGGACGACGACCCCGACCGCCCCGAGCGCGGTGCGTACGACGACCGCCTGGTCGCGGTCGCGCGGCCGGTCGGTCCGCACCTCGACCGGGACGACGGTCGGCAGCAGCGGGGAGGCGGTGACCGTCGCGTCGCGGAGGCTGACGACCGGGTGCGGGTCGTCGTCGAGCACGCGGACGACGGTGCCGGGGGAGAGCGTCACGTCCTCCGGCGTCTCGTCGACCTGGTCCTGGGGCGCGCGGTAGGTGAGCTGCGCGGTCCGCTCGCCGCGCGGGACGTGCACCGTCCGGCCCGCCACCCGCACCGTCGTGGTGCGCGTGGTCGGCTGGTCGAGCCGCACCGTGAGCCGCACCTGCTCGCCCTCGGCGACCCGCCCGCGAGCGGGCGTGACCGTCACCTCCGGCACCGGCGGTGTGGGCTGACCGGTCTCGTCGAGCCCGGCGAAGCAGAAGCCCCGCGCGCGCAGGGTGGCGATCTCGCCGGGCAGCGCGCGCAGCGTGGCCGGCGAGTTCGTGACGCCGTCGTGCTGGAGCACCACGTTGGTGCGGTGCCGGTGGACCCCGTCGAGGACCCGCTCGCGGATCTGGCCCGGGGTCAGCCCCGTCCAGTCGCGGGAGTCGATCGTCCACAGCACCGGCACCAGGCCCAGGCCGGCGAGCACCCGGCGGACCCGGTCGTCGACGGCGCCGTACGGCGGACGGGCCAGGCGGGTGGGGTGCAGCCCGGCGTCGACCATCGCCTCCTGGGTCGAGCGGATCGACTTCCTGATCTCGGCCTTGCTCTGGGTGGTCAGGTCGGTGTGCAGCCAGGTGTGGTTGCCGATCGCGAAGCCGGCCCGCTCGACGAGCCGGGCGGTGTCGGGCGCCGCCACGACCCGGCTGCCGACCATGAAGAACGTGGCCGGGACGTCGAGCCGAGCCAGCAGCCGCACCAGCTTCGGGGTGACGGTGCTCGACGGCCCGTCGTCGAAGGTGAGCGCGACCAGCCCGCGCGAGCACGGCACGACCTCCTGGTGCGTGCGGGGAGCGGAGTCCGCCGGCACGGCGAGGGACACCGGCAGCACGACGGCGAGCAGCAGCCCGAGCGCCCAGCGCATGCACCCACCTCCTGCGGGTCAGACGCGCGCCGGGGCGAGCTGGTTGTCGCGCGCACGTAAACCGAAGTCACGGGAACGTAACGACCTACCAAATCGTTGTGAATGGGCCCGCAGACGATGGAACTCGACGGTCCGACCCCGCTAGGTTGCCGCTATGTCGACGGCGATCTCGTTGCGTGGCGTGAGCAAGCACTTCGACCAGGTGCGCGCCGTCGACGACCTCGACCTGGACATCGTCGACGGCGAGTTCTTCTCGATGCTCGGCCCGTCGGGCTCCGGCAAGACGACCGTGCTGCGGCTGATCGCCGGCTTCGAGGAGCCCACGTCCGGCCGGGTCCTGCTGGCCGACGAGGACGTGACCCGGCGCCCGGCGTTCGCCCGCGACGTCAACACCGTCTTCCAGGACTACGCGATCTTCCCGCACATGAGCGTGCAGCAGAACGTCGAGTACGGGCTGCGCGTGAAGAAGGTGCCCGGCGCCGAGCGTCGCCAGCGCGCCGAGGAGGCCCTGGCGACGGTCCGGCTCGAGGGGTACGCCGACCGGCGGCCGCACCAGCTCTCCGGCGGCCAGCGCCAGCGGGTCGCGCTGGCCCGCGCGCTGGTCAACCGGCCGCGGGTCCTGCTGCTCGACGAGCCGCTCGGTGCCCTGGACCTCAAGCTCCGCCGCGAGATGCAGATCGAGCTCAAGGAGATCCAGCGCGAGGTCGGCATCACCTTCGTCTTCGTCACCCACGACCAGGAGGAGGCGCTCACGATGAGCGACCGCATCGCGGTCTTCAACGAGGGGCGCATCGAGCAGCTCGCGACGCCGGTCGAGCTCTACGAGCGGCCGGTGAGCGCGTTCGTCGCCGGCTTCGTCGGCACCTCCAACGTCTTCCAGGGCGAGGTCGCCCAGCAGCTGCTCGGCGAGGAGGGCACGTTCGTGATCCGCCCCGAGAAGGTGCGGATGTCGTCCGAGGCCCCGGGCGAGGCACGGTCCGGTCCCGCGGTCTGTGCGGCGCCCGGCGTCGTCCGCGAGGTCGTCTACCTCGGCTCCACCACGGTGTCGGTCGTCGACCTCGACGCCGGCCCCACGCTGACGGTGTCCCACCAGAACACCGACAGCTCGATCGACGCCGCCCTCGAGCGACGCGACCAGCGCGTCGTCCTCTCGTGGCGGCGCGACCACCTGGTGTCCCTGGGTGCGGCTCCCGCCGCCCCGGTGGCGTCCCCTGAGGAGGAGACAGCATGAAGACAATCGGCTCGAAGAGGCTCGCGGCGGTGGCCTGCGCCGGGCTCCTGGCCCTGGCCACGGCATGCGGCACCAGCTCGGGAGACGGCGACGGCGGCGGCCCGAAGGCCGCCGAGGAGCAGGGCGGGTTCACCGCCCCCGACGTCCCGATGATGGAGGAGCTCGGCGACATGGAGGGCGAGGTCAACATCCTCGCCTGGCCCGGCTACGCCGAGGACGGCTCGACGGACAAGTCGATCGACTGGGTGACCCCGTTCGAGGAGAAGACCGGCTGCCAGGCCAACGTGAAGTACTTCGCCACCTCCGACGAGGCCATCCAGCTGATGAAGTCGGGGGAGTACGACGTCGTCTCGGCGTCCGGCGACGCCTCGCTGCGGTTGATCGCGGGTGGCGACGCCGCCCCGGTCAACACCGACCTCCTGACCAACTACCCCGACATCGAGGACTTCCTCAAGGACCAGCCCTGGAACTCCGTGGACGGCCAGATGTACGGCGTCCCGCACGGCTGGGGCGCGAACCTGCTCATGTACAACCCCGATGTGGTCGACCCGGCCCCGACGGGCTGGAGCGCGGTCTTCGACGACGCGTCGCAGTACGCCGGCAAGGTGACGGCGTACGACTCGCCGATCTACATCGCCGACGCGGCGCTCTACCTGATGAACACCCAGCCCGACCTGGGTATCAAGGACCCCTACGCCCTCGACGAGGACCAGCTCGCGGCCGCCGTCGACCTGCTCAAGAAGCAGAAGGCGAACGTGTCGGAGTACTGGTCCGACTACCTCAAGGAGGTCGCGGCGTTCAAGAGCGGCGACTCGGTCATCGGCACCACCTGGCAGGTGATCGCGTCCACGATCGGCGACAAGGTCGAGGCGTTCCTGCCCGACGAGGGATCGACCGGCTGGTCCGACACCTGGATGATCAGCGCCGACGCGCCCGACCCGAACTGCGGCTACGCGTGGATGGACTACATCACCAGCCCGGAGGCGCAGGCCGCCGTGGCGGAGTACTTCGGCGAGGCGCCGGCCAACACCTTGGCCTGCGACCTGACGTCCGACACGTCCTTCTGCGACACCTACCACGCGAAGGACGCGGCGTACGCCGACCAGATCCACTACTGGACGACGCCGATCGCGCAATGCCTGGACGGGCGCACGGACGTGACGTGCACCGACTACGGCGACTGGACGACGGCCTGGACCGAGGTCAAGGGCTGACGACTTGAGCGTCCTCGATCGCCGTCCGGGTCTCCGGGTGGGCGCGCTCCTCACGCCACCGATGCTGTGGCTGGGGGTCGCCTACCTGGGGGCCCTGGCGGCGCTCCTCATCACCTCCCTGTGGACGCAGGACGACTTCACCGGCACCATCCAGCGCACCTGGACGCTCGACAACTTCCGGGACCTCTTCACGATCGACGTCTACCGCACGATCACGCTGCGCACGATCGGCATCGCCGCGCTGGTGACGGTCATCGACGCGGTGCTGGCCTTCCCGATCGCGCTGTACATGGCGAAGGTGGCCTCGCCCAGGCTCCAGCGCCTGCTGGTGATCGCGGTCCTGATGCCGCTGTGGGCGTCGTACCTCGTCAAGGCCTACGCGTGGCGCGGGATGCTCTCGGCCGACGGCCCGCTCGCGTGGGTCGCGGCGCCGTTCGGCCTGCACTCGCCGGGCTACGGCGTGCCGGCCGTGATCATCACGCTGTCCTACCTGTGGCTGCCCTACATGATCCTGCCGGTGTACGCCGGTCTCGAGCGGGTGCCGAACTCGCTCTTCGAGGCCTCGGCCGACCTGGGCGGCGGCGCGTGGACGACGATCCGCCGCGTGGTGATCCCGATGGCCTTCCCGGCGATCGTGGCCGGCTCGATCTTCACCTTCTCGCTGTCCCTGGGCGACTACATCGCGGTCAAGATCGTCGGCGGCACCAGCCAGCTGCTCGGCAACGTCGTCTTCGACAACCAGGGAGCGGCCAACAACCTGCCGTTCGCCGCGGCCGTCGCCACGGTGCCGATCGTCGTGATGCTGGTCTACCTCGCCGCGGCCCGTCGTACCGGCGCGCTGGAGAACCTCTGATGAGCCAGCAGATGATCCTGTCGAGCGGGCTGCGCCGGTCGCTCACCGCCGTCACGCTGGTCGGCCTCGTGGTGATCTACGTGCCGCTCGCGCTGGTGCTCCTCAACTCGTTCAACACCGACAACACCTTCGGCTGGCCGCCTGAGTCGCTGACGCTGCGCTGGTGGAAGCTCGCGTGGCACAGCGAGGGCGCCCGCAACGCGCTGTGGACCAGCATCGAGGTCGCGATCGCGGCGACCGCGATCGCGCTGGCGCTCGGCACGCTGGCCGCGATGGCGCTGCGGCGGAGCCGGTTCTTCGGGCGCAACGTCGTGTCGCTGCTGATCATCTTGCCGATCGCGCTGCCCGGCATCGTCACCGGACTCGCGTTCCAGAACGGCTTCCGCACCATCCTCGGCGTCCCGCTGAGCCTGTGGACGATCGTCATCGCCCACGCGACGTTCTGCATCGTGACCGTGTTCAACAACGTGCAGGCCCGCTTCCAGCGGCTCGGCGTGAACTTCGAGCAGGCCTCCATGGACCTCGGCGCCGGCCGGTGGACGACGTTCCGCCTGGTCACCTTCCCGATGCTGCGCTCGGCGCTGCTGGCCGGGGCGCTGCTGTCGTTCGGGCTGTCGTTCGACGAGATCGTGGTGACCACGTTCACCGCCAGCAGCCACGACCAGACACTGCCGCTGTGGATCTTCCAGAACCTCTTCCGCCCCAACCAGGCGCCGATCGTCAACGTCGTGGCCGCGGTGCTGGTGCTCTTGTCGGCGATCCCGATCTACCTCGCCCAGCGGCTGTCGGGCTCGACCGCGGAGACGATGACCGGGGCGCGTTGATCAGCGCGTCTCGACGTCGGGCCCCTGGCTGCGCACCGTCACCGCTCGAGCGCGGCTGTCGTCGCAGGCTGAGAGGGTGCTCCCATGACCCGGGTCTCGCTCTCGCGCCTGCCGGGCGATCGCGTCCTGGTCGTCGACGACGACGGGGGCCGGGAGCTCGCGGTGGCCGACCTGGCGGCGTACGTCGGCGCGCGTGAGGTCGACGCGCCGCGCTGGGTGTGGGACGACACCGCGCGCTGGTACCCGCCGCTGCTCGCCGCCGGGGTGCGGGTGCAGCGCTGCCACGACCTGCGACTGGGCCACCACCTGCTGCGCCGCGCCCCCGCCGTCGACGGGCGGCTCCTGGAGGGCGTCGACTCGGAGCACTGGGACCGCCTCGGCCCGAGCGCGCCGTCCCACCCCGCGCTGTTCTCCGTCGACGACACGGCCGAGCACCTGCGCGCCGACGTCGAGGACGCCCGTCAGCTGGCGGCGGTGGCGGCCTCGGCCGAGTCCGCGCGCCTCGGGCTGCTGCTCGCGGCGGAGTCGTCGGGAGCCCTGGTCGCCGCCGAGATGACGCACGCCGGCGTGCCGTGGCGCACCGACGTGCACGAGCGCCTGCTCGCCGACCTCCTCGGCCCGCGGCCGCCGCGGGGCGCCCGTCCGCAGCGGCTCGACGCCCTGGTCGCCGAGGTGCGGGCTGCGTTCGAGGCGCCCGGGCTGAATCCCGACTCGCGACCCGAGCTGCTCACCGCGCTGCGCCGGGCCGGGCTGGACGTCGCCGACACCCGGGCCTCGACCCTGCGCGCGCTCGACCATCCCGGCATCGCGCCGCTGCTGCGCTACAAGCAGCTCGCGCACCTCTTCCAGACCAACGGCTGGACCTGGCTCGACCAGTGGGTCAGCGGCGGCCGGTTCCGGCCGTCGTACCAGCCGGCCGGCTCCGCCACCGGCCGGTGGTCGTCCAACGGGGGAGGCGCGCTGTCGTTCCCGGTACAGGTCCGGTCGGCGGCGGTGGCCGACGAGGGCTGGACGTTCGTGGTCGCCGACGTCGCCCAGCTCGAGCCGCGCGTGCTCGCCGGCATGAGCGGCGACCGTGCGCTGGCCAAGGCGGCCCGCGGTGCCGACCTCTACCAGGGGATGGTCGACGACGGCGCGGTCGCCAGCCGCAAGGACGCCAAGCTCGGCCTGCTCGGCGCGATGTACGGCGCCACCACCGGCGAGAGCGGCCGCATGGTCGCCGGGCTCACCCGGCGCTACCCCGACGCCTTCGGCCTCGTCGAGGACGCCGCCCGTGCCGGCGAGCGCGGCCAGGTCGTGCGCACGCTGCTGGGGCGCGGGTCGCCCGGGCTGGGGGAGGCGTGGGACCGCGACCCCGACGACCCGCCGGTCGACCCCGACAGCCAGGCCCGCTACCGGCGCGCCTACGGCCGCTTCACCCGCAACTTCGTCGTCCAGGGCACCGGCGCCGAGTGGGCGCTGTGCTGGATCGCCGACCTGCGCAACCGGCTCTGGCGCCTGGGCGGCACCGGCCCGCTCGACGTCCGCCCGCACCTGGTGTTCTTCCTCCACGACGAGGTCGTCGTGCACACCCCGGTCGCCCTCGCCGACGAGGTCGTCGCGCAGGCGACCGCGGCGGCCACGACCGCCGCGGGCCTGCTGTTCCGCGAGCTCGCGATCGACTTCCCGCTCAACACCTCGGTCGTGCGGTCCTACGCCGAAGCGGGCAAGCCCGGCGCCGCCGTCGAGCCGTGAGTGCGGTCACGCCGTGGCGGCGAAGGCCTCCGCGACCACGTCGAACGCCTCCTCGAGGAGGGCATCCCCGATCGACAGCGGTGGCAGGAACCGGAAGACGTTGCCCCACGTGCCGCAGGTGAGCACGACGACACCCTGCTGGTGGCAGTACGCCGCGACCGCCGCCGTGCGGGCCGGGTCCGGCTCCGTCGTCCCCGGCTTGCACAGCTCGATCGCCATCATGGCGCCGCGGCCACGGACGTCGGCGATGACGTCGTGGCCCGCGGCCAGCTCGCTGAGGCGGGCGCTCATCCGGGCGCCGATCTCGCGGGCCCGGGCGTCCAGCCGGCCCTCCCGCATCTCCTCCATCGCACCGAGCGCGGCCGCGCAGGCGACCGGGTTGCCGCCGTACGTGCCGCCGAGGCCGCCGACGTGCACGCTGTCCATCAGCTCCGCGCGGCCGGTGACGCCGGCGAGCGGGAACCCGCCGGCGATGCCCTTCGCGGTCGTGACCAGGTCGGGCACGACCTTCTCGTGCTCGGAGGCGAACCAGTCGCCGGTGCGGCAGAAGCCGCTCTGGATCTCGTCGGCGATGAACACGATGCCGTTGTCCTGCGCCCACGCCGCGAGGGCGGGCAGGAAGCCGGGCGCCGGGACGATGAAGCCGCCCTCGCCCTGGATGGGCTCGATCACCACGCAGGCGAGGTTGTCGACACCGACCTGCTTGTCGAGCACGTCGATCGCCCGCGCCGCGGCCTGCTCGCCGGTCAGACCGTCGCGCAGCGGGTAGGACATCGGGGCCCGGTAGACCTCGCCCGCGAACGGGCCGAACCCGTTCTTGTAGGGCATGTTCTTCGCCGTCATCGCCATCGTGAGGTTGGTGCGGCCGTGGTAGGCGTGGTCGAAGACCGCCACCGCGTCCCGGCCGGTCGCGACGCGGGCGATCTTCACGGCGTTCTCGACGGCCTCGGCGCCGGAGTTGAAGAGCGCGCTCTTCTTCGCGTGGTCGCCGGGGGTGAGCTCCGCGAGCGCCGCGCACACGTCGACGTAGCCGTCGTACGGCGTGACCATGAAGCAGGTGTGCGTGAAGGCGTCGACCTGCGCGTGCACGTTGCGGGCCACCGCGGGGGCCGCGTTGCCGACGGTGGTGACCGCGATGCCGGAGCCGAGGTCGATGAGCGAGTTGCCGTCGACGTCGACGATCACGCCCCCGCCTGCCGCGGCCACGAAGACCGGCAGCGTCGTCCCGACGCCGTTGGCGACGTGGGTCTTCTTGGCCTCCAGCCGCTCGAGCGAGCCGGGGCCGGGGATCGCGGTGACGAGGCGGCGCTCCTGCGGGAGGGTGGGGCCACCGACGGCGACAGCAGTTTCGGTCATGACAAGGAGCCTAGTGCGACGGGTTCCGTCACTGGCAGGGGTGTTGGGCAACGATTTCATGACCGTTCGTGGCGATTCAGTGACCGGCGGGCGGTGCGGGACACTGGAGTGGTGACTCGCCGCGATATCGCCGTCCTCGGCTCGACCGGGTCGATCGGCACCCAGGCCCTCGACCTGGTCCGTGCCAACCCCGACCGGTTCCGGGTCGTCGCCTTGACCGCGGGCGGGTCGAACCCCGAGCTCTTCGAGCGCCAGGTCGCGGAGTTCGGCCCCGCCTGCCCCGACCTCTTCAGCGGTCTCGGGGAGGAGGCGAGCGTCGAGGCGGCCGGTCGGCCCTGCGACGTCGTCCTCAACGGCATCACCGGCGCCGTCGGCCTGCGGCCGACCCTCGCCGCGCTCGACGCCGGCACCACGCTGGCCCTGGCCAACAAGGAGTCGCTGATCATGGGCGGCCCGTTGGTGCTCGACCGCGCGAAGCCCGGTCAGATCGTCCCGGTCGACTCCGAGCACAGCGCGCTCGCCCAGTGCCTGCGGGGCGGCACGCCCGAGGAGGTACGCCGGCTGGTGCTGACCGCGAGTGGCGGGCCGTTCCGCGGCCGCACCCGTGAGCAGCTCGCCGACGTGACGCCCGAGCAGGCGATGGCCCACCCCACCTGGGACATGGGCCCGGTCATCACGATCAACTCGGCCACGCTGGTCAACAAGGGTCTCGAGGTGATCGAGGCACACCTGCTCTTCGGCATCCCCTTCGACCGGATCGAGGTCGTGGTCCACCCGACGAGCGTCGTGCACTCGATGGTCGAGTTCGTCGACGGCTCGACGCTGGTGCAGGCCAGCCCGCCGACCATGCTGATCCCGATCGCGCTCGGCCTGTCCTGGCCCGACCGGGTGCCCGACGCGGCGCCGTCCGTCGACTGGACCCGCCCGGAGACGTGGGAGTTCTTCCCGCTCGACGACGAGGCGTTCCCCGCGGTGTCCCTCGCCCGGGCCGCGGGGGAGGCCGGCGGCACGGCACCCGCGGTCTACAACGCCGCGAACGAGGTGGCCGTCGACGCCTTCCGCAGCGGCCGGCTCGCGTTCAACGACATCGTGCCCACGGTTCAGGCTGTTCTCAGCAGCCACGACGTACTCTCTGAAGGGCAGACGATGACCGTCGAGGACGTCCTCGCGGCCGATGCCTGGGCGCGCACCGTCGCCACCGCGAAGATCGAAGGGACCCGATGACCGGCCTGTTCTACGTGCTCGGTGTGGTGATCTTCGTGGTCGCCATCCTGGCCTCGATCGGTCTCCACGAGCTCGGACACATGATCCCCGCGAAGGCGTTCGGCGGGAAGGTCACCCAGTACTTCATCGGCTTCGGGCCCACGGTGTGGAGCAAGCAGGTCGGTGAGACGGAGTACGGCGTCAAGGCGATCCCGCTCGGGGGCTACGTGAAGATCGTCGGGATGCTGCCGCCCGGCGCGGCCGAGCTCGCCGACGAGGTGACCTACGACGACCAGGGCAACCCGGTCGTCAAGGTCCGCAAGTCCAACACCGGCATGTTCACCCAGCTCATCTCCGACGCCCGCGCGGCGGAGTGGGAGACGATCAAGCCCGAGGACTCGGACCGCCTCTTCTACAAGATGGCGTGGTGGAAGAAGGTCATCGTGATGGCCGGCGGGCCGACGGTGAACATCCTCATCGCCTTCTTCATCTTCTGGGGCGTCTTCGGCCTCTACGGCCAGCACACGGTCGAGCCCGACGCCGGCGCTCCCGTGATCGACAACGTCTCGCAGTGCGTGATCCCGTACGCCGAGGAGGGTCGCGACTGCACGGCCGGCGACCCGGCCAGCCCGGCGGCCGAGGCGGGCCTGCAGCCCGGTGACACCGTCACCACGTTCAACGGCACCGCCGTCACCGGCTGGGAGCAGCTGCGCGACCTGATCCGCGGCAACGAGGACGGTCAGGCGGTCATCGGCTACGAGCGCGACGGCCAGCAGCTGACCGGCACCACGAGCACCACCGTCGAGGCCCGGCCGACGTCCGGCACCGACCTCACGCTCCGCCAGGTCGGCTTCCTCGGGGTCACGCCGACCAGCCACACGGTGGTCACCACCGGCGGGCCGGTCTACACGCTCGACCAGATGGGCGACATGACGGTGCAGACGGTCCACGCGCTCGGCACCCTGCCGGTCAAGGTGTGGGGCGTCGCCGAGGCGATCGTCGGCGTCAAGGACCGCGCCGCCGACAGCCCGGTCAGCATCGTCGGCGGCGGCCGGCTCGCGGGGGAGACCGTGTCCCACGAGGGCTTCCCGTTCACCGAGAAGGCCGTCTTCCTGCTGATGCTGATCGCCGGCTTCAACTTCTTCATCGGGATGTTCAACTTCATCCCGCTGCTGCCCCTCGACGGCGGCCACATCGCCGGCGCCCTGTGGGAGGCGATCCGGCGCGGGTTCGCCCGGCTGCGCGGCCGGCCCGACCCGGGCTACGTCGACGTCGCCAAGCTGCTCCCGATCGCGTACGTCGTGGCCTCGGCGCTGCTCGTCATGGGCGTCGTCCTGATCATCGGGGACCTCGTCGTCCCCATCCACCTCGAGTCCTAGGATTTCCTTCATGACCGCCATCAGCCTGGGCATGCCCGAAGCACCGCCCCCGGTGCTCGCCCCGCGCCGCAAGACCCGCCAGATCCAGGTCGGCAAGGTCGGCGTCGGCAGCGACTTCCCGGTCTCCGTGCAGTCGATGACGACGACGCTCACCAGCGACGTCAACAGCACGCTCCAGCAGATCGCCGAGCTGACCGCGACCGGCTGCGACATCGTCCGGGTCGCCTGCCCCAGCCAGGACGATGCGGACGCGCTGGCCGAGATCGCCCAGCACTCGCAGATCCCGGTGATCGCCGACATCCACTTCCAGCCGAAGTACGTCTTCGCCGCGATCGACGCCGGCTGCGCCGCCGTCCGGGTCAACCCGGGCAACATCCGCAAGTTCGACGACCAGGTCAAGGAGATCGCCCGGGCCGCCAAGGACCGCGGCACCTCGATCCGGATCGGCGTCAACGCGGGCAGCCTCGACAAGCGGATCCTGGACAAGTACGGCAAAGCCACGCCCGAGGCGCTGGTCGAGTCGGCCGTCTGGGAGGCGGGGCTCTTCGAGGAGCACGACTTCCACGACTTCAAGATCTCCGTGAAGCACAACGACCCGGTCGTCATGGTGCGCGCCTACGAGCTGCTGGCCGAGGCCGGCGACTGGCCGCTCCACCTCGGGGTCACCGAGGCCGGCCCGGCGTTCCAGGGCACGATCAAGTCGGCCACGGCGTTCGGCGCGCTGCTGTCCCAGGGGATCGGCGACACGATCCGCGTCTCCCTCTCGGCCCCGCCGGTCGAGGAGGTCAAGGTCGGCATCCAGATCCTGCAGTCGCTCAACCTGCGCCCCCGCAAGCTCGAGATCGTCTCGTGCCCGTCGTGCGGCCGCGCCCAGGTCGACGTCTACACGCTCGCCGAGCAGGTGACCGCCGGCCTCGAGGGCATGGAGGTCCCGCTGCGCGTCGCGGTCATGGGCTGCGTCGTCAACGGCCCGGGCGAGGCGCGTGAGGCCGACCTCGGCGTCGCCTCGGGCAACGGCAAGGGCCAGATCTTCGTCAAGGGCGAGGTCATCAAGACCGTCCCCGAGTCGCAGATCGTGGAGACCCTGATCGAGGAGGCCATGCGCATCGCCGAGGGCATGGAGTCCGTGGACGGCGCGGCCGCGTCGGTCACCGTCTCTTAACGTCTGGCAAACACCCGTTCGGATCTGGTGACGCGAAGTCGATCGAGGCGCACACTGCCTGCGTGAGCATCTCTCGCCGCCATCTGCTCGGAGCCGCGTCGGTCTCCGGCGTGGCCGCCGCCACCGGCGCGGCCCGCTGGCTGCCCGCGAGCGCGGCCGCCACCCTCCCCGCCCCCGCGGACTCCGGTATCGAGCACGTCGTGCTCGTGATGATGGAGAACCGCTCCTTCGACCACTACCTCGGCTGGCTGGACGGTGCCGACGGCAAGCAGGCGGGGCTGAGCTACGTCGACCGCAAGGGAGTCCGGCACAAGACGCACCACCTCGCGTCGCCGGACGGCTGCGGCTTCGAGGACCCCGACCACTCCTACGAGGGCGGCCGGATCCAGCTCAACGGAGGGAAGCTCGACGGCTTCCTCAAGTCCGGCAACAACGACCTGCTCGCGATCGGCTACTACACCGACGAGGACCTGTCGTTCTACTCGCACGCCGCTCGTGACTGGACGGTGTTCGACCGCTACTTCTCCGCGGTGATGGCCGAGACCTACCCCAACCGCTTCTACCAGCACGCGGCGCAGACCGACCGGCTCCACAACAACACCGACCAGTGCACGCTCACCACGATCTGGGACCGGCTGGCGGCCAAGGGCGTCAGCGGCACCTACTACTTCAGCGACATCCCGTTCACGGCGCTCTGGTACGGCAAGTACGCCAGCATCTCCCAGCCGTTCACGAAGTTCCTCGTCGACGCCGCGGCCGGGACGCTGCCCGCCGTGTCGTTCGTCGACCCGCGCTTCCTCGACGAGGAGTCGGGCAGGTCGAACGACGACCACCCGCTCGCCGACATCCGGGCCGGCCAGGCGTTCCTCAACCAGGTCTACGACGCGGTCCGCAACGGCCCGGGCTGGGAGAAGACCGTGCTGGTCATCAACTACGACGAGTGGGGTGGCTTCTTCGACCACGTCCAGCCGCGCAAGGCCCCCGATGTCGCGAAGAAGACCGCGCTGCGCGGCTTCCGGACGCCGGCGCTGATGATCTCGCCGCTGGCCCGCCGGGGTCACGTCTCCCACCACGTCTACGACCACACCTCGGTGCTGAAGATGATCGAGTGGCGCTGGGGCCTGAAGGCGCTGACGCCGCGCGACCGGCACGCCCGCAACATGGCGCAGGCGCTCGACTTCGCCCGTGCTCCGGACCTCTCGTCGCCGACGTACGACGTCCCGGACATCACGCCCGCGGGCTGCGCGCCCGACGAGACCAAGTCCGCGGACTGGGCCGCGCTGAAGCGGCTGGCGCTCGACCTCGGGATGAGGTTGCCCGGATGATCGTGCGACCGCTCTGTGTCCTGGCGCTGGTCGTCAGCGGGCTGGCGCTCTCGCCGGCACACGCCGACCGGCCGGCCGCGGCTCCCGCTCCCGCACCGGCCGCGGCGCGGTACGTGCCGCCGGCGCGGCACGTGTTCGTGATCAACATCGAGAACAAGGGCTACGACGAGACCTGGGGCGGCGACTCGGCGGCGCCGTACCTCGCGACCACGCTGCGCAAGAAGGGCGTGCTGCTCAACCACTACTACGGCACCGCCCACAACTCGCAGCCCAACTACGTCGCCCAGATCTCGGGGCAGGGTCCGAACCCCGACATGCAGTCCGACTGCCAGAGCTACTCGACGTTCGCGCGGACCGGCACCGTGGCGCCGGGGCAGGCGCTCGGCACCGGCTGCGTCTTCCCGGCGGACGTGCCGACGCTGCCGGGGCAGCTGAGCCGCCACGGGCTGACGTGGAAGGGCTACATGGACGACATGCAGAAGCCCTGCCAGCACCCCCAGCGCGACACCATGGACCCGACCCAGCACGCGACCGCGGAGCACAACTACGCCGTGCGGCACAACCCGTTCGTCTACTTCCGGTCCATCACCGACCGGGCGACGTACTGCAAGCACCACGTCGTCGGGCTCGGGCGGCTGCGCCACGACCTGCGTCGCGTCAGCACCACCCCCAACCTCGTCTACATCACCCCGGACCTCTGCCACGACGGGCACGACGCGCCGTGCGCTGACGGGCGACCGGGTGGGCTGGCGACCGTGAACAGCTGGATGCGGACGTGGGTGCCGCGGCTGCTGAAGTCACCGGCGTTCCGCAAGAACGGCGTGCTGGTGATCACCGCCGACGAGTCCGACGGGCCGCAGGAGGACGCCACCGCGTGCTGCGGGCCCGCCACGTCGGCCAACTCGCCGATGCCGGGCATCCTCGGCCCCGGCGGCGGCAAGATCGGCGCCCTGGTGATCTCCAAGTACGTGGCGCCCCGCACGTGGAGCACCACGCCGTACAACCACTACTCGCTGCTCGGCTCGATCGAGGAGATCTTCGGGCTCACCAAGCTGGGCTACGCGCGCGACGAGGGCGTCGACACGTTCGGGCTCGACGTCTACAACTCCGGTTGGAACCGGTAGCCAGGAGCGGTCACTCCTCGTCGAGCTCGGCGTCGCCGATCAGGCGTAGGGGTGCCGCATCCGCGGCGCTGACGCTCGCCGTGATCGCCGCTGCGCCCGCCGACGCGCGATCCTCGAGGAGACGTGAGGACCCGCCGGACGAACGAGTCCGGGAGAGGTGACCTGCCCGGGCCCGGCTCCGCGTAGGCTCACGTCGTGCTCACGACCCGCCACGGTGTTCGCCCGCTGGGAGCAGCGGACCTGGGGGCCTTTCTGGCGCTCGTCCGCCAGGACCCGGTCGTGAACGTCTTCGTCGACTACCGCGCGACCACCACCAACCTCGAGCCGCGCTGGCTCGGGGGGGAGATGTGGGGTCGCTTCGACGGTGGCGATCTGATCGCCGCGTGCCACGTCGGGGCCAACCTGGTGCCGATCCAGGCGCGCCCGGAGGACGCCGCGGCGTTCGCCGAGCGCGCGCTGACCCGAGGTCGTACGGTGTCGACGATCGTCGGACCGCAGGAGGCGGTCCGGGTGTTCTGGAACGGCGTCGCCTCGAGCTGGGGCCGGCCGCGGGACACCCGCTGGGAGCAGCCGCACCTCGAGATCGCCGGGCAGCCCTTGGTGGCGCCCGACCGACAGGTGCGGCGTACGACGAAGGCCGACATGGGGGAGCTCTATCCCGCCTGCGTCGCCATGTACACCGAGGAGGTCGGCGTCTCGCCCGAGCAGGGCGGCGGCGCCGAGCTCTACCGGGCCCGGGTCGCCCAGCTGATCAACCGGGGCTGGTCGTTCGCGCGCTTCGACGGCGACCGGCTCGTCTTCAAGGCCGAGGTCGCGTGCGCCACGGCGTACGCCGCGCAGATCCAGGGCGTCTACGTCCCGCCCGACCGCCGCGGCGAGGGCATCGCCACGGCGGGCATGGCCGCGGTGGTCGACATCGTCCGGCGCGAGGTCGCGCCCGTGGTGTCGCTCTACGTCAACGACTGGAACACCTCGGCGCGCGCCGCCTACGAGCGGGTCGGCTTCCGTGAGACGGCACGCTTCGCCACCGTGATGTTCTGAGCCCTTCCGTACTCTCGGGACATGTCCCTGAGCCGCAGCACGACGTTCCTGGCCCTCGGCTTCGCCGCGAGCGGCGTCGTCCACCTGGCCAAGCCCGAGTTCTACCTGCCCCTGATGCCGAGCTGGGTCCCCGCTCACCGCCAGGTCATCCTCGGCAGCGGCGTCGCCGAGCTCGCCTGCGCCGCCGGCCTCGCCGTCCCCGCCACCCGCCGCGCCGCCGGGTGGGCCAGTGCGCTCCTGCTGGTCGGCGTCTACCCGGGCAACGTCAAGATGGCCGTCGACGCCGCCAGGACCGACAACACCGGGCTCAAGGTCGCGTCGTACGCCCGCCTCCCGATGCAGTTCCCGATGATCAAGGCCGCTCTCCGCGCCGCCCGCGGCTGACTCTCCACAGGCTCGAGCCGGCCCGTTTCGTTCCTCGCCGGGACGGGGAATGATGCTGGTCGTGACCCGTACTCGGACGGTCCTCACCGCCTTCACCCTCGTGTCGGTGCTCGCGCTCGGCGCCTGCTCCGACGACGACCCCGAGCCCAAGTTCGCTCCTACGCCGTCCACGAGTGCGCCGACAGACATGACGACATCGCCGTCGGCGCCGCCGTCGGATCCGCTTGAGCCGTCGATGCCAGCGGAGGCAACACGAGACTCCGATGCTGGTGCAGAAGCGTTCGTTCGGTACTGGATCGAAATGGTGAACTTTGCGCAGCGGACCGGGCAAACCAACGGGCTCAGGAAGCTCAACGACGTGCGTTGCGCCGGGTGCCGCGGCATGGTCGAGGCGATCGATTCGGCATATCGCTCCGGCGGACACATCGTGGGTGGCGAACTCTCTGCCGGGCGGCTGCGCGAGCTTCCTCTCGACTTCGGCGCTGAGTGGGCCGCTTTTGCTAACGCCCGGACGGCGCCCCAGACCGTAGTGCGTCAAGACGGCACTAAGGAGAAACACGATGGAGCCCCGTTTGATCTGTACACCTACGTCGACTGGGCTGACGGTTGGAGCATGCGATGGCTGCGTACACCTTCGTGAGGCTGGGCCGCGCTGCGGTAGTCCTGGTTCTCACTCTTGGAGCGGTGGCCACGTTGCAGACGTCGGCATCGGCGGAGTGCGGACCCGGCTCGGGCACATCCGTCTCGGGTACCGCTGCCGGCAGCACGCTGGTGATAGGGGCCGAGCAGGAAGTTTCGGCGTCCTGCTCAGAGGGCGGGGGAGTCTCCGCGAGCGCGAATTCAATTCGCGACTCAGACCTTGATGCTCTCTGCGTGCAGGTGGCCATCAGCACGGCGCGAGACCCGTTCCAACTGTGTGATCTTCCAACCGACGGCGAAACGCCTCAGCTCACACCCGGCATCGTCGGGGCGGCGTTCCGGCGGTTGTCGTTGCCGGCGTCGGAGTTGGTGGTGCAGCCGCCGGGTGGGCGGACGTTGGTGAATTTCGAGACGAACTTCTACACCGAGAACGGTGGGTTCACGCGCACGGTGAGTCTGTTGGGTCGGCGGGTGGAGCTTCGGATCTGGCCGGCTGGTTATGGGTGGCGGTTCGGTGATGGGGCGACCAGGCAGACGGTGGGGGCGGGGTCGCCGTATCCGGATCTGGAGATCACACACCGGTACCTGGACAAGGGTCGGGTGAGCCCGCGGGTGGACACGACGTATGCGGCGCAGTTCCGGGTTGGTGGGGGTCCGTGGCGTGAGGTGGCGGGGACGGTGACGGTCCCGGGGGTCGCAGAGGGGTTGCGGGTGGTGGAGGCGCGTCCGGTGCTGGTGGGTTACTGAGCGGGCGTGGGTGTGGCCCCGTCGGCGGTGGCCGACGGGGTCGGGTGGTCAGGTATGTCGTTGGTGGGTGAGGTCGTTGACGTAGACGTGCCCCAGTGGGCTGGTCCAGCGGAAGATGCGGGCTGCGGTGCGTTGGTAGGTCCAGCCGCCGTGGGTCTTGAGGCGGTGGTGGAACCTGCACAACGGGGCGAGGTTGCAGGAGCAGGTGGGTCCGCCGGAGTCGTAGTCGATGATGTGGTCGTTGTCGCAGGACCTGGATGGTCGGGTGCAGTGCGGGTAGACGCAGGTGGGGTGGGTGAGGTTCACCTGTTCGCGGAGCAGCGGGGTGGGGTCGTGGCCCTGGTTCCACCGGTGTTCGTTGAGGTCGATCACCTGACGGGTGTGCACGCTGGACGCCTGGCACCAGTCGCGGACCTGGTCGATGGAGTGGAACGACCTTGTGTTCTCCAGCGTGGCGAAGGGTCCGCCGTCCGTGTGCACGTTCAGCACGACCTGCCGCTTCGGAAAGTCCAGGGTGCCCTGGTTCCTGGCGAGGTCGCCGGCGGCCATGGACCGGCGGACGTCGAGGGTCTCCTCGCAGCCGAGGTCGGCGAGTGCCTGCGCG
>NZ_BDJE01000009.1 GCF_002117935.1 Nocardioides sp. PD653-B2 | reverse complement strand
CCTCGAACGTCAGGGACTACCGCGGATGGCGGACCGGACACGCGAAACGGCCCCAGTCCCGGAGGACTGGGGCCGTTCGAGTGAAGCTAGGAGGCTGGACTCAGAAGTCCATGCCGCCCATGCCACCCGAGGGGTCGCCACCCATGGGGGCGGCCTTCTCGGGCTTGTCGGCGACAACGGCCTCGGTGGTGAGGAAGAGCGCCGCGATGGAGGCGGCGTTCTGCAGCGCGCTGCGGGTCACCTTGGCGGGGTCGATGATGCCGGAGGCGATCATGTCGACGTACTCGCCGGTGGCCGCGTTGAGACCGTGACCGGCCGTCAGGTTGCGCACCTTCTCCGCCACGACGCCGCCCTCGAGGCCGGCGTTGACGGCGATCTGCTTGAGCGGGGCGTCGGACGCGAAGCGCACGATGTTGGCACCCGTCAGCTCGTCGCCCGTGAGCTCGAGCTTGTCGAACGCGGTGGCCGCAGCCTGCACGAGCGCCACGCCGCCGCCGGCGACGATGCCCTCCTCGACGGCCGCCTTCGCGTTGCGAACGGCGTCCTCGATGCGGTGCTTGCGCTCCTTGAGCTCGACCTCGGTGGCCGCGCCGACCTTGATGACCGCAACACCGCCGGCCAGCTTGGCCAGGCGCTCCTGCAGCTTCTCGCGGTCGTAGTCGGAGTCCGACTTCTCGATCTCGGCACGGATCTGGTTGACCCGACCGGCGATCTGGTCGGCGTCGCCGGCACCCTCGACGATGGTGGTCTCGTCCTTGGTGATGACGACCTTGCGGGCCTGGCCGAGGAGCTCGATGCCGGTCGACTCGAGCTTGAGGCCGACCTCCTCGGAGATGACCTGGCCACCGGTCAGGATCGCGATGTCCTGCAGCATGGCCTTGCGGCGGTCACCGAAGCCCGGAGCCTTGACGGCGACGGACTTGAAGGTGCCCCGGATCTTGTTCACGACCAGGGTGGACAGCGCCTCGCCGTCGACGTCCTCGGCCAGGATCAGCAGCGGCTTGCCGGACTGCATGACCTTCTCGAGCAGCGGCAGCAGGTCCTTGACCGACGAGATCTTCTGGTTGGCGATCAGGATGTACGGGTCCTCGAGGACCGTCTCCATGCGCTCGGGGTCGGTGACGAAGTACGCCGAGATGTAGCCCTTGTCGAAGCGCATCCCCTCGGTGAGCTCGAGGTCGAGCCCGAAGGTGTTCGACTCCTCGACGGTGATGACGCCTTCCTTGCCGACCTTGTCCATCGCCTCGGCGATGATCTCGCCGACCGTGGTGTCAGCGGCGGAGATCGACGCGGTCGCGGCGATCTGCTCCTTGGTCTCGATGTCGATCGCCATGGCGGAGAGCTGCTCCGACACGGCCTCGACAGCGGCCTCGATGCCGCGCTTGAGGCCCATCGGGTTCGCACCCGCGGCCACGTTGCGCAGACCCTCGCGGACCATCGCCTGGGCGAGGACCGTGGCCGTCGTGGTGCCGTCGCCGGCGACGTCGTCGGTCTTCTTGGCGACCTCCTTGACGAGCTCGGCGCCAATCTTCTCGTAGGGGTCCTCGAGCTCGATCTCCTTGGCGATGCTCACGCCATCGTTGGTGATCGTGGGCGCGCCCCACTTCTTCTCGAGGACGACGTTGCGGCCCTTGGGGCCGAGGGTGACCTTGACGGCGTCGGCGAGCGTGTTCATGCCACGCTCGAGACCGCGCCGGGCCTCCTCATTGAAAGCAATAAGCTTCGCCATAACTCCTGCGATTCCTTCACGCTAGAGAGTTGGGTCCGGTTCGCTGCCCGCGACGGACGACCTGGCCGTACCGGCGGACCCTTCCCGCCGACGCTGCAGACCTCAACTGGCCGGTCCCAATGTCTTGTCACTCTCATGACGAGAGTGCCAGCCTCATGTTTAGCACTCGCCCCCCGAGAGTGCAAGAAATCCTCCGGGCCCGAGCACGTCGGCGAGTCTCGCCCCGACGAGGTCGATCAGCGCCGCGTGGTCGCGGCGACACCCGGGTGGAGTCGTGGCGGGGCAGGTCGCCCCGTCACCACGACCGGGGCGTGGCGCGCGCGGCGATCGCGTCCGCGAACGGCAGCGCGTTGAGCGGGAGCACGTCGAGGTCGAGAGCGGGCTCGGTCAGCTCGACCTCGCTCACCACGAGCTGCCCCTCGTAGCGCATCATGTCCACCCGGCCGTAGACGATCTCGTCGCCGAGGATGTCGACGACCGCCGCGATGGCCTCCGCCGCGAGCAGGGCCGCCTCGGTCGAGAGCGCGACCGGTCGCGACGTACCGCCGAACTCCTCCTGCACCCGGATGTCGGCGGAGCTGGGCAGCCGCTGCACCTGGCTGACCGGGTGGCCGCCGATGACGAAGACCGAGGTCTCGCCCTCGGTGTGGATGGTCTGGACCAGCGGCTGCACGATCCAGGGGCCCTCGTGCCCGTCGGTCGGGAGCCAGATGCGGCCGTCGGTGACGACCTCGAGGCCCTGACCCCGGGCGCCGACCCGCGGCTTCACGACGGCGAGGCCGTAGCGGTCGGCCGCCGCGCGCACCTCGAAGATCGTGTCGGCTGTGATCGTCGGGACCACCGGCAGACCGTAGGTCTGCAGGTCGAGGAGGTACTGCTTGTCGGTGTTCCAGCGGAAGATGTTCACGCCGTTGAGCAGCGTCGGCCCTACGCCGGCTGCCCATCCGAGGAACTCACCCAGCCGCGGACCGTAGTCCCAGGTCGACCGGACCGCCACCACCTCGGCGTGCGCCCAGTCGACCCCGAGGTCGTCCCAGACGACCCAGCGGCTGGCCAGCCCCTGCGACGTGAGGGCAGCATCGAGCGCGCCGTGACCCGGCTCGCCCTCCGCCCATTCCTGGCTGGTGACGAGCAGGACCAGCGGCACCTCGGACTCGCCGCGCTGCTCCACACAAGAAATCTACCCACGCCGGGGCGACTTCGCCCCACGAATGGACCAGCGTCAGCTGCTCGCCCGTACGACGAGGCGCGTGGGGAGCATCCGGCCCGGCCGGTCCTGCTCGGGTGCGGCCATGGTCTCGAGGAGCAGCGCGACCATCTCGCGGCCCATCTGCTCGGGGCTCTGGTGGACGGTCGTGAGGGGCGGGTGCGACGACATCGCGATCGGTGCGTCCTCGAACCCGACGACCGAGACGTCCTCCGGCACCCGGCGTCCGGCCGCGCGCAGCGCACCGAGCGCACCGACGGCCATCAGGTCGTTGGCGCAGAAGACGCCGTCGAGGGAGGGCTCGCGCTCGAGCAGCGTGCGCATCGCGGCAGCCCCGCTCTCCTGGCTGAAGTCCCCGAGCTCGACGAGCCGCTCGTCGAGCTCGCGCCCGGCGGCGGCGAGCGCCGCGACGTAGCCCTCGAAGCGGGAGCTGCCGGCGACCATGTCGGCGGGGCCGCCGATGGTGGCGATCCGCTGCCGGCCGCGCTCGACCAGGTGGGCGACCGCGAGCCCGGCACCCTGCACGTTGTCGACGTCGACGTAGTCGGTCCGGATGCCCTCGTGGGCGCGGCCACCCACGACGACGGGCAGCCCGTGGGCGCGGATCAGGTCGGGCAGCTCGTCGTCGGCGTGCAGGGAGAGCAGCAGGACGCCGTCGACGTGCTGGCGCGTGAGGTAGTGGTCCAGCCCGCCGCGCCGCTGCGAGGCCTGGGCGAGGAGCAGCACCAGCTGGCGGTCCGCCTCGCCGAGGGCCGACCCGATGCCGCGGATGATCCCGGCGAAGAACGGCTCCCCGAAGACCCGCTCCTCCGACTCGGCGATGACGAGGGCGACGGCGTCGGTGCGCTGGGTGACCAGGGCCCGCGCGGCGGCGTTCGGCACGTAGCCGAGCTCCGCGATCGCCTTCTCGACCGCCCCTCGCGCGCGCTCGGAGACCTTCTCGCCGCCGTTGATGACCCGCGACGCGGTGCCTCGGCCGACACCGGCGAGGGCGGCCACCTCTTCGAGGGTCGGCCGGGTGCGGGGCGGGCGGCTCATGGCGTCAGTATGCCGCCGGGGTCGGCCGCGGCGTCGGGCCGCGGGCGACGGGCCCGGGACGTCGAGGCGACCCCGGGTCCGCCGCACGGCTGGGCCCGCCGGGGAACCGCCGTTCCCGGCGCGCACCCCACGTCCGACCGAGGGCCATCGCGCGGTCAACCCCTCGATCCGGACGCCGATGGGAGCGTTCCCACCACGCACTGTGCTGCGCGCACCGCACCGTGTCAAGAGATCTCCTAGCCGGGCTGTCGATTTCACCCGGGCCCGCCCGTCACCCCGGTGACAGACTCATCCACCACGTCGAGAGGAACCACCATGACCCAGTACGTCGTCCTCCTCCCCGGTGACGAGAGCACCTGGGAGTCCGCCTCCGAGGAGCAGCGCGCCGCGATGTACGCCACCCACGGCGAGTTCGCCCGCCTGCTCGCCGAGCGCGGCCACACGGTCACCGGCGGCAACGAGCTGACCCACTCGCGCGACGCCGTGGTCGTGCGCCAGAACGGCTCCGGCATCGCCGTCACCGACGGCCCCTACGCCGAGACCGTCGAGCAGCTGACCGGCTTCTACGTCGTCGAGAGCGACGACCTCGACGACCTGCTCGGGGTGTGCGGCGTGCTCGCCGGCGCCGGGGGCGCGGTCGAGGTGCGCGCAGCCGTCGACCACAGCGGTGACCCGGCATGACGACCTACGTGGTGCTGATCTCGGGCGAGGAGACCTCCTGGGAGGCCCGCAGCGAGGCCGACCGGCAGACGACCATGGCAGCCCACCAGACCTTCGCCCGCAGCCTCGCCGAGCGCGGCCACACGATCACCGCAGGCGAGGAGCTGACCAGGTCCCGCGAGGGCAGGGTCGTCCGGCACGACGGCGCGGGTGTCACGGTCACCGACGGGCCGTACGCCGAGACGGTCGAGCAGCTGGGCGGCTTCTACGTCGTCGAGAGCGACGACCTCGACGACCTGATGCAGGTCGTCGGGGAGCTCGCCCTGACCGAGGGCGCCATCGAGGTGCGCGGGGTCGTCGACCACACGGGAGACCTGGGGTGAAGTTCCTCGTCCTGATGGCCGAGGCGGACCACGTCGACCGGTGGGCCGCCTCGTCCGACGCCGAGCAGCAGGCGGTCTTCGACTGCTTCACGGCGTTCAGCGAGGCGGTGCGCGAGCGCGGCTCGCTGCTCCAGGGCGAGGCGCTCGCCGACCCGGCCGGGTCACGGACCCTGACGGCGGGCGACGTGCACGCCGTCCGGGACGGGCCCTACGCCGAGACCGTCGAGCAGGTGGGCGGGTTCTACCTCGTCGACCTGCCCGACCTGGAGACGGCGGTCGACGTCGCGCGGCTGCTGCCGCCGGCGTACACGGTCGAGGTCCGACCGGTCGTCTCGACGTGACCCGGACGTGACAGCGCTCGAGTCGGCCCTGCGCGACGAGTGGGGCAGGTTGCTGGCCCTGCTCGTCGCGCAGTTCCGTCGGCTCGACCTCGCCGAGGACGGGCTGGCCGACGCGTTCGAGGCCGCAGCCCGGGCCTGGCCCTCGTCGGGCGCGCCGGACAACCCGCCCGCGTGGCTGCTGACCGCGGCCCGGCGCCGGATCCTCGACCGGCTGCGCGCGGAGGCGGTCGCCACGCGGAAGCTGCCGCTCCTCGCGGTGGAGGCGTCGTTGCAGGAGGAGGCCCAGCAGGTGATGGCCGACACCGGCGTGCCGGTGCGCGACGAGCGGCTGCGGCTGGTGCTGCTCTGCGCGCACCCGTCGCTGTCGCCGGGGTCGGCGGCCGCCCTCACGCTGCGGCTGGTGCTCGGTGTGCCGACCGAGGACGTGGCGCGGCTCTTTCTCGTGCCGACCCCGACGATGGCCGCGCGGCTGACCCGCTCGCGCAAGAAGCTGGCGGGAGCATCGTTCTCCGTGCCGGCCGGCCCGGAGCTGGTGTCGCGCGTGGCGGTCGTCGCCGACGTCGCCTACCTGGCCTTCACCACGGGCTACGCACCCGGATCCGGCAACGACGTGCTGCGCGCGGACGTGGCGGGCGAGGCGATCCGGCTCGTGCGGGTGCTGCGGTCGCTGCTGCCGGCGTCCTTCTCCGGCGCCGTCGAGCTCGACGCCCTGCTGGCGCTGATGCTGGTGCAGCACTCCCGGCGCGACGCCCGGGTGACCCCCGACGGGACGCTCGTGCTGCTGCCCGACCAGGACCGCTCGCAGTGGCACGCCGACGAGGTGGCCGAGGCGCTCGCACTGCTGGCGCCGCTGGTGGACGCGCCGGCCTCGCCGTACCTGCTCCAGGCGCTGATCGCCGCCGAGCACGCGATCGCGCCGACCGCCGCCGACACGGACTGGTCGCGGATCGCCGCCCGCTACGCCGAGCTGGAGGAGCTCACGGGATCACCGGTGGTGCGGCTCAACCGCGCGGTCGCGGTGGCGGAGGATGCCGGCCCGGAGGCCGGTCTCGCGCTGCTCGACGGGTTGGTGCTTCCCGGTCACCGGCTGCCGGCCGCCCGGGCCGAGCTCCTCGCCAGGGCCGGTCGCCTCGACGACGCCCGCACGGCGTACGACGAGGCCGTCGGCCGCTGCGCGAACCTCGCCGAGCGGGCGCACCTCATCGAGCGCCGCGCCCAGCTGTAACGCGGCGTTAGACCCACTACGAACCCGTTAGAACGGGGTCACCAGAGGTCCTAACCCCGCGTTACAAGCGAAATCAGCAGCCGCCGGCGACGGCCGGGATGACCGAGATCTGGGTGCCGTCGGGGGTGGGCGTGGCCAGGTTGTCGAGGAAGCGCACGTCGTCGTTGCCGACGTAGACGTTCACGAAGCGGCGCAGGTCGCCGGCGTCGTCGAGGACGCGGCCCTTGATCCCGCTGTAGTTCGCGTCGAGGTCGTCGAGCACCTCGGCGAGCGTGGCGCCGGCCGCGCTCACCTCGGACTCGCCGCCGGTGTAGGTGCGCAGGATGGTCGGGATCCGGACGGAGACGGTCACAGTCCTCTTCTTTCGGTGGTCAGGCGATGCCGGTGGCGGCGAACGCGGCGTACGACGGTTCGATGGTCGCGGCCGGTCCGACGGAGCCGGAGACCGCGTCGAGGGTCTTGAGCCCGTGGCCGGTGTTGATGACGACGGTCTCGAGCGTGGGGTCGAGCTGGCCGGTCTCGACGAGCTTCTTCAGGACGCCGACCGTGGTGCCGCCGGCGGTCTCGGTGAAGATGCCCTCGGTGCGGGCCAGCAGCACGATCGCCTCGCGGACCTGGTCGTCGGTGATGTCCTCGACCGCACCGCCGGTCTCGCGGCAGATGTCGAGCACGTAGATCCCGTCGGCCGGGTTGCCGATGGCGAGGCTCTTGGCGATGGTGTCCGGCTTGACCGGACGGATCGCGTCGACGCCGGCCTTGTAGGCGACCGAGACCGGGGAGCAGCCCTCGGCCTGCGCGCCGTACACCTTGTAGGGCTTGTCCTCGACGAGCCCGAGCTTGACCAGCTCCTGGAAGGCCTTGTGCACCTTGGTGAGCTGCGAGCCGCTCGCGACCGGGATCACGATCTGGTCGGGCAGCCGCCAGCCGAGCTGCTCGGCGATCTCGTAGCCCAGGGTCTTGGAGCCCTCGGCGTAGTAGGGGCGGACGTTGACGTTCACGAACGCCCAGCCGTCCTCCTCGCCCGCGATCTCGGAGGCGAGCCGGTTGACGTCGTCGTAGTTGCCGTCCACGGCGACCAGCGCGTCGGTGTAGACGGCCGAGTTGATCTGCTTGGGCTGCTCGAGGTTGCTCGGGATGAAGACGACCGTCTTGATGCCGGCGCGGGCACCGGCGGCGGCGACCGCGTTGGCGAGGTTGCCGGTCGACGGGCAGGCGAAGACCTTCGAGCCGAACTCGGTGGCGGCGCTCAGCGCGCACGCGACGACCCGGTCCTTGAAGGAGTTGGTGGGGTTGGTGGAGTCGTCCTTCACCCACAGGTTGTCGATGCCCAGGGTGCGGCCGAGGTTGTCGGCCCTGAGCAGCCGGGTGAAACCGGGCTCCATGTTGGGGCTCTGCTCGATGTCGCTCGGCACCGGCAGCAGCGCCTTGTAGCGCCAGATGTTCGCGGGACCGGCCTCGATCTCCTCGCGGGTGATCTGCGGGAAGTCGTAGGCGATCTCCAGCGGGCCGAAGCACTCCGGACACGCGTAGTGGGGGCCCAGCTCGACCAGATGGCCACACTCGCGACACGACAACGAGGTCGCGTTGCCGAACGCGCCCGCGCGCAGGGTCGTGGTCTTTTCGGCGGTGACAGCGCTCATGAAGTCCTCCTCCTCATCTTCTCCGGCTGCGACTCTCGCGCCGGACGGAATTGGCACCGTTTCCGCGAACCGCATCCCACTCTGCTGGGCGGCGGAGGCTCGCGGCGGTTGCCGGGACTTCACAGGGCCGTATCCCTCTGTCCCTCTTGATGAGCTGGGAGAAACACTAACCGGCCGTCTCAGCATGTGCACATCGCGTCCAGATGCTGGATGGCCGCCACATCGGGGGGTAGTCCCTGACGAAATCGGGGTCGAGGAGCCACTCGAACCCCTCGATCGTCAGGGACTACCCCCCCCCCGATCGGTCAGGCGGCGACGGTCGCCGCGGGCGCGTCGGCAGGAGAGAGCGCGCCGCGGACCACGTCCATGACGTCGCCGACCACGTGCACCGTCAGCGTCTCCAGTACGTCGGCGGGCACGTCGTCGAGGTCCGGCTCGTTACGCAGCGGCACGAACACCTCGGTGAGGCCGTTGCGCTGGGCGGCGAGCAGCTTCTGCTTGAGCCCACCGATCGGCAGCACCCGGCCGTTGAGGGTGACCTCGCCGGTCATGCCGACCTCGGAGCGCACCGGGCGACCGGTGGCCAGCGACGTCAGCGCCGTGACCATCGTGATGCCCGCGGACGGGCCGTCCTTGGGCGTCGCGCCGGCCGGCACGTGCACGTGGATCGACTTGTCGAAGAACGCCGGCTCGACGCCGAGCTCGGCAGCGTGGGCGCGGACGAAGGACAGCGCGATCTGCGCCGACTCCTTCATCACGTCGCCGAGCTGACCGGTCAGGGTGAGACCGGCCTTGCCGTCGGACGCCGACGCCTCGATGAAGAGCACGTCACCGCCCAGCCCGGTCACGGCCAGCCCGGTCGCGACGCCCGGCACCGAGGTGCGCTCGTGCGCCTCCGGGGTGAACCGCGGCCGCCCGACCAGGTCCTTGAGGTCGGGCTCGTCGATGTCGACGCGGGTCTCCCCCGTCGCCAGCCTCGTCGCGACCTTGCGCAGCGCCTTGGCGAGCAGCCGCTCCATCTGGCGTACGCCGGCCTCGCGGGTGTAGTTCGCCGCGATCTCGCGCAGCGCCGCGTCGGAGACCGTGACCTCGTCGGCGGTCAGCGCCGCCCGCTCCAGCTGCCGGGGCAGCAGGAAGTCGCGGGCGATGGCGACCTTGTCGTCCTCGGTGTAGCCGTCGAGGGTGACCAGCTCCATCCGGTCCAGCAGCGCCGACGGGATCTGCTCGACCACGTTGGCGGTGGCGATGAACAGCACGTCGGAGAGGTCCAGGTCGAGCTCGAGGTAGTGGTCGCGGAACGTGTGGTTCTGCGCCGGGTCGAGCACCTCGAGCAGCGCCGCGGCCGGGTCGCCGCGGTAGTCGGCGCCGACCTTGTCGACCTCGTCGAGCAGCACGACCGGGTTCATCGAGCCGGACTCCTTGATGGCCCGCACGATGCGGCCCGGGAGCGCACCGACGTACGTGCGCCGGTGGCCGCGGATCTCGGCCTCGTCGCGGACGCCGCCGAGGGCGACGCGGACGAACTTCCGGCCCATGGTGCGCGCGACCGACTCCCCCAGGGAGGTCTTGCCGACTCCGGGCGGGCCGGCGAGCAGGATGACGGCACCCGAGCCACGGCCGCCGACGACCTGGAGCCCGCGCGACGCCCGGCGGTTGCGGACGGCGAGGTACTCGACGATCCGCTCCTTGACCTCGTCGAGGCCGTGGTGGTCGGCGTCGAGCACGGCACGGGCGGCGACGACGTCGGTCGAGTCCTCGGTCGTGACGCCCCACGGCAGCTCGAGCACGGTGTCGAGCCAGGTGCGGATCCAGCCGGACTCGGGGCTCTGGTCGCTGGCGCGCTCGAGCTTGTCGACCTCCTTGAGCGCGGCCTCGCGGACCGCCTCGGGCAGGTCGGCGGCCTCGACCCGGGAGCGGTAGTCGTCCGCACCCTCGGGCTCGCCCTCGCCGAGCTCCTTGCGGATCGCGGCGAGCTGCTGGCGCAGCAGGAACTCGCGCTGGCTCTTCTCCATGCCCTCGCGGACGTCCTCGCCGATCTTGTCGGTGAGCTCGGACTCGGCGAGGTGGTCGCGGGTCCACCCGATCAGGGTCTCGAGCCGCGACTCGACGTCGGGGTTCTCGAGCAGCTCGCGCTTGCGCTCGGTGGAGAGGTACGGCGCGTAGCCGGCGGCGTCGGCGATGGCGCTCGGGTCGCTCATCTGGTGGACCTGGTCGATGATCTGCCAGGCCTCACGGCGCTGGAGCACCGCGATGACGAGCCGCTTGTACTCCTCGGCCAGCTCGCGGGCGTGGTCGGAGACGTGCTCGTCCACGGGCTCGGCCTCGACCCAGAGGGCCGCGCCGGGGCCGGTGACGCCGCTGCCGATGCGGGCGCGCTGCTCGGCCTTGAGCACCGCGGCGGGGCTGCCGCCGCTGAAGCGGCCGACCCGCTCGACGGTCGCGACCACGCCGTACGACGCGTAGCGGTCCTCGAGCCGGGGCGCGACGAGCAGGCGACCGTCGCTGCTGGCCCGGGCGGCGTCGATCGCCGCCTGGGAGGACTCGTCGAGCTCGAGCGGGACGACCATGCCCGGCAGCACGACCAGGTCGGACACGAACAGAACGGGAAGACGGGTGACGGACACGATGTCCTCGCTTTCGGAAAACTTGAGTTGTGTGGACTCAACTTCCGCGGGGGCGAGGGTGTTCCGGAGAACCCCTCCTGTTCGTCGACAGCGAACAGGGGAACGACGTCAGGCCCGGCTGTCCCGGGCGTCGGCGGTGAGCTGGCGCAGCAGGTCGAGCACGCCCTCGGGCCCCTTGACGACCACGTCGGAGAGCGGCACCAGCGCGCTCTGCTCCGACGAGGCGGAGCAGACCAGCAGCGTCGGCAGGCCGCGCTCGCGCAGCGCAGCCACCGCCTCGAACGCCTCGATGTCGCCCAGGTCGTCACCGGCGAAGAAGAACGCGCGGGCGTCCAGCTCGGAGACCAGGGTGTCGACGGCGAGCCCCTTGTGCATGCCGGGCGAGCGCACCTCGAGGACGTGGCGGCCGGGCTCCACGACCAGGCCGTGCCGCTCGGCGAGGTCGCCCAGCGGCCCGAGCAGCCGCTCCAGGGCGCCGTCGGGGTCGGGGAGCCGGCGGGTGTGGACGGCGACCGCGAGCCCCTTCTCCTCCACCCAGGCGTCAGCGGCACCAGCCGCCCGGAGCACCCGGGGCAGGTCCCGCTCGAACGTCGCGATCCCGTGCGGCGGCCGGGGCGAGATCACCCGCCGGTTGGTCGACGACCAGCGCTCGTTGCCGTACTGGCCGAAGACGTAGAGCTCCTTGCCCGCGTCGGCGATCGCGACGCCGACCTCCTCGAGCCCGCCGAGGTCGAGCGCCTGGCGCGCCGGTCGGCCGGTGATCACCGCGACGGCGGCCACCTGGGTGGCGAGGTCGACCAGCACCGCGGACGCGTCCGGGTGGATGTGAGCCGCCTCGGGGTCGTCGACGATCGGCGACAGGGTGCCGTCGAAGTCCAGCCCCACGACGCAGCCTGCCGCCGCGCGCACGAGCTCGGCGTACCGACGCTCGCCGTCGAGGGAGGTGAACTCCATGGCTCAACCCAACCATGACCGGGTCGTACGGCGTGCGGTCACCGCCGCGAGTGGGACCGACACCACACCGTCGGGGACCGCCGGCGGGTCAGGACAGCGGCGCGGTCAGGATCAGCGTGAGCCGGTCGAGCTTCATCGCGCCGACCGCCGGGGCCGTGCGCTGCACACCGAGGTCGAGGGCGAGCACCTTGGCGGCGGCCTTGAGCCGCTGGGGGTAGTAGACCGTGGTGGTCGGGATGGTGCCGTACCAGTTGTCCGAGCCGACGACCTGCCAGCCGACGGTGGTCGCCCGGTCCGCGACGCGGCCAGCGAGGCCGGTGATCCCGGAGTTGTTGTAGACCTCGACGTAGACCTTGCCGCGCTTGACGACCGGCTTGGCCGGCTTGTCCTTCGTGGGCGTCGCCGTCGGCGTCGGCGACGGCGTCTCGCTCGGCCGGGGGTTGGACACCGTGGTGACCTCGCGCTCGGTCGGCTCGCCGCCGCGGGTCGCGACGAACGCGACCGCGGCCATGGCGACCGCGATGACGCTCAGCATCACGACCGGTGACGGGAAGACGACCCCGCGCTGGTTGCGCACGCGCTTGCTCGCCATCGCGCTCAGACCTCGAAGCCGAGACGGCGCGCGGACCGCTGACGCTGCCTGGCGGACCGCAGGCGCCGCAGGCGCCGGACCAGCAGCGGGTCGGCCTCGAGGGCCTCCGGCCGGTCGATCAGCGCGTTGAGGACCTGGTAGTAGCGGGTGGACGACATGTCGAACTTCTCCCGGACCGCGGTCTCCTTGGCGCCGGCGTACTTCCACCACTGGCGCTCGAAGTCGAGGATCTCGGCGTCGCGCTCGGTCAGGCTCGGCGCGACGACGGCGTCGTCACCGAGGGCGTTCGCGGCGTCCATCAGGTCCTCCCCCGCTCGGTCCGGCAGTGCTGGTCAGGATCACTGTAGGTGACGAACCACAACGATGTCATTCGCCCGCCCCGCGAGTCGCTCCCGATAGCGTGCGGTCATGGAATCCATCGGCTGGGGCATCCTCGCCACCGGCAAGATCGCGCATGAGTTCGCCCGCGACCTGGCCCTCGTGCCCGGCGCCCGGCTCGCCGCGGTCGGCTCTCGCCGGCCCGAGAGCGCCCGGGCCTTCGCCGACCAGCACGGCGCGGCCGCGGCGTACGGCTCCTACGCCGAGCTGGTCGCCGACCCGACCGTGGACGTGGTCTACATCGCCACCCCGCACGCCCTCCACCTCGACAACGCCCGGCTCTGCTTCGAGGCCGGCAAGCACGTGCTCTGCGAGAAGCCGCTCGCCCTCGACACCGCGGCCGCCGCGGAGATGGGCCGGCTGGCCGGCGAGCACGACCGCTTCCTCATGGAGGCGATGTGGATGGCCTGCCACCCGGTGATCCGCGAGCTGCGCGAGCGGCTGGGCAGCGGCGAGCTCGGCGCGCCCCGCCAGCTGCACGCCGAGCTCGGGTCGCGCGTCGACGCGGGACCCGACGACCGGATGTTCGACCCGGCGCTCGGCGCCTCGGCACTCCTCGACATCGGGATCTACCCGCTCACCTTCGCCCAGCTGATGCTCGGACCGGTCGAGCGGCTGACCGCGACCGCCGACCTCTCCGACCGCGGCATCGACCTCGACATCGCGATCGCCGGGCGCTACCCAGGCGGCGCCCTCGCGACGATGACGGCCTCGATCACGTCGTACTCCTCACGCAGGGCCGAGATCGGCACCAGCACCGGGCGGATCGACCTCGACGACTTCCACCACCCGGCGAAGGCCGTGTTCACGCCGTACGCCGAGGGTGAGGGCAGCTGGGTCGTCGAGCCGGGCGAGCCGGTCGAGATCCTCGGCGCCGAGCCGATCATCGGGCAGGGCTACGGCAACGAGATCGCCGAGGTCGGCCGGTGCCTGCGCGAGGGACTGCGCGAGAGCCCGCTGGTCCCGCACGAGCAGACGCTGGCGCTGATGCGCCAGATGGACGAGCTGCGCGCGCAGGTGGGCGTCAGCTTCTCGTGAGTCCGACACGCCGAGCGCATCGACGCCGGTGACGACGACAGCGGCCCCCCGACCGGCGACCCGAGCCACCACCTCGCGCCCTGAGGCCCTCGCCTAAGGTGAAGGCGTGGCTTCCTCTGGCTCGGCTGACCTGGTCATCGTCGCGAACCGCCTGCCCGTCGACCGGGTGACGCTCGCCGACGGGACGCCCGGCTGGCGTCGGTCACCGGGCGGCCTGGTCAGCGCCATCGAACCGGTGATGCGCGCCAACGACGGCACCTGGATCGGCTGGCCCGGCGGCACCGAGAGCGACCTCGAGCCCTTCGAGGACGAAGGCCTCCACCTCGTCCCGATGACGATGAGCCAGGACGAGATCGAGAACTTCTACGAGGGCTTCTCCAACGCCACCCTGTGGCCGCTCTACCACGACCTCGTCGCCAAGCCGGAGTTCCACCGAGAGTGGTGGGACGCCTACGTGTCGGTCAACCAGCGCTTCGCCGAGAAGGCCGCCGAGGTCGCCGCCGCGGACGCGACGGTCTGGGTCCACGACTACCAGCTCCAGCTGGTCCCGCAGATGCTCCGCGAGCTGCGTCCCGACCTGCGGATCGGCTTCTACCTGCACATCCCGTTCCCTCCGGCCGAGCTCTTCCAGCAGCTGCCGTGGCGGCGCCAGATCCTCGAGGGCCTGCTCGGAGCCGACCTGGTCGGCTTCCAGCTCGCCGGTGCGTCCCAGAACTTCGTCCGCCTGGTGCGGCAGCGGGTCGGCCACAAGACCCACCGTGACCTCGTCTACCTGCCCGACGGCCGCACCGTGCGGGCCGCGGCGTTCCCCATCTCCATCGACGCCGCGGGCTTCGAGGAGCTCGCCCGCTCCGAGGGGGTCGTGGACCGCGCCGCCGAGATCCGCGAGCAGCTCGGCAACCCGCGCAAGATCTTCCTGGGCATCGACCGCCTCGACTACACGAAGGGCATCTACGCCCGGCTCCGTGCCTTCAGCGAGCTGATCGCCGAGGGTGAGCTCGACGTCGAGGACGCCGTGTTCGTCCAGGTCGCGACACCGTCACGCGAGCAGGTCGAGCAGTACCGGATCCTCCGCGACGAGATCGACCGGCTGGTCGGCCGGATCAACGGCGACCTCGGCCGCATCGGCCGCCCCGCGATCAGCTACATGCACTCCTCGTTCCCCCGAGAGGAGATGGCCGCGCTCTACCGGGCCGCCGACGTGATGGTCGTGACGCCGTACCGCGACGGGATGAACCTGGTCGCCAAGGAGTACGTCGCCTGCCGCTACGACAACGACGGCGCGCTGGTGCTCTCCGAGTTCGCCGGCGCCGCCGAGGAGCTGCGCCAGGCCTGGCTGATCAACCCCTACGACATCAACGGGATGAAGTCGGCGCTGCTCGAGGCCTTCCGGGCCGACGAGCGCGAGGTGACCCGCCGGATGAAGGCGATGCGCAAGACCGTGAGCCAGAACGACGTCGCCGCCTGGGCCGACAGCTTCCTCGCCGAGCTCACCGCCGTCCGCCCCTCGCACGGCAAGACGGTCCGGCCGGCCCGTCGTTCCTAGCGCCTACTCCGCCGCGAGCGGGCGCAGCGCGCAGGTGTCGCGGACCTTCCACTCGGGAGGCTCGCGGTAGTAGGACGCCAGGCCGTTGCGCCGATCCGGGGGGACGGTGCCCCAGTCGGCCCACTCGACGCCGTAGCCCAGCGTCGCGGCCATCACCTCGAGGGCGCTCCGGCTGGGGAACCCCATCGGCGCCCGCTTCTGCCCGGGGATGTGCTCGATCGAGTTGAGCCGGTTGTCGGTCTTCTCCCGGGCGATCCGCACGGTGGGGTCCGGGCTGATGTAGAACTCGCTGTCGATGATGATCAGCTTGGGCTTCACCGCGTAGATCAGCTTGAGCAGGTTGTAGTGGTCCATCACGTGGTAGAAGAGCCCGAACAGCGCGACCACGTCGAACTGCCGGCCCTCGGCGACCAGGCGCGGCAACTCCTCGTAGACGTCTCCGTGCACGAAGCTCACGCGGTCCTTGACCGGGCCCTCGGGGTAGGCCGCCCACTGCTCGATCGACTCCGCGCGACCCTCGATCCCGAGCACCTCGCGCGCGCCCGCCGCACTCAGCGCGTAGGACCAGCGGCCGTCGTGGGACGCGAGGTCGAGGACCGAGGCACCCTTGATGTCATCGACGTAGGGGTCGATGAGGAACCGATGGCGCTTGTTCAGACGCGCGATACTGGCCGGGGTGTCGGCGTAGCGCGGGCTGTCCCGCAGGAAGTCGAAGAAGCCCATGGCCGCAACGTATCCCACCGGGTCGGGTAGTTTCGCGAGCATGGACCTCGTGCCGAAGCCCGACCAGGTCGTCTCGGCTGCCGGCAACGTGGCCCACCTGCTGCTCTACGGCGGGCTCGCGGACCTGCGCCCGATGCCCCGCACGCTGATCGACGACGGCATGCTGCGGGAGGTCTATCACTACCGGCCCGCCGCCAACGTCCGCTCCCAGGGCGACCCGGTCCTCCTGGTCACGCCGCTGGCCGCGCCGGCGATCTGCTTCGACCTGCGCCGGGGCTGCTCGCTGGTCGAGCACTTCGTGGCCGGGGGGCGCCCGACGTACCTGGTCGAGTACGGCGAGGTCTCCTTCCGCGACCGCAACCTCGGGCTCGAGCACTGGGTCGAGGAGGTCGTGCCCACCGCCGTCCGCGAGGTCTCGGCGCACGCCGGTGGCCGGCCCGTGCACGTCGTCGGCTGGAGCCTCGGCGGGATCTTCGCGATGCTCGCCGCCGCCGGCTCCCCCGACCTCCCGATCGCGTCGCTGTCGGTCATCGGCTCGCCGGTCGACGTGGCGAAGGTGCCACTGGTCGCGCCGCTGCGGCCGCTCCTCAACCTGACCGAGGGTCGCGGGCTCGTGACCCGCGCCTACCGGGCCGCCGGCGGCGCGCCGACGCCCCTGGTGCGGTGGGCCTTCCAGCTCTCGTCGTTCCAGAAGCTGGTGACCAAGCCACTGGCGATCGCGTCGCACCTCGACGACACCGACTTCCTGGCCCAGCTCGAGGCGGTCGACCGGTTCACGTCGAGGATGACCGCCTACCCCGGCCGCAGCTTCGGACAGCTCTACCACCGCTTCGCCAAGGGCAACGCGCTCGCGAGCGGCACCGTCGAGATCGGCGACCAGCAGGTGTCGCTGTCCGCGGTCAGTGCGCCGGTGCTGGTCTTCGCGGGCTCGACCGACGGCATCGCCCCGGTCGGGTCGGTCAAGCCGGTCGTCGACCTGCTCTCCGGTTCCCGCGACGTGCGCTTCGAGATCGTGCCCGGCGGTCACCTCGGCATGCTCACCGGCCGCGCGGCCCGCCGGACGACCTGGGCGGTGCTGGACGAGTGGATCGCCCAGTGGTCGGGCGCGGACGCCACGAAGGTGGCGGCGCGCAAGCCCGGGAAGAAGGTCGCTGCGACGAAGAAGGCAGCGGGCGCGAAGAAGGCCGCTCCCGCGAAGAAGGCAGCTGGCGCGAAGAAGGCAGCTCCCGCCAAGAAGGCCGCACCCGCGAAGAAGGCAGCTCCCGCCAAGAAGACCGTGGCGAAGAAGGTGGCCTCACCGGACGCGATCGGCTCCAACCCGAAGCGCCGGTACGGCTCCGGCGGCTCGCGCGCCCTCTCGCGCTAGGGCGGACAGGCAGAACGGACGCTAGCCTCCCCCCATGCCAGCGACCGACCGCCTGCCGAGGAGCGTCCGGCTGGGCTACGGCTCGGGCTCGGTCGCCACGGGCGCGTTCGGCACCGTGCCCGGGCTGATGCTCCTGCCCTACCTCACCGACAGCCTCGGGATCGCGGCCATCCTGGCCGGGTTCATCGTGTTCCTGCCGAAGGCCTGGGACGTGGTCCTCAACCCGATCGCCGGCCGGATCAGCGACCGCACCGTCGACGCCCGAGGCCCGCGCCGGCCGTGGCTGCTGCGCGCGGGGCTCGCGCTCGCCCTCGGCTTCGCGCTGCTCTTCGCCGCCCCCGAGATGGCGACCGGGCTCGAGGCCCTGTGGGTGCTCGTCCTCTTCGTCGGCTGCGCGACGGCGTACGCGTTCTTCCAGGTGCCCTACGTCGCGATGCCCGCCGAGATGACCGGCTCGTACGACGAGCGCACCCGCCTGATGACCTGGCGGGTGGCGATCCTGGCCTTCACGATCATGCTCGCCGGCGCGACCGCCCCGCTGATCCGCGACGCCGTCGGCGGCCGCGCGGGCTACCGCGTGATGGGCGTCGCGATGGCCGCGATCATCCTCGTCGGCGTCGTCAGCGCGTACGTCGGCACCCGCCACGCGCCGGTCGCCGCGCCGCAGCCCGGCGCCGGCAGCCTGCGCGACCAGCTGCGGATCGTGGCGACCGCCCGCGACTTCCGCTTCCTGCTCACCTGTTTCGTCGTCCAGGCCCTCGCCACCGGCTGCATGCTCGCCGGCGTCGACTACCTGGCCGAGGACGTGCTCGGCAAGAAGGGGGCGGCCACGATCCTGTTCGTCTGCTTCGTCGGGCCCGCCCTCCTGCTGACGCCGGTCTGGTCCGCGCTCGGCACCCGGATGGGCAAGAAGCAGGGCTACGTCGCCTCCTCGGTGATCCTCGCGGCCGGCGCCCTGCTCGCGACGACGGCCCAGGTCGCGCCGCCGGCGGTCGTCTACCTCGCGGTGGTCCTGGTCGGGGTCGGCTACGCCGGCTGCCAGGTCTTCCCGCTCGCGATGCTGCCCGATGCCGCCGCCGTCGACGCGCGGCGTACCGGCTCCAACCGGGCCGGCGTCTACACCGGGGTCTGGACCGCCGGCGAGACCCTCGGCCTGGCGCTCGGTCCCGGCGCCTTCGCGGTCGTGCTCGCGATCGGCGGCTACCGCTCGTCGACCGACGGCGACATCGCCCAGCCCGACTCGGCCCTCACCGCGATCACCCTCGGCTTCTCCATCCTCCCGGCCGCGCTCGTGCTGGGCAGCCTGTGGTGGCTGCGGCGCTACACGCTCACCGCCGACGAGGTGAATGAGACCGTGGCGGCATGATCACCCCAGCACCATGCTCGCTGCGCTCCGCTCTCGCCGGGGACCCCGCATGAGCGACGACCCCCTCTCCCGCCTGCGGACGATGCAGGCGGCCGACCTGCCCGTGCACGGCGGCCGCACCCTGGCCTACGTCTACGACTCCGGCCTGCCCGACGTCGACCGGATCGGCCGCGAGGCGGTCGCGGCGTACGCCGGCTCCAACGGGCTCGACCCGACCGCGTTCCCGAGCCTGCTCCGGATGGAGAACGAGCTGGTCGGGTTCACGGCCGACCTCCTCGACGCGCCGCCCGAGGCGGTCGGGACGGTCACGTCGGGCGGCACCGAGTCGTGCCTGCTGGCGGTCCAGGGCGCGCGCGACAGCCGCCCCGACGTCGACCGCCCGCGGATGGTCGTGCCCTCGACCGTGCACGCGGCGTTCCTCAAGGCCGCGCACTACTTCGGCGTCGAGGCCGTCGTGGTCCCGGTCGGGCCCGACTTCCGCGCCGACGCCGCCGCGATGGTCGAGGCCGTCGACGCGGCGCCCGAGCGCACCGTGCTGGTCGTCGTCTCGGCCCCGTCGTACGCCCACGGCGTCGTCGACCCCGTGCCGCCGGTCGCCGCGGCCGCGGCCGAGCGCGGGATCCGCTGCCACGTCGACGCGTGCATCGGCGGCTGGGTGCTGCCGTACGCGGCCCGGATCGGTCGCGCCGTGCCCCCGTGGACCTTCGCGGTCGACGGCGTCACCTCGATCTCGGTCGACACCCACAAGTACGCCTACGCCCCCAAGGGCACCTCGGTGCTGCTGCACCGCTCGCCGGCGCACCGGCGCCCGCAGTACTTCGCGCACGCCGACTGGCCCGGCTACACGATGCTCAACTCGACCATCCAGTCGACCAAGTCGGGTGGGCCGCTCGCCGGGGCCTGGGCGGTCGTGCAGGCCCTGGGTGACGCGGGCTACGAGAAGCTCACCCGCGACGTCTTCGACGCCGTCGACCGGATCGTCGCCGGGGTCGCGGACATCCCGGAGCTGCACCTGGTCGCGGCGCCCGACTCCACGTTGGTCGCGCTGGCCACCGACGAGACCTGCGACGCCTTCACGATCTGCGACGAGATGGCCGCGCGCGACTGGTACGTCCAGCCCCAGATGTCGTACGGCGGCCAACCGCCCAACATCCACCTCTCCGTCAGCGCCGCCACGCTGGCGCACGTCGACGAGTTCCTCTCCGCGCTCACCGAGTCGGTCGCCGCCGCCGTGGCGGCCGGACCGGTGGGCGTCGACCCCGGGGTCGCGGCGTTCATCGAGACGCTCGACCCGGCGGCGCTCTCGGACGACGACTTCGACGGCCTGCTCGTGGCCGCCGGACTGGTCGGCGGCAGTGACGACGGCGGTCTCGCGCTCCCCGGCCGGATGGCCGAGGTCAACGCGATGCTCGACCTCGCCTCGCCCGCGATGCGCGAGGCGCTGCTGGTGGCCTTCCTCGACCGGCTGGCGCGGCCGAGCCGCTAGCCCATGAAGGCGAGCACGGACTCCAGGTCGTAGGAACCCGCGTCGGTGCCGAGCCCCTGCGCCACCTGGGCCGCGGTGGCGCAGCCGAGCTCGGCGGCGCCGCGCAGGTCGCGGCCGAGCGAGAGCCCACGCAGGAAGCCTGCCGAGAAGGCGTCACCGCAGCCGGTCGTGTCGACCACGTCGACGACGTACGCCGGCACCTCGACCGTCTCGTCGGCGGTGACGACGAGCGCGCCCCTCGAACCCTGGGTGACGGCCACGCAGCCGGCGCCCGCGTCGACCAGCGCCCGCGCGCCGTCGGCGAGCGACGAGGCACCCGTGAAGCCGAGCACCTGCTCGTCGTTCGGCAGCAGGTAGTCGGTGTGCGGCAGCGCGTCGGCGATCCAGGCGAGCAGGTCGGGGTCGCCCGGCGCCAGGACGTCGAGCGACGTGGTGGCCCCGATCGACCGGGCGTGGGCGAGCAGCCGGCCGGCCGCCTCGCCGCCCAGGAACTCCGGGCCACCGAGGTGCAGGTGGGTGATGCCGTCGAGCGCCTCGCGGTCGAGGTCGTCGAGGGTGAAGGCGCCGTTGGCGCCGATGCAGTGCCACGCGGGCCGGTCGCCGTTCGGCCGCACCGGGATCACCGACGCCGAGGTCTGGTGACCGGGCTTGCGCACCAGCCCGGTGACGTCGACACCCTCCCGGGTGAGCAGCGCGAGCAGGCTGGTGGCGATCGGGTCCTCGCCGACGGCGCCGAAGCCGAGCACCTCCGCGCCGAGGCGGCTGAGCACGACCGCCGTACCCCCGGCGGTGCCGGCCGGTGACATCCGGATCGTCTCGACGAGCTGGCCGTCGGAGCCGTCGGGGATCGACTCGATGCCGATGACGTGCGTGTCGAGGACGTGCACGCCCACGGTCGCGACCTTCATGGCTTGTCCCCCAGGGGTCCGTAGTTGCGCACGATCGCGGCCATCACGACCGCGGCCTGTTCGTCGTGGGTGAGCTGTCGCGGGGTCCCGAGGGCGGTCGCGCGGTGGTGGAGCTGGGCCAGCCACTCAAGCAGGTAGGCGCCCTCCACCGCGACGTCGAGGGTCTTCCCGATCGCGACCGAGCCGTGGTTGGCCATCAGCGCGGCGGTGCGGTCGGTCAGCGCGGCGCGCACGTGGCCGGCCAGCTCCTCGGTGCCGAAAGTGGCGTACGGCGCTACCCGGATATCGCCGCCCAGCAGCAGCTGCTGGTAATGGATGACGGGCAGCACGTCGAGCACGCAGGCCACGGCGGTGGAGTACGGCGCGTGCGTGTGGACGACGCCGAGGACCTTGTCGGGACCGTGGTCGCGGTAGATCCCGAGGTGCAGCTCGAGCTCGGAGGTGGGCCCCCGGTCGCCGAGGACCACGTGGCCGTCGAGGTCGACCACGGTGACGTCCTCCGGGCGGCACCTCGCGAGCACGATCCCGGTGCCGGTCACCGCGACCAGGTCGCCGGCGCGGGCACTGACGTTGCCGGCCGCACCGACGAGCAGGCCGACGTCCGCGAGCCGGAGCGCCGCGTCGGCGACCGCGGCACGCAGGGCGGCGGTGTCGACGGCCTCGGCGCTCATCGAGCGATCCCGGTGAGACCCGCGGGCGTCGCGTGTCGCTCGAGGTGGGCGGTGACCAGAGCGCGGCCCTTCTCGACGGCCAGGCGCGCCATGGTCGGGGTCAGCTCGGTGGTGGCGAGGCCAGCTTCCACGGCGTACTCCTGCAGCATCTGGGCGACCCGGGCGCTGTGCTCGCGCCCGAAGCGATGGACAGCGGCATTGTTGCGCCCCCGCAGGTAGATCTCCACGAAGGCGGGCCGACGGTGGTGGACACGCACGAACGCGAGCATGGTGGTCCGGACCAGCCCCGCGACCGGGAGCGACGCGACCGGCGCACCGGCACCTTCGGCGATGTCCCTCGTTGTCAGGGCGTCGACACCGCGACCGGAGTGCAGGGCACGACCACGAATCTGACACGCACCTCCAGATCCAGCCAGGAGCCGCCACGATGACCCAGCCCCTGCTCACCCGCCGCCTGCTGCTCGGCAGTACCTCGCTCGGCGGCCTCGCCCTCGGCACCGGCGCCCTGCACGACGCGGTCGCCGCCGGCTCCCGCCAGGGCTCGCTGCCGCGTCAGGTCGACGTCGTGGTCGTGGGCGGTGGCATCTCCGGCCTGGTCGCCGCCCGCAAGCTCGCCCACCGCGGCCACGACGTGCTGCTCGTCGAGGCACGGGGCCGCGTCGGCGGCCGGGTGCTCAACCACCACCTGAAGGGGCCCGGCACCCACGGCGCCACCATCGAGTCCGGCGGCGCCTTCATCGGCCCGACCCAGGACCACATCGCCCGGCTGGCGCGCGAGATGAAGGTGCCGACGTTCCCCGAGTACAACACCGGCAACAGCGTCTACGTCTCGTCGACGACGGGCCGCACGGAGTACTCCGGCACCGTCCCCCCGGACCCGACGATCCTCCCGGACGCCGCCGTCCTGCTGCAGCGCATTGACATGATGGCCGCCGAGATCCCCGTCGACGCACCGTGGACCCACCCGAGCGCCGCCGACTGGGACGCGATGACCCTCGGCGAGTGGATCCGCGCCAACGCCGTCAACGGCGCAGGCGTGGAGAACCTGATCGAGTGCTGGACCCAGCCCGGCTTCGGCGCCGACCCCAACGAGCTCTCCCTGCTCTACGTGCTCTGGTACGTCGCCTGCTCCGGCAACGAGAAGAACGTCGGCACCTTCGCCCGCAACTCCGACACGGCGGGCGGCGCCCAGGAGAGGCGCTTCGTCGGCGGCTCGCAGCTGGTGCCGCTGCGGGTGGCCGAGCAGCTGGGCGACGTGGTCGCGCTGCACGCGCCGGTGCACAGGATCGTGCAGAAGGACGGCCGCGCCGTCGTGCACAACGCGCGCGGCGCGGTGCGCGCCCAGCGGGTCATCGTCGCCGCTCCCCCGCCGCTGGTGCTCGACATCGACTGGTTCCCGCAGCTGCCCACCAAGCGGCTCCAGCTGCTGCGCCACCTCGACATGGGCCAGCTGATGAAGTGCGACGCCGTCTACGAGAAGCCCTTCTGGCGCGAGGCCGGGCTCAACGGCTTCGGCATCAACGACGCCGGCGCCTGCCGCGCCGTCTTCGACAACTCACCCGCGGGCGGCGAGCCCGGCGTGCTGCTCGCCTTCGTCGGCGGCGCCACCTGGCGCCAGTACGGCGTGCTGACCAGGGCCGACCGCAAGGCGGCCGTGCTCGAGGGCTTCGCGGCGATGTTCGGCGAGGAGGCGCTCCACCCGATCGACTACGTCGAGCACGACTGGACCGAGGAGCGCTGGACGACCGGCGGGCCGGTCGCCAACTACGCCCCGGGCACCATGATCCAGTTCGGCTCGGCGATCCGGAAGCCGTTCGGACGGGTGCACTGGGCCGGCACCGAGACCTCGACGTACTGGACCGGCTACATGGACGGCGCCGTGCGCGCCGGCGAGCGTGCCGCGGTCGAGGTGGGAGACCGGCTGTGAGGCGTCTCCTCACCCTGGTCGTGTCGGCGGCGCTGGCGCTCACGGTCTGGTCGCCGGTCTCGGCGGCACCTCGTGAGGTGGGTGACACGCGGGTCTTCTCGCTGGTGCCCTCGCCGGGCTTCCCGGCGTACGTCCACGTGCACACCAACGGCCGTGTCTACGCCGGCACCTACGTCGACTCGGGCAGCACGATGCGGTCGAAGGTCTTCGAGTGGGGCGCCGACGGCACGCTCCTGCGCTCGTGGACCGTGCCCGGGCAGGACCTCGACGCGGACCACGGGGTCCAGGTGGCGAACCAGACGCGCAGCGGCCGACTGGTCCTCCTCGAGACCTCGACGGCCTCGGTCCTGACGCTCGACCCGGACACCGGGACGTTCCGGCGGGTGGCGCGCTTCCCCGACGGCGCGGTGCCCAACTACGCGACGTGGGGGCCGCGCGGCGCGCTCTTCGTCACCGACTACGCCGAGGGCGTGATCTGGAAGGTCCCGCACGGCGAGTCGAAGCCGCGGCGCTGGTTCAGCTCCCCCGCCCTCACCGGGGCCGTCGAGTTCGGCACCACCGGGATCCGGTACCGGCCCGGACGCGGCGACCTGCTGATCAGCCAGCAGACGGTCAGCGACGGGAGCGACGCTCCGACGAACGGCGCGCTCTACCGCCTGCCGGTGCGCGCGAGCGGCAGGCCCGGCCCGCTCGCGACGCTGTGGACCTCCCAGCCCGGTGACCTCCCCGACGGCTTCGGCATCGGGAGGTCCGGCCACGTGTACGTCGCACTCGCCGGCCTCTCCAACCAGCTCGTCGAGCTGACCGCGTCGGGCGAGGAGGTGCGGCGCTTCGGCACCGCGCTCACCGGCGACAACGGCTCGCCGGTCCCGTTCGACACCCCGTGCAGCGCGACCTTCCTGGGCAAGCGGGTCCTGGTCGCCAACCAGTCCGCGGTCGCCGGTGACGCCACCCACCAGGCGATCCTCGACGTCTACGTCGGCGAGACCGGGCGCGCGCCGTACCTGCCGAAGGATGCGGGTTTCTGACGGCTACCGTGACCGCATGAGCGCGCTCACCGGACTCGTCGACCAGGGACTGGTGGCACCGGACTGGGCCCAGGCGCTGGCGCCGGTCGACGAGCAGATCGCCGCCATGGGCGCCTTCCTGCGCGCGGAGATCGCCGCCGGTCGGCCGTACCTGCCGACCGGGCCGAACATCTTCCGGGCCTTCCAGCGGCCGCTGGCCGAGGTGCGGGTGCTGGTCGTCGGACAGGACCCCTACCCGACCCCGGGCCACCCGATCGGGCTGTCGTTCGCCGTCGACGCGGACGTGCGGCCGATCCCGCGCAGCCTGGCGAACATCTACCAGGAGCTGCGCGTCGACCTCGGCATCGAGACCCCGGAGCACGGCGACCTCACCGCCTGGGCCGAGCAGGGCGTGATGCTGCTCAACCGGTGCCTCACCGTGCGGCCGGGCGCGTCGGCCTCCCACCGGGGCAAGGGCTGGGAGCAGATCACCGAGTGCGCCATCCACGCGCTCGCGGACCGTGGCGGCCCGTGCGTGGCGATCCTCTGGGGCCGGGACGCCCAGGGGCTCAAGCCGATGCTCGGGACGATCCCGTGGGTCGAGTCGGTGCACCCGTCGCCGCTCTCGGCGAGCCGTGGCTTCTTCGGGTCCCGGCCCTTCAGCAGGGTCAACGCACTGCTCGTCGAGCAGGGCGGCGCGCCGGTCCGATGGGACCTGGCCTGACGGGACCTTCGGCCCGGGCGCGCACCCTCCGCCGTCCGTAGCGTCGGAGTGTGAACTCCGTACGCCGGATCGGGCTCGCCCTGACCGCGCTCGCCGTGGTGACCGTGTTCGGCACCATCGGCTACCTCTGCCTGGGGTTCACCTTCCTGGAAGAGCTCTACCAGACGGTCACCACGGTCGCGACCGTCGGCTTCCGCGAGGTCCGACCGCTCGGCCCGGCAGGTCAGGTCTTCACGATGGTGCTGATCGTGGTGGGCGTCGGGACCGTGCTCTACAACCTCGGCGTGATCCTCGAAGCCGTCACCGAAGGCCACCTGCGCCTGCAACTGGAGAGGCGTCGCATGGACGCTCACATCGCCGCCCTGCGCGGGCACGTCATCATCTGCGGCTACGGGCGCGTCGGCCGCGCCGCGGCCGACTTCCTCCTCCTCAGCGGGGAGCAGGTCGTGCTCGTCGACAACGACCCCACCCGGTTCGACGAGCTCGACCCCGCGACGCCGCGTCTGGTCGGCGACGTCAACGACGACCGCACCCTGGTGGCGGCCGGCATCGAGCACGCCCGCGCCGTCATCGTCTCCCTGGAGTCGGACGCCGACACGGTCTACACCACGCTGTCGGCCCGGGCCCTGCGTCCGGACGTCGTGATCATGGCCCGCGCCCGCACCACCGGCTCGAAGTCCAAGCTCGAGCTGGCGGGCGCCACCCGCGCGGTCAACCCCCAGCGCAGCGGCGGGCGGCGGCTCGCGGCCTTCGCCCTGCAGCCCGACGTCGCGGAGTTCCTCGACGTCGTGATGCACGAGGAGAACCTGGACTGGCGGGTGCAGCAGGTGCTCGCCGCCGCGGGCTCCGAGCTCGACGGGCGTCGGCTCGGGGACCTCGACCTGCGCACGCGCACCGGCGCGCTGGTCCTCGCCGTACGACGGTCACCGGAGGCGCCGTTCGAGCCCAACCCGCCCGACGACCTGGTCGTCCCCGCGGGCGCTCTCCTGATCGCCCTCGGGACCCAGGCCGAGCTGTCGCTGCTCTCGGCGCTGGCCGGTTGACCCGCACGGTGGACGTGGCGCTTCCGATGGAATAAAGTTGAATCTGAAACTATTGGAGGGGACATGAACGACTCTCGAATGCCCGCGCTCTACATCGGCCACGGTGCCCCACCGCTGCTCGACGACCCGATCTGGTCGGGCCAGCTGGCCTCGTGGGCGGCCGACCTCCCACGCCCGAAGGCGATCCTGATCGTCAGCGCACACTGGGAGTCGGCACCGGTCAGCCTGACCGCGAGCCAGGCGCCGCTGGTCTACGACTTCGGCGGCTTCGACGCGAAGTACTACCGGATGACCTACGAGACGCCCGACGCCACCGCGCTCGCACAGCGGATCGCGGCGATGATGCCGGCGACCGAGCCCGTCCACCAGCACACCAGCCGCGGTCTCGACCACGGCGCGTGGGTGCCGCTGCGGATCATGTACCCGGAGGCCGACATCCCGGTCCTCCAGATGTCGCTGCCCACCCACGACCCGGTCCGGCTGATGAAGCTCGGCGAACGGCTCCGCCCGCTGCGCGACGAGGGCGTGCTCATCATCGGCTCGGGCTTCCTCACCCACGGGCTGCCGTTCCTCACGGAGTTCCGCATCGACGCCGCCGCCCCCGGCTGGTCCGCGGAGTTCGACGCCTGGGCCGGCGAGGCGCTCGCCCGCGGCGACGTCGACGAGCTCGCCAACTACCGCACCCGCGGTCCGGGCATGCCCTACGCGCACCCGACCGTCGAGCACTACACGCCGCTCTTCGTCACCCTCGGCGCCGCGACCACGCCCGACGAGCCCGGGACCCAGGTCATCGACGGCTTCTGGATGGGGTTGTCCAAGCGGTCGCTCCAGGTCGCCTAGCTCGTCGCGTCGGGACTTCCGTCCGTCGAGTCGTGAGTTGTGACCGCCGAATCTGGCGAATCAACGGTCAGGACTCCCGACTCGACCGGCGAGCGGACACTCCTCGACATCGTCAGCGGATGCCGGTCTTGCGCATCATCCGCAGGCCGCTGAGCATCCCCTTCACGTACTTGTCGTAGTCCTGGCCGGGCCTGGCGCCCATGACCTGCTTCTTGAGCACGGCGAGGTTCTGCACGTCGGTGTACTTGAGCAGGCCCTGGTCTCCGTGCCGTGCACCGACGCCCGACTGCTTGACGCCGCCGGACGGCGTGCCCTTCGACGCGAACGCCGTGGCCAGGATGTCGTTGACGTTGACGTTGCCGGACTCGATCCGGGCCGCCACCTCGCTCGCCGCCTGGAGGTCACCGCCCCACACCGAGGCGTTGAGTCCGTACTCCGTGTCGTTGGCGAGCTCGACGGCCTCGTCGACCGTTGTGTAGCGATGCAGCGCGACCACCGGACCGAAGGTCTCCGTGGTGCCGGCGAGCATGTCCTGGGTGACGCCCTCGAGGATCGTCGGCTCGAAGAACGCCGGACCGAGGTCGGGGCGCGCCCTGCCGCCGGTGACGACCGTCGCGCCCTTGGCGACGGCATCGTCGACGTGCGACTGCACCCGGTCCTTGTGGTCGACCGAGACCAGGGAGCCCATCTCGGGGCCGAAGTCGTACGCCGCCCTGACGTCGAGCCCCTCGGCGGCCGCGACGAACCGGGTCTTGAAGTCGTCGTAGCGCGACTCCGGAAGGTAGATCCGCTCGATGTGCATGCAGATCTGGCCGGTGTTGCCGAACACCCCGAAGACCGCACCGTTGACGGTCTCCTCCATGTCGGCGTCCTCGAGCACGATCATCGGGTTCTTGCCGCCGAGCTCCAGGCAGCAGCCGATCAGGTTGCGACCGGCCCGCTCGCCGATCACCCGGCCGGTGTTGGTCGAGCCGGTGAACATCACGTAGTTGGCGTTGTCGATCAAGGTCGGGCCGACGTCCGGGCCCTCGCCGCAGACGACCTGGAAGAGTCCCTTCGGCAGGCCGGCCTCCTCGAGCATCGCGATGCCGTAGAGCGGCGACAGCGCGGTCTTGTTGTCGGGCTTCAGCACCACGCCGTTGCCGGCGATCAGGGCCGGGATGGCGTCGGAGATGCCCGTCGCGAACGGGAAGTTCCACGGCGCGATGATGCCGACGACGCCCTTGGGCTGGCGGATCTCGGTCGACGTGGACAGGAACGGCACCGGGCCGCCGCGCTTGGTCGGCGCAAGGAGCTTGGGAGCTCGCTTGATGTAGTGGCTCATCACCATCGGCGGGTCACAGGTCTCCTCGATCGCCATCCGCCGGTTCTTGCCGCTCTCGACCTGGATCAGGTCGGTCGTGGTCTCGACGCGGTCGATGAAGAGCGCGTGCGCCTTCTTGAAGACCGCGAGCCGCCTGGCCAGCGGCCACGCCGCCCACTCGCGCTGGGCCTCGCGGGCCGCGGCGTACGCCTGCTCGATGTCCTCCGGCGTCGACTGCGGCAGCTCGACGAGCACCTCACCGGTGTAGACCTCGGTGAGCCGCCACGTGGCGCCGCTGCTCGACGGCACCCGCGCGACGAGCTTCTGGAGGAACGCGTCGGTGATCGACGCCGGGCGGGCCGGCCCCTGCCGCAGGGCGGTCATCGGCCCAGCACCAGGTCGGCGCCGCGCTCGCCGATCATGATCGCCGGGGCGTTGGTGTTGCCCCCCGTGATCGACGGCATGATCGACGCGTCACAGACGCGCAGCCCCTCGATGCCGCGGACCGTGAGGTCCGGACCGACGACGGCGAGCTCGTCCACGCCCATCCGGCAGGTGCCGACACCGTGGTAGACCGAGGTCGCCCGGTTGAGGATCGCGTCGCGCAGCTCCTGCCCCTTCAGACCGGCACCCGGATGGATCTCCTCCTTGACCGCGCCGTTGAAGCCGGCGGCGGCCATGATCTCGCGCACCATCTCCGAGCCCTCGGCGAGCACCTCGAGGTCGGCGCCGTCGGCGAGGTACTGGAAGTCGATGAGCGGTGCGGCCGTGGGATCGGCCGAGGCCAGGCGCAGCGTGCCCCGGCTCCGCGGGTAGATCAGCGTCGAGAGCAGCGTCAGCGACGTCCGCGGGTCGACCTTGTGCTGGATCGGCTCGTCCTGGTTGGGCGAGACGTACGACCACGGCAGCAGGTGCAGCTGGAGGTCCGGTACGTCGGTCGCCTGCGACGTCCGCAGGAAGGCCACGGCCTCGAACACCGAGTTCGCCATGAAGGTCCGGCCGGGCCGCAGGGCCTCCTTGATGACGCCCTTGCCGAAGAAGAACGCGTTGCCACGCATCCTCGACGTGGTCGCGTGGAAGGTCAGCGCGTGGAAGAGGTGGTCGTGCAGGTTGTCGCCGACGGGCAGGTCGGCGAGGACCGGGATGCCGTGGTCGGTGAGGTGCTGCGCGTGGCCGATGCCGGAGAGCATCAACAGCTGGGCCGATCCCACGAAACCGGCGGAGAGGATGACCTCCTTGCCGGCGCGCACGGTGCGCTTCGACCCGTCCTTGTCGGTGACCTCGACCCCGGTCGCCCGGCCGTTCTCGATGGTGACCTTGGTGACGAGCACCTCGGACTGCAGCTGCAGCGTGGGCACGTCGAGGTGGTGGAGGTAGCCGCGCGAGGCGCTGTAGCGCAGGCCTCCGGACGCGTTCTGCTGCATCCGGCTGACCCCCTCCTGCGACTCGCCGTTGTAGTCGTCGAGGACCTTGACGCCCAGCGTGTCGGCGGTGGCCTGGATGAACTGGAGCGACCCCTCCTGCGGGGACTTGTTGCGGGTGACCTTGATCGGACCACCGGCGCCGCGGTACTCGTTCGCGCCGTCCTCGAAGTCCTCCATCCGCCGATAGGCGGCGTTGACGTCGTCGGCCGACCAGCCGGTGTTGCCCTCGGCGGCCCAGGAGTCGTAGTTGGCGCGGTTGCCCCGCACGTAGACCATGCCGTTGATCGAGCTCGAACCGCCGACGACCTTGCCCCGCGGCACCGGCATCTTCCGGTCGAGGAGGTGCTTCTGGGGGGTGGAGTAGAGGCCCCAGTCGACCTTCGCCTTGATCTGCGGCACCGAGTGCATCGGGCCGATCATGCCGGGCTTCTTGACGAGGTACTGCTCGTCGCTCTTGCCCGCCTCGAGCACGATCACGCTCGCGCCGGACTGCGCCAGCCGGCCGGCGATCGCGGCGCCGGAGCTGCCGGAGCCGACCACCACGTAGTCGGCCTCGTTCGTGTGGGGCGGGTGCTTCGCCATGGATCAACCTCGCTGTGCCAGAGGCCGGACATACCGGCAGAATGTGTGCGCGACCAAGACTGTAACAAGTTCTAGTTTGCTCGTACAGGCGCACCGCGAGGAGGATCCGGCGGGTGAAGATCCTGTCGATCCAGTCGTCGGTGGCCTACGGCCACGTCGGCAACTCCGCCGCCGTCTTCCCGCTCCAGCGGCTGGGCCATGAGGTGTGGCCGGTGCTGACCGTGCACTTCTCCAACCACACCGGGTACGGCGCGTGGCGCGGTCCGCTGCTGGGCGCCGACGACGTCCGCGAGGTGATCGCCGGCATCGACGACCGGGGCGTGCTCGGCGAGGCCGACGCGGTGCTGTCCGGCTACCAGGGCGACCCGGCCGTGGGAGCGGTGATCCTCGACGCAGTCGCCCGGGTGAAGGAGCTCAACCCGGCCGCCGTCTACTGCTGTGACCCGGTGATGGGCGACGTCGGGCGGGGCATGTTCGTGCGCCCCGGCATCCCGGAGTTCATGCGCGACACCGTGGTCCCGCAGGCCGACGTCCTCACCCCCAACCACTTCGAGCTCGACTTCCTCGCCGGGCGGACGACCACGACGCTGGCCGAGATCCTCGACGCGGTCGACGACGTCCGCGAGCGTGGCCCGCGCGACATCCTCGTGACGAGCGTCCTGCACGGCGACGTGCCGGACGGGAAGCTCGACGTCCTCGCGGTCTCCGACGAGGGCGCCTGGGCGGTCGAGACGCCGCTGCTGCCGATCACGCCCAACGGGTGCGGCGACGTGACCGCCGCGCTCTACCTCGCCCACCTCCACACGACCGGCTCGGCCGAGACCGCGCTCTCGCGCACCACGGCGTCGGTCTTCGCCATCCTCGAGCAGACCCTCGCCGCCGGCACCCGCGAGATCCAGCTGGTCGCCGCCCAGGACGCGATCGCGGACCCGCCGGACACCTTCGCCGTACGTCGCTTGCGCTGAGGACTTTTGCCTCTCGGCCGGCACCATGGGTCTTGTTAGCGTCGGGACATGAGGGGGCGTGCCGCTCGGTGGGCGCCGGTCCTGCAGCTCCTGCTGCTGGCCGGTCTCTTCGCCATGCACGGCCTGGCCGACCACGGCAGCGAAGCCGGCTCCGACGGCCCGATGACGATGGCCGTCTCGAGCACCACGGTCGCCGTGGCCGAGGTCGCCGCGATCCCCGACGGGAGCACCGTCGCCCCGGCGCTCGACACCATGCCGATGGGCGCGATGTGCGTCGCGATCCTGGTGGGCGCGATCGCCGCCTGGCTCGCGCTCCGGGGAGCCCGCCCACTGACGGCCTGGCTCCCGACGGAACCCGCCTCGGCGCCACGACCGCGCCCGCGCAGCCGTGCGCCCGATCCACCGAGCCTGTCTCGCCTGTCCGTGTGTCGCTGCTGAGGAGCGGGCCGCCTGCGGCCGCTTCCGCCTGCCCGTCCACCCCCACGCGACCCGAATCGAGAAGACCCATGAAGATCCACCGTTCCCGCGTCCTGGCCGTCCTGGCCGCGACCGCGCTCGCCCTGGCGCTCGGCGCCTGTGGCAGCGACGACTCCAGCTCGACCAGCTCCCACAACACCTCCGACGTCACCTTCGCCGCGGAGATGGTCCCCCACCACCAGCAGGCGCTGCGCATGGTCGCGATGACCAGAGGTCGCCAGCTCTCGCCCGACTTCGTCGCCCTGACCACGGCGATCCGCGCCGCCCAGACGCCGGAGATCGACGAGATGACCGGATGGCTCGACGCGTGGGGCGAGGAGCCCGGCAGCGGCGGCGGCATGATGTCCGGCGGCTCGATGATGTCGGGCGGCGGGTCCGGGTCGCGCGGCATGATGGGCGACGACGACTTCCTGCGGCTGCGCCACCGCTCCTCGACCGGCTTCGAGGACATGTGGCTGCGGATGATGATCGTCCACCACCGGGGCGCGATCGCCATGGCGCGCACCGAGATCGAGCACGGCGAGTACGGCCCGGCGATCGACCTCGCCCACTCGATCGAGACCTCGCAGCTGGCCGAGATCGAGCAGATGAGGTCGATGCTCGGCGAGCCCTAGGCAGCCGTCCGGGTCGCGACCCTGCCGTCGCCGGCCACGGCATCAGGGCCCGGGCGCCTGGGTGGGTGCTGTGAGCCGGTGACAGGAATCGAACCCGCGACATCGTCTTTACAAGAGACGCGCTCTACCAACTGAGCTACACCGGCATGCCGAGACCGGTCGATCCGGGCGGCCACATGCTAGTTGACCGCGAGGAGTCAGCTCATGCCGCCGTCGACGGCGAGCACCGTGCCGGTCGCCATCCGGGCTCCGGCGAGGTAGACGATCGCCTCGCCGATCTCCTTCGGGGAGATCGCGCCACCGGGCAGCATCATCATCAGCCGGTCGGCGACCCGCTTGTCCAGGTCGTCGGTGAGCTTGTGGAAGACCTGGGCGACGATCGGGGTGTCGACGGTGCCGGGGCAGACGGCGTTGACGCGGATGCCCTCCGGCGACAGCTCGAGCGCGAGCGCCTTGGTGAGCTGGGTGAGCCCGCCCTTGGCTGCGGCGTACGCCGTGGCGTAGGGCTGCGCGACGTTGCCGGCGACCGAGGAGACGTTGACGACGTTGCCCCGGCAGGCACGCAGGTGCGGGAGCGCGGCCTGGATCAGGAAGAACGGGCCCTTGAGGTCGACCGCGTGGACGCGGTCCCACTCCTCCTCGGTCACGGTCTCGATCCGGCCGAACTGCACGATGCCGGCGACGTTGGCGAGCACGTCGATCCGGCCGTGCTGGGCGCAGACCTCGATGGCCGCGTCCACCGCGGCCTTGTCGCCGACGTTGCACTCGACGTACGTCACGCCCTCGGGCACGGTGTCGTTGATGTCGAGGCCGAAGACGATGTCACCGGCGTCGCGGAACAGCTCGGCGGTGGCGAAGCCGATGCCGGAGGCGGCGCCGGTGATGACGACGACGCGCGGGGAGTTCTCACTCATGGCGCGGACGCTACCAGTCTTTCTAGAACACGTTCTAGTAGAGACGTCACCCCGATGCAACACTTCGGAAGTTGAACTGTGCTTGAGGTCCCGCCAGGGTGGACCCATGACCCACCTGACCATCGGCCACCTGGCCGAGCGCGCGGGCGTCGCGACCTCGGCCATCCGGTTCTACGAGTCGCGCGGTCTGGTCTCCTCGGTGCGGACGACCGGCAACCAGCGCCGCTACGAGCAGTCGACGCTGCGGCGGATCGCGTTCATCCGCACGGCCCAGCGGGTGGGGCTGAGCCTCGACGAGATCGCCGAGGCACTCGACACCCTCCCCGACGGACGGGCGCTCACGAAGGCGGACTGGCGCCGGCTGAGCACGGCGTGGCGGCCGCGCCTCGACGAGCAGATCGAGCGGATCGAGCGGCTCCGCGACCGGCTCGACAGCTGCATCGGCTGCGGGTGCCTGAGCCTGCGGACCTGTGCGCTGAGCAACCCCGGCGACGAGGCGGCCGACCGGGGTCCCGGGGCCGCCTTCCTCGAGCCGCACGGACGGAGAGCCCGATGACCCTGCTCGACGAGCCGCACCACGACGGCTCCGCGATGTACGTCGGCGACGAGGCGCCCCCGCCCGGGTCGACGGTCGTCGTGCGCTGCCGGACCTCGGTGGCCGACGGGGTCGACCACGTCTGGGTGCGCACGACGTACGACGCGGAGCCGACCTACCACCCCTGCATCGAGACCTCCCGCGACGACCACGTGGTCTGGTGGGAGGGGTCGCTGCCGGTGCACAACCCGGTCACCCACTACCGATTCCTCCTCGCCGCCGGCGACAGCCAGCGCTGGCTGGGCGGGTCGGGGGTGGTCGACCACGACCCGCCGGACGCGTTCGACTTCCGGCTGAGCTCCCACCGCCCGCCACCCGACTGGGCGCGCGACGCGGTCGTCTACCAGGTCTTCCCCGACCGGTTCGCGCGGTCCGCCGCGGCCGCCGACCGGGAGGTCCCGGAGTGGGCGGTGCCGGCCGACTGGGACGACGAGGTCGTCTTCGAGGGCTTCGACCCGCGCACCCCGCTGCAGTTCTACGGCGGCGACCTCGACGGGATCACCGACCACCTCGACCATCTCGCCGAGATCGGCGTCAGCGTCGTCTACACGACCCCGGTCTTCCCCGGCGAGAGCAACCACCGCTACAACGCGTCGACCTTCGAGCGGGTCGACCCGCTGCTCGGCGGCGACGAGGCGTACGTCCGGCTCGCCACCGCTGTGCACGAGCGCGGCTGGCGGATCCTTGGCGACCTGACGACCAACCACACCGGCGACACCCACGAGTGGTTCGTCGCCGCTCGCGACGTGCCGGGCGCACCGGCCCGCTCGTTCTACTACCTCCTGCCCGACGGCTCCTACGAGTGCTGGATGGGCCACGGGACGCTGCCCAAGCTCAACCACGCGGACCCCGCGCTGCGCGAGGCGATGGTCGAGGGCCCCGAGTCCGTGGTGGCGCGGTGGCTGCGGCCGCCGTTCGACCTCGACGGCTGGCGCGTCGACGTCGCGAACATGACCGGGCGGCTCGGGACCCTCGACGTCAACCACGACGTGGCCCGCGCCGTACGCCGGACCGCTGAGGCCGAGCGCGCCGACGCCTTCGTCATCGGCGAGCACAACCACGACGCGTCGACCGACCTCGACGGAGACGGCTGGCACGGCACGATGAACTACGGCGGCTTCTCCTGGCCGGTCTGGTCGTGGCTGCGCGACCCGTCCTCGCCGGCCCGCCCCTTCGGCCGGCCCGTCCCGGTGCCCCGCCGACCCGGCGCGGCGATGCAGCGCAGCCTGCGCGAGTGGCAGGGCCGCTACGGCTGGCGAGCGACCACCGCGTCGTGGAACATCCTCGGCTCGCACGACAGCGCCCGGATCCGCACCCTGACCGGCTCCGGCGAGGTGCACCGGGTCGCGGCCGGTCTCCAGTTCACCCTGCCGGGCGTGCCGATGCTCTTCGCCGGCGACGAGATCGGGCTCGAGGGGGTGCTCGGCGAGGACTCCCGGCGCCCGTTCCCGTGGCAGCACCCGGAGGCCTGGGACCGGCTGACGCTCGCGACGTACGCCGGCCTCGCCCGACTGCGCCACGAGCACGAGGCGCTGCGCCGCGGCGGTCTCCGCTGGGCGCACGTCGACGACGACGCCGTGGTGTTCGTGCGTGAGCACCCGGCCGGTTCGGTGCTGGTGGCCGCCCGCCGCAGCGCGGGCCCGGCGATCGAGCTGCCCGCCGGGCCGCTCGGCTTCGCCGACGGGACCCTGCTGCTCACGACCGGCGTGGACGCCGACCTGGTCGAGGAGGCGGGCACCGTCACCCTGCCGGCCGTCGACGGGCCGACGGTCTCGCTCTGGAGCCTCTGAGCGGCACACCCGATCCCGTTGCGTCGCGCGTGGCGGGCGCGGATCGGTCGCCACGCCGTAACCTCGACGCATGGCGCTGCGCATCGTGGCGAACCGACCGGACCCGGCGCTGCTCGGGCTGCCCTGGTCGACGCCGCTGGAGGAGTGGACGGAGCACGTCGTGCCGCTCCCCCGCGGCCTGTCGCGCCACGTCGTCCGCATCATCCGCCTCGGCGACAACACCTACGCCGTGAAGGAGACCGTCGAGGAGATCGCCTTCCGGGAGTACCGGCTGCTCCGCGACCTCCAGCGGCTCGGGCTGCCCGCGGTGCGCGCGCAGGGCGTGGTGACCGGGCGGGTCGACGAGCAGGGCGAGGAGCTGCCCGCGGCGCTGCTCACCCAGCACCTGCAGTTCTCGCTGCCCTACCGCAGCCTGTTCTCCCACGGCCTGAGCGCCGACAACCTGCCGTCGCTCGTCGACGCGATGGTGGTGCTGCTGGTGCGGCTCCACCTGGCGGACTTCTTCTGGGGCGACGTCTCGCTCTCCAACGTGCTGTTCCGCCGCAGCGCCGGCGGGTTCGCGGCGTACCTCGTCGACGCGGAGACCGGCGAGCTGAAGACCAGCCTCTCCGACCACATGCGCGAGTACGACCTCACCATCGCCACCGAGAACGTCTTCGCCGAGCTCCTCGACCTCCAGGCCAGCGACTCCCTCGACCACGAGGTCCAGGCACACGAGATCGTGGACATGCTGGTCGCGCGCTACCGCGCGCTCTGGGACGAGCTGACGGCCGCCGAGGAGTTCTCGACCGGGGAGATGTGGCGGATCGAGCAGCGCGTCGAACGGCTCAACGACCTCGGCTTCGACGTCGACGAGCTCGACATCGTCACCGACTGGGACGGCCACCGGATCCGGATCCAGCCCAAGGTCGTCGAGCTCGGCCACCACCGGCGCGAGCTGCAGGCGCTGACCGGCCTGGACGTCGAGGACGCGCAGGCCCGGCGGCTGCTCAACGACATCGCGTCGTTCACCGCCCACCACGACCTCGGCCGCGAGGACCGGAGCCTGGTCGCGAACAAGTGGCTCACGCAGATCTACGAGCCGATCATGGCGATGATCCCCCCCGAGGCGCGCGGCAAGCTCGAGCCGGCCGAGATCTACCACGAGCTGCTCGCGCACCGGTGGTACCTCTCCGAGGCCGCCGGACACGAGGTCGACTTCTTCGACTCGGCGCGCGACTACATGGAGAACGTGCTCATGCACAAGCCTGACGAGGCCGTCACGGCCGACGAGGACCAGGGCGAGGAGTAGCTCTCCGGCCGCTCGGCCGCGACGGTGGCGCAGCTGTCGGTCAGCCTGCCGGACTATCGCACGATGCTCGCCCGCGGGGGTCAGCCTCGAGACGCCCCGCTGACGGTCGGAGTCCCCGCCGCGGAGGACCGACCGGGCCGACCCGCCGAGCGGACCCGTTCGGCTGGGGAAGCGCGTCGGCAGCGGGGGCGTGGCCATCGCGGCTGCGGGGCAGGCGCACCGCGAAGGTGGTGCCCGCACCCGCGGAGGACGCGACGTCCAGGCGACCGCCGTGCAGCTCGACCACGGCCCGGGAGATCGACAGCCCGAGCCCACTGCCCGGGATCTGCTGCTCCTTGGCCAGGGACGACCGGAAGAACCGTGTGAACAGGAGCTCCAGCTCGTCGGCGGGGATGCCGATCCCGGTGTCCGACACCTCGAGGACGGTCTCGGCCGCGGTCGCGGAGAGGCAGACCGCGACCCGGCCTCCCGACGGCGTGAACTTGATCGCGTTGTCGACCAGGTTGACCACGACCCGCTCGAGCATGTCCACGTCCCCCAGGAACGGGACCGGCACCGGCGGCAGCTCGAGGTGTACGTCGAGGCCGCGCGTGCGTGACTCGTCGGCCGCCACGTCGTAGCCCGTCCGCACGACCTCGCGGAGATCCACCGGCTCGTCGACGAGACTGAGGGTCTCGTCCTGGACCCGGGACAGCGTGAGCAGCTTGTCGATGAGGGTGAGCAACCGCTCGCTGTTGGCGGTGACCCGCCCCAGCGCGGCGAGCTGCCGGTCGTTCAGCTGACCGTAGGCGCCGTCCTCGAAGAGCTCCACGTAGCCCACGATGCTGGTGATCGGGGTGCGCAGCTCGTGGCTGACCGTCGAGAGCAGGTCGTCCTTGATCTGGTCGATCTGCCGGAGGCGGTCGACGGCTCGTCGTTCGGCGTCGAGCGCCTCGATCAGGGACTCCTGCGCTCGGACCCGGTCGGTGACGTCGTCCGAGGTGATGACGTAACCGCTGGTCCGACCGTGCCCGTCGGTCCGCCGCACGATGCTCGTCGCGTGCGTGCGCTGCTCGCCGTCCTTGCACAGGTACTTCAGGTCGCGGCCGGCACCGAACCGGGGAATGTCGACGAAGACCTGCATCACCGCGCCGAAGTCGTCCGCGACCCCCAGTGCCTCGGCCTGCGCGGTGATCTCGGCGGGGTCGTGGAACATCCGGGTGGACTTGCCGAGGACCTCCTCGAGGCCGTAGCCGAGCAGTCGCTGGGCGCCGGGACTGAAGAAGGTGATCCGGCCCTGGGCGTCGGTCCCGATGACGGCGACCGCCAGGGCACTCTCCATGATCTGGTTCAGGTTGTCGTCCTCGGCCACGGCGTCCCGCGCGCTGTCGACCTGTTGCCCGACGTTGAGCAGGAGGGGGGCCACGGCGAGCACGCAGGCGATGATGAACAGCTCCGCGAAGAGGTTGGGTGCATAGCCGCCCAGCCCGAGCTGGTCTCGTCCGGACGCGAAGGGGCCGTAGCCGAGCATGGTCATGGTGATCCCCACCGCCGACACGGCGCCCACCTGCCACAGCGCCTGCCGCGGTGCCACCCGCATCGCGCCCCAGACGAGCGTCGGGATGATCAGGAACACGAGAGCGGGCACCTCTCCCGAGGCGAAGAGCAACGGCGTGACCAGCACCGTCGTCCCCCACAGCGCGGCGGTCTCGACCGCGGAGGCCAGCGACGGACGGTCCTGCAGGCGCAGGAAGAACGGGACGACCACGAGCTGGCACGCGAGATGGGCCACACCGGTCGCCAGCGCGACGAGCGCCGGAGAGCCCCACCCGGTCACCGTCGACGTCGCTGCGGCCACGACCCCGGCCAGCAGGGCACCGCTGATCGACGCGAGGAGGAAGCGGAGGAAGTCGCGGTCGCTGACGAGCCTCGTCCACTGGCCCAACGGACCGCAGGTCAGGCGCCAGACGACCCAGGATCCGAGCGTCGCGCCGGCCGCGAGACCCCAGGCCACGTCGAGCGGCCGTCCGCCCCACCACATGGTGAGGACGGCGATCGCGAAGAGCACGACCAGCGCGCCGAGACGGGCCCGGGCCGAGACCAGGCACAGCACTCCGGTGGCCAGTCCGACCGGCCAGAGGTCGCCGGCGACCCCGTTGTCACCCCGCACCGCGAAGAGGCCGATCGCCGTGATCGCTCCGAACAGCACCAGCAGGTGCGCGGGGTGGGCGGAGGGGTGGTGCTGCGACATGGGAGATCTCTCGGGTAGGTCGTGCCTTCCATCGAGACATCTGGTCGAGCTGATCTCGGGGCGACGCCGGGGCGCCTCTCCCTCCTACCCCGGAGGGGACCCCAGGAAACGGTGGACTGGTCAGGGTCGACAGACCCGGCAGACCGTGAGGTGGCCGTTGTTCTCGCCGACCGGCTGCAGGTCCTGGCGGTGCGCGATCAGCGCACAGTCGCGCCGGTGCATGGTCGTCCCGTCGCCTGCGGTCACCGGCAGGGCGGACACGTCGACCCCGTCGTCACGGGTGGTCGCCGCGCGCGAGGTCACGTCGGCGAGCACGAGCAGGGTGTCGGCCAGCCGCTTCGAGGACTCCCGGCCGTCGGAAGCCATCCGGGCCAGCCACGCACCGAAGTAGAGGAAGCCGCCGGTGAACGTCAGGCCCAGCCCCAGCAGGCCTCCGGAGACGAGGTAGGACAGCTGGTCGTACTGGTACGGCGTGTTGGCGGCGCCGTACCAGCCGAGCACGATCACCACGAGGCCGAGCGGCAGCAGGATCGCGCCCGCCCAGAACAGCACGACCTGCAGCAGCTGGTAGTGGTTGTCCTTGAGCGGCGCCGCGCCCGAACGGGTGCGGCTGACCGCCTTCGGCAGGCCGACCGAGAGCCGGTCGGCCGGGGTCGCCGACGCCGTGCCGGCCGCCTGGCTGGGCATGGGGGTGGACATGGCAGTCATGGGGTCACGCCTTTCGCAGGTCAGGGAGGCCGCTGTCGAGGCCATGGGCACAGGAGCCGGCGCCGCCGAGGGTGAGGACGCCGATCTTGCGGAGCCAGGTGCCGCCGACGGCGGCGAGGGCGATGCCGCCGGCGAGGATCGCGCCGGGGATCGAGTAGAGCGGCGGCAGGCCGGAGCCGGCCAGGGCCGCGTCACCGAGGTCGCCGTCGGCGGACGGGACGTCGCCCGACGGCCCGCCGGGAGCGGTGGTCGACGGGGCGCCGCCGCCGGTCGTGGGAATGCCGCCGGTGCCGCCCCCGGTGCCGCCGGTGCCGCCGGTGTCGCCCGGGTCGTTGTCGGGGACGTCGGTCGGGATGTCGATGCCCTGCACGGTGTCGACCGTGGTGCTGGCGTTGCCGAGCGTGACCACGATCCGCGGCGAGAGTCCGACCGCGGCCTGGAGCGCGCTCTTGAGCTCGCCGGCGTCGTCCGGCACCTGGGCGACCAGGTCGGCGAGCGGGATCGCGTCGAGCTGCTTGCGCAGCCGGGAGGTGTCGATCTCGACCTGGAGGCCGGACATGTCGCTGGTGGCCTGGTCCGCCTTCCTCGCGGTGCCGGGCTCGGGCAGGGTCAGCTTCACGCCCAGCTGGTGGAGCGCCTTCGCCGGGTCGTCGGGCAGGCCGGGGATGTCGGTGTGCCGGCCTGCGGTGTCGAAGCCGTCGGGGCCGAACCTGAAGACCTGGCCCGCGACGGTCATGCCCCCGAGGGTGGCCTGGCCGGCCGGCTTGCCGCTGACGCCGTCGCTCGAGCTCGAGCTGGTGACCACGATCCCGTCGAGGGTGATGATCCCGCCCAGCAGCGAGACGTCGCCGAGTGCCGAGCGGGCGGTGGTGACGATCTTCGCGTCCGTCGCGACGTTCCGGCTGGAGGAGGTGTAGCCCTCGACGTCGACCAGGGCCGCGAGCTCCGGGGGTACGCCGGGGGCGCCCCCACCCGGAGTGGCCGGGTCGGCACCGGGCTCGCCCCCGGTCGTCGGGGCCGAGGAGCCGGTGATGGCCTGCCCGAACTCGGCGAGCAGGTCGGTGCCGGACGTGCCGGGTGCGCCGGGGGTCCCGGGCAGGCCCGGCACCCCCGGCAGCTCGGGGACGCCGGGCGTACCTTCGTCCCCGTCCTGGTTGTCCCCGTCGCCGGTGCCGTCCTGGACCTGGCCGTCGGGTGAGTAGCCGACCTGGGCGAGCGTCAACCTGTCGCCGGCGCCGGCCCGCATCACCGTGCCCGGGAAGGGCTCGTCGGCCTGCGTCGCCTCACCGGACGGCTGGTTCGCGTTGACCTGGACGGGGTAGCCCTGGGCCGCGAGCGGCCCGGACAGCTGCTCGGGCAGGCCGAGGTTCTCGATCACGGTCTTGGCGCCCTCGCCCACGGAGTCGCCGGGCCACAGCCAGCTGGCCCGGCCCATCGAGCTGCCGGAGTCGGCCTCGACCGTCGTGTAGGCCATCTCGAACTCGAGCTGCGGGGTCGCCGGGATCGGGATGGTCGGCTCGTAGATCTCGATCTTGACCGGGGCCGCCGAGGCCACGGCGCTGAAGCCGCTGAACGCCGGCCGGTCCGCACCGTCGGCCGGGGCGCTCGCCGACACCGGCAGAACGGCGCCGACGAGCGCTCCGGCGGCGACCGCGAGGATGGGGCGTCTGAGACCCCCGGCATCCCCGCGGAGAGGCGGGCGGCGCCAGGCCTTGCGTGGGCTGTTCTTCATGCGGCACCGCCAAGGACTAGGTCGGACATCGAGGACATGACTTCGGACGGCTCTCCGGTGGCGACGATCCGGCCACCGGTCATGACGGCTGCGTAGTCGGAGACCCGCAGCGCGGTGCGGGCGAACTGCTCGATGCAGAGGATCGAGACCCCGCTCCGGGCGATCTGGGCGACGGTGTCGTAGAGCTCGTCGACGATCAGGGGCGCCAACCCCATCGAGAGCTCGTCGAGCAGCAGGAGCGCCGGGTCGGAGGCCAGCGCCCGCGACATCGCCAGCATCTGCTGCTCGCCGCCCGACATCGTGCCGGCCATCTGGTGACGGCGCTGGTGCAGCCGTGGGAAGTAGGAGTACGCCGTGTCGAGCACCGCGTCGGCGGGCACCCCGGCGTACGACATCAGGGTGAGGTTCTCCTCGACCGTGAGGTTCGGGAAGACCGACCGGCCCTCGGGGACGGTGCACAGCCCGAGCTTGGCGAGGTCCTCGGGCTCGGCGCCCTGCACGTGCACGCCGCCGAGGTGGATGTCGCCCGACGTGGGCTGCTTCTGCCCGCTGACGACCTTGACCAGCGTGCTCTTGCCACCGCCGTTGGGACCGAGCAGCGCGACCACCGCACCCTGGGGCACGCGCAGGTCGACGCCGCGGAGTACCTCGATCCGACCGTAGGCAGCGTGGAGGTCGACGACCTCGAGGATAGGAACGCTCATGCGCGTACTCGCTTCGCTCCGTGCGCGCATGAGGCACAGGTCGCGCTGCTCTGGATGACTCGCTCGCTGCGCTCGCTCATGACGTCCACGCCCCCTCGAGCCGGATCTCCTGGGTGAGCTCGACCGCCGGGATGTCGAGGCGGGTCTGGTCATCGGGCTCGTCCGAGTAGCCGAGGTAGGCCTGCTGGACCTGAGGGTTCGAGCGGATCTCGGCGGGCGGGCCGGACGCGATCACGGCACCGAAGTCGAGGACGTGGATGTCGTCGCAGACCGACATCACCAGGTCCATGTCGTGCTCGACCATGAGGATGGCGCGACCCTCGGCCGCGAGCCGGGCGAGCAGCTCGCCGAACTCGTCGGTCTCGGACTCGTCGAGCCCGGACGACGGCTCGTCGAGCAGCAGCAACCGGGGGTCGCCGGCCAGGCAGCGGGCCAGCTCGAGCAGGCGCGCCACGCCCGTGGGGATCGAGTCGGCGCGCTCGGCGGCGTACGCCGCGATGCCGACCCGCTCGAGCAGGCCGTCGACGTCCGCCGACGCCGGCCGGACCAGCCCGACCATGCCGCGGTGGATGTCGCGGGCGACCCGGACGTTGTCGCGGACGCTCAGCGAGCCGAACGCCTCGAGGCGCTGGAACGTGCGGGCGATGCCGCGCCGCGAGCGGCGGTGCACCGGCAGGCGGGTGATAGCCCGGCCCTCGAAGCGGACCTTGCCCTGGTTGGGCTTCTGCAGTCCGCTGATCACGTTGAAGCAGGTGGTCTTGCCGGCGCCGTTCGGGCCGATCAGGCCGGTGATCCGGCCGGCCTCGGCGACGAACGACGCGTGGTCGACGGCGGTGACCCCGCCGAACTGCACGACGACGTCGTCGACCTCAAGAAGCGACATGAGCGGCCTCCTCACGGGGCTGCGGATCTGTCAGCAGGGGGACTTCCGGATCGAGGACGACGTCGTCCTCGGCCCGCGGCCGGGGCAGCGGCAGCACCGGCACCGCGCGACGGACCCGGTCACCGAACCGCTTGTCGAGACGGCGTCCGATGCCGAAGGCCAGGTTGGCCAGTCCGTTCGGATCGCGGCCCAGTGCGACGGCCCCGAAGCCGAGGACCGCGAAGACCAGGCCGGCGAGCTCGGGGCGCGAGCTCTGCAGCACCGGCAACAGCATCAGGCCGATGCCGCCCAGGGCCGCGCCGCTCACCGAGGTGACTCCGCAGACGACCGCGAGCAGGAGCAGCGGCAGGCTGTTGAAGAGCTGGAAGTCGGCGGCCCCGATGGTGCCGCGCAGGCCCGCGAACAGGCCGCCGGCGAGCCCGGCCATGCCCGCGGACAGGCCGAACAGGCCGACCCGGAACCAGCGCATGTCGAGCCCGAGGGTGCCGCACGCGGCCGGGCTGTCCCGCATGGCGATGAGGAGCCGGCCGAGGACGCCGCGGCGGAGCAGCAGCAGCGCCAGCGCCATCAGCACGAAGAACACCGCCATCACGACCACGTAGCCGCTGGTCGACGTGATGGAGTGACCGAGGATCGAGAGCCGCTCGGCCTGGAGGGTGCCGTTGAACCCGAAGGCGAAGTCGGCCTGGAAGACCATCTTGTCCATGAGCACGCCGAAGGCCAGCGTGGAGAGCGCGAGGTAGAGACCGGTCAGCCGCAGCACCGGCAGCGCGACCAGGGCGCCCACGGCTGCGGCGATCACGGCGGAGAGGAACAGCCCGTAGAGGTTGGGCTCGTCGAGCTTGGCGTAGGCGAGAGCGCCGACGCCGGCGAAGGTGAACTGCGCCAGCGAGACGTGCCCGCCGTACCCGGTGAGCAGCACCAGCGAGAGCATCACCATCGCGTACGTCGCGGCCGTGCCGACCAGCAGCAGGTTGGCGTCGGACATCACCCCGGCGATCAGCGCGACCGCCACCAGCAGCACGGCGCCCCAGCTGAGCGACTTGGTGAAGGACGGCAGCGGCGCGGAGACGATGCCCTTGACCTGGCCGATCCGCAGTTGGGCCTGCGGCATCGCGATGATCACGACGAAGAGGAAGAGCGCCGGCACGACCGCGCGCAGCCCGGACAGCGCGCCCTCGGTCGGGAGGTAGGCGACCGCGAAGGACTGGAGGATGCCCAGGCCCATCGCGCCGACGAAGGTCAGCGGCAGGCTCTTGAGACGGCCGAGCATCGCGGCGGCGTACGCGTTGATGACCAGCAGGGTCAGGTCGTAGTAGGACAGGCCGATCACCGGGGTCAGCAGGATGCCGGCCAGCGCGGCCAGGGAGATCCCGATCGCCCAGGACAGGGAGGCGACCCGGTCAGGGTTGCCCCCGAAGAGGCGGAGCAGGACCGGGTTGTCGACGGAGGCGCGCATCGCCGTGCCGATCCGGGTGCGGTTGAGCAGCAGGTAGAGCAGCCCCGCGACCACCATGGAGAGCGCGATCGTGATGATCTGGTGGGCGGTGACGTAGGTGTTGCCTATCTCGAGACCGCTCTCGGGCAGGAACGGCGGGACGGTGCGCGGTGCCGGCGGCCAGATGTACTGCGCGACCCCGATCAGGCCGACGAAGAGGCCGACGGTGACGACCAACGAGACGCTGACCGGGCCCTCACCGAGCCCGCGGGTGACGAACCGCTGCACGAGGTAGCCGGTGCCGGGGGCGACCACGCCCAGCACGAGGAAGAGCGCCAGCCACGTGGGCATGCCCTGGCGCTGGCTGAAGTCCCAGAACGTGAAGGCCATGACCATGCCGAACGCCCCGTGCGCGATGTTGAAGACCCGGGTCGTCGTGTAGGTGAGGACCAGGCCGCTGGCCGCGATGGCGTACGCCGCGCCCGTGAACAGGCCGAGGATCGTGAACGAGAGGATCGAGCTCATGAGTCTCCTTCGCCGGCGAGCGCCGCGCAGAGCGCGGCGGCGGCGACCAACGGCAACGGCCTACGCATCGCATCCCTCCCGGAACCAGAACACGTTCCACCCGACAACGAGACACGGTCGGGAAGGTGACGTGGGACACAGGGAGTTACGGACATCTCCTCAGCCGACCGTCGTGACGCCGCTGCACTGGTACTTCGTGCCGCCGACCGGGGTCCACCTGCCGTTCTCGAGACGGATGAACCGCCAGCACGGCGCGGCGTGCTTGGAGCCGACCGGCTGCGGTGCGTGCATGCCGTTCGCGGTCCAGTCGTCGACGCCCTCGAGGTCGTCGACCAGCGCGCTGCGGCTCAGCTTCCCGCCGAGCGCGGTCGCCCGCTCGACGAAGAGCCGGGCCGCCGACCAGGCGAAGAGCCCGAAGAAGCTCGGCGTCGCGCCGGGCTTCACCTGCTGGAGCCAGCTCAGGTAGAGCTGCAGCTCCTTGTTGCTCCCGGCCTCCTCGAACGGCGTGAAGTTGATGAAGACCGTGGTGCCCTCAGCGGCGTCGCCGCCGCTCTCGACGTACTCCGGGGAGTAGGCGGTGGGGTCGATCATGAAGATCTTCGGCTTGAAGCTCTGCTGCTGCATGGCCTGGGCCAGGCGGACGAACTGGGCGCTCGACGCGATCATCTGGACGTACTCGATGCCCTTGTCCTTCATCTGCTGGACGTACGGCGCGTAGTTGAACTCCGCGATGTCGATGCCCTGGACGTAGTCGAAGTGCATCCCCCGCTTCTCCATGGCGGCCGCCTGGGTCTTCCCGTTCTCCGCGGCGGCGCCGGCGTTGATGTAGAGCATCGCCGCGTGGTCGCCCGCGTCGCCGTAGTTCTTCAGCACGAAGTCCGGCACGGCGTTCTGGAACTCGTGCGAGTTGGCCGCCTCGGCTGCGAAGCAGGTCGTGCAGGCCAGGCGTTCGGCGGTCGTCGCCGCCGTGCGGATGTCGGGGAGCCCGCAGCCCTGGGCGGTCGAGGCACCGCCGGAGTCGAAGGCCGACATCGAGCCGACCATCGCGAACGTCTCGTCGCAGCCCTTGGTGTACGCCTGCTGGTCGGCAGCCGCGTCGGTGCGGCTGTCGTAGGTCTTGAGCTCGAGCTTGCGGCCGCAGATGTCGCTGGTGGAGTTGAAGTAGGCGACGTACGCCCGGGCGCCCTCCTGCGACGACTCGAAGAGTCCGGGCACCGGCCCGCTGATGTCGGAGGCGTTGCCGAGCACGATCGCCTTGTCGGTGATGCCGGGCTGGTTCTCGAACCCGTCGCAGCTGGCTGCCTTGGTGCTGCCGGTGGCGGAGTTGTCGCCCGTCCCCTGCGGGGCGTCGCCGCCGCCCGTGCCGCCGGTCGACGTCGACCCGCCGCCCGTGGTGGTGCCGGAGCCGGTGCCGGTGTCGCCGGCGGTCCCGGGCACGCTGCCGTCCGGTCCGGCGACCCCACCGCCGGCGACGGCCTCGCCGTTCGGCCCCACTCCGGACCCGTTGACCTGGGCGACCGTGTCGGGATCGAGCTGGGAACCGCAGGCCGCGAGCGTCAGCGCCAGTGCGGCGCCGACCGATGCCACCACGGCGCGGGGAAGCTGGAGCACGAGACCCTCCACCGATAACTAGAACGTGTACCAGTTCTGGTCAACGAGGCAGGTCCGGGAAGGTGACGCACGCCACGGGCGGTTCAGCCGGTGGTCTTGCCCAGCCCGAGGACGGGCCGCTGCCTGGGCGCGCGGCTGCGGGTTTCACCGGTCAGCCGCCGATCCCCGCACGACACGCCGGTCAGCGACGGCGTGTCGTGCGGGTTCTGGCGGTCAACCGGTGAAACCCGGAGGCGTCCCACCAACCGGTCAGGACCGGTCGGGGTAGCTCAGCGGCACGTAGTCGCCGACGACGAAGACGCCGTTGGTCCGCAGGGTGACCCACTGGATGCCCGCGGGCCGGCCGTCGCGGTAGGTCACCAGGCTGACGTCGGCGTCGCGCCGCGGCTTGCTGCCGATCGCGATGGCGTACGCCGCGCCGCCCGTCGTCCCGGTCGTGTAGCGGTAGCCGGCCTGCCCGTCCTCGCCGACGACCCGGACGGGCCCGACCCGGACGTGCAGGTGGCCGCCGAGGACCAGGTCCACGCAACCGCGATCGAGGGCCTGCTGGCCGAGGTTCGCGTCGTGGACGAGCATCGTGGTGACCCGTTCGTCGGCCGCGCAGGCCACGTCGGCGAGCCGGGCGCCGACCTCGTCGAAGCTGAGACCCGTCTCGTCACGCCAGCTCCCGAGACCGCTCGAGCGGGGGTCGTCGACACCGAGGAGCGTCGTCCCGCCCGGACCGTCGACGACCTCGCCGTCGAGCATCGTCCAGCCGTGGTCGCCGAGGTAGGAGTGCACGAAGTCGCCGTGGTCGTGGTTGCCGGCGACGGCCCACCGGTCCAGGTCCTCGAAGGCGTTGGTCACCGAGTCGAGGGAGAAGGCCTCCCAGTTCTTGCCGGCCGAGGTGTCGTCGCCCCCGTCGAAGACGGCCGTCGCGCCCGCCGCGTCGGCGATGCTCCGGGCGACGGAGTCCATGCCGATGTTGTCGTGCCGGTCGGACACGAACGCGACGACGGTGTCGCCCTCCTCCGGCTCGCGCAGGTCGAGGGAGGCGGCCAGGTCGGCGGAGTCGGCATAGAAGGTCTTGCTCTTGTCATAGGTGTCGATCGCGCTCTCGATCAGCCGCCGGGTCTGCGCGGTCGTGACGTCGCCGCGGACCTCGATCCCGTCGAGCTCGTCGGGCAGCGGCACCTCGGGGCCGAGGAAGTCCGCGAGCGGCATCCAGTCGCGCTCCGCCTCGACCGCGTCGTCGCCCGAGCTCCACGGCTGCCAGAGCCCGACCCCGAGCAGGACCACCACGAGCGCGGCAGCGATCCCCCGGGGCAGGTCGACGCGGCGGGCCACCTCGCGGCGCCGGGCCGGGCCGACGAGGAGCCAGATCAGCACCGGGAGGAGCCCGACGATCGCGCCGCGGAGCGCGGCGTCGAGCGCCATCGCGCGCACCGCGTCGGTGACCTTCGCGATCTGGCTCTCGGGCTCACCGGCGATGAACGCGTAGCGCTTCACCAGCTCGTCGGTCGACGCGGCGTCGGTCTTGCCGAGCCGGATGTCGACGCCGATGGCACCGGGGGCGCCGACGCGGATGTCGGGCAGCACCGGGCCGGTGTGGAGGACGGCCTGCCCGGTGAAGTTCGGCCGGACCACGGCGTCGTGGCTCGCCAGCACGATCGAGCGGCTGCTGGTCAGGAAGAGGAACAGCCCGACCACGAGGGCGCAGCCCAGCCAGACCCCGACGTACGCCAGGATCCGGATGCCTCGCCGTCGGTCGATCAGCGGCGCGCCTCGGAGATCGCGTAGAGCGTCACGGACGCGGCCACTCCGGCGTTGAGCGACTCGAGCTGGTTGGCCATCGGGATCGAGAGCAGCTGGTCACAGGTCTCGGCGACCAGGCGCGACAGGCCGTTGCCCTCGGAGCCGACCACCAGGACGAGCGGTCCGTCGGCGAGCTCGAAGTCGGGTAGCGACACGTCGCCGTCGGCGGCGAGGCCGACGACCATGCAGCCGGCGTCCTGGTAGGCCTTGAGCTGGCGCACCAGGTTGACCGTCTGCGCGACCGGGATCCGGGCCGCGGCACCGGCGCTGGTCTTCCAGGCGGACGCGGTCATGCCGGCCGCGCGACGCTCGGGGATGACCACGCCGTGCGCGCCGAAGCCGGCGGCACTGCGGACGATGGCGCCGAGGTTGCGCGGGTCGGTCACCTGGTCGAGGACCACGATCAGCGGCTTCTCGTTGTTGGCGGCCGCGATGTCGATCAGGTCGTCGGCGTGCGCGTACTCGTACGACGGGATCCGCGCGGCCAGGCCCTGGTGCACGGCACCGGACGTCATCCGGTCGAGCTCGTTGCGGGTCACCTCGAGCAGGCTGATCCCGCGGTCGGCAGCGAGGGCGAACGCCTCACGCAGCCGCCCGTCGCGCTCGGCGCCCTCGGCGACGTACACGCCGTTGATCGGCACGCCCTCGCGGAGCGCCTCGACGACGGAGTTGCGCCCGGCGATCCACTCGGCGTCGGTGCTGCCCGTGCGCCGCTTCTTCGGGCGCGCGGCGGCGGACTTGTCGACGCGGTGCGCCGCCTTGTGCGCCTTGTGGTACTCGCGCTCGGTCGCCTTCGGCGTCGGGCCGCGGCCCTCGAGCCCGCGCTTGACGCGGCCACCGGAGCCGGCGGTGGGGTTGCCCTTGCCGGACTTCTTGATGGCGCCCTTGCGCTTCGAATTGCCTGGCATTACTTCTTGCCTGCTTCCAGGGACCACGCGGGTCCATCGGGGGTGTCGGTGATCGCGATGCCGGCGGCCTTGATCTGGTCGCGGATCGCGTCGGCGGCGGCGAAGTCCTTGTTCGCGCGCGCCTGGGCACGCTGCTCGAGCAGGCCGCGGACGAGCACGTCCACGGCGTCGGTCAGCTGCTGGTCGTTGCTGGAGGCCGGACCCCACGCGGGGTCGGCGGGGTTGAGGCCGAGCACGTCGAGCATCGCGACCACGGCGCTCGCCTGCTCGCGGGCGCCGGCCTCGTCACGCTTGTTGCCCTCGCGGACCGCGTCGTACAGGACGGCGACGGCGGCGGGGGTGCCGAGGTCGTCGTTCATCGCGTCGGTGAAGGTCTGCGGGACGTCGCCCGCCTCGACGGCGCCGACCCGCTCGAGGAAGCTCTCGATGCGGCGGAAGCCGACGGCCGACTCCTCCAGCGCCTCGAAGCTGAACTCGACGTGGCTGCGGTAGTGGGCGGCCACCAGGTAGAAGCGCAGCTCGATGCCGCGGAAGTCCTTGAGCACGTTGGGGATCGTGAGCGAGTTGCCGAGCGACTTGCTCATCTTCTCGCCGGAGGTCGTGATCCACGCGTTGTGCATCCAGTACGACGCGAACGGGTGGCCGGCCGCGCGGGACTGCGCCTGCTCGTTCTCGTGGTGGGGGAAGCGCAGGTCGACGCCGCCGCCGTGGATGTCGAACGCCGGGCCCAGGTACTTGCTCGCCATCGCGGAGCACTCGATGTGCCAGCCGGGCCTGCCGGGACCCCAGGGGCTGGGCCACGCAGCCGTCTCCGGCTCGGAATCCTTCTTCCAGCCCTTCCACAGCGCGAAGTCGCGGGGGTCGCGCTTCCTGGCCGCTGAATGGGGATCGGCGGCCACTTCGGCCGCCTCCATGTCGTCGATCTTCTGGTGGGTCAGCTCGCCGTACTGCGGCCAGGAGCGCACGTCGAAGTAGACGTCGCCCGAGCCGTCCTCTGCGGCGTACGCGTGACCGCGCGCGATGAGCGCGGTGATCAGCTCGACCATCTCCGGGATGTGGCCGGTGGCCCCGGGCTCGTAGGTCGGCGGCGCGACGTTGAGCGCGGCGTAGGCCCGGTCGAGCTCGCGGTGCATCGCGTAGGCGAGGTTGTACCAGGGCCGGCCCTGCTCGGCGGCCTTGGCCAGGATCTTGTCGTCGATGTCGGTGACGTTGCGGATGAAGGTCACGTCGTAGCCGCGGTGGCGCAGCCAGCGCTGGAGCACGTCGAAGTTGACGCCCGAGCGGACGTGGCCGACGTGCGGCTCCGACTGGACCGTCAGGCCGCACACGTAGATGCCCGCCTTCCCCTCCTCGAGGGGAACGAAGTCACGGACTTCGCGGGTCGCAGTGTCGTACAGCCTGAAGGTCACCCACCAAGTCTAGGGTTTGTGGGTGCGCCGACTGACATCCACGATCGTCACCCCGATCATGCTCTGCGCCGCCCTCGCGCCCGCTGTCCACGCCGCGCCCGCCGAGGCCGCGCCGGCCCGCCGGATCAGCTACGTGCAGTGGGACTCCGCCGGCGAGCTGCGCGGCGGCACGCTCGACGGCGCGCGGGTCGCCTCCGGCCGACTGGTGCTGGCCTCCGGGTCCGACACGGGGCGGTGGGTCTCACCCTGGACCGCGCCGGGGTTCGCGCTCACCCGGCTGGTCGCGTCGTGGTCGGCGCGGACCCCCGGCGCGAGCTGGGTGCGGGTCGAGGTGCGCGGCCGCTCCGGGTCCGCGACGTCGAGCTGGGACACGCTCGCGCGCTGGGCCGCGGGCGACCGCCACCTCCGCCGTACGACGAGCTCGGGGCAGGCCGACGACCTCGCCTCGGTCAACGTCGACACGTGGGTCGTGCCGGACGGCGTGACGTCGTACCAGCTGCGGGTCTCGCTCGTGCGGCCCGCCGGCGCCACCTCCGCATCGCCGTCCGTCGACACCGTCGGCGCGATGGCCTCCCTGCTGCCCGACGTCGACGACGTGGCGACCTCGAAGCCGGGCGTGGCCCGCGGCGTCGTGCTGGACGTGCCGCGCTACTCGCAGATGGTGCACAACGGCGACTACGCGCAGTACGGCGGTGGCGGCGAGGCGTGGTGCTCGCCGACCTCCACCTCGATGGTGCTCGGCTACTACGACGCGCTGCCGCCCGCCTCGGCGTACGCCTGGGTGACGCCCGGCCACGTCGACCCGTGGGTCGACCACGCCGCGCGGATGACCTACGACGCCGACTACGAGGGCACCGGCAACTGGCCGTTCAACACGGCGTACGCCGCGCCGCTCGCGGGGCACGCGTTCGTCACCCGGCTCCGGTCGCTGCGGGAGGCCGAGCGGTTCATCGCCGCCGGCATCCCGCTGGTCGCCTCGATCGCGTTCGGCCCCGGAGAGCTCTCCGGCGCCCCGATCTCGTCGACCCACGGCCACCTGCTGGTGATCGTCGGCTTCACCGCCTCCGGCGACGTGGTGGTCAACGACCCGGCGGCGGCCCGCCGCGCCGGCGTGCGGCGCACCTACGACCGCGGCGAGTTCGAGGACGCCTGGATCCCCGCCTCCGGCGGCACGGTCTACGTCATCACCGACGACGCCCACCCCCTCCCGGGCGGCACCCACGCGAACTGGTAGCGGAGACGCGCTAGACCGAGTAGCCGCCGTCGACGTCCAGCTTCTGGCCGGAGATGAAGCCGGCCCGGTCGGAGGCGAGGAAGCAGACGGCCTCGGCGATGTCGTGGGCGTTGCCGAACCGGCGCAGCGCGATGTTGGCGCGGGTGATCGCGAGCGCCTCGTCGGACAGCTCGCCCGACGAGATCAGCCGGGCCGCCATGCCGTCGGTGAGCATGCCCGGGCCGACCGCGTTGACCCGCACGCCGAAGCGCCCCTCCTCGGCGGCGAGCGCGCGCACGATCGCCTCGACCGCGGACTTCGGCACCGAGGACAGGCCGTCGCGGGTCGGGAACCGGGCGGTGGCGGCGGTCGTGATCGCGACCACCGACCCCTGCGCCTGGCGCAGGGCGGGCAGCGCCGGGTGCACGGCCGCGAAGAAGCCGACCGCGTCGACCGCGAGCTGGGCCGCCATGGTCGCGGGCGCGACGTTCGAGAGGTGCAACATCGCGACGTGCGGCCCCGCCGCGTAGACAAGCGTGTGCAGGCCGCCGTACGTCTCGACGACCCGGGCCACGACCGCCGCGGCGGCGTCGGCCGCGGACTCCGAGCCCAGGTCGAGGGCGTACGACGACGCGTGCCGGCCCCACTCGCGGGCGGCCTCGACCGCGGCCGCACCGGCCTCGGGGCGGGAGCGGTAGGTCAGCGCCACGTCGGACCCTCGGCGGGCCAGCATCCGGGTGACTGCGAGCCCGAGGCCGCCGCTGCCGCCCACGACGAGCGCGGCGCCCTGCTTGTCGGTGAAGTCACCCATCGGTGTCCTGCTCCTTCGCGGTGAAGCCGATGGTGTGCCAGCCCGTGGCACCGTCGGGGACGACCTCACGGATGACGCCGGTCTGCACGAGCCCGGACCGGTCGGTGGCGCGCACCTTGACGGTGTGATCGCCGGGCCCGACGTCGAGGGCCGCGGCCCACTGCACCCAGGTGTCCTCGTTCGGCACCGCGGCGATGCGCGCCGGGCGCCACGCCTCGCCGTCCAGGGCGATCTCGACGCCCTCGATGCCGGTGTGCTGCGCCCAGGCGACGCCGGCGACGGTCACGATCCCGGCCGGCACCTCGGTCCCGTCGCGAGGCACGTCGACCCGCGACGACAACTTGACCGGGCCCCTCTCGGACCAGCCCTCGCCGGTCCAGTACGCCTCGATGTCGGCGAACCGGGTCACCTTCATCTCCACGACCCACTTGCACGCGGAGACGTAGCCGAAGAGCCCGGGGACGACGGTGCGCACCGGGAAGCCGTGGTCGATCGGCAGTGGTTGGCCGTTCATGGCCACGGCGAGCAGCGCGTCGCGCTCGGTGTCGGCGAGGGCGCTCAGCGGCGTCCCGCAGGTCCACCCGTCGGAGGAGGTCTGGAGCACGGCGTCCGCGCCGGGCTGGACCCCGGCCAGCTCGAGCAGGCTCGCGATCCGCACGCCGCTCCACCAGGCGTTGCCGATCAGGTCGCCGCCCACCTCGTTGGAGACGCAGTTCAAGGTGACCCAGGCCTCGGTCATCTCGCGGGCGATCAGCTGCTGGTAGGTCACCACGACCTCGCGGTCGACCATGCCGTGGATGCGCAGCGCCCAGTCGGCCGGCTCGATCGTCGGCACCACGATCGCGGTGTCGATCCGGTAGAAGTCGTCGTTCGGGGTCATCCACGGCGAGACCCCCTTGACGCCGACCCGCACGCCGACCGGCACCTCGGGCGGCGTCACCCCGGGCAGCCGCAGCAGCCGCCGGGTCTCCTCCACGTGTCGGCGCCCCCGCCCGACCGCGCGGCCGACGACGCCGAGCACGGCACCGGCGACGACCATCGCGCCGGCGCGCAGGAGGAAGCTGCGCCGGGTGTGGTCCGGATGGTCCGCATGGGACGGGTCCAGGTCGTCGGGGGCGGCCTCGAGGGCCAGCTCGTGACGGCGCAGCGGCTCGGTGAGCAGGGACAGGCAGACCAGCCAGGTCGCGAACCCGACCGCGACCGGCAGCAGGTCGAGCGTCGTGGCGCCGTGCTGGAACCACACGGCCACACCCCCGACCACGGCGAGCACCGCGAAGACGACGGTGGGCGCCCACCAGGTCCGGCGGGCGAGCCGGCCGGCCCAGGCGAAGAGCACCCCGCAGAGCATGAAGATCACGAGCTGCAGGACCGTCTTGTCGTGGTGCCCCAGGATCCGGATCGCCCGCTCGGCGATGCCGCCGGGGGTCAGGCGGATCACCCGCTCGGCGACGGCGACCAGCGGCGCGTCGCGGATGGTCATCGCCATCGCGACGAAGTAGCTCGCGGCCAGGCCCGCGAATCCGGCGACGAGGCCGGCCAGCGACCACGCACCGCGGGAGGTTCTCACCGAGTGATTGTGGCTCAGGCATGATCCTCGTGTGCAGCAGCCACCCCGCATCGGCATCGGAACCGACGTCCACCGTCTGGTCGACGGTGCTCCCCTGCACCTGGCGGGCCTGTCCTGGCCCGACGAGCCGCAGGGTCTCGAGGGTCACTCCGACGCCGACGTGGCGGCGCACGCCGCGTGCGACGCGCTGCTGTCGGCGGCGGGCCTGGGCGACCTCGGCTCGAACTTCGGTACGTCGGACCCGGCCTGGGCCGGTGCGTCCGGTGCGGCGCTGCTGGCGGAGACCGCCACCCGCGTCCGCGCCGCCGGCTTCGAGATCGGCAACGTCGCCGTCCAGGTGATCGGCAACCGGCCGCGCCTCGGGCCGCGCCGCGCCGAGGCCGAGGCCGCGCTCTCCGCCGCCGTGGGTGCGCCGGTGTCGGTGTCCGCGACGACCACCGACGGCCTGGGCCTCACCGGCCGCGGTGAGGGTGTCGCCGCGATCGCCACCGCGCTCGTCCACCTCGCCGTCTAGACCCACCCGGTCTCGACACGCCGGTGCCCGACGAGCACCACGCCCTCGACGATCCGGACGTCGTAGACCGGGATCGACACGTGGTCGTCGTCCAGGCACCTGCCGCTGCGCAGGTCGAACGCGTGCTTGTGCATCGGTGACGCGACGAAGGGGACGCCGCCCCGGGTCCCGACGATCCCGCGGGCGATGACCGACGTCTTCGAGAACGGGTCGTGGTTGCCCAGCGCGTAGACCCGGTCGTCGGGAGTGCGGAAGATCGCGAGCGCCTGCCCGTGCACCAGGGCGGTCGCCCCGCGCTCGACCTCGAGCTCGGCGACCCGACAGACGGGCTGCCACTCCTCGGTGCTGCTGCCCCGCGCGCCCGCCGGCGGCGTCATGGGCGTGGCTCCGCCGGCGCCACAGGTGCCATCGAGGCCCCCTTCCTGGTCCGACGAACGTAGAGTCGTGGTGTTGAGGCCCTGTTTCGTCGTGTAACAAGCGTGAAAACACCTGCCCGCCCCTCGTGACGACCCGATCCGGTGCGCGGACGCCGACGTCGGGCGGTCGACTTCGTAGACTCCGGGCGTGCCCGCCGCCGTCGTCATCCTCGCCGCGGGCTCCGGCACGCGCGTCGGGGCCGGCACCAACAAGGTCCTGCTCCCGCTCGGCGACGCCCCGGTGCTCGTCTGGTCGGTGCGCGACGCGCTCGCGCTCCCCGACGTACGGCGGGTCCTGGTCGTGGTCCGCCCCGGCGAGCAGGACCTGGTCGCGGCGGCCCTGGTGCCCCACCTCGGCGACCGGGAGGTGGGCGTCGTCGACGGCGGCGCCACCCGGCACGGCTCGGAGTGGAACGCGCTGCGCGCCCTGGCTCCGGAGATCAGGTCCGGCGAGATCGACGTGGTCGCGATCCACGACGGCGCGCGACCGCTCGCCGGCCGGGAGCTGTTCGCGCGCACCATCGAGACGGCCCGGGCGCACGGCGGCGCCATCCCGGTGGTCCACCTCCCCGGCCTGATCGCGCTCGACGGGCGGCGGTTGCCGCCCGAGCTCGACGGCGTGCAGACCCCGCAGGCCTTCCGCGCGCCCGAGCTGCTCGCGGCCTACACCCGGGCCGACGCCGACGGCTTCGACGGCACGGACACCGCCGCCTGCCTGGCCCGCTACACGGACCTGGCGGTCGCGGCGGTGCCGAGCACGCCGCAGAACCTCAAGATCACGTTCGCCGAGGACCTGGAGCTGGTCGACCGCCTGCGGTGAGCGCCTCGAGCACCCGTACGTCGTCCACCGAGCCGACCCGGCGGCCCTCGGGTGGCGCCTCGACGAGCTCGACCGGGAAGCGGCCGCGCAGCGCCGCCACGAGCTCGACGAAGTCGGAGGACGGCAGCCCGTCGAGGGCGGCGACGACCGCCGGTGGCAGCACCACCGGGGAGGCGACCGCGACCAGGGACGCACGGTCCACGGTCGCGCCGACCAGCCCGTCGGCCACGGCCTTCACCGTGTCGGTCACCGGCCGGACCCCGACCACGACGCACGCGTGGTCGAGGGCCCGCGCGAGGCAGGCCGCGATGAAGTCCGGGGGCGTCATCGGGCAGAGCGCGTCGTGCAGCACGAACGGCTCCGCCGCTTCGACCAGCGCCTCCCAGGGGGTGCCGGTGTCGACCGGAGTGACCCCCGCCGCCCCGAGCGCCCAGGCGGCGCAGGCGACCAGTCCCTCTCCGTGGATCAGCTCGAACGGCAAGGTCCCGCGGTCCTGCTCGACCACCGAGCCGAGCGCGGGGGGTGCCTCGTCCTCGTCGCCGTAGTCCACGGTCCGACCCTACGCGGAAATGCGCGAGGCCCCCGGATCGCTCCGGGGGCCTCGCGGGTGTCGGTGGAAGTCAGTCGCTCAGGAAGCGAGGACCTCGTCGAGGATGGCCTCAGCCTTGTCCTCGTTGGTGTGCTCGGCCAGCGCCAGCTCGGAGACGAGGATATGCCGGGCCTTGGCCAGCATCCGCTTCTCACCGGCGGACAGACCCCGGTCGCGCTCACGGCGCCACAGGTCGCGGACGACCTCGGCCACCTTCATGACGTCGCCGCTGTGCAGCTTCTCGAGGTTGGCCTTGTAACGGCGCGACCAGTTGGTCGGCTCCTCCACGTGCGCGGCACGCAGGACGTCGAACACGCGGTCGAGGCCCTCCTTGTCGACGACGTCGCGAACCCCGACCAGATCGAGGTTGCAGGCGGGGACCCGGACTACCAGGTCCTGCTGGGCGACGATGCGCAGGACGAGGTACTGCCGGTCCTCCCCCTTGATGGTCCGCATCTCGATGTCTTCGATGACAGCGGCTCCGTGATTCGGGTAAACAACCGTTTCGCCGACGGTGAAAGTCATATGTCAGGTACCCCTTCCTAGGAGGCCATTCTAACACGCGTTCGAAGCGGCCTCTCCGACGTTTGCGCAGGTCAGGGGCACAATGCGGGCTTGACAGAATCGCCTGTCGTGTGGTGGCGGCCCCCCGTGGGGCTGCCGGCGCGACCCACCGGTCGCGCCGAATGCCCTCCCCGGCGAGATATCTCGCTGATACTGCGGGGTATGTCGCCGACCCTGCGCCGCCGCAAGAAACCGGACGTCGGCGGCACCCCTCCGACGCCGTCCGACGAGGTGGCAGCCGAGCCGTCCCCCGAGCCGGTTGCGGCGGCCCCGGCCGCGGCCCGCCGGCGGCCCGAGCGGCGCCGTGTCCTCGCCCACACGACCCCGGTCCTCCTGCTGCGTGCGGCACATCCACGGCAGGCGCTGATCACGGCCGTCGGCCTCGCCGTCGCGGCCGCGATCAGCGGTCGCGCGGGCCGCGAGGTGGCGCTGGTGTTCGCCACCGTGCTGGTGGGCCAGGCGATCCTGGGCTGGCACAACGACCTGATGGACCGACGCCGCGACGAGCGTCGGCTGCCGAGCGGCAAGCCGATCGCCGACGGCTACCTCGATCCGGGTACCGCGTGGTTCGCGCTCATCTGCGCGGTGCTGCTCGTCGTCCCGCTGGCGGTCTCGAACGGCGTCACCGCGGGCTGTCTCTACCTCGCGTCGCTGGGCATCGGGCTGGTCGGCAACGTGGTGCTGCGACGCGGCCTGCTGTCGTGGGTGACCTGGGCGGCGGCGTTCGCGCTCTACCCCGCCTTCCTGTCGTACGGCGGGTGGGGCGGCGAGGCGACCGGCAACCCGCCGCAGGTCGCCATGGTGGTGCTGGCCGCGCTGCTCGGCATCGGCGTGCACGTCCTGAGCGCGCTGCCGGGCCTGGTGGCCGACCACGAAGACGGCTACCGGCACCTGTCGCTGCGCCTCGCGCTGAAGATCGGCGCGACCCGCCTGCTGGTGCTCGCGCTCGCCTGGACCGTGCTCGACGTGGTCGGCCTGCTGGTGGTCGGGAACGCGGTCGGGCTCAGCAGGTGACGGGCAGATGATCCGCCCCTCCGGGCGTGCGTCGACCCCCCGGTGACGGACGCTAGGCTGTGGGCGCCACCTGCCGAAGACGACTCGTGAAGGCCATCAAGATGCAGCTCCGCCCGCCCGCTCGCTTGCTCGCCGCCGTGGGAGCCGCCGTGCTCGCGACCACGCTCTCCTCGTGCGGTTTCGGCTACGCGACCGACCGCGTCTACACGCCCGGCAACGGCGTCAACGACCGCGACGCCTCCGTCGACGTGCTCAACGCGGTGATCGTCTCCGCCCAGGAGGGCTCGGGCACCTTCGTCGCGTCCTTCGCCAACAACTCGACCGACGAGCCGGCGACCGTCGAGTCGCTCGCCGGTGCCGGCGACGACAGCGCGCTCGAGGTCGGCGACTTCGACCCGATCGAGATCGCCCCCGGCGCGCTGGTCAACCTCGCGACCGAGGGCGGGATCCCGGTGACCGGCGAGCTCGGGGCCGGCGACTTCGTCAACGTCACGATCACCTTCGGCGACGGGGAGTCCGTGGACATGCAGGTCCCGACCGTCACCGACTGCGGCCCCTACGAGGGCCTCGACACCTCCGCGTCCGACGGGGCGTCCGACGCGCCGACGCCCGCCGGCGACGACCAGTGCGACGAGACCGGCGCACCCGAGCAGGAGTGACCATGTCCCACACGCTCATCCTGCTCCGCCACGGCGAGAGCGAGTGGAATGCCAAGAACCTCTTCACCGGCTGGGTCGACGTCGCCCTGACCGAGAAGGGCGAGGCCGAGGCGACCCGCGGCGGCCAGCTGCTGCGCGAGGCCGGCGTGCTCCCCGACGTCGTGCACACCTCGGTCCAGCGCCGCGCGATCAACACGGCGTACCTCGCCCTCGACGAGGCCGACCGCCACTGGATCCCGGTCCGCCGGTCGTGGCGGCTCAACGAGCGCCACTACGGGGCGCTGCAGGGCAAGGACAAGAAGCAGACGCTCGAGGAGTACGGCGAGGAGCAGTTCATGCTCTGGCGCCGCTCGTTCGACGTGCCACCGCCGCCCCTCGACGACGACTCGGAGTTCTCCCAGGTCGGAGACCCGCGCTACGCCGACCTCGGCGACGAGATGCCCCGCACCGAGTGCCTCAAGGACGTCATCGCGCGGATGCTGCCCTACTGGGAGTCCGGCATCGTGCCCGACCTGCGCTCCGGCAAGACGGTGCTGATCGCCGCCCACGGCAACAGCCTGCGCGCGATCGTGAAGCACCTCGACGAGATCAGCGACGAGGACATCGCCGGGCTGAACATCCCGACCGGCATGCCGCTGGTCTACGAGCTCGACGACACGATGACCCCCACCGTCGCGGGCGGGCGCTACCTCGACCCCGAGGCGGCCGCCGAGGCGGCTGCGGCCGTCGCGAACCAAGGTCGCTGAACAAGCCCCTCCGTTGGTCGAGCAGGTTGCGCAGCAACCGTGTCGAGACCCCCGCAGCCCACCGTCGTACCTTGGCTTTCCGGGGTCTCGACACGTCGGTCGCGTCCTCGCAGGCTCGGTCGCGCGCCTCGCTCGACCACCATCAGCGGATCCGCTGACGCGTCTCCGCTAGGCGTCGACGGAGGCCGGGTTCTCGCCGGTGACGACGAAGACGACCCGGTTGGCGACCGAGACGGCGTGGTCGGCGATCCGCTCGTAGTAGCGGCCCAGCAGGGCCACGTCGACCGCCGCCTCGACACCGTGGTCCCAGTCGGCGGACAGCAGCTCGGCGAAGCTGGTGCGACGCAGCTGGTCCATCTCCTCGTCGGCGCTCACGAGGGCGAGCGCCTCGTCGATGTCGCGCTCCTTGATGATCCTCGAGACCCGGACCACCATCTCCTCGGCCACCTCGGCCATCCGCTCGATGGTCGGGCGGATCGCATCCGGGACGGCGAGGTTGGGCACCCGCAGCCGGGCGATCTTGGCGACGTGCACGGAGAGGTCGCCCATCCGCTCCAGCTCGCTGACCATGCGGAGCGCGGCGACCACGGTGCGCAGGTCGCTGGCGACCGGCTGCTGCAGCGAGAGCAGCAGGAACGCCGAGTCCTCGACCCGCTCCCGGGCGCGGTCGATGTCGGCGTCCGCGCTGATCACCTTCTCGGCGATCCCGGCGTCGCCGGTCAGCAGCGCCTCCGTCGCGAGCCGGACGGCGGTCTCGACGCTGCCGCAGATGTCGGCAAGGTCGTCGAACATGGAGTCGAGCTGTTCATGGAAGGCCTCACGCATGCCCAGGAGCCTAGGTGGGCGAGGTGACCAGCCGGGGCGAGGACGTGAACGCCGAGTGAACATCCGGAAGCCGCCGCCCGCTGGGCGAACTCGCGATGAATTGGCTCGTACGATTCAGGTGTGGATGCGACGACGCAGGCGTTTCTCGCCGCGCTCATCGGAGCCGTCGTCGCGGGCGGTGCGGTGCTGGCGTGGCACGTCAGCGACCGCGAGCAGCACAGCGTCGTCCCCGTCGAGGAGCCGGTGCTGCCGGCCGGCGTCGCGTCCGTCCTCTCGATCCTGCGCAGCAGCGCGGTGGTCGTCGGTGACGACGACGTCGTGCTGAAGGCCTCCGCGCCGGCGTACGCCATGGGCCTGGTGCGGGGCACGTCCCTGCTGTCCACCGAGCTCGCCGACCTGGTGCACCAGGTGCGCCGCGACGGCCAGATCCGTGAGACCGAGCTGCTGATGGGCCGTCCGGGGGTCCCGTCGCGCCACGTCACCGCCCGGGTGGCGCCGCTGGGCTCGCGCCTGGTGCTGGCGCTGGTCGAGGACCGCACCCGCGAGCGGCGGGTCGAGGCGGTGCGCCGCGACTTCGTCGCCAACGTCAGCCACGAACTGAAGACCCCCGTCGGCGCCATCCGGCTGCTGAGCGAGGCGGTGTCCGACGCCGCGGACGACCCCGAGGCCGTGAAGCGCTTCTCCCACCGGATGCTCCTCGAGAGCGACCGGCTCTCCCGGCTGGTGCAGCAGGTGATCGAGCTGTCGCGGCTGCAGGGCGATGACCCGCTCGAGGCCCCGATGCCGGTGTCGCTCGACGCCGTCATCTCGGTCGCCGTCGACACCAGCGCCATCGACGCCGACTCGAAGCGGATCTCGATCGTGACCGGCGGCACCCCCGATCTCGAGGTGTTCGGCAACGAGGAGCAGGTCACCGCCGCGGTCGCCAACCTGATCGCGAACGCGGTGTCGTACTCCGAGTGCGACGCCACGGTCCTCGTCTCCACGAAGGCCGACGACGACACCGTCGAGATCTCCGTGGTCGACCAGGGCATCGGCATCCCGCCGCAGGAGATCGACCGCATCTTCGAGCGCTTCTACCGGGTCGACCCGGCCCGGCACCGTTCCACCGGTGGCACCGGCCTCGGTCTGTCCATCGTCAAGCACGTCGCGGCCACCCACGGCGGAGAAGTCCGGGTGTGGTCCGTGGAGGGTCAGGGGTCTACGTTCACCTTGACGCTCCCCCGATACTTCTCGGCCCGGAGCAACCAGGAGGCAGGCCGATGACCCGCGTACTCGTCGTCGAGGACGAAGAGAGCTACAGCGACGCTCTGGCGTACATGCTGCGCAAGGAAGGATTCGAGGTCGCGATCGCCGCGGACGGCAACGCCGCCCTCACGGAGTTCGACCGCAACGGCGCCGACATCGTGCTGCTCGACCTGATGCTGCCCGGGCTGCCGGGCACCGAGGTGTGCCGCCAGATCCGGCAGACGTCGAGCGTGCCGGTGATCATGGTGAGCGCCAAGGACGACGAGGTCGACAAGGTGGTCGGGCTCGAGCTGGGCGCCGACGACTACGTCACGAAGCCGTACTCGCCGCGTGAGCTCGTCGCCCGGATCCGCGCCGTCCTGCGGCGCGGCCAGGAGCCCGACCTCGCACCCCCGACCCTCGAGGCCGGCCCGGTGCGCATGGACGTCGAGCGGCACGTGGTGACGGTCGACGGCCAGGCCCAGCGGCTGCCGCTCAAGGAGTTCGAGCTCCTCGAGATGTTCCTGCGCAACCCCGGCCGGGTGCTCACCCGCGGGCAGCTGATCGACCGGGTCTGGGGCTCCGACTACGTCGGCGACACCAAGACCCTCGACGTCCACGTGAAGCGGCTGCGGGCCAAGATCGAGCCCGACCCGGGCGAGCCGAAGTACCTCGTCACCGTGCGCGGGCTGGGCTACAAGCTCGACCTCTGATCCCGAAGGGTTCAGAGATCCAGCGCGCCGACGATCCAGCGACGCGCGAGGAACGAGCGCGGCGCGTGGGGTCGTCGGATCGAGCAGGCCCGCCGCTGAGGCACGAAGCGGCGACGGCCGTGTCGAGATCGATCTCCGAGGTCGTCCGGGGTGGGGCCGGCGGGACTGGCGGGAAGTCGCGCATGAAGGTCCGAAAACCGCGTGTCGGGTGTCGGCGGCGATCCCTAGGCTGACGCGGTGACGAGTACGACGACCCCCGCGGCGGCGAGCAGCCCCGAGACCAGCCCGACCACCGCGCCGCCGACCTGGCTGCCGGTGGCCGCGGTCGCGGTGACGCTGGTGTTCTGGGCGTCGGCGTTCGTCGCGATCCGCCACCTCGGCGAGGACTTCTCGCCGGGCGCGCTGTCGCTGGGCCGGCTGCTCGTCGGCACGCTCTGCCTCGGCGTGGTCGCGCTCAGCCGCGGCGTCCCCCACCCGACCCGACGCCAGTGGCTGTCGATCGTCGCCATCGGCGTGCTGTGGTTCGGGGTCTACAACGTCGCGCTCAACGAGGGCGAGCGCCGGGTCGACGCCGGCACCGCCGCGATGCTGATCCAGATCTCGCCGGTGCTGATCGCGTTCCTGGCGGCGGCGTTCCTCCACGAGCGGTTCACGCTCTACCTCGGCATCGGGCTGGCCCTCGCGTTCGCCGGCGTCGGGCTGATCAGCCTCTCGATCTCCAACGGCGACGGCGGCAGCGACGTGCTCGGCGTGGTGCTGTGCCTGGTCTCGGCCGTCGTCTACTCGATCAGCCTGATCCTCCAGAAGCCCCTGGTCGCCAGGCTTCCCGCGATCCACGTGGTCTGGCTGGCCTGCACGGTCGGCACGCTCGTCTGCCTGCCGTTCCTCGGCCAGCTCGTCGACCAGGCCCACGACGCACCCGCGTCGTCGATCCTCTGGGTGGTCTACCTCGGCGTCTTCCCGACGGCGATCGCGTTCACGACGTACGCCTTCGCCCTCAACCACATGAGCGCCACCAGCCTGGGCGTCACGACCTACCTCGTCCCGCCGATCACCATCGTCATGGGCGTGGTCCTCCTCGACGAGGCGCCGCCCGCGATGGCGTACGTCGGCGGCGCGCTGGCCCTGGTCGGCGTCGCGGTCGCGCGGCGCAAGCCGAGGACCCTGGCCGTTGGGGTCTCGCCGCCCGCCTGACAGTGCCATGCTGCGCAGCATGGACGCCGTCGCGTACGTGCTGGTCGGCCTGGTGGCCGTGCTGCACCTCTACTTCCTGGTGCTCGAGATGTTCCTCTGGACCAAGCCGCTCGGCCTGACGACCTTCGGCAACACCGCCGAGTTCGCCGAGGCGAGCAAGGTGCTGGCCGCCAACCAGGGGCTCTACAACGGCTTCCTCGTCGCGGGCCTCGTCTGGGGCCTGGTCGGCCAGCGGTACGACGTGTGCGCGTTCTTCCTCGGCTGCGTGATCGTCGCCGGGGTGTACGGCGCGGTCACCGTCAGCCGGCGGATCCTCGTCGTGCAGGCCGTGCCGGCGCTACTCGCGCTGGTCGCCGTCCTGCTCGCCTGGTGAGTCGCCGGACTCCAGCCAGCCGCGGAACGCCTCGAGGTTCTTCGTCGGCTCGCCGCGCAGCTTGCGCCACTCCCACTCCTTGCGGATCGACGAGGCGAAGCCGAGCTCGAGGATCGCGTTGAACGAGTCGTCCGCGTAGCTCAGCACCGAACCGAGCAGTCGGTCCAGCTCGTCAGGCGTGACCGACGACAGCGGCAGCCGGCCGTCGAGGTAGATGTCGCCGAGGCGGTCGACGGCGAAGGCGACGCCGTACATCTTGAGGTTGCGCTCGAGCAGCCAGCGGTAGACGCGTTCGTGGTTCTCGTCCGGGTTGCGGCAGACGAACGCGTGCACGCCGAGCGCGTGCGGGCCGACGTCGAGGCGGACGGCGGTCTGCAGCTTCTTCTCGCCGGGCAGGGAGAACGAGAAGACGCCCTCGGACAGCTCCTCGAACTCGATCTCGCTGTCGGCGAGGTGGTCGCGGATGACCTGGGCGGCGTCGCTCACACCGAGGTCCGCAGGTCGGCGCGGGCACGCTCGTAGACCTCGAGCATCCGGTCGGCGGTGCGCTCCCACGAGAACTGTCGGGCGTGCTCGAGCGCCCCCGTCTCGAGCCGCCGCCGGAGCGCGTCGTCCTCGACCACGCGGCGCAGCGCGTCGGCCCAGGCGCGCGGCTCGTGGCCGTCGACCAGCAGGCCGCTGTGGCCGTCGCGGACGACCGTGGTCAGGCCGCCGACGGCCGCGGCGACGACGGGGGTGCCGGTGGCCTGGGCCTCGGCGGCGACCAGCCCGAACGACTCGTTGTAGGACGGTACGGCGACCAGGGTCGCGGCCGCGCACCAGCGGGCGAGCTCCTCCTGGGCGACCGGCGGGACGAACCGCACCACGTCGTCGAGCCCCAGCTCGGAGGACAGCTGGGCCAGCGACTCGGGGTGCTCGAGACCGGTGCCGGACGGGCCGCCGACGACCGGGACGACCAGCCGGGAGCGGAGCTCGGGGGTCTGGGCGAGCAGCTCGGCGACCGCGCGCAGCAGCACATCCGGGGCCTTGAGCGGCTGGATCCGGCCGGCGAAGAGCAGCACCGCGGCGTCGGCCGGCAGCCCCAGCTCGGCCCGGACGGCGGCCTTGTCGTACGGGCGGAAGACCGCGAGGTCGACACCCGGGTGCACGACCTCGACCCGGGACGGGTCGGCGTCGTACAGGTTGATCAGCTGCTTGGCCTCGAGGTCGGTGTTGGCGACGAGCATGTCGGCGGCCTCGACCACCTGCTCCTCGCCGATGATGCGGGCGGCCGGCTCGGGAGTGTCGCCCGCCGCGAGCGCGTCGTTCTTGACCTTCGCCATCGTGTGCATCGAGTGCACCAGCGGGACGCCCCAACGGTCGCGCGCGAGCGCGCCGACCTGGCCGGAGAGCCAGTAGTGGGAGTGCACGGCGTCGTAGTGGCCGACCGGGTGCGCGGCCTCGGCGCGCAGCACCTCGCGGGCGAACACGCACAGCTGGCCGGGGAGCTCGACCTTGTTCAGCCCCTCGAACGGCCCGGCGTGGATGTGGTGGACCAGGACCCCGTCGCAGGCCTCGACGACCGGCGCCAGCGACGAGCTGGTGGCGCGGGTGAAGATGTCGACAGCGATGCCCCGCTGCGCGAGCCGCTTGGAGAGCTCGAGCACGTAGACGTTCATGCCGCCCGCGTCACCGGTGCCCGGCTGGTCGAGCGGGGACGTGTGCAGGCTGACCATCGCCAGTCGCCGGATCGGGTCCACCACGCCTTCAGCGTCCTCTCGCTCGTCAGGTGCAACCAAGCAGAACACCGTCGCTCGCGCGATGATTCCCGGCGGGTTCAACGGGCGTGGGAGCCTCCGGCCCGGCGCCCGGTCGGCTCAGGAGCCGCCGGCCGGCTGCGCACCATCATCACGACCGACACCACTGCGGCCAGCACACCGAAGGCGGCGTACACCGTGAGCCCGTCGACGGAGTCGCGCAGCAGCTCGAGCACCGACCACACGAGGGCGGCGAGGCAGACCGCCACGAGCACCCGCAGCCAGGTCGCGCTCCGGCTCACCAGCCCGGCCCCGGCGCCCAGCACCGCGACCGCGAGGAGGACCAGGCCGGCCCAGGTCAGGGCGTCGACGAGGCCGCCGCTCCCGCCGGTCGCGTCGAGGACGTAGGCGCCCGACCAGCAGAGGCCGCCGAGCAGCCCTGCCACCGCAGCAGGCGTGCGCATGGATCACTCTCCTTCGGGCCGAGTCCCGGAACGACTGGCAGTGTGCCACTGCCCGGCCGCGGCCCACCACGCCCCGTCCCACACCTGACCGGCACAATGGGACCGTGACCCGCGCTCGGACTGCCGTCGTGACCGGAGCCAGCAGCGGCATCGGTGCCGCCACCGCTCGCCACCTCGCCCGCGAGGGCTTCCACGTCTTCTGCGCCGCTCGTCGGCGGGACCGGATCGAGGAGCTCGCCGCCGAGATCGGGGGTACGCCGGTCGAGTGCGACGTGACGTCGGAGGAGTCGGTGGCCGCCCTGGCCGAGGCGGTCGGGGAGCGGCTCGACGTCCTGGTCAACAACGCCGGTGGCGCCTTCGGTGCGTCGCCCGTGTCGGCGGCCGACAGCGACGAGTGGCGCCAGATGTACGAGGTGAACGTGATCGGCCTGATGCAGGTGACCCGGGCACTGCTGCCCGCGCTGGTCGCCAGCGGCGCGGGCGCGATCCTCAACGTCGGCTCGACGGCCGGCCGGATCGCCTACGAGGGCGGCGGCGGCTACACCGCGGCCAAGCACGGCACCCAGGTCGTCACCGAGACGCTGCGGCTCGAGCTGTGGGACCAGCCGGTGCGGGTCATGGAGATCGCGCCCGGGATGGTCAAGACCGACGAGTTCGCGCTGGTGCGCTTCGACGGCGACCAGGAGAAGGCGGACGCGGTGTACGCGGGCGTCGCCGAGCCGCTGACCGCCGACGACGTCGCCGACGCGATCACCTGGATGGTGACTCGCCCCGCGCACGTGAACATCGACGAGCTGGTCCTCCGCCCCCGCGCCCAGGCCGCCCAGCACAAGGTCCACCGCCAGACCTGAGCCAAGCGAAGGCCTGACGCGGTGGAGGTCGGCTCGAGCCAGTGACGTGCCCGCGACGCCACGCCGACGTCTTCTGACAGACTCCCCACCATGCAGACGATCGGACTCATCGGCGGGATGAGCTGGGAGAGCAGCGCCGCCTACTACCAGGACCTCAACCGCGGGGTCGAGCAGCGAGTGGGCGGGCTCTCGTCGGCCAAGACGGTGATGACGTCCGTCGACTTCGCGCAGGTCGACGCCCTCCAGGAGGAGGAGCGCTGGGACGAGGTGGCCGAGATCCTCGCCGGCGCCGCGCGCGGGGTCGAGGCGGCCGGCGCCGACTTCCTCCTGCTCTGCACGACGACCTTCCACCGGGTGGCCGAGCAGGTGGCCGACGCGGTCGACATCCCGCTCCTCCACCTCGCCGACGTGGTCGCCGACGCGTGCAAGGCCGACGGGCTCGAGTCGGTCGGGTTCATCGGGACCACGTTCGCGATGTCGCGGTCGTTCTTCACCGACCGGATCGCCTCCCACGGGCTGACGGTGCACGTGCCCGACGTACGCCACCACGACACGGTCAACCGGGTCATCTACGACGAGCTCGTGCACGGCAAGGTGCTCGACTCCTCGCGGCGCACGATCGTGTCGCTCATCGACGAGCTCTGGGACGCCGGCGCGGGCGGGGTGATCCTCGGCTGCACCGAGCTCGAGCTGCTGGTCCGCCAGGCCGACGCCGACATCCCGGTCTTCCCGTGCACCACGCTCCACGTCGCGGCCGCCCTCGACCGCGCCCTGGCCTGACCCGCCGCGATACTCCCTGACGAAATCGGGGTCGATCGCGCGGATCCACCCCGCATTCGTCAGGGACTATCGGCCCAGGACGATCTCGACGATGCGGCGCAGGTCGCCGGTGAGGTGCTGCTCGGGGACGGTCGCCCGCGAGCCGCAGAGGTCGAAGGCATAGACGTACCGGTCGGGCTGGGGGCTGCCGCCCGCGACCGCGGTGAGATCGACGCGGTCGACGAGGGCGGCCACCTCGGGCGCGCGCGGGTCGTCGGCGTCAAGGTCCAGCTCGCCGCTCGCGTGCAGCCCCGCGAAGCCGCCCGTACGGCGCACGGTCACCCGTCGTCCGGCCGTGACGCCGACCGTCGACCAGGACTCCCGTACGGCGTCGGCGTGTGACCCGGCCACGGCGACCGTGGCTGCGGCGAAGCCCGCGAAGTCGGTGTCGGGACCGACGTCGCCGCCGGTGAGCGCGGCGTACCAGATCCGCCCGGCGCCCTCCCAGGACGAGCCTCCGACCGCGGTCGCGGCCAGCTGGAAGGCCCGGTTGGGGATGCCGGAGTTGATGTGCACGCCGCCGTTGTCGTCGTCGGTGTCGACGTAGTCGCTCATCTGCGCGGCCTGCGGGTCCGCGCCGAGCGCGGGGTCGTCGTACGCCGTGCCGGGCGCCGCCATGTCGCGCAGCGCCCGCGCGTGGATGCCGGCGACGAAGATGCCCTCGCCGATCAGCCAGTCCGCGTCGGCCGCGGTCTGGCCCAGCAGCCGCTGCTTGAGGCAGGCCGCGAACACGTCCGAGACCGACTCGTTCAGCGCCCCGGACTGTCCCTGGTAGCGCAGTCCGGCGGTGTGCTCGGTGACCGCGTGCGTGAACTCGTGGCCGAGCACGTCGACCGGCCGGGTGAACCGCCCGAAGACCGTCTCGTCACCGTCACCGAAGACCAGCTGCGTGCCGTCCCAGAACGCGTTGTCGTAGTCGCGGCCGTAGTGCACGGTCAGGCTGACCGGCGCGCCCAACCCGTCGTACGACGAGCGGGCGTAGACCTCCTCGAAGAGCGCCAGCGTGCCGCTGATCCCGGCCGCCGCCTCGTCCGCGGCAGCGTCGCCCGTCTCGGGCTGACCGGCGGAGCGCACCGCCCGTCCGGGCAGGTCGGTGCCGTTCGAGGCCGTGTGCACGGTCCACGCCGGGCCGCCGGCCGCGAACACCGTGGTCCGGGCGCTCACGGGTTGCCGGCGCCCGGCACGGAGCCGCTCGTCGATGACGAGGCTCTCGGGCGCGATCCGGCGCAGCAGGTACGGCGGCACGAACCGGCAGCTCATGCCCCCAGCATCGCACCGGCCCGGTCACCGGGGCTGGCGGTGCCTCGCTGCCTGGCGCACCAGGATGGAGTCGCTGTACGCCGTCGGACCGGTGTCGAAGCGGACGTAGACCGACCACGTCAGCGGGAGCCCCGGGATCGAGTCCATCGTCCAGGCGTAGGTGCACACGGCCGAGACGGGCAGCGTGGTCGCGGCGCCGAAGTCGCTGTTGTTGGAGATCTCGACCGTGGTGGCCCCCGCCGGTGCGCGGATCGCCAGCTGCACCTGCGGGGTGGTGGTCTCGGCGGCACCGCCGGCGATCACGACACCGACCGGGCCGCCACAGGCGTTGCCGCCCACGGCTGAGGACCGGGCCGCACCCGTGCCGAACCCGTTGGACGCGACCACGACGCAGAGCAGGTTCGCGGTCGCGTCGGCCGCGGTGACGGTGTGGGTCCAGCCGCCGGCGATCGCCGCGCCGTTGCGCTGCCAGACCGCGACGTAGGTGATGGTCGGGTCGCCGGTCCACGTGCCGGGATCGCAGGTCAGGGTCTGGCCCGTCAGCGCGGTCCCGGAGATCGTGGGCGGTACGGCGTTGACGGGCGCCTGCCCCGACGGGCCCGCGATCGTCCGCGGCGCCGAGGTCTCCGCGGCGCTGCCGTTGCCGTTCGTCGCGGTCACGATGCAGGCGAGCGTGGCGCTCACGTCCTCGGACAGCACGATGTAGCTCTCCGACGCGGTGTCCGGGATCGCGGCCCCGTTGCGGGTCCACGCGTAGGAGTAGGTGATGTCGGTCCCGGTCCAGGTGCCCGGGGTGCAGGTGAGCGCCGTCCCCACGACGCCGGTGCCCGTGGTGGTCGGGGGGTCGGTGTTGGCCGGTTTCGCCGTGCTGACCACCCGCACCGACGGCGAGCTGGCCGCGGCGCTCCCGAGCCCGTTCGTCGCGACGACCGTGCACACCAGGCTGTTGCCGAGGTCCGCCGCGACCGGGACGTAGGTCGCCGACGTGCCGACCGACGTCGAGCCACGCCGCCACACGAAGTCGTAGGTGATGGTGGGCTGCCCGGTCCACGTCCCGGCGTTGCAGGTGAGCGTCTGGCCGACGTTCGGCGTCCCGCTGATCGACGGCGGCACCGTGTTGGCCGGCACGGTGACCGCGGGGGCCGCGACGGTCAGCGCCGCCGACGTGGCGGTGTTCGTGCCGTCGGCGTCGGTCGCGGCGACGACGCAGGTCAGGGCGGTGCCGATGTCGGCCGTCACCACCGTGTACGTCGCAGCGGTCGCCCCCGCGATCGGTGTGCCGGCGCGCTTCCACACGTAGCCGTAGGTGATCGGCGCCGTCCCGGTCCAGGTGCCGGGGGCGCAGGTGAGGGTGCGCCCGACCGCGGCGGTCCCGGTGATCGACGGCAGCACGGTGTTGGCCGGGCCGAGGCTGCCCCCGGACCCGTCGACGGTGACCGCCGCGCTGGTCGTGCTGGTGCTGCCCAGGGCGTCGGACGCCCGCACCGTGCAGGTGAGCCTCAGCCCGGAGTCGGCGCTGACGACCGGGTACGTCGCCGAGGTCGCGCCGGCGATCGCGGTGCCGGTCCGCTTCCACGTGTAGGTGTAGGTGATCGTCGTGCCCGGGGCTCCGAAGCTGAACCAGACGCCGGGGTCGCAGGTCAGTGTCTGCCCGACCGCGGCCGTCCCGGTGATGCTCGGCGGCGTGATGTTGGACGGTCCGTTGCCCGTGTCGGGGTCGTCGCCACCGCCGGTGCCGCCGGGGATCGTCACCGGGTCGCTGACCGCCCAGTCGCTGGTGCCCCGGGCGTTGGTTGCCCGGACCCGGCACGAGATCTGCTTGCCCCGGTCGAAGTCGACCGGGGTGTAGGTGCCGGTCGCGCCGCTGATGACCTCGCTCCCGCGCAGCCAGGCGCGCTCGAAGGTCTTCGGCTTCCCGGACCACGCGCCGGCGTAGCAGCTCAGCGTCGTGCCCACCGCGGGGCTGCCGGTGACCTCCGGCGCGACGGTGTTGACCGGGATCGTGGTCGCCCCGCCACCGCCGCCTGCACTGCCACCGCCGGCCGCCGCGCGGACACCCTTCGCCCAGTAGGTGTACCCGCCGGTGCTCCAGCGCTGCACCCGCTCGTTGTTGGTGTCGGCGATGAAGAGGTTGCCCGACAGCCCGCCGCCGTCCTGGTCGTGCTGGGCGATCGCGCCCGGGGAGTTCAGCCGGCCGGCCTCCCGGCTGGCGCCCGGTGGGTGGCCGAGCGTGCGGTAGAGCGAGTAGTTGTTGGTGGCGTCCAGGAAGTAGAGCGCGTTGTTCGCGAGGTCCGAGGCCACGACCTGCCCGTAGCGGTCGACGACCAGGCCGGCCGGCTCGGGCTGCTCCCCGCCGTCCGGCCGGTCCAGGGTGAAGGTCCGCGCGGGCTCCGACGAGTCGCGGATCGACGAGGCGTCGTAGGACAGGATCTGGGCGCGGTCGGGGATCGCGACGTACAGCGTGGCGGGGCGGCCGGCCTGCTCGCCGCCGTACGTGATGCCCCGCGGGAAGTCGTTGCCGGGCAGGTCGACGGTCGCGACCAGGCTGCCGTTGCGGGTGTAGACCGAGATGCTGTCGTCGCAGCGGTTCGCGACGTAGACCCGGTCGCCGTTGGCCGTGATGCCGCCGTAGCGCGACGCCGGCGCGCTGCTGTCGCAGTCGATGACCGGGTCGTGGTCGAAGTGCTGGATGACCTTGCCGCGGGGGGTCAGCAGCGACACGCTGCTCTCGTAGTCGACCCAGATGTCGTCGCCGGCCGACACGAAGAGGCCGTCGACCGCCTCGTCCTGGTCGAGCGGCACCGCCTTCTTGCGGACGCCGCTCCGGTCGAGGCGCTGGAGCTTGCCGCCCGAGGAGAAACCGACGTACGACGTCCCGCCCGACGACACGCCGATGGCGGTCGGGCTGTCGGGTCCTGCTGCCTGGGCGGTCTCAGCGGTCGCCAGGACCGCAGTGGTCCCGAGTCCCGCACAGATCAAGGCCAGGCTGATGAGGCGGCCCAGGGGGGCGAAGCCGCTCACGGGAGGAGGGTAACCCGCGATCCGGACCGTTCAGCCACGCCTCACGCGGCTGACTGGACCGGTGGTCAGGCCCCTGTCGAGACGGCCTCTCAGGTGGCGGGAGCACGGTCCGGCGGGAAGCCGCCGGTGGCGACCGGACCCCAGGAGTCCACGCTGATCCGGATCAGCGACTTGCCCTGCCGGCGCATGGCCTCGCGGTACTCGTCCCAGTCGGAGTGCTCGCCCGAGATGCAGCGGAAGTACTCCACCAGGCCGTCCTCGGCCTCGGTCGACGGCATGTCGAGGACCTCCGCGGTGCCGTCGACCTGCACCCACGCGTCGTCCCACTCGTCCGAGAGCACCAGCACCGACGCGGCCGGGTTGCGGCGCAGGTTCACCGCCTTGGCACGGTCGGGGTACGTCGAGATCACGACCCGGCCTCCCGGGTCGACCCCGCCGGTCACCGGCGACAGCTGGGGCCGGCCGTCGGCGCGGGTGGTGACGAGCACCAGGTGGTGGCGGGTGCGGACGAACTCGAGGAGCTCGTCGCGGCCGATGCGGTCCTTCGTGGCGATCCGGGGCATGCCACCACCCTAGGCAGACACCCTGACCCGTCGCTTCTGCACACCCGGGCCACGCTGACCCGTCGCTTGTGCACACGTCGAGCACGTCGACCTGTCGCTGGTGCACAGCCAGGCGGTCGTTCCGGTTGTGTCGAAGCGACGGCTCAGCGTCCCGACGACGTGCACGAACGACGGGTCAGCGCCCCCACAACGAGCACAAGCGACGGCTCAGCGCCCCCACAACGAGCACAAGCGACGGGTCAGCGTCCCCACGACGTGCACGAGCGACGGGTCAGAATCGGCTGAGGTGGTACCAGCCGCTGGCGTTGCCGGCCCGGTCGAGGACCCGGACCCACCGCAGCTGGGAGCTGTCGGCGTTCGTGACGGGGCGGCCCCACCTCAGCGTCCTGGCCGTCGACCGCGACTTGCCGACCTGGACCTCGGCCAGGCCGCTGCCCACGTCGGAGGCGCTGATCGTCAGCACCCAGGCCCATCTGCCGCGGCTCCAGTGCGCGGCGACCTTCTTCAGCCGGGGCGCGGCCGCGTCGAGCACGATCTCGTCGGAGACCGTGCCGGCCGAGGTCGCGCCGACGAAGCGCACCCGCACCACCTTCGGCGTCCTCGAGGACGTCCGGTCCAGGGTCCAGCGGTAGCCGCAGGACCGGGTGAGGGGGCGGGTGTCCGCGCGCCGGAAGGTCGCGTCGTTCGAGATCGTCACGGCCTCGGCGCCGGCGGGCGCGCGCACCCGGAGCTCGACGTACGGCTTGCGGGCGTACGCCGCGCCGCCGTTGATGGCCACCGAGGCGGTGCCGCGACAGGTCCGCCCGGTGCCGCCACCGCCGGGAGTGACCGACCCGCGCGGGGTGACCGGCGGGGAGCTCGCCCGGTCCGAGCCGGACGGGTTGGTGCCGGTCACGACACAGGTCAGCTCGTGGCCACGGTCGTCGGCGATCACCTCGTAGCGGTCCTTCTCCGTGCCACCCATCGCCTGCCCGTCGCGGCGCCAGACGTAGGTGAAGGTCGGGGCGTTGTCCCAGGTGCCCGGGTCGCAGTAGAGCACCGCGCCGACGGCCGGCTCGCCCTGGATCGAGGGCCGGCGCTGGTTCGCGGGCGCGCCGGGGCCCGCGCCGTCGCCCTCCTGGACGAGGACCGGATCGCTCAGCGCGGCCTTGCCGGTGCCGTGCGCGTTGACCGCGGCGACCCGGCAGGTGACCTGGTGCGAGATGTCGTTCTCCACGACGTAGTACTGCGGCGCGTTGGTGCCCGCGATGAGCTGGCCGTCGCGCAGCCAGCCCCACAGGTACGACGTCGGGTGGTCGTCGGTCCAGGTGCCGGGGTCGCACCGCAGCACCGAGCCCGAGCTGGCCCGCCCCTGGATCGCGGGCTTCTCGACGACGTACGGCGGCGAGTCGGCGCCCGGGATCGGGAACCCCTCGCTCGAGATCGGCGCACTCGTGGTGCCGTCCGCTCCCGTGGCCGTCACGACGCACGTCAGCTCGCTGCCGACGTCGGCCGGCGTCACCGTGTACGTCGCGCCGCTCGACCCGACCGGCAGGCCGTCGCGCTGCCAGGACACGGCGTACGACGCGGGCGAGCCGTCCCACGCGCCGGTGCTGCAGGTGAGGGTCCGACCGGAGAACGGCGCGCCCGTGACCGCGGGCGCCGCGGTGTTGACCGGTGCGCCCGGGTCGCCGGGCGGCATCGCGTCGGCCATCCAGTCGGTGGTGCCGATGTGGTCCCAGCGTTGGATCCGGCCGTTGCCGGAGTCGGCGATCCACAGCCCGGTCTTGAAGCTGTCGCCGACGTTGTCGAGCGAGGTCGGCCGGTCGAGGAAGCCGCGGTCGGACGCGGGGTCCGGCGGGTGGCCGAGGGCCCGGTAGAACCAGTAGTCCTCGGGGCCGTTGTAGAAGTAGACGGCGTTGTTGGCGACGTCGACGACGCCGAGCTGCCCCTTCTCGTCGACCACGACCGCTCCGGGCTCGGGGTCGCGGTAGCCGTAGTGCTGCTGGATCACCAGCGTCTTGGCGGGCTTCGGCTCGGAGCGCAGGGAGCCGGCGTTGTAGGCGTACACCTTCCCGGCGTCGGGCACCGAGACGTAGAGCCGGGCCGGCAGCCCCTGGTAGGCCGGCGCCATCGCGATGCCGCGCGGGAGCCCGGTGCCCGGCAGGTCGATCGTCGCCTCGAGGTCGCCGCCCGTGCCGTAGACGCCGACGGTGGCCCGGCAGCGCCCGGCGATGTAGACCGCGTCGGCGGTGACCTCGAGACCGCCGTACGTCGCCGGGTCGTGGGCGCTGTCGGCCGGGCAGGAGCCGCCGGGGTCGTGCGCGAAGTGGGTGAGGAGGGTGCCGTCCGGGTCGAGCTCGGAGACGCTGGCCCCGTAGTCGACCCAGAGGTCGCCGCCGGGGTCGACCTCGAGCGCGGTGACCGGGTCGGTGCGGTCCAGCGCGACGGAGCCGTCCGGCTGGCCGGCCGGGGTGATCCGGAGCAGCCGCCCGCCGCTCGCGAACCCGACGTACGACGTGCCGTCGGCGGCGACCGTGACGGCGGTGGGGCGTCCGGTGCTGACCGCGGCGGCCGGGCTCGGGGGCAGCACGACGAGCCCCGCGCCGACCACCATCGCCGTCGCGAGGCCCCCCATCAGCGCAGCACGAACGGCCCCGGTTCCCCCCACGTTTTCGAGATTAGCGGCTCTGACCTGCCCGAATGCGGGGTTTGGGCAACTCCGTGGGAGCGCCAGTAGACTCGACGAGGCCCTCCTTCACAGTGCAGGGCCCCCTCTGACCCCACCGAACGGACGCCGTACCGCCATGTCTGGAACCAGTACCCGCACCGACCTGCGCAATGTCGCGATCGTCGCCCACGTCGACCACGGCAAGACGACCCTGGTCGACGCGATGCTCCGTCAGGCCGGTGCGTTCACCGCCCACCAGGCCGAGAGCGTCGCCGAGCGGGTCATGGACTCCGGCGACCTCGAGCGCGAGAAGGGCATCACGATCCTCGCGAAGAACACCGCGGTGCACTACGCCGGCCCCGCCGGCGGCGGCCAGCCGATGGTCATCAACATCATCGACACCCCGGGCCACGCCGACTTCGGTGGCGAGGTCGAGCGCGGTCTCTCGATGGTCGACGGCATCGTGCTGCTCGTCGACGCCTCCGAGGGCCCGCTCCCCCAGACCCGCTTCGTGCTGCGCAAGGCGCTCAACGCCGACATGCCGGTGATCTTGGTGGTCAACAAGACCGACCGCGGTGACGCCCGGATCGCCGAGGTCGTCGACGAGACCTACGAGCTCTTCATGGACCTCCTCGACGAGAGCCACAGCCAGGACGCGCTCGACTTCCCGGTCGTCTACGCGTCGGGCCGCGCCGGTGTCGCCGGCCTCGAAGCCCCCGAGAACGGCGAGCTGCCCGACTCCCCCGACCTCGAGCCGCTCTTCAAGACGATCCTCGAGACGATCCCCGCCCCGACGTACACCGAGGGCGCGCCGCTGCAGGCGCACGTCACCAACCTCGACTCCTCGCCGTTCCTCGGCCGCCTCGCGCTGGTCCGGGTCCACGAGGGCACCCTGAAGAAGGGCCAGCAGGTCGCGTGGATGAAGCGCGACGGCTCGGTCAAGAACGTCAAGGTCACCGAGCTCCTCGTCACCGAGGGCCTCGAGCGCAAGCCCGGCGAGTCCGCCGGCCCCGGCGACATCGTCGCCATCGCGGGCATCCCGGAGATCACCATCGGCGAGACCCTCGCCGACCCGGAGAACCCGGTCGCGCTGCCGCTCATCCACGTCGACGAGCCCGCGATCTCGATGACGATCGGCACCAACACCTCGCCGCTGGTCGGCCGCACCAAGGGCGGCAAGGTCACCGCCCGCCTGGTCAAGGACCGCCTCGACAGCGAGCTGGTCGGCAACGTGTCGCTGCGCATCCTGCCGACCGAGCGCCCCGACGCCTGGGAGGTGCAGGGCCGCGGTGAGCTGGCCCTGGCGATCCTGGTCGAGCAGATGCGCCGCGAGGGCTTCGAGCTGACCGTCGGCAAGCCGCAGGTGGTCACCAAGGAGATCAACGGCAAGGTCCACGAGCCGATGGAGCGCCTGACCATCGACGCCCCCGAGGAGTACCTCGGCGCGATCACCGAGCTGCTCGCCACCCGGAAGGGCCGGATGGAGCAGATGACCAACCACGGCACCGGCTGGGTGCGGATGGAGTTCCTGGTCCCGGCGCGTGGCCTCATCGGCTTCCGGACCGAGTTCCTCACCGACACCCGCGGCACCGGCATCGCCCACCACATCTCCGAGGGCTACGAGCCCTGGGCCGGCGAGATCCGCTCGCGCAACAACGGCTCCCTGGTGGCCGACCGCAAGGGCGCCGCGACGGCGTACGCCATGACCTCGCTGCAGGAGCGCGGCGTGATGTTCCTCGAGCCGACCACCGAGGTCTACGAGGGCATGATCGTCGGCGAGAACTCCCGCGCGGACGACATGGACGTCAACATCACCAAGGAGAAGCAGCAGACCAACATCCGGTCCGCCACCTCCGACAACTTCGAGAAGCTGGTCCCCGCGAAGAAGCTGTCGCTGGAGCAGAGCCTGGAGTTCTGCCGCGACGACGAGTGCGTCGAGGTCACGCCCGACGCCGTGCGGATCCGCAAGGTCATCCTCGACGCCAACGAGCGCGCCAAGATCGCGAGCCGGGCCCGCAAGGCGAGCAAGTAGTCCCCAGCAGTCCGGTGCGGGGGCAGGACGGGTCGCAGCGACTGCTGCTGCCCACCCTGGCCCTGCTCACCTCGATCACCGCGGTGGTCAGCAGCCTCGGCGCGCCCCTGGTGCCGTCGATCGCGCAGTCGTACGACGTCCGGCTGACGACCGCGCAGTGGTCGCTGACCGCCGCGCTGCTGGCCGGCACGGTGGCGACCCCGATCCTCGGCCGGTTCGCCAGCGGGCGGCTGCGGCGCCCGACGATCCTGGCCGGGCTGGTGATCGTGACGACCGGCTGCGCGCTCGCGGCCGTGCCGACGACGTACGGCGTGCTGGTGGCGGGTCGCGCCATGCAGGGGATCGGCATGGCGCTGCTGCCGCTCGCGATCGCGGTCGCGCGCGACACCCTGCACGGCGAGCCGATGAGCCGCGCGATCGCGCTCCTGTCCGTCACGACCGTGGCCGGGGCCGGGCTCGGCTACCCGGTGACCGCGCTGCTGGCCGAGGTCGGCGGGCTCCCCGCGGCGTACGGGCTCGGCACCGTGCTCGCGGGCACGACGCTGGCGCTGTGCTGGCGCTACGTGCCCGGGTCCGACGCGGTCGCGTCGATGCGGGTCGACTGGGCCGGCGCCGCGCTCCTCAGCCTCGGCATGCTCGCCGTGCTGCTGGCCGTCAGCGAGGGCGAGGTCTGGGGCTGGGCCGCGCCCCTGACGCTCACGCTCGGCGTGGCCGGACTGGCGACGCTGGTCGTCTGGGGCGGGTGGACGCTGCGCAGCCCGACCCCGCTGGTCGACCTGCGGATGGCGGTGCGGCCGGGCATCGCGGCGCCCAACCTGGTCGCGTTCGTGGCCGGGCTGGGCATGTACTGCCTGCTCACCCTGTCGGTGGTGCTGGTGCGTGCCGACGAGCCCGGCTTCGGGTTGGGGCTCCCGGTCCTGGTCGCCGGGCTGATGCTCGTGCCGTACTCGCTGATGAGCGTGCTCGGCAACCGGCTGGCCCGGGTCGTGCGGACGCGGCTGGGGCAGACCCTGCTGCTGCCCGTGGGCTGCCTGATGTTCCTGCTGTCGACCGTGTTGCTCGCCGTGGTCCACGAGCACCTCTGGCAGCTGCTGCTGGTGATGGCGCTCGGCGGCGTCGGCAGCGGGTTCACCTTCTCGTCGCTGGCGGTGCTGATGGTGCCGCACCTGCCCCAGGCGGAGGTCGGCAGCGCGGTGGCGTTCAACCAGGTGCTGCGCTACCTGGGGTTCACGATCGGCAGCGCCCTGAGCGTCGCGCTGATGGCGGTCTACGGAGGCGGCGCCCACGGCTTCCGGGCGACGCTGCTGACCGTGTCGTCGCTCTTCGTGGTGGCCGCGTTGGGCGCCGTCGTCCTGGACCGGCGCCCGACGCGCACGTAGTCGTACGGACGTCATCCGGATGGTGGAAGGGGACACTCTGACCGTATGACGTCCCGGTGACGGGGCGGTCAGGCCGAGCAGGGGGATCCGCAGGAACGTGTCGCCCTGCATCGCCACGGCGTTCTGACGCAGCGCGTCGCCGACGACGTTGTCGGCCCAGGCGTGGTGGACGCCGTCCACCTCGACGACCAGCCGGTAGTCGGGCCAGGAGAGGTCCAGGTAGTAGCGCCCGCGCCCGTCCTTGCGGAGCACCTGGCGCGCCGGTGGTGGTACCCCGCGCCGCCGCAGCTCGCGGACGACGTCGATCTCGCCCAGGGAGCGGGCGCCGTCGAGCAGCTCGTTGACCACCTCGTGGAGCAGCAGCCGACGCCGGTCACGACGGATGCGGAGCAGCTCGACCCCCAGCGCCTCGGGTCTGATCAGCCCCTGCTGGACCGTGATGGTCAGGACGTACGTCGCCTCGCGGTCCGTCCGCGCCCACAGACCGGCCCGGATCGCCGCCGTGGCGGGCCGGGTCCGCGGGATCCCCGAGGCAACGATGTCGGCGGCGTCCCAGCGGCGCGTCTGGCGGATGTTGAAGCGGCGGTTGCGCCGGATCCGGGCACCGCGCGGCACCGACACCCGCACCCGGTCGATCTCGTAGCGCTGCAGCCCACCGGCGATGAGCGCCGACCCGCCGTCCAGGCACGCCCGCGGTCCGCCCTGGAAGACCGCCGCCCACCGCTCCCCCACCGAGTCGAGCGTCGCGTTGTGCAGCTGGACCGACTGGTCGCCGACCAGCGCCCAGCGGCGGGCCCGGACCTGACCGGCCACCTCCCACCGGGTGACGCCGAGCCGGTAGAGCTGCGGCCGCGAGACCACCCCACCCTGCTCAGCCGCGAGCTCGCGGGCGGCGGCGAGCCGAGAGTCGTCGTACGAAGGTCCACGAGGCATGCCCGCCACCGTGCCCGCGAGCCGCCGGGTCCGGTGGCGGCCGACGGTCCGTCTGGGGACCATGCCGTCACCAGCCCCACTGTGGACGCGGACCGGCCCGGCACCTTCCCGGACGTCATCCGGATGGTGGAAGGGGACACTCTGACCGGATGACGTCCGGGCGGACGCCGGGTCGGCCATGATCGGCGGGTGCTCCTCGACGTCCAGCTCGACGCCCGCCCCGACCTCGCCTCCGCCCGTGCCCTCGAGCTGACCGGGGCCGGCGTCGCCGGGCTGTTCACGTTCGAGGGCCCGCACGACGTCTTCCTGTCGCTCGCGGCGGCTGCGGGCGTGGTCGAGACCGACCTGATGACGAACGTCGCGATCGCGATGCCGCGCAGCCCGATGCACCTGGCGAACGCGGCGTACGACCTCCAGCTGATGTCGAAGGGCCGGTTCCGGCTCGGGCTCGGGTCGCAGGTCAAGCCGCACATCGAGAAGCGGTACGGCGCCACGTGGTCGCCACCGGCGGCGCGGATGCGCGAGATCGTGCTCGCGGTCAAGGCGATCCTCGGCTCCTGGCAGGACGGGACCCCCCTGCACTTCGAGGGCGAGTTCACCCGCCACACGCTGATGCCGCCGACGTTCGTCCCCGGGCCCAACCCGTACGGCGTGCCGCCCGTGCTGCTCGGCGCGCTCGGGCCGGTGATGACCCGCACCGCCGCCGAGGTGGCCGACGGGCTGCTCGTGATGCCGTTCCACAGCCACCGGCACTTCCGTGAGCGGACCCTGCCCGCGGTCGACGAGGGGCTCGGCCGCGCCGGCCGGACCCGGGCGGGCTTCGCGATCCTGCCGCAGGCGATCGTCGCGATGGGGCGCACCGACGCGGAGCTCGCGGCGGCGTCGGCCGGCGTGCGCGGGCTGCTGGCGTTCTACGGCTCCACCCCGGCCTACGTCCCGGTGCTCGAGGTCGAGGGCTGGGCCGACGTCCAGCCCGAGCTGAACCGGCTGTCCAAGCAGGGCGACGTCGCGGCGATGTTCGAGCTGGTCAGCGACGAGATGCTCGAGACGCTGGCCGTGCGCGGCACACCCGAGGAGTGCGCGGCCGAGATCCGACGCCGGTTCGACGACGTGGCCGAGCGGGTGTGCGCCTACTTCCCGGGCTACGACGTGCCGCTCGACCAGCTCGGCGACCTGGCGACCGCCCTCAGGTGAAGCGGCGGCGGGACGCGGGCGAGGTCGCCTGGATGGCGATGCCGGCGTACCCGGCGACCAGCAGCAGGATCATCGCCCTGCCGAGGAAGTCGGGCAGGACCGACGAGACGGTGAAGGACAGCGCGTGCAGGACCAGCGTCACCGGGACCCAGCGCGGGGTGGTCCGGGCCCGCAGCAGCGCGATGCCGAGCAGCAGCTCGCCGAGGTAGAGCCCGGCGATCCAGACGTAGAGGAACGCGGTCAGGCCGGCTTCGGAGGCGGCGGCGTCGAGGCCGTTGTCCCGGAGCGCGTCGGAGACGACCAGGGCCCGGAAGAACACCATCAGCATCGCGAAGCCGGCGGTGCCGATGAAGCCGACCTCCAGGACGATCGCACTGATGAGGCCCAGCGTGCGGCCGCGGCGCTCGACGAGCGTGAGGACCGTCGGCAGGCCGAGCGTCAGGCAGACCGAGGCGATGAAGAGGATCACTGCGACGGTGAGCCACTGGCCGCCCTGGTCCTGCACGATGCCGAGGGTGTCGGTGGCGTCGTCCGACGAGGGCAGCAGGAACCCGCCGAGACACAGCGCCAGTGCTCCGGTGAGGAGCAGGGCCGCCGAGACGGGCAACCAGTCCATGCGCACGTGCCCACCGTAGGTGCTCGTCCGGGCTCTGACCCGCGAATGTCGGGCGCGTCACCCTTCCGGTGCCCCAGGATCAGACCAGCAGCTCCGCGACCCGGCGGATCTGGTCGATGTCGGAGCCGGTCGGGATCAGCTGCACCTCGTCGGCACCGAGGTCCTCGACCCGCGCGAGGACGTCGCGTAGCGCGGCACCGGTGCCCGCGAACCCGGCGGTGGCGGCCATCGCGTCGACGTACTGCCCGGGGACCCAGTTCAGGTAGTGGCGCAGGTGCCGGTGCACCTGCTCGCGCGCGACCGCCGGCTCGCCGAGGGCGAACCAGAACGACGTGGTGACCCGCGGCGCCGGCCGCCCGGCCTCGTGCCACGCGTCCCGGGTCAGCCCGAAGACCCGCTCCATCTCGGCGAGGTCGACGTCCAGCGACATCCCGGCCAGCCCGTCCGCCCACGCGGCCGCGCTGCGGATGGTGCGCGGGCCCAGGGTGCCGACCAGCAGCTCGGGGCCGCCGGGCTGCACCGGCGGCGGCCCGACCGGGCGCACCGCGTCGGTCACCCGCTCGCCGGCCCAGACCCGCCTCATCACCGCGACCCGCTCGGCCATGCCGGCCATGGTCCTGGTGGCCTGGTCGGCGCCCGCGGCGCGGTAGTCCTCGTCGCGGCCGCCCACCCCGAGGCCGACGCTCAACCGCCCGCCGCTGAGCTGGTCGCCGGTGGCGAGCGCCTTCGCCAGCACCACCGGGTCGTGCAGCTGCGGGACGATCACGGTCGTCGTCAGCCGCACGCGGGACGTCCAGGCCGCCACGGCGCCCAGGAGGGTCAGTGCGTCGGGGTTGTCGAAGGCCATCCGCTCGCCGAAGCACAGCGACGAGAACGGCCCTTCGTCGACCGCGCGCGACCAGGCCTCGAGGGTGGCGGCGCCGTCGGCCCACAGGTCGGGCTCCATCACGGGCAACGTCATGCCAACGTCCACGATGCATAGTCTGCTGTCATGACCTCGGCACTCGTGGACCAGGCGCGCCAACAGTCCCTGGGTGACCTGCCCCGTCGCACGGCCAGGCGGGTGCCCGACAAGCTCGCGATCGTGGACGGCGACACCCGGCTGACGTTCGCGGAGCTGGACGCCCTCGTCGACCGCACCGCGGCCGCGATGCACGACGCGGGGCTGGTGAAGGGCGACCGCCTGGCCCTGCTCTGCCACAACTGCTGGCAGTTCGTGGTGCTGAACTTCGCGGCCGCGCGGGCCGGCGTCGTGCTGGTGCCGGTCAACTTCATGCTCGGCGGCGACGAGATCGCCTACATCCTCGACCACAGCGGGGCGACCGCGTTCGTCGCCGAGGACGCACTGCTGCCGGTGGCCGAGCAGGCGGTGGCGGCGTCCGGCGGTGGCGTCCGCCAGCGGCTCGTCGTACGACTGCACGGCGGTGCCGTCGCCGACGGGTGGCGCGACCTGCAGGACTGGCTCGACCACGACGGCGCGGACCCCGGTGTGCCGGTGGCCGACGACGACCCGGTGCGGATGATGTTCACCTCCGGCACGGAGTCGCGGCCCAAGGGTGCGCTGCTGACCAGCCGGTCCCTGCTGTGGCAGTACGTCTCCTGCGTCGTCGACGGCTCCATGGGCGCGGACGACGTCGAGCTGCACACGCTGCCGCTCTATCACTGCGCCCAGCTCGACTGCTTCCTCGGCGTCGACGTCTACCTCGGTGCGACCAGCGTGATCCTGCCCGGCCCTGACCCGGCGGCGATCCTGCGCGCGATCGAGGAGCACCGGGTGACCAAGTTCTTCGCGCCACCCACCGTCTGGATCGGCCTGCTCCGCGCACCCGGCTTCGACGAGGCCGACCTGTCGTCGCTGGCGAAGGGCTACTACGGCGCCTCGCCGATGCCGGTGGCCATCCTGGAGGAGATCCAGGAGCGGCTGCCCGACGTCGACCTCTGGAACTTCTACGGCCAGACCGAGATGGCGCCCCTGGCGACGATCCTCGGCCCCGGCGAGCAGCTCACCCACGCCGGCTCGGCCGGCCGGGCCGCGCTCAACGTCGAGACCCGCATCGTCGACGACCTCGACCAGCAGGTGCCGGCCGGGACCGTCGGCGAGATCGTGCACCGCTCGCCGCACGCGACGCTCGGCTACTACCACGACCACGCCAACACCGCGGAGGCCTTCCGGGGCGGCTGGTTCCACTCCGGCGACCTCGGCTACGTCGACGAGGACGGCCGGCTCTACGTCGTCGACCGCAAGAAGGACATGATCAAGACCGGCGGGGAGAACGTTGCCAGCCGCGAGGTCGAGGAGGCGATCTACCAGCTCGAGGGCGTCGCCGAGGTCGCGGTGTTCGGCATCAGCCACCCGCGGTGGGTCGAGGCGGTCGCCGCGGTCGTCGTCCCCAAGCCGGGCGCCACCCTGACCTCCGAGCAGGTGATCGAGCACAGCCGGAGCGTGCTGGCGGGCTACAAGACACCCAAGTACGTCGTGGTCGCGGACGCGCTGCCGAAGAACCCGAGCGGCAAGATCCTCAAGCGGCGGCTGCGCGACGACCACGCGGGCCTGGCCGGCCCCGACGACACCGGAGGACCCGGCACCGACGGCTGACCCCCGCGCGGGCCGGCCACCGACTCGTCGGTGACCGGCTACCTGATCCGGAACGTGTGGTCGTTGACGTCGAAGAAGTAGTTGCTCGCCGCCCGGACCATGATCCGGGCCTGGGCGGTCTTCACCTTCGGGAACGTCACCGCGGCCTTGCCGTCGTTGGCGGTCGCGGCCACCTTCTTCCACGACTGGCCGTTGTCGACGGAGAGGAAGATCTTCACCCGGTGGGAGAGCTTGTGGGTGCCGTTGACCTTCCAGGCGATCGTCTTGGTGGTGCCGCCCGTGACCGCGCCGCCCTTCGCGAACGAGCTGACCAGGAACGGCCCGGCGGTCTGGGAGATCCGGAGCCTCACGTCGTCGTGGCCGACCCCGCCGCCGCCGGGGACGTCGTCGCGGGCCGTCAGGCGGAAGTGCAGGGCCGGTGTCTTCGAGCCGGCCGTGCCGACATAGCCCTTGGTCGGCAGGAACTCCGAGAAGCAGTTCACGATCGGGACCGGGACCGGGACGTAGGAGTCCGGGTCGTTGGCCGGCGCCGCCGGGCACCTGCCCGTCCGGGCGTTGGTGTTGCCGGACAGGATCTGGCCGAGGTCGGGGAAGTTGCGCAGCGCGCTGCCTCTGGCGTGGTTCTGGCCGGGGGCCGGGCTGTGCGAGGCGTCCTGGTCCGAGACGTCGGCGTAGCTGCCGAAGACGCGGAAGAGCGGACCGTTCTCCTTGGTGTTGTCGACGAGCGCGGTGCCGTCGTCGCCGCCGATGTCGTTCTGCTCCCACAGGAAGGTGAGGTGGTCGCCGTCCGGGTCGGTGCCCGAGCCGCGGAGGGTGAACGGCGTCCGCAGCGGGATCGTCTTGTTGGCCGGCGCCCGCACCACCGGCGCGTGGTTGCCGGTGGTGTGGGCGGCGCCGGCGTTGTCGGCCGGGCCGCCCTTGGCGGTCTCGCCGACGTTGACCGTGACCCCGGGGGTCGCGGTCACCTTCAGCGCGTGCATGTCGGCGCGGTCGCTGTCCGCGGTGTACGGGTCGGGGTCACCGGCGAACATCACCTGGAAGCCGGCATCGTCGGGAGCCGTCAGCTCGGCGGGGTAGACCTCCGGGGAGGAGTAGATCCCGGCGTACGGGTCGTAGCCCCAGCCGGCGACCGTGACGTCCGCACCGGTGAGCGCCTCGACGGCCGCCTCGATGTTGGCCGCGTTGTAGGCCGTGTCGCCGGCGCCGCCCCGCGTCAGCGTGACCGCCGGCGTCGTCGCGCCCGGGTAGTCGATCGTGACCGTGTCGCCGTCGGTGTCGAAGCCGGTGAACGCGACGTCCTGCACCTCGACCGGCTGCGGCGCCGGGCCGCCGCCGGTGTAGGCCGTGACCTCGCTGATCGAGCGCTGCGAGAAGTAGGGGTCGCTGTGCAGCTGGAGGTTGTCCTGCCGGCAGATGCCGGCGTACGCCATGACCGACGTGCCCGAGCCGGGCTCGACGGAGGTGCCCTCGTTGCGGTTGCCGCCGGAGCAGTTCCACTGGTTGCCGTTGAAGGTGTGGTTGCCGCCGAACTGGTGGCCCATCTCGTGGGCGACGTAGTCGACGGCGTAGTAGTCGCCGACGGGGTCGGGGATGCCCGTGCAGCCCATGCCCTTCTCGATGCTGCCGACCACCCCGAGGCCGGCGATGCCGCCTCCGTCGGTGCCGAGCGCGATGTGGCCGATGTCGTAGTTGGAGGCGCCGATGATCTGGCCGAGCACGATCTGGTTGCGCTGGAGGGTGCCGACGTCGCAGTAGGAGAGCTGGCCCTGGACGTAGTCCGGCGAGTCGGGGTCGAGCGTGTAGCAGGAGTGCAGGCCGCACGGGCCGTTCGGGCCGGTGGCCTTCTCGACGGTGTCGAAGTTCAGCTCGTCGGTGCCGTCGACGAGGACCATGCTGATCGCGAGGTCGTCGTTGTAGAGCTGGTTGACCCGCACCATCAGGGTCGCCTTCTCGTCGGTGACGTTCTCGGTGCCGAAGTAGTCGGCGTACGACGGGTCGTTGAGCAGGGCGAGCCGGTAGACCCGCTGCTGCACGTTCGAGGCCGGCTTCGCCTGCACCCGCTGGTGGGCGAGCGCCCGCTCGATGGCCGGCATCTCCCGCTCGACGCGGTCGCCGTGCTGCTGGGTCAGGCTGCTGCCGTAGTAGCTGAGCACCACCTCGGTGCCGGGCTTGTTGTACGCCGGGTCGACGTACCAGGCCCCCTGGCCGTTGGGGCCGCGGACCGAGGCGTGGAAGCCCATGGCGGTGACGTCCATCGCGATCGTCGTCCCGGGGTGGTCGAGCGAGCGACCGGCCCAGGTCGCGATGTCGGGGTGGGCCGCGGCGAGCCCGGCCTGCAGGACCTGGGTGCGCTGCACGGCGAACCGCTCCGTGCCGCCGGACGGGGTGGGCACGCGGAAGACTCGTGAGGTGGCCGCGCCGAGCGCCGGCGCTCCCGCGAGCGCGTCGCGCACCTGGTCGGTGTCGACGCGGAGGGCGGTGTAGCTCCTCGGCTCGACGCGCACCTTGGACCCGGTCGGCTTGAAGTTGCTGAGCGGGCGGTACATCGCGTCGTCCTGCGCGGCGTCGGCCGACGACCAGGCGAGCGGCAGCACGGCGGCAGCGAGCACCAGGGCGGCGAAGGCGGCGACGGTCCGGAGCGGGCGGGGCATGCGGTCTCCCTCGGTGAACCGCACCGGGGTGGATGCGGTCCCCGCACTCTAGGACGCGATCTGGGCGGTGCCTAGGACCGCGCCACGAACCAGCGACCGAGCAGCGTGCCCTCGGACTCGATCAGGGTGTGCAGGTCGAGAGGGACGTCGACCGGCGGGCCCTGGGTGATCCGCGGGTGCTCCCCGGCGAGCATCCGCGGCACGACCGTCGCGCACACCTCGTCGGCCGCACCCGAGGCCAGCAGGTCGCGCAGGAGGTGCGGGCCACCCTCGGACAGCACCTCGGTCCAGCCCCGGTCGGCGAGCACCTGCTTGAGGAGCGGGAGGTCGACCCGGTGCGAGCCGAGGACGAGCACCTGGTGGTCACCGAGGAGCTTGCGGGCCTCGCCGAGGTGCTCGGCACTGCCGCAGGTCGCCATCAGCACGGACCCGGTCGGGGCGCCGCGCAGCGTCTCCGGCACCGCGGCCTGTCGGCTCACCACCACGGTGGGTGTCGAGGTCGGGCGGTAGCCCTCGGTGCGCGCGGTCCCGGCCCCGACCACGATCGCGTCCGCGGACTCACGCAGCTGGTCGAAGACCCGCTTGTCGGCGGCGTTGTTGATCGAGCCGCTCTTGCCGCTCTCACCGGTGGCGGCACCGTCGACCGTGCTGACCATGTTGGCCCGCAGCCACGGCGTGCGGGGTACGGCGTACAGCTCGGCGAGGTCGTCGGTCTCGGGACCGATCAGGACGCGCAGGCTCACGACTCCCACCTCATCACCCAGTACTGCACCCCTAACGGCGCGTCGTCGTAGTCGATGGTCACCTCGGCGCCGGGGGCCAGGATCTCGCCCAGCCGGCTGATCCCGTCGAGGGACGCCAACAGCTCGCGCCCCAGGGCCAGGTCGACACCGGAGACGTCACCGGCGACGAGGGCCGAGCGCAGCGCGTCGTCGAAGGCCGCGGCCCGGTCGTCGAGGAAGCCCGGCGCCTTCTCCGTCCGGCACGCAGAGCCGTTGCCGACGACCAGGTACGACGCAGTGGTGGTTTCGAGGCTCGTCGCTGGCGCTCCTTGCACCTCAACCACCGGGTCGTCGGTGGTTGAAGCGCGAAGGGGCCCTGGCGCCTGCCCCTCGGTGGCTGAGGCGCGAAGACGCCCCGACGCCTGCCCCTCGGTGGCTGAGGCGCGAAGACGCCCCGCCGCCTGCCCCTCGGTGGCTGAGGCGCGAAGACGCCCCGACGCCTGCCCCTCGGTGGCTGAGGCGCGAAGACGCCCCGCCACCTGCCCCTCGGTGGCTGAGGCGCGAAGACGCCCCGACGCCTCCCCCTCGGTGGTTGAGGTGCGAAGGCGCCCCGACGCCTGCCCGTCGGTGGTTGAGGTGCGAAGGCGCCCTGGCGCCTCCCCCTCGGTGGTTGAGGTGCGAAGGCGCCCTGGCGCCTGCCCGTCGGTGGTTGAGGTGCGAAGGCGCCCTGGCGCCTGAGCCTCGAAACCACCCACGGCCGACAGCAACGCCCGCGCCACCCGCTCCCCCTGAGGATCGGCGAGGATCGAGACCGGCCCCTCACCCAGCCGGGCCACGGCCTCCAGGCACGCCGCGCGCAGCTCGGCGACCGGGTCGGTGAGGCCGGCGTACTCGGGCAGCAGCGCGAGCACGCCCGGGACCAGCACCACCGTGGTGTCGGTGGTCGAGTAGCCGCCGCGAGGGACGAGCGGCGGCGTATCGAGACTCATTGCAGCCCCCGGATCGCCCGCGTCGGCAACCGACGGCCGGCGATCGTGTTGACCATGTCGACGACCTGGCGGGTCTCGATGACCTCGTGGACGCGGTAGACCCGGGCGCCGGCGAGGGCGGACACGGCGGTGGCGGCCAGGGTGCCGGTGAGCCGCTCGCCCACCGGGAGGTCGAGGGTCTCGCCGACGAAGTCCTTGTTGGAGAGCGACACGAGGACGGGGTAGCCGGTGGCGACCATCTCGTCGAGACGGCGGGTCAGCTCGAGGGAGTGGAAGGTGTTCTTGCCGAAGTCGTGGGCGGGGTCGATGACCACCGAGCCGGGGTCGACGCCCGCGGCGACCGCGCGCTCGGCGTACGCGACGGTGTCGGCGATCGCGGCGGCGACGACGTCGTCGTACTCGATCCGGTAGGGGCGGGTCCGTGGTGTCACGCCGCCGGTGTGGGTGCAGATGATCGCGGCGTCGTGCTCGGCCGCGGCGTCGACCAGCTCGGGGTCGGCCCCGCCCCACGCGTCGTTGAGCACGTCGGCACCGGCGGCGCAGGCGGCGCGGCCGACCTCGGCGCGCCAGGTGTCGACGGAGATCACCAGGCCGGGGTAGGTCTCGCGCACCCGGGCGACGAAGTCGACCACCCGCGACTTCTCCTCGGCCGCGCCGATCTCGACGCCGGGTGCGGCCTTGATGCCGCCGATGTCGACGATCTCGGCACCCTGCTCGACGACGAGCGCCACCCGGTCGAACGCCTTGTCCTCGGCCCAGGTGGCGCCCTGGTCGTAGAAGGAGTCCGGGGTCCGGTTGACGATCGCCATCATCAGCGTCGCGTCGTCGGCGAACTCGTGGCGGCCGAGCTTCAGCGTCATCGCAGCGTCACCGCCGGCGGCCGCTCCTCGACCTGCGGGCCGGCGCCGACCCGGGCGAGCGCGGCGGCGAGGATCTGGGTGGCCATCCCGGTGAGGTCGCGCAGCGACTGGTGCCGGTGGGCGCGGGTGCCGAGGTCGACCTGGGCGATCGCACCGGCGCCCCGCGAGCGCTGGGTGTCGACGAGCGCGGCGAGCTCGACGGCGTACCCGTGCGGCACGTGCAGCTGCTCGAACAGCGACCGGCGTACGGCCCACTCCCCCGCCAGCGGCTGGTGCAGCCCGGCGAGCTCCGGGAAGAGCAGGCTGATCAGCGGACGGGCGACGAGCTCGGTGACCCGGCCGCCCTCGAAGGGGACCGCGGTCCCGCCTCCGACCATCGGCCGCTCGTAGAAGCCCTTGACCAGCTCGATGTCGGTGCGGGTCAGCAGCGGGCCGAGCAGGCCGGGCACGAAGTGGGTGTCCCAGTCGAGCAGGTCGGCGTCCATGAAGACGAGCACGTCACCGGTGGTGACGAAGAGGGACTTCCACATCGCCTCGCCCTTGCCCGGCAGGGTGCCGAGGTCGGGCCGGATCTCGGCGGAGCGGTGCACCACTGCGCCGGCGTCGGTGGCGACGTCGTAGGTGTCGTCGGTGGAGTCGGAGTCGATCACGACGATCTCGTCGAGCAGCGCCACCGTGTCGACGAGCGTCTCGCGCACTCGCGTGACGACGTCGCCGACGGTGGCGGCCTCGTTGCGCGCGGGGACGACGAGGCTGACCGACCGGGGGCCCTTGGCGGCGAGGAGCTCGGCGAGCGTCCAGTCGTCCCAGTGGTAGGTGTCGGTGCCGGAGCGGTCGTCCGAGACGGACGGAGAGCTCGGGCCGGGCACGCTGTCGAGCGTAGCGAGGCACGAACGGAGGTTCGAGAACCTCCCCCCGACAGACCGGTCCGGGTGTTCCAATGACTGCATGTCAATGCCACAGGGGGAGCCACGCCGAGGTCGCGGACGTCCGCGCACCCCCGGCGCGGAGGAGCGCATCCTCGATGCCGCGCTCCAGGAGTACGGGGAGCACGGCTGGTCAGGCTTCACCATGGACGGTGTCGCGCGCCGGGCGGGCGTCGGGAAGTCGACCGTCTACCTGCGCTGGCAGGACAAGGACTCCCTCCTCACCGATGCCGTCGCCACCCACAGTGGCGCCCTGGGGGCGGTCGACACCGGGTCGCTGCGCGGCGACCTCGAGGAGCTCTCGGGCAACCTCTTCCGCCACTACCTCGACTCCGGCGGCTGGGCCTCGCTGCGGATCATCATCGACAGTGCGGGCGCGGCCAAGCCCCTGGGCCAGTTCGTCGAGGCCGTCACCAACGTCCAGGTGGACTTCCTGGAGCGCATCGTCGCCCGCGCCTGCGAGCGCGGCGAGCTCAGCGGCGACTTCTCCACCAACGCGATCGCCGAGTTCGTCTACGGCTCGGTCTCGATGCAGATGATCGGCGTGCGCCTCGAGGGGCGCACCCTCGACGAGCCCGAGATCCGCGAGCGCGCCGCTCGCCTGGTGACGATCCTCCTCGGCGGCGTGCTCAACTGGGCCGGCCCCGGCGACTGAGCAACGGCCCTCGAAGGGGCCGGACCAGGCTCTCAGGGGATTCAGGTAGTGGGCGCGACTACCGAGTTTCACCTACTCCGACGTGGGCCTCAGCAGGGAACAGTCCAACGGGCGCGAGCCAGCCGACCCGGCACTGAAGAGCCCGGCCTTCCTGACAGGCACGACTGCCTGGCCACAGGCAGCATCTTCCCCAGGATTGAGCAGCCTCCATCAGACCGGGGCCGATTCACCGCGCTGGCATGGGTGGAGTGCGGCGTGTGTAGCGGGATCGCACGGCGTTAACTTACGGTTCGGCTGTGAAGCCCCCGGTGAGAGCTATCAAGCAAGGCGTGAAGCGTCTTGTGCGGCGCGCAGTGAATGCACAGGGTCATGAGATCGTCCCCCGCGCGAGCACGATCGGGCCTGCGCTGGACACTCTCGCGGTGCTGACAGAGTTCTGTGTCCTCAAACATGGGACCGGCGCTGTGGTGCAGATCGGGGCCAACGACGGCGTGATGGGCGATCCCGTGAGAGCCACTCTCTTGAAGCTTGGCCTGCCAGCCCTACTTGTCGAACCTCTGCCCGATCTCTTTGAGCAACTGAGGCAGAACTACGCCGACGAGGCGCGTGTGGAGTTCGCGAACGTCGCCGTGAGCACGCAGTCTGGCGAAGCACAGCTCTACCGGATAAGCCCGACCGCACGAGATCTGCCCCCGTGGGCGCAGGGCTTGGCTAGTTTCGACAAGTCGGTGCTCCTGAAACACCAGGATTGGCCGGGCGTGGGCGCAGACTTCTCCGAACTCATCGAGACGGTCACCGTGCCCGTCGTCACTATGAGACAGCTTCTGGACGCCCATCCCGATATCGGCCCCGTTCTGGTGCTCCAGATCGACACCGAGGGACACGACCTCGAAGTGATCCGCTCCACGATCGAGGCGGGTTGCACTCCGCGACTGATCAATTACGAACACAAGCACCTGAGCCTCGCAGACCAGAATTCATGCCGCGACCTGCTCGCTGAGCATGGCTACTCGTTTCACAGCAGCCAGGTGGACACCCTTGCCTTTCGGAACGCCGACGGCCATCGCTAGTCCGGTTGCCACTGGCCTAGTGTTGACGGCGTGAGGCCGACCGTTGCGATCGCGTTCGTGCGGGTCCCCGCAGACCAGAATCCAAATCTGCGAAGGCGCCGATTCGGCGATCCTCTCGAGGCGTACTACCAGGCCATGGTTGTAGCGTTCGCCTCCGTACGTCGGTGGCACGAAGACTTGCCTCTGCAACTGGTCACGAACGAACCGCCCCCAGTTCCCTACCGTCGGGAGCTGGCGAACCTGGACGTAACCATCACGCTGCAGGCCTTTGACCACGCACCTCCGGTCGGCTTCTCCAAGCAGTTCGCCGGGTCTCTGTACATGCTTGACGCTGTTCGAGCGTGCCGTGACCAAGACACCGTGTTCATTGATCCTGACGTGGTGTGCGTTCGACCGCTCGACGCGATGTTGACCGACGTGGGCGCCACCGTTGGAGCGATGCCTCTGAATTACCCGCCGGACACGTCAATTGGCGGCCTTTCACTCGCCGAGGCCGGCGAGTTGCACGCGCTGCTGGGTGAGCCGTCGAACAGCCCGCCGGTTCACTTCGGCGGTGAGTGCTACATCGTTCCCGCGTCATGGGCGCCCGTGGTGCTCGACCGCGCTCAGACGGCATGGGCATTTTCGCTGGCACGTCACAGCGACGGACAGACCCGGTTTCCGACTGAGGAGCACATCTTCAGCTACGCCTTCCTGGGTGTGCCGATCACATCTTTGCGTCCGCACGTCAGACGCATATGGACCTCGGCGACTTACCGGACGATCCACGGGGATGAACCCTCGATGACAATCTGGCACCTGCCCTCGGAGAAGGGAAACGGCATCAGTTCGCTCTACAAATTGACCCGCGACCCCGACTCATGGTTTTGGACCTCCGAGAACGCGCAGTTCATGTCGCGGATTGGACGCACGGTCGGAGTGACTGCTCGCACACCGAGACGACTCGCCCGAGACACGGCCGCAGTCACGTTGCATCGCGCCGCAAAAGTGCTCGGTCACCCCCACGGATGGCGCAATTAGATGTGGGCGCTCGACAGAAACGGGTGACCCGCGCCGAGCCGGTCGAGGCCTTGGAGACACCTTCCAGCTCGTGGAGGGAGCCGCTTCGAATTCAGAGCCTGCGCGGTCAGTTGAGAAAGCGTTGTACGGCGTCGCTGAGCGCCCGCGCGTAGGTGTGCCGACCGGCCCGGCTGGTCATCCGGTGTGCGTCGGCCGCGTTGCGCATGTTGCCGAGCTCGACCATCACCGTCGGGACGTCCGAGAGGTTGAGGGTGCCCAGGTCGGAGCGGAAGTCGAGGCCGTCGCCACCGGCGATGTAGTTGGCCACCGGGAGCCCCCGGGCGCGCAGAGCCGCGCGGGTGTCGACGGCGAGCCGCTTCGAGGTGCGGTAGATGTCGTGGGTCCACGGGCGCCGGTCGGTGGGTGCGATGACGTGGAAGCCGCGGGCGCCGGCGGTGTACGAGCCGTCACCGTGCACGCTGATCTTCAGGTCGGCCTCGACCCGGTTGCCCGCCCGGCCGCGCTCGTTCACGCACGGGCCCCAACGGTCCTGCCGGTTGGTGGTGCGGGTCAGCCGGACGGTGGCGCCCAGCTTCTCGAGCCGCGCCTGCAGCAGCTTCGAGACCTGCCAGGCGAACGTCGCCTCCGGGTAGCCACCGTTGGTGGCGGTCCCGGTCGTGTTGCACGGCTTCTCGAACCCGCCGGCGGGCACCTGCCGGTTGATCCGGCGCGGGAAGTTGTGGTTGCCCAGCTGATGACCCGGATCGATGACGACGACCCGGCCGTCCAGCGGACGGGCGACGGATCCCGGGGGCGACGCGACGTACGACGGGGGCGCGTCCGCACCCGGGACCGCGAAGAGCAGTGCGAGGAGGGAGGCGAGGAAGCCGGACATCACTCGTACCCCAGGATCTCCTCGCGCTTCTCACCCCAGGCGAGCGCGGACGCGATCGAGTCCTCCAGCGAGAGCTCGGTGCGCCAGCCGAGGAGCTCGGCCGACCGGTCGACGTTGGCGAAGGCGCCGACGGCGTCACCCGGGCGCGGCGGGGCCTCGCGGACGGGCACCTGCCGGCCGAAGACGTTCTCGAACGCCACGACCAGCTCGCGCACGGTCACCCCCGACCCGGTGCCGACGTTGATGATCACGCTCGGCGCACCGGCGGCGGCGATCACCTCGTCGAACTGCTCGACGGCGCGCACGTGCGCCCGCGCCAGGTCCCAGACGTGGATGTAGTCGCGGATGCCCGTGCCGTCGCGGGTCGGGTGCTCGGTGCCGGTGATCGTGAAGGCGTCCTTCTTGCCACGCGCGGCCATCACCAGCTGCCCGAGCACGTGCGACGGCTCCTTGGCGTAGATACCGGACTCGAGGTCGGGGTCGGAGCCGATCGGGTTGAAGTAACGCAGGATGATCGCCCGCAGGTCGGTCGCTGCCGCCATGTCCTGGAGCACCTCCTCCATCATCCGCTTGGTGCGGGCGTACGGCGACTGCGGGTCGAGCAGGTCGTTCTCGGTCACCTCGAAGTCGTCCTTGGTCGCGTAGAGCGACGCCGACGAGGAGAAGAGCACCCGCGACTTGCCGAGCGCGTTCAGCTCGTCGAACAGCTCGAGCGACTTGGCCACGTTGTCGCGGTAGTACTCGTACGGCTTCTCCACGGACTCCGGCACGACGATCCGCGCGGCCATGTGGATGGTGGCGTCGATGTCGGGGTGCTCGTCGACGATCCGGCGCAGCAGCGCACGGTCGGCGATGTCGCCCTCGTAGAAGATCCGGTCCTTCACGAAGACGAGCGGGCCGGTCAGCAGGGAGTCGAGGATCACCGGCGTGTGGCCGGCCTCCTCGAGGGCCTTGGCGGTCGTGGAGCCGATGTAGCCGGCGCCGCCGGTGACGAGAACCTTCATGAGATCCACCCTACGGCCGGGGGTCCCTCCCGATGAAAGCGATCAACCGGGTCTGCACGTCCGCGTCGGCGGGGACGTCGACCCGCGGTCCGTACTGACCGCTCGCCCGGAGCATCTCGTCCATCGGCTCCATGCCGGCCAGCATCACGGCGCACTTCTCGGCGTCGAGGGTCTCGTCCTGCCCGGTCGCCCGGGCCAGGTCCCAGGTGTGCATGAAGACGTCGGCGGTGTAGAAGCGGTCGACGGCCTCGTCGAGCGGCACCTCGCCGATGTGGGGGTTGGTCAGCACCTTCGAAGGGGTCTCCGGGTCGTCCAGCAGCGCCTGGACCGCGTCGCTGTGCACCCGCCAGGCGCCCACCGGGTCGTCGTCGACCGAGGGCCCGCGCGCCAGCGTCACCCCCGCCCCGCCCTGGAGCAGGGCCGGCAACCACTCGACCAGGTGGCGTACGACGTCGCGCGCCGCCCACCCCTCGACCGGCGCCGGTGCGTCCCAGTCGGTGGCGCCGACCACCCGGTCGGTGAAGGCGCCGGCGACCCGGCGGTGCTCGTCCGCGGCGCTCACCCGGCGGCCGCCAGCAGCTCGTCGAGCTTCTCGTAGCCCTCGTTGACGCCGACGTCCATCCCACTGGAGAGGATCCGGTCCCGCAGCTCGACGGACTCGACGACCGAGGTACCGACGATCCGGCAGCGGCCACCATCCAATGCTTCGAAGGTCATCGTCTCGAGGCTGACGCCGTCCGGCGCGCCGTCGAAGGAGAACGTCTGGACGATCCGCTCGTCCGGCCGGACCTCGTGGAAGGAGCCCCAGAAGCCCATGGAGAAGCCCTCCTCGTCCCGGCTCGCGGTGTAGCGCCACTCGCCGCCGGTGCGGGCGTCCCAGGTGGTGATCTCGGTGTCGATGCTGCGCGGCCCGACCCACTGCGCGAAGAGGTCGGGGTCGACGTGCGCCTGGAAGACGCGCGCCGGCGGCGCGTCGAACTCGCGCGTGATCCGGATGACCGGGAGGTCGGGCAGCGCCTCGATCCTGGTCTCGTTCCTGGTTGCTGCACTCACGATGCCGCTCCTTCTGCTCGGTCCTCGGGCTGCACGTCCGTCCGCTCGAGCAGCGCGTCCAGCCGCTGGTAGCGCTCCTCGGCCTGCTGCCGGTAGCGCTCGATCCACCTGGTCATCAGGTCGAACACCTCCGCCTCGAGGTGCACGGGTCGCCGCTGGGCGTCGCGGCTGCGACTGACGAGACCCGCCTCCTCGAGCACCTTGAGGTGCTTCGAGACCGCCTGCACGCTGACGTCGTACGGCGCCGCGAGGTCGCCGACCGAGGCATCGCCGTCGGTGGCGAGCCGCGCGACCAGGTCGCGCCGGGTCGGGTCCGCCAGCGCCTGGAACACCCGCGAGAGCTGGTCCGCCATGTCCCCTCCTCAACCGACTGGTTGCAGAGAGCGTAGGTCGCGGCGACCAGATCGTCAACCACATGGTTGTGAAGGTGCTGCGCGTGGCGATGCGCTCGTTCCTCAGGCAGAACCCTGCACGACCGATGAGGACTCCGACGAGTGCCTCTTCGGGAGGACGAGCGCACATGTGGGATGACCTGGCTGACCCAGACGTCGAGCCGCTGACGACCCCGTTCGAAGAGTGGTGCGCCGGCGTGGACGTCCACCCCGACAGCCCTGGAGCATGGGAGCGGTATGTAGGGCCCGCCGGCGGGTCGCCGGCCACGACGTGAGTGAGGTCGGCCGCGCCAACTGACCGACGTCCGCCCGTAACATTCGGCGCCTACCGTGGTTGGACATTCGCCTGCAGGCCTCGGCTTTTCGAGGAAAGATGACACGGATGCAGGCGAAGCAGATCCCGCGAATGTGAACACTGGGGGTCTCGGGGGATTGGACGGAACGGCGATGACACTTCTCTCGGTGAGAAGGAACGAGCTAACGGGAGCGCCGAGCCGCGCGCTCAGGTATCTGCCCACGTCAGCGCTCCTGCTCGATCTGGCCATCGTCGCCACCGTCGGCCTGCTGGCCATCACGGGTCGCAGACGACTGCCGATCTTCGAGAACGCCGCCGACGTCTCCTCCAACCTGACCGTCGCCGGACCACTCGTGGTCCTCGGCTGGATCCTGGTCATCGCCTTCATGGGCGGCTACCGCAACGACGTCTTCGGTGCCGGGACCGACGAGTACAAGCGGGTGCTGAACGCCAGCCTCGTCACGGCCGGGTTGCTCGGCGTGAGCTGCTACCTGGCCAAGTTCTCGCTCTCGCGCGGGTTCTTCCTGCTGCTGTTCGCCGTCGGCGTGCCGTCGCTGATCCTCGGTCGCTACTCGCTCCGCCGCACAGTCCACGAGGCACGACGTCAGGGGAAGCTCCAGTACCGGGTGGCGATCGCCGGTCTGCCGTCTCACGTCGACGAGATCGCCGCGGTCCTGCGGCGTGAGTCGTGGCTCGGCTACCACGTCGTGGGAGCCCTCACCCCGGCACACGACCTCAACGAGGTCACAGGATCGGGGATCCCCGTCATCGGCTCCTGCGAGGAGGCCACCTCGGTGGTCAAGACCTCCGACCTCGACATCATCTTCTTCGCAGGCGGCGCGCTCTCCTCGGCCAACCAGCTCCGCAAGATCGCCTGGGACCTCGAGCAGCAGGACGTGCAGGTGGTCGTGGCGCCGAGCGTCACGGACGTGTCCGGAGAACGAGTCCGGGTGCGTCCGGTCGGTGGCCTCCCACTCATCCACATCGACCCTCCTCGAGCCACCGACGCGGCCCGGTGGGGCAAGCGCCTCTTCGACGTCGTTAGTTCGACTTTGCTCCTGATCGCCTTCGCGCCTCTCTTCGCGATCGCAGCAGCGCGGATCAAGGTCGCTGACGGTGGCCCGATCTTCTTCCCCCAGACCAGGATCGGCCGGAACGGCGGTGAGTTCCGCTGCCTGAAGTTCCGCTCCATGGTGGTCGATGCCGAGGCGCGACTAGCAGCGCTGCAGGTTGCTGAAGGCTACGAGGGTGGACTCTTCAAGATGAAGGACGACCCGAGGATCACCAAGCCCGGCCGGTGGCTGCGGCGCTACTCGTTGGACGAGCTGCCGCAGCTGTGGAATGTCCTGCGCGGGGAGATGAGCCTGGTCGGGCCCCGGCCACCACTCCCGCTCGAGGTCGCGACCTACCACACGGACACGCGTCGGAGGCTCCGCGTGCGACCCGGCATGACTGGTCTCTGGCAGGTCTCCGGACGGTCCGACCTGTCGTGGAGCGAGGCGATCCGACTCGATCTCTACTACGTCGACAACTGGTCGATGCTCCAGGACCTCAACATCCTGACGAAGACCGTCGGTGCTGTCTTCAGCCGACGCGGCGCGTACTGAGACGCGCCCTCCGCTCAGTGCCCGTCCGGGCAGCGACCGTAGTCGTCCTCGAGCCGGACGATGTCATCCTCGCCGGTGTACTCCCCGCGCTGGATCTCGATGATCACGAGCGTCTCGTCCTGCTCGTTGATGATCCGGTGCGCAGCGCCCTGGGCGACATCGACGCAGTCCCCGGGTCCGGCATAGGAGAGCTCACCCTCGACGACGCAGGACGCCTTGCCGGAGACAATGACCCAGTGCTCCGACCGGTGCTGGTGCGTCTGGTAGGACAGCCGCGAATGCGGCAGCACGACGATGCGCTTGACCTTGTAGCCGTCAGCCTCGTCGAGGATCTCCCACGATCCCCACGGCCGCGCAGATGACTCACCCATGACTACCCCCCAGTAGACCAACGTGCTGTGTGCCTTCAGCGTCTCGCGTCAGGCACAGTCGTGTCCGACGAATCTCCAAAATCAGCGACGGGTCAGCGAAGCCAGCGCTGGACGCACGTCGGCGAGGTAGACGAACGCCGCGATCGTGAATGCGATGTTGATGAACCCGAGCGGCCCGCCGATCACCAGCTGCACCACCAGCCCGAGCCCGAGAATGATCGTCCAGGCCGGCTTGGTCAGCTTGTTGGCGGCCGCGTACGACTCCGACGAGTACATCAGGGAGTTCACGAAGGCGAAGATCTTCACGGCGATGAGCACGAGCTCGACGATCAGCATGAAGATCGACTCGGCCTGGAACACGGTCAGCACAGGCTCAGCCTACGGGGGCAGACGCAGCACGGCCCCCGGGAGCACCTACCTCCCAGGGGCCGCCATGACTCAGAACAGCGTCAGCTGCTCATCGTCGGGCGCTCTTCAGCTGCCGACCTTCGTCGCAGCGTCCGTGGTCGCCTGTGCGGCGTTCGACGCGGTCTTCTTCGCCGCGGTCGAGGTGGCCTTGGCGCTGCTCCTCGGGGCCGTCGACGTCTTCTTGGCGGTCGTGGACGCCTTCTTGGCGGTCTTCTTGGCGGTGGTCTTGGTGGCCTTGGTCGCCTGGGTCTTCGTAGTCTTGGCCTTCGCCGAGGTCGTCTTGGCGGAGGTCACGGTCGCCTGGGTCGACGACTGCTTGCGGATCCGCTCGACCAGGGTCTCGCCGCGCTTGGCGAGGTCGGCGTAGGTCTCAGTGGCCGTCGAGACGTTCTCGGCCACGACGGACTGGACCTTGATCGGCAGCGCCTTGGCGTCGGCCTGCAGCTCGGCCACGCGGGCCTCGATGACCGCACGACGCGCCTTGGCGTCCTTCGAGAGAGCGTCGACCCGGGCGATGACCACGGTCGCGGCCTGCTCGCGTAGCGCCTTCGGCTCGAGCTCGATGCTGCTGACCCGGGTCTGGACGTCCTTCTGGACACCGGCGAACTTCTTCTGCACGTCGGCGACGTAGTCACGCACGAGTCCCACGGCGAGGTCGGTGACGCCAACCCCGGCGTAGATCGGGCGGCTCGCCTCGGTCTTGATGTCGAACTTGGCCTTGGCCATGTTCCTGCTCCTTCGGTTGGCGGTCCGGCACGTCACCGGACCTGCGGGGTTCAGCTGGCCGGACGGCCTGTCGCATCGCTCGACCCGTTGAGGGCGAGGAACGACGCGTAGACGTCCAGCAGGGACTGCTTCTGGCGCTCGGTGAGCTTGGTGTCGCCGAGGATCGCGAGCTCCACCGACCCACCGACGCCGTCCTGGGGGCTGACGATGCCGGCGCGGACGTAGAGCTGCTCCGCGGAGATCCGCAGAGCCTTCGCGATCTGCTGCAGCACCTCGGCCGAGGGCCGACGCAGTCCACGCTCGATCTGGCTCAGGTAGGGGTTGGAGACCCCGGCCTGCTCGGCGAGCTGCCGGAGCGAGAGCTGGGCCGCGACCCGCTGTTCCTTCAGGTAATCACCGAGGGACTCGACGGTCTTGCCGACCTTTCCCATTGCCATACCTCTACTGTGCTAACTCCTGCTAGCAATTGCAAGCAGAGGTGCCCCGATTCGGCGTGATCCCGTTCACAACCACCAGATTTGTCCAACGAAACAAGGGTTTTCGCGTAACCGAGCCTTGCTAACACCAGCAATCACTCCCACCTCGGTGGTTGAGGTGGGAGCGCAGCGAGCCTCGAAACCACTCAACCGTTGGTCGAGGAGGTTGCGCAGCAAACGCAGGGCCTCAACCACACGGCAGATCAGAAGACCGCCCGGATCTCCCCGACCGGCTGACCACCGCCGAGCAGCGGGACGACACCGGTACGCCGCACCGCTTCGCCGTCGACGCCGGGCTCGTTGTCGACTCCCGAACGCCGCAGCGCCTCGGCCATCACGACCGGCCGCACCCGCGCGGCGCCGTCGTCGGTCTTCAGCGCGAAGGCGCGGCCGTCGGGGAGCGCGACCGCGTAGCAGGACTCGGCTCCGGCCTTCCCGATCGCTCCGGGGATCGCGGTCAGGAGCGCGAGCTCGTCGCGTCGGGTGCCCGACACGAACTCCGGGTGTCGCCGGATCGCCTCGGCGACCCGGGCGCTGGCGGTGTCCGGCCGGTCCGCGCCGTCGAGGCCCAACGCGATCCTGCGGAAGGCCCCGGCCAGCCCGACCAGGGACGTGGACAGCAGCGGCGCACCACAGCCGTCGACGGCAACTGCGACGACCGGCTCGCCGGTGACCTCCTCGAACACCGTCCGGATCCCACGCTGCAGCGGGTGGTCCGCGTCCAGGTAGGTCGCGGTGTCCCAGCCGTTGACGACGCACGTGGCGAGCATCGCGGCGTGCTTGCCCGAGCAGTTCATCTGGATCGAGGAGCGGTGACCCCCCGCCCGGATGACCGCCTCACGCGCCTCGTCGTCGAGGGGGTAGTCGGGCGGGGTCCGGAGAGCGGCCTCGTCGAGACCCGCCGAGGCCAGGATGCGGCGGACGCCCTCGACGTGGAACGGCTCTCCCGAGTGCGACGCGCAGGCAAGGGCGAGCAGGTCGGGCGGGAGGTCGAGCCCCATCCGGACCATCCCGAGCGCCTGGATCGGCTTGTTGCTGGACCGCGGAAGGATCGGCTCCGCCACCGAGCCCACCGACCAGGCGACGGCGCCGGTGGAGTCGAGCGCCACCACCGACCCGTAGTGGTGCCCTTCGACGAATTCGGAACGGACGAGCTCGGCGACGACCACGGGACCAGACATGCCCGCAGGGTAGCGAGCACCCGAATGGCAGGATTGCTCCGTGCCGATGCCCGCCGTACCGCAGTTCTGCCCCAGCCCCCGTGAGCTCGACGACCTCGAGCTGCTCGTGACCGGCGCGCTGGTGCCGACCGTGGTCTTCAACGAGCCGGGTAGCCCGGTCACGCTGGAGTTGCCGGAGTCGATCGCCGAGCTCGCCGCCAAGGCCGGCGCCGTGGAGATCGTGGACCCGGAGGGGCTGCCCCTCGCCGAGGTCGAGCTGCCCGCCGGCACGATCGACCCGCTGACCCACACGCAGTACGGGCCGTTCCGACGTCTGTACCTGTCCCCCACCGAGACCCGCGAGCGGTACGCCGGTCGCACCTTCGTCCCCCTCGTCGACGCCCTGACCGTGCCCCAGCTCGCCGCCCTCGCCACCGTCGGCCCGGTCGTGCTCCTGCCCCTCGTCGGTCACGGCACACCGGAGCTGTCGACGGTCGGGCTGATCCGCGCGACCCTCGCCGCCGCGGACCACCTGCCCGACGCGGCCGTCGTCGCCATCCCGCTCGCGTCGCACGGCGATCCCGACGTCGACCACGACCTCGGCGTCCAGGTCGTCGGCAACTACGCGGCCGGCGATCCCGTCGTCGGCGTTTCCGAAGACCCGACGGGCGCCTTCTCCCCGGAGATCGCCGCCATCGTGGAGACCGACCGACCCGCCCCCGACGAGCAGGGCCTGGTCCTCTTCTTCACCGGCCTCTCAGGGAGCGGGAAGTCCACGCTCGCCCGCGCCCTGACGGACCGCCTTCTCGAGCAGGGCACACGCTCGGTGACGAGCCTCGACGGCGACGTCGTACGCCGCAACCTCTCCGCGGGCCTGACCTTCTCCAAGGAGGACCGGGAGACCAACATCCGTCGGATCGGGTGGGTCGCGGCCGAGATCTCCCGCCACCGGGGTGTCGCGGTCTGCAGCCCGATCGCGCCGTTCGCCGAGACCCGCCGACAGGTGCGCGCGATGGTCGAGGAGGCAGGCGGAGCCTTCTTCCTCGTGCACGTCGCGACCCCGCTCGCCGAGTGTGAGCGCCGCGACCGCAAGGGCATGTACGCCAAGGCCCGCCGCGGCGAGATCCCCGAGTTCACCGGCATCTCCTCGCCCTACGAGGAGCCTGCCGACGCGGACGTCCGCGTCGACACCACCGGCCGCACCATCGAGGAGGCCCTCGACGACGTGCTAGTCGCGCTCCGGGACTCGGGCTACCTCGACCTGACGACCGAGCCAGTAGCCGACGACGGCAGCCAGGCGCGCGTCCCGAAACCGCCGGCAGTCGCCGAGGTGGTCGCCTCGATCATCGAGAAGCAGCCCACCCACGTTCCCAAGAAGGTTGCCGAGGCGTCCGCTTCGGTGGTTGAGGAAGGCGCGCTAGCGCCTGTCTCGAAACCCCCGAAGCCCGACACCGAGCCGTCTGCTCCGGTGGTTGAGGAAGGCGCCCTGGCGCCTGTCTCGAAACCCCCGAAGCCCGACTCCGAGCCGTCAGCTCCGGTGGTTGAGGAGGTCGCGCAGCCGTCACCCCCGGTCTTTGAGGAGGTCGCGCAGCCGTCACCCCCGGTCTTTGAGGAGGTCGCGCAGCCGTCACCCCCGGTGGTTGAGGAGGTTGCGCAGCCGTCACCCCCGGTGGTTGAGGAGGTTGCGCAGCCGTCACCCCCGGTGGTTGAGGAGGTTGCGCAGCAACCGTCTCGAAACCACCCCACCCCTGGTCGAGCAGCGAGCGCCAGCGAGCGAGCCGAGACGACCGCGGACGGCAGCGTCACGGGAGACCACGCCAAGCACGAGCGCCCCCTCCGCGTGCTCTTCGTGTGCACGGCCAACATCTGCCGGTCTCCGTTCATGGAGCTGTCGTCGCGCCACCTGGTCGGCCCGGACGCCCACGTCACCTTCGCCAGCTCCGGCACCCACGGAGCGGCTGGGAGTGAGATGAGCCCGGACATGGCCGCGACCCTGGCGTCGCGCGGCGTCACCGGCGGCCACAGCTTCCGGAGTCGCCCGTTCAAGACCGAACAGCTGCTCCACGCCGACCTGGTGCTCACGGCGGAGAACGCCCACCGCACGTTCATCCTGGACGACCATCCGGGCGCCTTCCGCAAGGTCTTCACCCTCGGCCAGTTCGCGGAGGCCGTGCGCAACTCGGCGACCGACGTGACCGGGCGGGACCTGCTCGCTGCCGTCGGCACGCGCCGGGGCACCGCTGATCCCAGCCTCGACATCCCTGACCCCTACGGCCAAGGCCCCGAGGCTGCCGAGGCCGCCGCAAGCGCGATCGAAGACCTGCTGCGCGTCGTGCTCCCCGCGCTCACCGGATCGAGGAAGATCACCGCATGAACGACCTGATCACCACCGCCTTCTTCTCCATCCTCGCGGCCGGCTTCTTCGTCGGCATCGTGGTGGGCCTGACCGGCATGGGTGGCGGTGCGCTGATGACTCCGGCGCTGATCTTCCTCGGTGTCGGCGACGCAGCCACGGTCGTCACGGCGGACCTGACCGCCGCCGCCATCTACAAGAGCGGCGGGGCGGTGGTGCACGCTCGCGAGGGCTCCCCCAACTTCACGCTCGCCAAGTGGCTGATCCTGGGGTCGGTGCCGCTGGCCCTGCTCGGACCGTGGCTGATCCACGCGATCGCCGGCGGGGAGCCGGAGTCGCTCGACACTCTCCTCAAGGAGTGCATCGGGTTCGCGCTGCTGCTGGCGGCCTCGACGTACGCGCTGCGGCTCTACATCAACCTCCGGCGCGTGCGCGGCGGCGCCGCTGACGCCAACCCGGACCCCCGCATCCGCCCGCTCGCCACGCTCGCCGTCGGTGCGCTGGGCGGCCTTCTCGTCGGGGTGACCAGTGTCGGGTCGGGCTCGGTCATCATGATCGCGCTGCTGATGCTCTACCCCGGCCTGTCCGCAGTGAAGCTCGTCGGCACCGACCTGGTGCAGGCCGTCCCGTTGGTGCTCGCCGCGGCGATCTCGAACATCGCGATCAACGGGCTCGACTGGCAGATCCTGATCCCGCTGGTCGTGGGCTCGGTCCCCGGCACCATCCTGGGCAGCCGGATCGCGCCTCGCGTGCCCCAGTCGTTCATCCGCCGGGGCATCGTCGTCGTCCTGACGATGTCGGGCGTGGCGCTGCTCGACAAGGCCGGGTGGGCCCCTCTCGGCAAGGAGGAGACCCACCCCGTGCTGATCGGGCTCGTCGGGGTTGCGATGGTCGTCCTCGTCCCGCTGATCTGGGGCCTGCTGCGCAAGACCCAGGGACTCCCGATGTTCGGCTCACCGACCGTGGCCGAGCTCGAGGGTGAGGTTCAGGGACGCCCGAGCGCTCGGTAGGTCCATCCCGCCGCGCGCCACTGCGCCGGCTCCAGGCAGTTCCGGCCGTCGATGACGCGGGGTACGGCGACCAGGGCTTTCATCGCGGCCGGGTCGAGCGCGACGTACTCCGGCCACTCGGTCAGGAGCATCACGACCTCGACATCGGCGACGGCGTCCTCGACCGTCGAGGCGAAAGCCAGGTCGGGCCACTTCTTCTGGGCGTTGTCGATGGCCTGCGGATCGGTCACCACGACGTGGGCTCCCTGCAGCTGCATCTGGGCGGCCACGCTCAGCGCCGGCGAGTCACGCACGTCGTCGCTGTCGGGCTTGAACGCCGCGCCGAGCACCGCGATCTTGCGGCCGGCGATCGAGCCGCCGCACTCCTCGCGGGCCAGGTCGACCATCCGGGTCCGGCGCCGCATGTTGATCGAGTCGACCTCGCGCAGGAAGGTCAGCGCTTGGTCGACGCCGAGCTCACCTGCGCGGGCCATGAACGCGCGGATGTCCTTGGGGAGACAGCCCCCACCGAAGCCCACGCCCGCGTTGAGGAACTTGCGGCCGATGCGGTCGTCGTGCCCGATCGCGTCCGCGAGCAGCTTCACGTCGGCGCCGGTGGCCTCGCAGAGCTCCGCCATCGCGTTGATGAAGGAGATCTTGGTCGCGAGGAACGAGTTGGCCGCGACCTTGACCAGCTGAGCTGTGGCGAGGTCAGCGACGATCCGCGGCGATCCCTCGGCGATCGCGCCGGCATAGACCTCATCGAGCACCTCGACGGCCCTTCGCCCCAGACCGCTGTCGGGCACGCCGTACACGAGACGGTCCGGGTGGAGGGTGTCCTCGACCGCGAAGCCCTCCCGGAGGAACTCCGGGTTCCAGATCAGCACCGCCTCGGGCTCGGCCCCGCGCACCCGTTCGGCGAGCTCCTCCGCCGTGCCGACCGGCACCGTCGACTTGCCGACGACGAGATCGCCCGGCTTCAGCAGCGGGAGGATCGCGTCGATGCCCGCGTGGACGAAGCGCAGGTCGGCAGCGAACTCACCCGCCTTCTGCGGCGTGCCGACGCAGAGGAAGTGCACCGTGGCGCCGGCAGCTGCCGACGGATCGGTCGTGAACTCCAGGCGGCCGGTTCCTAGGCTCTCGGCCAGCAGTTCCGGCAGACCGGGCTCGTGGAACGGCGCCTCCCCGCGGGCCAGCGCGGCCACGTGCTCCGGGATGACGTCGACACCGACGACGTCGTGCCCGAGGCGCGTCATGCAGGCCGCGTGCACGGCACCCAGGTAGCCGCAACCGAAGACGGAGATGCGCATGGCGGCATCGTAGGTGGCGCACGGCGCACATTCGCGACCGTTCACGGAACGCTTGCATGAACAATGGCCCACACCGGACCCAGAGTGACCTGAAGCACTCGAATTTGTCCGGTTTGAGGTGGGAGGTCACGACCCGGCTACGATGTGGGCTGCTGTCCCGACGAGAGGTACCCAGTCAGTCATGACCGACACCCATGCCGACTACCAGCTGAGTCAGCTCGACCAGCTGGAGGCGGAGTCGATCCACATCTTCCGTGAGGTCGCCGCCGAGTTCGAGAAGCCTGTCCTGATGTTCTCGGGCGGCAAGGACTCGATCGTGATGCTGCGGCTCGCCGAGAAGGCGTTCTACCCGGCCAAGATCCCGTTCCCGGTGCTCCAGGTGGACACCGGCTACGACTTCCCCGAGGTCCTCGCCTGCCGCGACTCCTGGGTGAACCGCCTCGGGGTCCGCCTCGTGGTCGCCAGCGTCGAGGAGGCCATCGCGAACGGCGTGGTCGTCGACGACGGCAAGACCAGCCGCAACCGCATGCAGATCGGCACTCTCCTCAACGCCCTCGAGGAGGAGGGCTTCACCGCCGCCTTCGGTGGTGGCCGCCGCGACGAGGAGAAGGCCCGCGCCAAGGAGCGCGTCTACTCCCACCGCGACGAGTTCGGCCAGTGGGACCCGAAGATGCAGCGCCCCGAGCTCTGGAGCCTCTACAACGGCCGGATCCACCAGGGCGAGCACATGCGGATCTTCCCGCTGTCCAACTGGACCGAGCTCGACATCTGGCACTACATCGGCCAGGAGGGCATCGAGATTCCCTCCATCTACTTCTCCCACCAGCGCCGGGTCTTCGAGCGCGACGGGATGCTGCTGTCCGAGAGCGACTTCAACCCGACCAAGGGCAACGAGACCGTCACCGAGCGCACCGTGCGGTTCCGCACCGTCGGCGACCTGACCCTCACCGGGTGTGTCGAGTCCGAGGCCGACACGATCGACAAGATCATCGACGAGGTCGCCATCGCCCGCGTCACCGAGCGCGGCGCGACCCGCGGCGACGACCGGTTCTCCGAAGCAGCCATGGAGGACCGGAAGAAGGAAGGCTACTTCTGATGAGCACCACCCCCGACTCAGAGTCCAACGCTGGCCTCACCACGACGCAGGTCGCCGAGCAGACCCGCTCCATGGACCTGCTCCGCTTCGCCACCGCGGGCTCCGTCGACGACGGCAAGTCGACCCTCATCGGTCGCCTCCTGCTCGACTCCAAGTCGATCTTCGAGGACCAGATGGAGGCCGTCGAGGCCACCAGCGTGTCCAAGGGCTACGACTACACCGACCTCGCGCTGCTGACCGACGGCCTGCGCTCCGAGCGCGAGCAGGGCATCACCATCGACGTGGCGTACCGCTACTTCGCGACCCCGACCCGCAAGTTCATCATCGCGGACACCCCCGGGCACGTGCAGTACACCCGCAACATGGTCACCGGCGCCTCGACCGCCGACCTCGGGCTGGTGCTCGTCGACGCCCGCCAGGGCCTGACCGAGCAGTCGCGACGGCACGCCGTGATCCTGTCGCTCCTCCGGGTGCCGCACCTCGTGCTCGCGGTCAACAAGATGGACCTCGTCGACTTCTCCGAAGAGGTCTACGAGAAGATCCACCACGAGTTCACCCAGTTCGCCACGAAGCTCAACATCCCCGACCTCGAGGTCATCCCGATCTCGGCGCTCCAGGGTGACAACGTGGTGAACCGCTCCGAGAACATGCCGTGGTACTCCGGTCCCACGCTCATGCACCACCTCGAGCACATCCACGTGGCCTCCGACCGCGACCTGGTCGACGTCCGCTTCCCGGTGCAGTACGTCGTGCGGCCCAAGTCCGACGAGCACCACGACTACCGCGGCTACGGCGGCATGGTCGCCGGCGGTGTGCTCAAGCCGGGCGACGAGGTCGTGGTCCTGCCCTCCGGCATGACCTCGAAGATCGCCGGCATCGACCTCTTCGACAAGGAGATCACCGAGGCGTTCCCGCCCATGTCGGTGACGGTCCGCCTCGAGGACGACGTCGACGTGTCGCGCGGCGACATGATCGCCCGGGTCAACAACGCTCCCAAGCCCTCCCAGGACATCGACGCGATGATCTGCTGGATGACCAACGAGCCACTGCGCCCGCGCCAGAAGCTCGCGATCAAGCACACCACGCGCAGCGCGCGGGCCCTGGTCAAGGACATCCAGTACCGCCTCGACGTCAACACCCTGCACCGTGACCAGGACACCAAGGAGCTCGGGCTCAACGAGATCGGTCGTGTCCAGCTGCGCACGACCGTGCCGCTGCTGTGTGACCCGTACTCGAAGAACCGCACCACCGGCTCGTTCATCCTCATCGACGAGGCCACCGGCGTCACCGTCGGTGCGGGGATGATCAACTCCGGCGCCTGACCCACCGGTGGTTGAGGTGCGAGCGAAGCGAGCCTCGAAACCACCCATCGGTCGCCGAGCACTCTCGGTGGTTGAGGAGGTTGCGCTAGCAACCGTCTCGAAGCCCCCGCACCCAACGCAGGGCAGTGACCACCCGTGTTCCTGTTGACCAACGCCATTCGCGACTATGCCTGGGGCTCGCGCAACCACATCCCCCGCTTCCTGGAGGTGCCGCCGACCGGCGCGCCCCAGGCGGAGCTGTGGATCGGCGCCCATCCGGGCGACCCGTCACGGCTGCCAGACGGCCGAACCCTGGACGAGGCCATCCGCGAGGACCCGGAACGCCTGATCGGACCCCGCGTACGGACGGTATTCGGCGACCGGCTCCCTTTCCTGCTCAAGGCGCTCGCAGCGGCCGAGCCGCTCTCCCTCCAGGTGCACCCGACCAGCCAGCGGGCCGAGCTCGGCTACGCCGCAGAGGAGGCTGCGGGCGTGCTGCTCGGTGCGCCGAAGCGCAGTTATCAAGACCGGTTTCACAAGCCGGAGATGGTCTTCGCGCTCACCCGCTTCGAGGGAATGGCGGGGTTCCGCGACGTCAACCGCTCAGCCCAGATACTGCGGACGCTCGACCTGCCCTGGGCCGACGATGTCGCCGCACGACTCGAGTCCGGGCCGGCCTTCCAGACACTCCGGGCCGTGGTGACGGAGATGCTCGCTACGGACGGCCTGGAACTCACGCGTCTCCTTTCGGATCTACGAACAGCTGCGGCGCAGGCAGAACAACGAGGGCACCGCGAGGACGTTCGGATCAGGAAGAAGCTCCGAGAACGGACCAGCGTCTCCCGCGAAGGTACTCGGGTCTTTGCCCAGACGACCGCGCTGGTCGACCGTTACCCGGCGGACCCCGGGGTCCTGGTCACCCTGCTGCTCAACCATGTCGTGCTGGCTCCGGGCGAGGCAATGTTTCTCGGCGCCGGCGTCATCCACGCCTACACGTCGGGCTTCGGAGTCGAAATCATGGCGTCGTCGGACAACGTATTGCGGGCCGGGTTGACCCCCAAGCACGTGGACGTCGAGGAGCTCCTCCAGATCACGAACTTCACCCCGATGCCGCCGCCGCAGTGGGCACCTACGACAAGGGACGGCCTCGCCTACTTCGAACCTCCTGTCACGGAGTTCGCCCTGACCGTGGGGGACGCCCCCCTGGCGGGTCTCGCCACGGACGGTCCGCGAGTCGTGCTGGTACTGGACGGCTCCGTCAATCTGAGTACGGAGACGGGAGCTGCGTCGGCGGTTCAGGGCGAGGCGCTCTTCATCGAGCACGCCGACGGCGCGCTGACCATCGACGGCAACGGCCGGGTTGCCGTCGCCTCCGTCCCACATTGATCGGGACCGCTTCCGTGGATCGAGCCGCGAGCGGTATCGAGCGTCGACGAGACCCGCGCCCGAGAGTGGCGGCCGAGTTCGTGTCAGCCGGCCTCGCGCAGGTGCCCGACGTGCTCGCGGTACCACTCGACCGTCGAGGCCAGACCGGCTCGCAAACCGATTTGTGACTCCCAGCCGATCTCACGCAGCTTCGACACGTCAAGGAGTTTTTGAGGGGTGCCGTCAGGCTTGCTCGCGTCCCACTCCGTGCGGCCCTCGTAGCCAACGGCCTCAGCGACGAGTTGTGCGATCTCCTGGATCGTTGCGTCCCGGCCGGTGCCGACGTTGACCTGCTCAGGCCCGTCGTAGTGCTCGAGGAGATACAGACACGCCGCAGCCATGTCGTCGACGTGCAAGAACTCCCTGCGCGGGGTCCCGGTGCCCCAGTTCGTCACAGAGGGAAGGCCCGCTGCCTTGGCCTCGTCGTAGCGCCGGATCAGGGCGGGGAGCACATGACTGCCGGTCGGCGAGAAGTTGTCGCCCGGCCCGTACAGGTTCGTCGGCATCGCGGAGATCCAGGGCCGGTCGTACTGCCGGCGGACCGCCTGCACCTGGAGGATCCCGGCGATCTTCGCGATCGCGTAGGCGTCGTTGGTCGGCTCCAGGTGGCCCGTGAGCAGGGAGTCCTCGCGGATCGGCTGGGGTGCGAGCTTGGGGTAGATGCAGGAAGAACCGAGAAACAGCAAGCGCTCGGTTCCGTACTCCAGCGCAGCGTCCATGACATTGGTCTGGATGCGGAGGTTCTCGGACAGGAAGTCGACCGGGTAGGTGTTGTTGGCCATGATCCCGCCGACCTTGGCCGCGGCGAGGACGAGATACGTCGGCCGGGCGACCGACATGTAGTCGAAGACTGCGTTCCGGTCGCGGAGGTCGACCTCGGCCGACGTCTGGCCGAGCAGGTTGGTGTGTCCAGCCTTCTCCAGAGCCCGCCAGATCGCTCCGCCGACGAGCCCGCGATGGCCGGCGACGTAGAACGGAGCAGACTTGTCCAGCTCGTAGGACACCGTGGTCATGCGGTTGAATCCCTGACCGGCCAGCCTTCGAGGCTCGGCCGATCGATCCATGCGTGTCCGGCGTGCTTGAGCGCCTCGATGTCGGCATCCACCATGATCCGAGCCAACTCGTCGGTCTGAACCTTGGGCTTCCACCCGAGGACGCGTTCGGCCTTGCCGGCATCGCCGATGAGGGCGTCCACCTCCGTGGGTCGGAGGTAGCGCTCGTCGAAGCGGACGTGCTTCTCCCAGTCGAGGCCCGCGTGCTCGAAAGCCGTGACGACAAAGTCGCGCACGGTGAAGCTGCCGCCGGTCGCGAGCACGAAGTCGTCGGGTTCGTCGGCCTGCAACATCCGCCACATTCCCTCGACGTACTCGGGCGCGTAGCCCCAGTCGCGTATCGCGTCGAGGTTGCCCATGTACACGTAGTCGTCCAGGCCGGCCTGAATCCGCGCGACCGCCCTGGTGACCTTGCGGGTCACGAAGGTCTCTCCTCGGCGGGGCGACTCGTGGTTGAACAGGATGCCGTTGACCGCGAACATGCCGTAGCCCTCGCGATAGTTCTTCGTCGCCCAGTACGCGTAGACCTTCGCCGCACCGTACGGGGACCGCGGGTAGAAGGGCGTGCCTTCGTCCTGAGGTGGCGGCGTCGCGCCGAACATCTCCGAACTGGACGCTTGGTAGTACCTGCAGTCGAGGCCCGTCATGCGAACCGCCTCGAGGAGCCGCATCGCGCCGACGCCGGTCGTGTTTCCCGTGTGCTCGGGCTCGTCGAAACTGACGCGAACGTGCGACTGTGCAGCCAGGTTGTAGACCTCGTCGGGCTGGATGTCGTGAAGCAGGGTCACCAAGCGTGCGCCGTCAGACAGGTCGCCGTAATGAAGAAAGAGCCGAGCATCCTCGTCGTGTGGGTCCTGATAGAGGTGGTCAATCCGCGACGTGTTGAACGTCGACGCTCGGCGAATCAGACCGTGCACGAGGTATCCCTTGCCGAGGAGCAATTCGGCTAGATAAGACCCGTCCTGCCCAGTGATTCCAGTGATCAGTGCGGTTCGCACAAGGGTCCTCTCCCCGGTCAAGATCCGGCCATCTACCGTAGGAACTATAGATGCCACAGAAGGGTCTGCTGCACGCACGGGTGACAGTTACGGTTAGGCCGCCTGGGTGGCGGTGGTCGTCATGATCAGCTCGTATTCGACCGGGGTCAATCGCCCGAGGGAAGCCTGCCTCCGACGGCGGTGGTAGGTCCGCTCGATCCACCTGACGATCGCGATCCGCAGCTCGTCCCGGGTCGTCCAGGAACGGCGGTTGAGGACGTTCTTCTGCAGCAGCGAGAAGAACGACTCCATAGCGGCGTTGTCGCCGGCCGCGCCGACCCGG
>NZ_BDJE01000008.1 GCF_002117935.1 Nocardioides sp. PD653-B2 | reverse complement strand
CAGGACTTCGTCCTTCCTCAACCACCGGTGGGCCGGGAGGCGACCGCAACCACCCGCCCGCCGTACCCGCGTTGTCAGCCTGTCGGCGCGCAACCCGGAACGGCCCGCAGCCCACCTGAGGGAGGGCGGTTGGGCTGCGGGGGTTTCGAGACAGGCGCCAGAGCGCCTTCCTCAACCACCGGTGGCCTGGTCCCGTGGCCGGCCTGCCGGCGCGCAACCCGGAACGGCCCGCAGCCCACGTGAGGGAGGGCGGTCGGGTCGCGGCGGACGCCGGCGGCCGCCCTACGAGCTGATCGGTCTGCAAGGTTTCCTCAAGTTCGGTGCGGCGCCCTTGTGCGTGCCGCACACCGTGACAGCATCGAACGAAGGGCTCGCAACCCGCACACGAGAAGTCCGGGGGGACTCGATGCGAACAGTTCTGCATGCCATCGCCATGTCATTGGTCGTGCTGGCCGCCACGGTCGCCACGCAGATGCAGGTCAACGACGTGGACCACGCCGTCAACCACCTGAACAACGACGAGCAGGCGGTGATCCAGCCGGCGGACAGCAGCACGTCCGGACGCTGACCGACGTACGGCGCGTTCGGTGCCGCGCCGTACCGTCGGGGGCATGACTGCTCGACCGACCGTCGCCCTGCTGGGCACCGGCACCATGGGTGCCGGCATGGCCCGCAACATCGCCGCCGCCGGACTGCCACTGCGCATCTGGAACCGCACGCCCGAGAAGGCCCGACCCCTGGCCGACGTGGCCACCGTGGCGGAGACCGTCGCCGACGCCGTCGCCGGGGCCGACATCGTCGTCACGATGCTCTTCGACCGGGAGTCCGTGGCGGCGACGATCGCCGAGGCCGGCGAGGCGTTGGCCAGCGGCGCGCTCTGGATCCAGTCGTCGACCGTCGGCGTCGAGGGCACCGAGGAGCTGGCTCGGCTGGCGAGCGACCTGGGCCTGGCCTACGTCGACGCCCCGGTGCTCGGGACGAAGAAGCCCGCGGACGACGGTGCCCTCGTCGTGCTGGCGTCCGGCCCGGACGAGACCCGCGAGCGGGCCCAGCCGGTCTTCGACGCGATCGGCAGCCGCACCCTCTGGGTCGGCGCCGGGCTCGAGGCGTCCCGGCTCAAGCTGGTGGCCAACGCCTGGGTGTTCACCGTCGTGGAGGGCGTCGCGGAGTCACTGGCGCTGGCGCGCGACCTCGGCGTCGACCCGCGGCTCTTCCTCGATGCCGTGAAGGGCGGCGCGCTCGACGCGCCGTACGTCCAGCTCAAGGGCGCGGCGATGCTCGACGGCGAGCTCGCGCCGGCGTTCCGCCTCGAGGGTGCGCTCAAGGACGTCGACCTGATCCTGGCCGCGGCAGCGGGCGCCGGCGTCGACCTCGGGCTGATGCCCGGCATCCGTGCGCACTTCGCCCGTGCGGTCGACGCGGGCGACGGCGACCTCGACATGGCGGCCACCTACCGGACGCACTGAGGTCCGACGGCTCAGAGAGACGTCATCACGCCGACCGACTCCGGCGCGAAGTGCGGGAAGACCGCCGCGGTCGAGGCGCCGAAGCGAGCCGACACGATCTCGGCCAGCACGCTGCGGTAGTCGGTCGTCACCAGCAGGTCGGAGTCGACGTCGTCGGTCAGCGGCGTCCACGTGCCGTAGTAGCGGCCGCCCTTGACGCCTGCGCCGGCGACGAGCATGACGTTGCCGTAGCCGTGGTCGAGACCGTTGCTCGCGTTCTCGACGACCCGCCGGCCGAACTCGCTGATCGTCACGAGGGTGACCTTCGCGGCCTGGGTGCCGAGGTCGCCGAAGAACGCGGCGACCGAGCCGGCGAGGTCCTGGGCGTTGTCGCTCATCCAGCCGTTCTCGACCGAGCCCATGTCGGAGTGCATGTCCCAGTCGCCCTGGTCGACGGTGATCACCTCGACTCCGACATCGCCGCGGATGACCCGGGCTACCTCGGAGAGCGCGCGGCCGAGGTCGGAGTCCGGGTAGGAGTCCTGGTTGTCCACGGACTCCTTCACCGGCGCGAAGTCGTCGAGCGCGCCGAACATGGAGCGCATCGCGGTGCCGAGGGGCCCACTCTCGCGGTCCCACAGCGTGTGCAGCGACGAGCGGCGCCCCTTGGTGACGTCCCACTTGTCGTCGCCGGGGATCTCGACCGAGTCGATGCTGCCGGCGGACATGACGGGCTGCGCGCCGTACAACGAGGTCGGGACGACGCCACCGGCCGCGTTGAAGCCCTGGAGCGGTGAGGTCGAGGCGTCGGTGCCGATCAGCCGGTTGAGCCAGCCACTGCGCTTCGTCGAGCCCGGGTCGGCGTCCTCCACCTCCTCCATCGCCGAGAAGTGCGAGCGGTTCGGCGCCGGGAGCCCGGTCGCCTGCACGGCGGCGAGCCTGCCGGCGGTCCACAGCGGCAGCAGCGGCGCCAGCTGGGGATGCAGGCCGAACATGCCGTCCTTGGCCAGCAGCCGGTCCGACGGCACGGCGATGCGCGGGCGGGCGTCGTAGTAGACCGGGTCGCCGTGCGGGACGACGAGCGAGAGCCCGTCGGCGGCGCCACGCAGGGACAGGACGACGAGCACGGACGGCGCCGAGGTCAGGGCGGCAGCCGAGGTCGTGATCGCGGCGGAGCCGACGATCGTCGTGGCGCCGACGAGGGCGACCGAGCCGCCCAGGAACGAGCGGCGGGAGAGGCGGGCGAACTCGTCGCAGCAGGGGTTCCTGGTCATCGCGGTCACCGGGTGAGGAAGGCGGGGGAGTCGAGGAAGGTGGTCAGCAGGCGGTACCAGTTCCACTTCACGACACCGTGGTCGCGGGTGATCCTCTCGTGCGGCCGCACGTCCACTGCCTGGCAGCAGGCCTCGAGCAGCTGGGCGGTCGAACGGCGGTGCAAGATCACCTGCGACAGGTGGTCGACGAGCAGGTCGAACCGGATCGGGTAGCGCGGCACCCACCAGCCGACGGGGCGGTAGGTGGCACCGGTCCTCGGCCACCAGCCGCCCGCCATGTTGATGTGGATCGACATCGACGAGAGCATCCGCGACGGCGACGCCCAGGCGTCGTTGTCGATCGGCTGCCCGTCGGGCCGAGGCCAATCGAACGGCTTGGTGCCGATGTCGTCGGCCTGCCAGAGGATCTGGTTGGCAGCGTGGGAGTCGCCGGCGTCCCCCTGGGGCGGCCTGGCGATCCGGATGTCGAGGGCGCGGTACGCGGCGACGACGTCCTCGCCGGGGTCGCGGACCTTGGCGCCGACCGCGGCCTTGAACTCCGCCGACCGCACGAGTGCGCTCAGCACGGGCCGGATCTCGGTGTCGTGGTCGAGGTAGACCTGCGCGAGCTGGTCGACGAGGGAGTCGGAGGGCGTGTCGCTGACGAACTTCACCGCGAGCTTGCGCGCCACCCGGCGAGCCGTTGCCGGGTGGTGGGCGAGGTAGGTGAGGTACTTCTGGGTCACCGCGCGCCCGTCGGCGTCGCCGTTCGGGTGCGTGAAGTCGATGACCTCCACCGGGCCCGTCCAGTGCCACTGCTTGCGGTAGACCGGGTCGAAGGTCCTCCACATGTCGGCGCTCCAGCCGGTGAGGATGCGGGCGGAGCTCTTCACGTCGTCCTCGTCGTACTCGCCGCGTCCGACGGTGTGCAGCTCGAGCAGCTCGCGACCGAGGTTCTCGTTCGGGTGCTCGGCGGAGGAGCTCACGTTGTCGAGGTTGATCAGCATCGCCGGGTGGGTGATCACGGCGTGGAGCAGGTCGTCGAAGCGGCCGAGCGCGCCCGCGCGGATCGTGTCGCCGTACTGGGTGCGCCAGAACCACGCCGAGTCGTTGTAGACCGGCACGTTGAAGTGGTTCTCCCAGAGCTCGGTGACCGTCTCGAGCACCTGGCGCTTGGACTGGATGCGGCGCAGCAGCACCCAGCGCTGGTAGTCGGCCATCACCTCCCAGCCGCCCTCGATGTCGTCGCGCTGACGTCGCCAGATCTCGGTCGCGCTCCGGGAGAGGCCGGACCACCACGACCGGAGCTCGTCGGCACGCTCGTCACCGATCGCACCGGCGTCGAGCTGGGCGTCGAACCACGCCAGGGGGCCCCCGGCGCGACGGACGTCCGCGGCGAGCTCCGGCGTCACGCCGTACGAGAAGCGGCCGACGAGGTGCCGGCCGGCCGGCGACAGCAGCCGGTCGCCCCGGTAGTGGGCGGGGGTGTACGACGTCGCGGCGCCTGCGGGACCGGCGAGGGTCACGGCGGTGCCGGTGGCGGCCGCGCCGCCGAGGACGGTGCGGCGGGACGCGCGAGCGGTGCTGGTGGGCATGCGGGCGGCTCTCCCAGTCGTCGCGGTACCCGGTGGCTTCCCGAGAAGGAAGGGTGGTCCGCGGTCGGGGACAGCCTATGCGGACCGGCCGTGCCGGGGCGGGACATTCCCCGAATCCCCTGCGGGGGCGCATCCCGGTACAGTTCGCGAGACCAATCCCGCACCGTGAGGACTCGACGCTCCGCCCATGGACGGCTCTCAAAGTCCCCCGCTCTCCCCGCCTGACCTGCTCGGCCGCGGAGAGCACCGATGACCGCGTGGCTGCTGCTGGCCGCAGCGATCCTCCTGATCCTCGCCTGTGGCGTGTTCGTCGCGGCCGAGTTCTCCTTCGTCACCGTCGACCGCACCAAGGTCGAGCAGGCCGCCGCGGCGGGTGACGCCGCCGCGCGCGGCCTCCAGGAGGCGCTGCGCACGCTCTCCACCCAGCTCTCCGGAGCGCAGGTCGGCATCACCATCACCAACCTCGCGATCGGCTATCTGGCCGAGCCGGCGATCTCCGACCTCATCGACGGCCCGCTCAGGAGCGCCGGTGTGCCCGACGGTGCGATCACCCCGGTCGCGGTCGGCGTCGGCCTGACCCTGGGCACCATCCTCACGATGATCTTCGGCGAGCTCGTCCCGAAGAACCTCGCCCTGGCCAAGCCGATGGAGGTCGCCCGGGCCACGCAGCGGTTCCAGCGGACGTTCACGGCCGTCAACCGGGTGCCGATCCGGTTCCTCAACGGGTCGGCGAACGCCGCCGTACGCCGCCTGGGCATCGAGCCGCAGGAGGAGCTGCGCTCGGCGCGGAGCTCCACCGAGCTCGCGTCCCTCATCCAGCGCTCGGCGCACCTCGGCACGCTCGACGTCGAGACCGCCGAGCTGATGGAGCGGTCGGTGGAGTTCGGCTCCCGGACGGCCGGCGAGATCATGACGCCGCGCGTCCGGTGCAACTGTCTCCACGTCAACGACCGGGCGAGCGCCGTGATCGAGCGGACCCGCGAGACCGGCAACTCCCGTTTCCCCGTGCTCGACGACGGCGAGAACGTCGTCGGCACGGTGCACGTCAAGCACGCGGTCGCGCTGCCGGTCCCGGAGCGCTCGACCACCAAGGTCAAGCACCTGATGGCCAAGCCCATCGTCGTGCCCGACTCACTGCGTCTCGACCCGCTGTTGGCGCTGCTGCGCACCGACGGCTTCCAGCTGGCCGTCGTGATGGACGAGTACGGCGGGTTCGCGGGCATCGTGACGCTCGAGGACGTCGTCGAGGAGATCGTCGGCGACATCGCCGACGAGCACGACCGGCTGAGCACCAACGCCCGGCTGCAGCGCGATGGCAGCTGGTCGTTGTCGGGCATGCTGCGCCCCGACGAGGTCGAGGACCTCACCGGGATCGAGCTGCCCGACCACGAGGACTACGACACGATCGCGGGCCTGGTGCTCCAGGTGCTCGGGAAGATCCCGGAGGTCGGCGACCTCGCGGAGGTGTCCGTGCCGGACCGCTCCGACCCGGACGAGCCGCGCGAGCAGCTGGCCGTCCTCACCGTCGACCGGATGGACGGGCTGCGCATCGACCGGCTCACCCTGCGCCTGCTCGACGGCACCAACGCGTCCGACGACCCGTCGGAGTCCCGCGACACGGGGGAGGAGCGATGAACAGCGGCACCGCGGTCGCGCTCGCGATCCTGCTCCTGCTCGGCAACGCGTTCTTCGTCGCTGCGGAGTTCGCCCTCGTCTCGGCTCGTCGTACCCAGATCGAGCCGCGCGCCGAGGCCGGGTCCCGGATGGCGAAGACCACGATCAAGGCGATGGAGAACATCTCCCTGGTCATCGGTGTCAACCAGCTCGGCATCACGGTCTGCTCCCTGGTCCTGGGTGCCGTCGGCGAGCCCGCCGTCGCCCACCTGGTCGAGCCCGGGCTGCACGCCCTCCACCTGCCCGAGGGCGCCCTCCACCCGGTCTCGTTCGTGATCGCGCTCGCGGTGGTCGTCTACCTGCACGTCGTGCTCGGCGAGATGATCCCGAAGAACATCGCGCTCGCCGGGCCCGACCGCGCCGCCCTGGTGCTCGGCCCGCCGATCTGGGCCATCGTCACCGTGCTGCGCCCGGTGGTGGTCGTGATCAACGCGCTCGCCTCGGTGATCCTGCGCCTGCTCGGCGCCAAGCTCACCGACGAGGTCAGCTCGACCTTCACCCGCGAGGAGGTCGCCGCGCTGGTCGAGGAGTCGCGGGGCGAGGGCCTGCTCGAGGCCGACGAGTACGACCGCCTGGCCGGTGCGCTCGGCTTCACCGAGAAGACCGTCACCGCGGTCCTGATGCCGCCCGAGAGCCTCACCACGGTGCGCCGCGGGTCGACCGGGGCCGACGTCGAGGCGCTGTGCGCCGCGACCGGCTTCAGCCGCTTCCCGGTGGTCTCCGACGACGGGGAGCTGCTCGGCTACCTGCACATCAAGGACGTGCTCGAGCCCGACGAGGAGCGCCGCGAGCGGCCCATCGACGACAAGTGGATCCGGCCGTTCGCGCCGGTCACCGCCGACGAGCCGCTGCACGACGCGCTCGAGACGCTCCAGCGGCGTGGCGCCCACATGGCGCGGGTGGTCGACGACGCGGGGGTCACGCTCGGGCTGGTCACCCTGGAGGACGTCATCGAGGAGCTGGTCGGCGAGATCCGCGACGCGGCACACCTCGAGGACTCGGTCTGAGGTCGACCCGGCCGATAGGGTGTGCTCGGCAACAGCCCCCGGACATCATCGAAGTGCAGGGAATCAGTGGCGGACGACTCGACGCGCAGTCGCGTGTGGACGGTGCCCAACCTGCTCAGCATGATCCGGCTGGCCGGGGTGCCCGTCTTCCTCTGGCTGATCCTCGGGCCCGAGGCCGACGGCTGGGCGCTGGCGCTGCTCATGGTCTCGGGCATCACCGACTTCCTCGACGGCTTCCTGGCCCGCAAGCTCGGTCAGACCTCCACGCTGGGCCAGATCCTCGACCCGGTCGCCGACCGGCTCTACATCCTGGCCGTCGTCGTCGGGCTGGCGCTGCGCGAGGTCATCCCGTGGTGGGTGGCGCTCTCGCTGCCGCTGCGCGACCTCCTGCTGTGGGGGCTGGTCCCGCTGCTGCGCACCCGCGGCTACAGCGCGCTCCCGGTGCACTTCCTCGGCAAGGCCGCGACCTTCAACCTGCTCTACGCCTTCCCGCTGCTGCTCCTCGGCGACGGCGACGGCACGGTGGCGACCCTGGCCAACGTCTTCGGCTGGGCGTTCGCGATCTGGGGCATCGGCCTCTACTGGTGGGCGGGCGTCCTCTACGCGTGGCAGGTGCGGACCCTGCTCGCCACCACCGAACGGCGGGCGGCGGCCACCGATGCCTGAGCCCACGCTGGAGCAGCTCCGGCACCAGGACCGGGTCAGCACGCCGCTGCTCACCCTGATCACCCAGCAGTCGTTGGACGAGGACTACCTCCACGTCGCGGCGCGCAAGGCCGCCGAGCGCGCCGCCACCGGCGGCGACGGCCCGCGCCGCAGCCGGCCTCACCGGACCGCGGCAGTCGTGGTCGCCGCGTTCGGCCTGCTGGTGACCGTCGCGGCGCTGCAGACGTCCGCCCGCGCCGGTGTGGACGACGCGGGCCGGGCCAGCCTGGTCAGCCGGATCGACGAGAGCCGCGACGACGTCGCCGAGCTCCAGCGCCAGATCGTGAAGCTCCGTGAGCTCAACGTCGGGCTCCAGGACAACCTCGACGAGGTGACGTCCTCCGAGCAGGCCGCCCAGAACCGGAAGGTGCGGCTCGGGGCCGTCAGCGGCTTCCGGGCCGTCTCCGGTCCCGGCATCCGGATCACCGTCGACGACGACCCGAGCGGCATCCCGGGCGGCGAGGTCAAGGACTCCGACCTCGCGCTGCTGGTCAACGGGCTGTGGCGCGCCGGCGCCGAGGCGATCTCGATCAACGGGATGCGGCTCACCTCGCGCTCCGCGATCCGCAACTCCGGGATCGTGATCCGGGTGAACTTCCAGGCGCTGTCGCCGCCGTACGTCGTCGCGGCGATCGGCGACAAGGACACCCTGCAGGGCAGGCTCCTCGACACGGCGAGCGGCCGGCAGTTCTTCGACCTCCCCAACCAGGTCGGGATCGTGGTCGACATGGACAATGTGGACCAGCTGTCCCTCCCGGCCGCGCCGAGCAGGCTCCTGCGGCTCCGCTCAGCGGTCCAGGGCACGGCCCAACAGAACCTGAACCAGCCGCAGAAGGAGACAGAGCCGTGATCGCCGCACTCGGGCTGCTGGTCGGGATCGTGCTGGGCGTCGTGTTCCAGCCCGACGTGCCCCTGGGCCTCGAGCCCTACCTCCCGATCGCGGTCGTGGCCGCTCTCGACGCCGTGTTCGGTGGCCTGCGCGCCTACCTCGACGGGATCTTCGACGACAAGGTCTTCGTGGTCTCGTTCGTCAGCAACGTCGTGATCGCGGCCGGCATCGTCTATCTCGGCGACAAGCTCGGCGTCGGCGGGCAGCTGTCGACCGGCGTGATCGTCGTCCTCGGGATCCGGATCTTCTCCAACGTCGCCGCGATCCGGAGACACCTGTTCCATGCCTGACGACCTCGAGGACGACCACGGCGGCGCCGAGGCGACGCCCGAGCGGCAGCCGTCGGGGCGGGACCGCCTGCGGCGCGCGTTCCTGCGGCCGTCGCGCGGCCAGCTCGTGGTCGCCGTGCTGCTCGCGCTGGTGGGCTTCGCCTCGATCACCCAGGTGCGCTTCAACGAGGTCGACAACACCTACGGCAGCCTGCGCGAGCAGGACCTGATCGACGTGCTCAACGGCCTCGCCGGGACCACGCAGCGCGCCGAGGCCGAGATCGCCCGGCTCCAGCACACCCGCGACGACCTGCAGTCGAGCACCGGAGCCCGCGAGGCGGCCCTCGCCCAGGCTCAGGACGAGGCCGAGACCCTGGCCATCCTGGCCGGGCTGGTGCCGGTCACCGGTCCCGGGATCCGGGTGACGATCACCGAGGGCGACACCGCCGTCGACATCAACACGGTGGTCGACATGATCCAGGAGCTCCGCACCGCCGGGGCCGAGGCGATCCAGATCAACGGCGAGGTGCGCGTGGTCGCGAGCACGTCGTTCGCGGACGGGGTCGGCGGCATCCTGGTCGGCGACCAGCTGGTGTCCTCGCCGTACGTCGTGGACGTCATCGGCGAGCCGCACCTGCTCGCCGAGTCGGGCATCGACTTCCCGAAGGGGCCGCGCGACCAGTTCGAGGAGGGCGGCGCGACGGTCGAGGTCGACGAGCTCCCGTCGCTCGACATCGAGAGCGTCGTCGAGCCCGAGCGACCGGAGTACGCACTCCCGAACACGTCGCAGTAGCCTCACGGCTGGTGCACCCGCACACCCACCCGAGCTCGACCGGAGGAAAACGCCTTGTATCCCGACGACCTGATGTACACCACCGAGCACGAGTGGGTCCGCCAGCCGGGTGAGCAGGAGGGGTCCGTGCGGATCGGGATCACCCACTACGCCCAGGACGCCCTCGGCGACATCGTCTACGTGTCGCTCCCCGAGGTCGGCGACACCGTCGACGCCGGCGGCACCTGCGGTGAGCTCGAGTCGACCAAGTCGGTCAGTGACGTCTATGCACCGATCTCGGGTGAGGTCGTGGCCCGCAACGACGCGCTCGACTCCACCCCCGAGCTGGTCAACAACGACCCGTACGGCGGCGGCTGGCTCTTCGAGGTCGTGCCGTCCTCCGGCGGTCAGCTCGACGACCTGATGGACGCCATCACCTACGAGGCGTCGCTCAACGTCTGATCCCCGGCCGGCACCCCCGGCCGGTCGCCCCGAGTTCGCTTGAACGTCGGGCGCGGGCTGATAAGTTCGGGTGACCGTCACCCTCAACCCCGCGTTAAGGGTTCGGGACACCGCGATCCGATGGCGACCGAAGGACTGACCGATGCCGTTCTGCACCTCGTGTGGCAGGCAGAACCCCGATGACGCCCGCTTCTGCTCGCAGTGCGGCACCCGGCTGGTGACCCCCGAGCCGGCCGAGCCGTCAGGGGCGGGGGAGACGCCGGGCGCGGGAGACGGCGAGTCCACGGCCACCATCTCCATCGGCACCGGGGCCGACAAGGTCGAGACGTCCGACCGGCAGCTCAACGCGGTCGACGCGGCCGCGGTCGACGCGCTGCCCTCGGGCCACGCCCTGTTGGTCGTCCAGCGCGGACCCGGCTCCGGGAGCCGCTTCCTGCTCGACGCCGACGTCGTCAACGCCGGTCGGCACCCCGACAGCGAGATCTTCCTCGACGACGTGACGGTGTCGCGTCGGCATGCGGAGTTCCACCGCAGCGGCGACACGTTCACGGTGAGCGACGTCGGCAGCCTCAACGGCACCTACGTCAACCGCGACCGGATCGACCGGGTCCAGCTCACCGACGGCGACGAGGTCCAGATCGGCAAGTACCGCCTGGTGTTCTTCGCCGGCCACGAGACCGCATGAGCGTCCCGTCCGGAGCGTCCGCGTCCGCCCGGGCCCGCATGAACATCGGTGAGGTGCTGGACCAGCTGCGTCCCGACTACCCCGGCATCACCATCCCGAAGATCCGGTTCCTGGAGGACAAGGGGCTGATCAAGCCCGAGCGCACCCAGTCGGGCTACCGCAAGTTCTCCCACGACGACGTCGACCGGCTGCGCTACGTGCTGCGCATGCAGCGCGACCACTACCTGCCCCTCAAGGTCATCGGCGAGCACCTCGACGCGATCGACCGCGGCCTCGAGCCGCCGCCGATCGACCCGGTCGTGCCGACGGTCCCGCGGGTCGCGCTCGCGGCCGACGGACTGCCGAGCGCCGAGTCCTTCAACCGGCGCGACCAGGTCCGGCTGTCGCGCCGCGAGCTCGTGAAGATCGCCGAGATCTCCGAGGAGCTGCTCGACGAGCTCGAGCAGTTCGGCCTGGTCACCCCGCGCGCCGGCACCGGTCACTACGACACCGACGCGCTGGTGGTCGCCACCACGGCCCGCGAGCTCGCGGACTTCGGCTTCGAGCCGCGCCACCTGCGCGCCTTCAAGACGGCCGCCGACCGCGAGGTCGGCCTGGTGGAGCAGGTCATCGCGCCGCACCGGGGTGGCCGCGACGCCGCCGCGAAGGCCCGGGCCGACGACGCGGTCAGCGAGATCGCGGCGCTGTCCGTGCGACTGCACGCGACCCTCGTCAAGGCGGGTCTGCGCCGCACCTGAGGCGGCGCCCGCGGCCTTTCGGCCGGGAGTAGGGTGAGGGACGTGCGCGAAGTCGATGTCATGGGTGTCCGGGTCGAGATGCCCTCGAACCAGCCGATCGTGCTGCTGCGCGAGGTGACGGGGGAGCGCTACCTCCCCATCTGGATCGGGGCGGTCGAGGCCACCGCGATCGCGTTCGCCCAGCAGGGCGTCGTCCCGCCGCGGCCGCTGACGCACGACCTGATGAAGGACGTGCTCGACGCGACCGGCAACGAGCTCACCGAGGTCCAGATCACGGACGTGAAGGACGGGGTCTTCTTCGCGAACCTGGTCTTCGGCTCCGGTGCGGAGGTCAGCGCCCGCCCGTCGGACTCGATCGCGCTCGCGCTGCGCACGGGCACCCGGATCATGTGCGCGGAGGAGGTCCTCGACGAGGCCGGCCTCGCTGTGCCCGCCGAGCAGGAGGACGAGGTCGAGAAGTTCCGCGAGTTCCTCGACCAGGTCACGCCGGAGGACTTCGAGGCCCCGCAGGACTGAGCACAGGTCTAACCCTCAACCTGAGGTTGATGGTTGCGACACGCCGCCCACCTCTTTGACGACCCTCAGGTAGAGGCCTACCTTGAACTGTCTCTGTTGTAACTCCACCGCTGTGGTGCCCGATCATCGTGGGCCGACCGGCACCCTTCCCCGGGAGTTACGCACACGGAGTAGCCAGCGGAGGACCGAGTGAACGAGAACGAGCAGCAGCACGGCGAGGGCGTCGAGGCGGCCCTGGCTGTCGAGGCGGCCGAGGAGCAGGGCCTGCTCTTCACCGACGACGTCTCCCCGCTGCCCAGCGACACCGGCTACCGCGGGCCGACCGCGTGCAACGCCGCCGGCATCACCTACCGGCAGCTCGACTACTGGGCCCGCACCGGACTGATCGAGCCGACCGTGCGCGGCGCCAAGGGCTCCGGCTCCCAGCGGCTCTACTCGTTCCAGGACATCTTGCTGCTCAAGGTCGTCAAGCGTCTCCTCGACGCCGGGATCTCGCTGCAGCAGATCCGTACGGCCGTCCAGCACCTGCGGCTGCGCGGCACCGACGACCTGACCCGGGTCACGCTGATGAGCGACGGCGTCTCGGTCTACGAGTGCACCAGCAACGACGAGATCATCGACCTCCTCCAGGGCGGCCAGGGCGTGTTCGGCATCGCGATCGGCGGTGTCTGGCAGGAGATCGAGGGCACCCTCGCCGAGCTGCCGTCCGAGCGCACCGCCGAGGCCGAGGCCGAGCCGACCGCCGGCGACGAGCTCGCCGCTCGCCGGGCGGCCCGCAAGACGGGGTAGCACCCACCCGAACCACGGACGTCGGCCCGTCGCCCCTCCGGGCGGCGGGCCGACGTCGTCTCTGCCGAGATCGGCCGGTAGATTAGGCCGTGCTGACACTCCTGCACGGGAGAGTCCCCGGCGCACGACGTGGCCGGGGCGCCGAAGGGGCAATTCCTCCCCGGAACCTCTCAGGCCACCGGACCGTGCGGGTCAGGCACTCTGGAGCGCCAACGGCGGCGCGACAGAGGGGGAGGCACCCGAACGACCTTCGAGGAGCCACCATGTCACCGCACCCCTCGCTCACCGAGCTCGACGGCGCCCTGCCGTTCGTCGACCGGCACATCGGCCTCCGGCCCGCCGACATCGACACGATGCTCGCCCGGCTCGGCTTCGAGTCGCTCGACGCCCTGATGGCGGCCGCCGTCCCCGGCGGCATCCGGTCCGCCGCGTCCCTCGACCTCCCGGAGCCGGTCAGCGAAGAGGTCGCCGCCCGTGAGCTGCGCGAGATCGCCGACACCAACCGACCGGGCGAGCCGATGATCGGCCTGGGCTACCACGGCACGATCACGCCCCCGGTGATCCGGCGCAACGTGCTCGAGGACCCGAGCTGGTACACCGCCTACACGCCCTACCAGCCCGAGATCTCCCAGGGCCGGCTCGAGGCGCTGCTGAACTTCCAGACCGTGATCGGCGACCTCACCGGGCTGCCGACCGCCAACGCCTCGCTGCTCGACGAGGGCACGGCGGCCGCCGAGGCGATGACGCTGGTGCGCCGGGGCAACCGGTCGGCGTCGGGCCCGTTCGTGGTCGACGCCGATGCGCTGCCGCAGACGATCGACGTGATCCGCACCCGCGCGGAGGGCATGAGCATCGAGGTCGTGGTCGCCGACCTGAGCGACGGGCTGCCCGACGGCGAGCTGTGCGGCGTCCTCGTGCAGTACCCCGGGGCCTCCGGGCAGATCCGCGACCCGCGGCCGGTCATCGCCGCCGCCCACGAGCGCGGCGCGCTGGCGGTCGTGGCGGCCGACCTGCTCGCGCTGACCCTCCTCGAGGCACCCGGCGAGCTGGGCGCGGACGTCGTGGTCGGCTCCAGCCAGCGCTTCGGCGTGCCGCTCTTCTACGGCGGCCCGCACGCCGGCTACATGGCCGTGGCGGCAGGGCTCGAACGACACCTGCCGGGCCGCCTGGTCGGGGTCTCGGTCGACGCCGAGGGCCGCCCGGCCTACCGGCTCGCCCTGCAGACCCGTGAGCAGCACATCCGGCGCGACAAGGCCACCTCCAACATCTGCACGGCGCAGGTCCTGCTCGCGGTCGTCGCGTCGATGTACGCCGTCTACCACGGCCCCGAGGGCCTGCGCGGCATCGCGCGGCGCGCCCACCTGCTCGCCGCCCGGGCGGCCGCGTCGCTGTCCGGCGCCGGCTACACCGTCTCGACGACCAGCTTCTTCGACACCTTCACCGTCCAGACCCCGGGCCGGGCCGAGAAGATCGTCGCCGCCGCCCGCCAGGAGGGCCTGCAGCTGCGGCTGGTCGACGCCGACACGGTGGCGCTGTCGTTCTCCGAGCTCAGCGGCGCCCACACGCTCCGGGCCGTGCACGCCGCCTTCGACGTGGTCCCGAGCGCCGTCGAGCCCCTCGACGCGCTGCCGCAGGAGCTCGCCCGCACCACCCCGTACCTGACCCACGAGGTCTTCGGCAGCCACCGCAGCGAGACCCAGATGCTGCGCTACCTGCGCCGGCTGTCGGCGCGCGACTACGCGCTCGACCGCGGCATGATCCCGCTGGGCTCCTGCACGATGAAGCTCAACGCCACCACCGAGATGGAGCCGGTGTCGCTGCCCGGCTTCGCCGACCTCCACCCGTTCGCCCCGGCCGAGGACGCGCTCGGCTACCGCCGGCTCGTCACCGAACTCGAGGGCTGGCTCGCGGAGGTCACCGGCTACGACCGGGTGTCGATCCAGCCCAACGCCGGGTCGCAGGGCGAGCTCGCCGGCCTGCTCGCGATCCGTGGCTACCACCGCGCCCACGGCCAGGCCGCGCGCGACGTCTGCCTGATCCCGTCCTCCGCCCACGGCACCAACGCGGCCTCCGCGGTGATGGCGGGGATGCGGGTCGTGGTCGTGAAGTCCGGTGCCGACGGGACCGTGGACCTCGACGACCTGCGCGCCCAGTGCGAGGCGCACTCGGGCGACCTGGCCGCGATCATGGTGACCTACCCGTCGACGCACGGCGCCTACGAGGACACCATCGGCGAGCTCTGCGAGATCGTGCACGGCCACGGCGGGCAGGTCTACGTCGACGGCGCGAACCTGAACGCCCTGCTGGGCTACGCGAAGCCGGGGGAGTTCGGCGGCGACGTGTCGCACCTCAACCTGCACAAGACCTTCTGCATCCCGCACGGCGGCGGCGGGCCGGGTGTCGGCCCGGTCGCGGTGCGCGCGCACCTCGCGCCGTACCTGCCCTCCCACGCGATGCACCCGGAGGAGGCGAAGCGGGACGGCATCGGGCCGATCAGCGCGGCGCCGTACGGCTCGGCAGGAATCCTGCCGATCTCGTGGGCCTACATCCGGCTGATGGGTGCCGAGGGCCTGACCCGGGCGACGGCGGCCGCGGTGCTGTCGGCCAACTACATCGCCAGCCGGCTGGGCGAGGCCTACCCGGTGCTCTACCGCGGGCACGGCGGGCTGGTCGCCCACGAGTGCATCCTCGACCTGCGCGGGCTGACCAAGGAGACGGGCGTGACCGTCGACGACGTCGCCAAGCGGCTGGTCGACTACGGCTTCCACGCGCCGACGATGTCGTTCCCGGTCGCCGGCACGCTGATGGTCGAGCCGACCGAGTCGGAGGACCTCCCCGAGATCGACCGCTTCATCGACGCGATGATCGCGATCCGGGCCGAGATCGACCGGGTCGGTGCGGGGGAGTGGAGCCCGGAGGACTCGCCGCTGCGCGGCGCTCCCCACACGGCCCGTGCCCTGGTCGGCGAGTGGGACCGCCCCTACTCCCGCGAGCTGGCGGTCTTCCCGACCGGCATCGACCCCGACAAGTACTGGCCGCCGGTCGCCCGGATCGACCAGGCCTACGGCGACCGCAACCTCGTCTGCGCGTGCCCTCCGCTGGAAGCCTTCGCGGAGTGACGCCCACCCCGCGGGCGAGCGTCAGCGACCACACCTCCCGCCGGTTGCTCGCCCGGCTCGCCCATGCCCAGTCGAGCGGTCGGCTGCCGTCGGTCGTCGCGGGCCTGGTCCGCGACGGCGAGCCGGCGTGGTTCGGCTCGTACGGCTCGACCGGGGTGCCCGCCCACGACCCGCTGGACGTGCAGTACCGGATCGGGTCGATCACCAAGACGATGACCGCGGTGCTGGTGCTCCAGCTGGTGCGCGACGGCCGGATCGGGCTCGACGACCCGGCGTCCACCGTGCTCGGCGACGTCGGCTACGCCGACCGGACCCTGCGCGGGCTGCTCGCCCACGACGCAGGCCTCCAGTCCGAGCCGGCCGGCTCGTGGTGGGAGCGGTCGGTGGGCGTCTCCTTCGAGGAGCTGGTGGCCGCCAACGACGGGTCGGCGGCCGCCTTCCCGGCCCACCAGGAGTTCCACTACTCCAACCTCGGCTACGCGCTGCTCGGTGAGCTGGCGGCCCGGCTGCTCGGCACCACGTGGTGGGAGGCCGTGCGGACGCGGATCCTGGACCCCCTCGGCATGGACCGTACGTCGTACCTGCCCGAGGGCGCGGCCGCTCAGGGGCAGTCGGTGCACCCGTACGACGGCACCCTGCTCGACGAGCCCTCCACCGACAACGGCGCGATGGCGCCGGCCGGCCAGGTCTGGGCGACGATCGCCGACCTCGCGACGTACGCGGCCTTCCTGGGGCAGGGGCACCCCGACGTGCTCTCCGCCGGCGAGCTGGCGCAGGCCTTCGGGCCCCAGTCCGGCAACCCGCACGACGGCGTGACCTACGCCCACGGCCTCGGCTTCCAGCTCTTCCCGGGCGGGTCGGGCACCCTGGCCGGCCACAGCGGCTCGATGCCGGGCTTCCTCGCCGCCTGCCTGGTCGACCGCAAGCGGCGCGTCGGGGGAGTGGTGCTCGCGAACGCCACCACCGGCTACTCGCCCGTCCAGCTGGCGACCGAGCTGCTCGACGAGCTGCACCGCTGCGAGCCCACCATCGACCGGCCATGGGTGCCGACCGCGCACGTCCCGGCGGAGCTCGCCGGCGTGCCCGGCGTCTGGCACTGGGGCAACACGCCCTTCGTCTTCGCGATGGACGGCAGCGAGCTGGTCGCCCGTCGCAACGGTGCCGAGGCCTACCGCTTCGCCGTCGTGGACGGGCGGGTCGTCGGGCGCTCCGGCTACCACGCCGGCGAGGAGCTGCGCGTCGTACGCCGCGACGACGGGTCGATCAGCCACCTCGACATCGCGACGTTCGTCTACACGCGCACGCCGTACGACCCGGACGCCCCCATTCCTGGGGGACATCCGGGTCGCTAGCGGGTGCCGCTGCTGATCCGCGGTCAGTCGACCGTGGACTCCCGGGTGACCTGGAGGTCGTAGACGAACGAGTCCGCGCAGTCGAGCGGGACCGTGGTGCCCTTCCAGGTGAGCGTGAGCTCGCTGGCCAGCCGGCGGTGGGTGCCGTCGACGGTGATGTGCTGACCGGCGTCGTCGTGCTCCTCGTGGACCGCCGTCTTCCGGCCGACCGCGTGGGCCCGACCCTCGACGAGTGCGCGCCGGCCGTCGAGCTTCAGCACGCCACGGACCGCGCGCCCGTCGACGAAGTCGCGCCGGGTGCGGCGTGAGTCGCCGGCGACGGCGCCGTCTCCGATGACGACCTGGATGGTGTTGCCGTGGAGGTTGTTCTCGTAGAGCGACGAGTAGACGTGCTCGCCCCGCCAGGTGCCGGAGCAGTCGAGGACGATGCCCTTCTCGTGGGTGGTGGTGGGCGCACCGGCGTGCGCCGCGCTCCCCAGGCCGATCAGGCTGGAGGTCGCGACAGCGGCCAGGACGCCCGTGATCAGCTGGTTGCTGCGCATGGTCGGATCCTTGCTTCCTGTAGGTGGACGAACACCGGGGATACGCCTGGACCGCTGGTCGGGTTGCACGAGCGACCAGACATTTTCCGCTGCCGTCCACCTGGGTGCGATAGACACATCTCGTGTCAGGTGCGCGGAAGGCCGGAACTGCTCGGGCGGTCCTGCACGCACGCCTGGTCGCCCAGGTCGAGGACCTGGCGCGGCGAGACGCCGAGATGCGCCGTGGCGACCCGTCCGGCGTCCATCAGGCGCGGGTCGCCTGCCGACGGCTGCGGGCGGTCCTGGTGTCGTTCCGGCCGCTGCTCGACGAGACGGCCACCGGCCCGCTGGCGGACGAGATCCAGTGGCTGGCGCGGTCGCTCGGCGCCGCACGGGACGAGTTCGTGGTGCACGAGCGCCTCCGGCTGCTGCTCGACCAGGAGCCGCCGGACCTGGTGGTCGGCCCGGTCTCCGACCGGCTGGCAACGACGTACGGCGACCGGGTGCACGTGCCGGGCGTGCTGCTGAGCCAGCGCTACCGCGACCTGCGCGCCGGGCTCGACGGTCTGGTCACGGAGGTGCCGTGGACCGCGCTCGCCGAGGGACCGGCCGACGAGGTGCTGCCGGAGGGGCTGCGCCGGCAGTGGACGCGGCTGCGGAAGCGGTACGCCGCGGTCGTCGACGACCCGCACGACGACGTGGCACTGCACGGTCTGCGCAAGGCGGCCAAGCGGTTCCGCTACACGGCGGAGGCGGTCGAGCCGGTGGTGGGCAAGCCCGCGCGCCGCTCGGTGCGCGCGGCGACCCGGCTGACCGAGCACCTCGGCGAGCGGCAGGACACGGTCGCGAGCAGGGCGCAGCTGGTCGCGCTGGCCGGGGCCGCGGCGGCCGCCGGCGAGCCGACGTTCACCTACGGCCGGCTGCACGCTCGCGAGGAGCGGCGTGCCGACGAGCTCGACGCGGGCCTGGCCGACGTCTGGGAACGGCTCACTGGGCCTGCGAGACGCTCGACATGTTGAAGTCGGGCACCCGCAGCGCCGGCATCGCCGTGCGGGAGAAGTAGTCGTCGCCCCACTCCCGGCTGAACGCCGGCACGGTGGCCGACGCATGCGTGAAGCGGTTGAGCAGGTCGACCGGGCTCTCGTTGAAGCGGTAGTTGTTGACCGCGCCGGTGATCTCGCCGTGCTCGACGAGGTAGACCCCGTCGCGGGTGAGGCCGGTGAGCAGGAGGGTCTGCGGGTCGACCTCGCGGATGTACCAGAGGCAGGTGAGCAGCAGCCCGCGCTCGGTGCCGGCCACCAGGTCGTCGATCGACCCGGTCGCGCCGGCGACGGACAGCACCAGGTTGTCGATCGCGGGGGTGACCGGCTGCTGGGTCATCGCGGCCGAGTGCCGGGTCTGGATCAGCGAGGTCAGCTCGCCGTCGCGGATCCAGTCGGTGTGCCCCAGCCGCAGCCCGTTGTCGAAGACCGACGACTCGTTGCTCGACGAGGTCGCCACCGCGAACGGCTCGCACTCGAGACCGGGGTAGGCCGGATCGGACGACAGCGTGACGCCCGGCTTCGCGACCGGCCGGCCGATCCTGATGCCGCCGCCGCGCAGGCTGTAGACCGACTGGCCCTCGAACGCGACACGAGCACCGGCGCTCCAGTACGCGTCGATCATCAGGTCGGCCACCGCGGTCGGCGGCAGGATCGTGTCGTAGCGGCCCGCAGGCAGGTCGACGCGGCGCTGCGCCCAGCCGAGCCGGCGGGCGAGCTCGGCGTCGAAGGCGAGCGGGTCGACGTCGGCGAAGTCGCGGGTGGCGCCGCCGACCCAGGCGCTGCTGGCGAGGTCCGCGGTCTTGCCGGTGCACCCGTAGTGGCCGGTCGGCTGCACGTGGCGCAGCCGGAGGCCGGTGGTCGAGCCGAGGTACGTCGTGGTCATCTCGTGGTTGACGAAGCCGTAGAGCACCCTGCCCTCGGCACCCGCCCGGCCGAACGCCTCGCCCAGCGCGGGCGCGACCGCGTCGTACACGTGGATGTCGGTCGTCACCGACACGTCGTCCCAGTCGGCCGACACGGCGTCGCGGACCAGCTCGGCGGCGTCCTCGGCGGGCGTGGCGGCGCGGGCCGCCGCGTCGGCCGCGTCGACGAGCACGGTGACACCGGCCTGGGTGGTGGCGCTGCCGGTCACCGAACCGGTGGCGACGCCGTCGGCGGTGCGCACGAACGAGATGACGGTGACGTCGATGCCCTGCATCACGCCGTTGGTCGTCAGGGTGTTGTTGGCCCAGCGCAGGTTGGCGCTCGTCCTGTCCCGGACGATCACGATGCAGTCGTCGGCGATCGACGTGGCGAGCGCGTGCTCGACGAAGGACTGGGGATGCAACGCCGTGCTCATCAGTGCCCCGCCTCGTCGGTCGTGTTCAGGATCCGGACGCCTCGGAAGAGCGACGTCGGACAGCCGTGGCTCACGGCCGCGACCTGCCCGGGCTGGGCCTTGCCGCAGTTGAAGGCCCCGCCCAGCTGCCACGTCTCGGGGCCGCCGACGGCCTCCATGGAGTTCCAGAACTCCGTGGTGGTCGCCTGGTAGGCCGCGTCGCGGACCTGGCCGCCCAGCTCGCCGTCGGTGATCGTGTAGAACCGCTGGCCGGTGAACTGGAAGTTGAAGCGCTGCATGTCGATCGACCACGACTTGTCGCCGACGACGTACAGCCCACGCTCGACCCGGGAGATCAGCTCCTCGGTCGACGGGCCCCCTGGCGCCGCCTGGAGCGACACGTTGGCCATCCGCTGGATCGGGATGTGGCCGGGGGAGTCGGCGTACGCGCAGCCGTTGGACCGGCCCCCGTTGAGCTCGGGGTGCATCAGGCCCATCTGGCGGTCGAGCTGGTAGCCGACGAAGAGCCCGTCCTTCACGATGTCCCAGCTCTGCGTCTCGACACCCTCGTCGTCGTACCCGATCGTGGCGAGGCCGTGCTCGACGGTCCGGTCGCCGGTGACGTTCATGACCGGGGAGCCGTACTGAAGGGTGTGGAGCTTGTCGTACCTCGCGAAGGAGGTGCCGGCGTAGTTCGCCTCGTAGCCCAGCGCCCGGTCCAGCTCGGTGGCGTGCCCGACCGACTCGTGGATGGTCAGCCACAGGTTGGAGGGATGGATGACGAGGTCCATGGTGCCGGCCTCGACGCTGGGCGCCTTGAGCTTCTCGGCGAGCAGCTCGGGGACCTCCTCGATCTCGCCGTCCCAGTCCCAGGCTCCGGTGCCGCCGGCGAGGTACTCCCAGCCGCGGCCGACCGGCGGGGCGATGCTCGCCATCGAGTCGAACGTGTCGGCGCCCGCGCCCATCGCCTCGAAGCCCGGGTGCAGCCGGACCCGCTGCTGGGTGGTGCGGGTGCCGGACAGGTCGGCGTAGTACTTGTTCTCCTGCACCTGCAGCAGGTGGGCGGACGCGTGGTCGACGGCAGCGCCGGTGCGCAGCCGGTCGGTCCAGTCGATGAGCAGCGCGGCCTTCTCGGCCACCGCGACGTCCAGCGGGTTCACGTCGTACGACGACACCCACTCGACGTCGGCGTGCACCGGCTCGTCGGCGATCTCGACCGGCGTGCTGGTCATCTCGGCGGCGACCCGCGCCACCGCGACCGCGGTCTCGGCCACCCGGACCGCTTCCTCGGGGGTCAGGACGACGCCGGACGCGAAGCCCCACGCACCGCGGTGGATGACCCGGACCGCGAAGCCCAGGTCCTCCTGGTCGTTCGCCCCCTGGAGGACGCCGTCCCGGACGGTGAGGCTCTGGTAGCGGACCCGCTCGAACCGGAAGTCCGCGTGCCCCACGCCGAGCTCCCGGGCCCGGGTCAGGGCGGCGTCGCCGAGGTGGCGGTAAGGCAGGGACGTGAACGACGGATCCAGCCTCGACGCGCTCATGGGCCGAACCTATCTGATGTCTGCCTGCCGATTTCCATCCCTTAGGGTCGGGCCATGGGTGCACCGGCGTGGGTGGGTATCGGCGCGCAACGCAGCGGGACCGCGTGGTTCACGGGCCTGCTCACCCAGCACCCCCAGGTCGGCCTCGGGACCAACGGGAAGAAGGAGCAGCAACTGCTCCACAAGGTCGCCGACGGCCGGGTCCCGGCCCAGGAGTACCTCGACCTCTTCCCGGACGACGGCGTGCGCCGCGGCGACTTCTCGCCGCAGTACCTGCGGCACCCGTCGTGCGGCGTGGTCGTGCCCCGTCTGCTCCCGGACGCACCGATCCTGGTGCTGCTCCGTGACCCGGTGGAGAGGTACCGGTCGGCGATGCGGCTGGCGGTGACCCGCGGCAGGTCCCAGCCGTACCCGATCCCGATCAACCTCCAGACCTGGGCCGGCTTCTACGCCGACCAGCTCGACACCTGGGCGTCGTTCGTCGGGCGGGAGCGTCTGCACGTGATGGTCTACGAGCAGGTGCGCGAGGACGCGCAGCTCGCCGTCGACGCCGTCTGGCGCACGCTCGGGCTGGACCCGGTCCCGCTCTCCGCGGTCGACGAGCGCTCCCGCTCGAGCTCGAGCAGCGAGGCCGACTGGGACTGGCCGGAGGGCACCCGCACGGCGCTCCAGGTCATGTACCGCCCCCAGGCGCGACGGCTCGCCGACGACTGGGGACTCGACGTCAGCCGGTGGGAGTCGCTCGGCTGACGGGTGGGTACTGCCCCGCCATGACCGACACCGGGGACCAGAAGAAGCTCGTCGACCTGGTGGACGACATGCCCCTCGCGATGCTCACGACGTTCGGCGCCGACGGCGTGCGCAGCGTGCCGATGGCCCGCCAAGAGGTCGAGCCCACGGCGGAGATGTGGTTCATCGCCGCCCGCGACAGCGCCCACGTCCGCGCCATCCAGGAGAATCCGGCCGTCGCGCTGACCTTCTCGTCACGCGACGCCTGGGTCTCGGTGACCGGGTCGGCGGCGGTCGTCGACGACGACGCGAAGCTCGAGGAGCTGTGGAACACGTTCGCCGAGGCCTGGCTCCCCGGCGGCCCCGAGGACCCGAACGTCGTCCTGCGCGAGGTCGACGTCGAGCGCGGGGAGTACTGGGACACGCCCGGCGGCAAGGCCGCCTCGATCGTCAGCTTGGTGAAGTCCAAGCTGACCGGCGAGCCGTACGAGGCCGAGCACGGCCAGGTCGACGTCTGACCGTCAGCGACTGACGGCCAGCGTCGAGCCCCGGCGGGACTTGGTGACGCGGAGCTGGACCGGGATCCGGTCGCGCATCTCGGGCACGTGGCTGACGACGCCGACGACCCGGCCGCCGTCGCGCAGCGAGTCGAGGGTGTCCATGACGTCGTCGAGGGTGTCGGCGTCGAGGGAGCCGAAGCCCTCGTCGACGAAGAGCGTGTCGAGGTCGGCACCGCCGGCCTCGTGGGTGACCACGTCGGCGAGCCCGAGCGCGAGAGCGAGGGAGACGACGAACGTCTCGCCGCCCGACAGCGTCGCCGGGTCGCGGGACTCACCCGACCAGTCGTCGCGGACCAGGATGCTCAGCCCGCCCCGGGTCTCGCCCGCGCCGCGGCGCCCGGTGTGCTCGAGGGAGTAGCGCTGGTCGCTCATCCCGGCCAGCCGGGCGTTGGCGGCCGCGACCACCTGGGAGAGCCGGTAGGCGAGGACGTAGGCGGAGAGGCGCATCTGGAGACGGTTGTCCGCGGACTTCCCGTCGACGAACGACGACAGCCGGGTGGTGAGCTCGAGGTCGTCGCGGATCGGGGCCCAGGCACCCAGTGCGGCCGTCAGCTCGGTGCGGAGGGTGCCGAGGCGCTCGAAGCGCCGCTGCCACATGGCCGCGGTCGACCGGGCCTCGCCGAGGGCCGCGAGGGCGTCGTCGTGGGCGGAGCCGAGCTGCGCCAGGTCGGGGACGGGCTGGTCGGCGAGCTCAGCCGCGCCGGGCTCGGCGAGCACGGCGGCGACGGCGGCCAGGCGGCGGTCGTGCGCCTCGAGCCGGGTGTGGAGGGCGTGCACCTCCGGGTCGGGCCGCGCGGCGGCGACCGCGTCCTCGGCGCTCGCGAAGCCGGCGCGCTCGACGGCGTCGGCCAGCGACGTGGTCGCCTCGACCAGCGACGACTCGGCGGCGGCCACGGCGTCGAGCGCCTCGCAGGCGGTCCGACCGGTGGCGGCCTGGGCGGAGTGCTGGGCGTGCAGCGAGGCCAGGTCGGGCGCGCCGGTGCCCTGGAGCAGGTCGTCGATCTCGTCGCGGAGGGCGGCCAGCCGCTCCTGGCCGTGGCGCTGGTCGGCCTCGAGCGCGCCGGCCTCGAGGCGCAGGCGGGTCAGCTCCTCGCCGAGCCGGGTCGCCTCGCCCTCCAGGTCGGTGAGCTCGCGGGACCGGGGCTCGACCCGGGACGCCAGCTCCTGGAGACGGGCGAGCTCGGCGGCGGCCTCGGCGCGCTGTGCCGTCAGGAGACCCGCCGGCTCGGGTCCGGCCGCCTGCCGCGTGAGGGCCAGGTTGGTGACGAGGTTGCGCACCCGCTCCTCGTGGGCGACCTGCACCGACGTCGCGTCGACGTGGCGCTTCTCGGCGGCCTTCTCCGCGAGCGCGTCGGGTGCGCCGGGGGCGGCGTACGCCTTGTGGGGGTGCTCCGCCGAGCCGCAGACCGGGCACGAGTCGCCGACCGCGAGCGCCCTCGCCATCTCCGCGGCCATGCCCTCGAGTCGCGCTTGGCGGACGTCGAGGTATGCAGACCACCGGGTCAGCGTCTCGGACGTGGCCACCTGGAGGTCGAGCCGGGCCAGCGCCAGCTCCTCCTCGAAGGTGACGACCTGCGCCGCTGCCTCGACGCGGGTCGTGAGGTCGGAGACCCGGGCGGCCTGGCCGTCGACCGCGGCGGCGGCCGCGCGCGCGGTCGCCAGCTCCTCACGCAGCGTGACGGTCCGCTGCGGCAGCGCGGCGGCGGCGGCCTCGGCGACCGAGATCTGCTCGGCCAGCCGACCCGCGCGCTCCTGGGTGGCCTCCAGGGCCGTGGCGGCCTGGGTCAGCGCGGCCTCGCGGGGGAGCGCGGCCTTGACCCGACCGGCCGCCTCGACCGCCTCCTCGACGGCTGCGTCGAGCGACCCCCGGTCGACCCAGAGCCCGTCGAGACCGGGCAGGTCGAGCGCGGTCGCAGCCCGCTCGCACGCGTCCTGGGCCACCGCAGCGGCCCGGTCGCGCGCAGCGGTCGCCCGCAGGGCCAGGTGGTGCAGCGGCAGCACGGCGGCCGAGCGGCGCGCGGCGTCGAGCGCCGCCCGGGCGGCCTCGACCGCGGCGGCGTGGTCCGCCAGCGCCGCCTGCTCGGCGAGGGCGGCGTCGACCCGGGCCCGCCGCTCTGCCAGCGCCCGCGCGTCGTCCAGCGCCTGACGCGCGGCCGCCTCGGCCGCGGCCGCCCGGTCCGCGGTGGTGTCGGCGTCGCCGCGACCCCGGTCGGCCTCGGCGTGCAGTGCCGCCGCCCAGCCGAGGACCGCGCCGTCGGCGGCCGGGACGGCGAGGTCGTGCAGGTCCCACGCCTCCGGGGCCGGGGCCTCGACGGCCTCGCTGATCCGGCTCACCAGGGCGGCCACCCGCTGATGGGCGCTCTCGGAGGAGCGCCTGAGGGCGATCCGACGGTCGCGCAGCCAGCGCTCGACGTCCTCGAAGCGGCCGGTGCGGAAGAGCTGCTGGAGCAGGCGGTGCCGCTCCTCGGACCGGGCCCGCAGGAACGTCTGGAACTCGCCCTGCGGCAGCATCGCCACCTGCGTGAACTGGGCGAGGTTCATGCCGACCAGCCGGGTGACCAGGTGGCCGGTCTCGTCGAGCCGGGTGGAGTGGGTGACCCAGTCACCGTCGACCCGCTCGGCGATCGACACCGACGCCTGCTCAGTGGTGACGCCGGTGCCACGCTTCTTGGGCCGCTCCCACGACGGTGAGCGGACCAGCCGGAACCGGCGGCCCGACAGGGTCGCCTCCAGCGCCACCCGGGGCCGCACGCCGGGCGCCGCCTGGTCGGAGCGCAGCCGCTTGGCGGTGTTGCGGGCGCCGGGCACGTCGCCGTACAGCGCGAAGCAGACGGCGTCGAGGACGCTCGTCTTGCCGGCGCCGGTCGGCCCGGACAGCAGGAACAGCCCGGCATCGGACAGCTGGTCGAAGTCGACCGCCACGGTCTCGGCGAACGGTCCGAACGCAGTGATCTCGAGCTGGTGAAGCCTCACGGGCCGGCCTCGGAGAGGAGGACGTCGAAGTCGGGGTCCTCGCAGCAGGCGTCGGTGGCGGCGAGCAGCAGCGCGGACTCGTCGTCGGTGGCGGGCGTGCCGCGCAGCTCGGCCAGGAAGTCGAGCGAGATCAGGTGGTCCGAGCGGCCCTGGGTGCGGGCCAGCGGGACCGACGCCGAGGCGCCGCCGGCCGGCTCGAACCCGAGCACCAGGGTGTGCGGGAACCGGGAGCGCAGCCGGTCCATCGCCTGGAGCGGCCGGCTGTCGTCGGTGAGCGTCGCCTGCACCCACGAGCTCTCGTGGTCCACCAGCCGCGGGTCGGCGAGCAGCTCGTCGAGCGTGCCCCGGATCCGGGCCAGCCGGCGCGGCACCGGCGCCTCGACGAAGTCCGCCGACACCAGGCCGGTGGCGCCCAGCTCGACGAGCCAGGAGCCCTTGACCTGGGTCGCCTCGGAGAACGAGTAGGCGAGGGGGGACCCGGAGTAGCGGACGGACTCGGTCAGGGTGTGCCGGCCGTGGAGGTGGCCGAGCGCGGCGTAGGAGACCCCGTCGAAGACCGAGGTGGGCACCAGCGAGACGCCTCCGACGCTGATGTCGCGCTCCGAGTCGCTCGGCTCGGCCCCCGCGACGAACGCGTGGGCCAGCACGATCGACCGGGAGCCGGGACGCCGGTCGAGGTCCGCCCGCACCCGACGCATCGCCTCGGTCAGCGCCGCCTCGTGGGAGCGAGCGGACAGCCCCCACGGCTCGCGGACCGCGTCGGGGTCGAGGTAGGGGATGCCGTGGACGGCGACCGGGCCGTGCTCGTCCTCGAGCAGCACCGGGGTGCCGACGGTGGACGCGTCGGTGCGGATGAAGATGCCGGAGGCGTCGATCAGCCGCGAGCTGAAGCCGAGCCGCTGGGCGGAGTCGTGGTTGCCGCTGGTGAGCACGACCCGGGCCCGCGACGCGGCCAGCCTCGCGAGGCTGTCGTCGGCGAGCCGGACCGCATCGACATGGGGGAGCGCGCGGTCGTAGACGTCGCCCGCGACGACCACGAGGTCGACGCGCTCGGAGGCCACGACGTCGAGCAGGTGGTCGACGTACGACGCCTGGTGCGTCAGCATCCCCTCACGGTGGAACGACCGGCCCAGGTGCCAGTCGGACGTGTGGAGGATACGCATGGGTCCAACCTAGGAACGACCACCGACACTCCGGCGATCCCACGCCGCGCCCGGCGGGTCGGTCAGCAGTAGCGGACGGTCCGGCCGGGGGAGGTGAAGCCGTAGAGCGCCAGCCCCGACTCCTCGGCGAGCCGGGCCGAGAGGCTGGTGGGGGCGCCGACGGCGACCAGCGAGCCGATCCCGGCGGCGACGGCCTTCTGCACGAGCTCGAACCCGGCCCGGCCGCTGACCACCAGGCAGGCCTCGGCGGGCGAGGCGCCGGCCAGCACCCGGGCGCCGCTCACCTTGTCGACGGCGTTGTGCCGCCCGACGTCCTCGCGGACGGCGAGCAGGTTGCCATCCGCGGTGGCCAGGGCCGCGGCGTGCACGCCTCCGGTGCGGGCGAACACCGCCTGGTGCTCGCGGATCCGGTCCGGCAGGCCGCGCACGACCTCGGACGTGGGGAGCGGGCCCGCCCAGCGGTGCGTGGCCGGGGCGGCCAGCGCCTCGGCGATGCTGTCCTTGCCACAGACACCGCAGGCCGACGAGCCCGACGACTGGCCGACGTGCCGGTGCCCGGGGTCCTTCAGCGGCGTCCCGGCCAGCGTGACCGTGACGACGTTGAACTCCTGCTCCGGCGCCAGGTCGGCGTCGGTGCAGTAGGCGACCGCGTGGATCCCGTCCGGTCCGGTCAGGCCCTCGTGCAGCAGCCAGCCGGCCGCCAGCTCGAAGTCGTTGCCGGGCGTGCGCATCGTGACCCAGACCCGCCGGGGCGCCCCGCCCGGCCAGGCGAGCCGGATCTCCAGCGGCTCCTCGGTCGCGAGCCGGTCCTCGTGGTGCCGGTCGGCGTCCGCGGTGAGCTCGTGGACGCGCGTGCGGACCGTGGGGCCCGGGCGTCGCGCGCGGTCGGTGCTCATGCTTTCGGGAAGGCTCGGGCGATCGCGACCCGGCGGGTGAGCTCGTCGACCTGGTCGACCACCCTGCGGCGCATCGACGGGTCGAAGTCGTCGAGCGCGAGCAGCGCCTCGGCCTTCGCGAGCGTCGCGTCGTCCTCGAACACGACCGGGAAGAACGCGTCGGCGGCGTCGGCGAGCACCCACCCGCTGCGGCGCGCGGCGGTCCCGGGGACGTCCGCGAAGTAGCGGTCGACGTACTCCTCGAGGAGCGGGCGCTGGTTGCGTCGCCACATGCCCAGGCCGGCGGCCTCGAGCTCGTAGTTGGGGACGTCGACGTCACCGGTGAACCGCGCCCACGCCCAGGCCTTCGCATCGGCGTCGGGCAGCGAGGCGACCGCCCGGGTGTGCTCGACCCGCGAACGCGCGGTGGGCTCGGCGTCGAGCGCCGCCAGCAGCTCGGCGCGGTCGGTCTCGCCCAAGGAGGCGAGCTGCACGAGGATCCGCCAGCGCAGGTCGAGGTCGATGTCGATGCCCGCCGGCAGGTCCCGGCCGCCGAGCCACCCGCGCAGCAGGGCGGCGTCCGTGGCCGACGAGACGGCCGCCTGGAAGGCCGCGAGCTGGAGGGTCGACCCCGGGCTCGCGGCCTCGGCCTTGGCGAGGGCCGCACGGTGCACCCGGGCCAGCGCGGCGTCGGGGTCGGCCGTCAGCGGCACGACCTTCGCGACCACCCACGGCATCGTGTAGAAGACCGCGTCGTCGCTGTCCTCGACCGGCAGCCCTGCCTCGACGAGGTCGATCACCGCGGCCGGGTCGATCGCGGCGTTGTGGAACGCGCTGCGCACGTTGTTCCAGACACCGGCGCGCAGCAGCGTGTCCTCGGTGCGGGGGAGCAGGCCGGGCAGCGCCGCGACGGTCACCGGGTCGGGCTGCACGAGCGCCCAGGTGTCCTCGTAGGGGTCGAGGACGACCGCGCTGCCCTCGGCGACGTCGTACGACGTCTCCGGTCCGGAGACCGTCAGCGACGCGACCTCCCACGTGCCCTCGGGTGCGGCGGTCGCGACCCGGAGGGTGTGCGAGCGGTCGGCGGGGTGGTCGGCGGGCGGCGTGCGCCGGACCACGCCGGCCGCGCGGTCGAGCACGATCGTGTCGGGGCCGGCCGTGCGCAGCCAGTTGCTCGTGAACGCCGACAGGTCGCCGGCGCCCGCCTCCTCCCAGCTGGCGAAGAGGTCGTGCATGGTCGCGTTGCCGAAGCGGTGCTTCGTGAAGTGGTCGATCGCACCGGCGAAGAACACGTCGTCGCCGAGGGTCGCGTTGAGCTGCTTGAGGATGCTCGAGCCCTTGGCGTAGGAGATCCCGTCGAAGTCCTGGAGCGCGGCGCTCGCGTCGACGGCGCCGTTGCCGGCGACGGGGTGGGTGCTCGGCCGCTGGTCGGCGACCAGGCCCCACTGCCGGCGGGCGTAGGCGTTGTGGGTCCAGGCGTCGTCGTACTCCGTGACGTCGGCGGTGACCCGGTTGCCCATGTACTCGGCGAACGACTCGTTGAGCCACAGGTCGTCCCACCAGCGCGGGGTGACGATGTTGCCGAACCACTGGTGCGCCATCTCGTGGGCCACGGTCGTCGCGCGCTGGATGCGCATGCCGCGGGTCACCCGCGAGCTGAAGACGAGCGGGTCGCGGAAGGTCACGCAGCCCGGGTTCTCCATCGCGCCGGCGTTGAACTCCGGCACGAACGCCTGGTGGTAGTCGCCGAACGGGTAGCGGATCCCGAACAGTCGGTGGAACTCGTCGAAGCACTGCCTGGTCATGGTGAAGAGCTCGTCGGCGTCGGCGTCGAGGTCCTTCGCGATGCTCGCCCGGGCGCTGAGACCGAGCGGGATGCCGTCGTGCTCGTCGCGGATCAGGTGGTAGGGCCCGGCGACCAGCGTGACGAAGTACGTCGACAGCGGCTGGGTCTGCTCGAACTCCCACACGCCGGGCTCCGGGTTCTTCCCCGGGGCGTTGCCGATCACGGTCCAGTCCTCGGGCGCGACGACGTGGAACGTGTACGGCGCCTTGAGGTCGGGCTGGTCGAAGCAGGCGAACACCGTCGGGGCGGCGTCCATGAAGGACATGCCGTAGACGTAGTGCTTGCCGTCGGCGGGGTCGACGCTGCGGTGCAGCCCCTCGCCGTCGTTGCGGAAGGGCATCACCGCGTCGACGATCAGCTCGTTGTCGCCGTCGACGGTCTCGATCGGCAGCCGCCCGCGCACGAGCAGGTCGGGGTCGAGCGGCCGGCCGTTGAACCGGATCTCGTTGACCCGCTCGGGCTTGAGGTCGAGGAACGTCGAGCCGCCCGTGCTCCGGAACCGGATGGTCGTCACCGACCCGAAGGTCTTGTCGTCGCTCGCCAGGTCGAGGCGCACGTCGTACGCGTCGACGGTCAGGAGATCGTGGCGGGCGATCGCCTCGGCGTGCTGGAGACTTTGGTACGGGCTGCTCACCCGGTCACCCTAATCCGGACCTATCGTGGGACTCATGGCGGCTGAGGGTGCGGACGACAAGCAGGCGCTGCTCGCGTTGATCCGGGAATCCGTGATCGGTGACGACCACGTCATGGAGACGCCGTACGGCCGCCGGCGGGTGACCTACGCCGACTACACCGCCTCGGGCAGGGCGCTCGGCTTCATCGAGGACTTCATCCGCGACGAGGTGCTGCCCGGCTACGCCAACACCCACACCGAGTCGAGCGGCACCGGCCTCCAGACCACCCGGCTGCGGGAGGAGGCGCGGGCGATCATCCGCGAGTCCCTCGGCGGCGACGACGACACCGTCGTGCTGTTCGCCGGCTCCGGGTGCACGGGCGCGATCGCCAAGCTGATCGGCGTCCTCGGCCTGCGGATCCCGTCGGCCCTCGACGACGCCCACGCGCTCACCGAGCACATCGCGCCCGCCCAGCGGCCGGTCGTCTTCATCGGCCCCTACGAGCACCACTCCAACGAGATCCCGTGGCGCGAGTCGATCGCCGACGTGGTGACGATCCGCCAGGACGCCGACGGGGGAGTGGACCAGGACGACCTGCGCGAGCAGCTCGAGAAGCACGCCGAGCGGCCGCTGAAGATCGGGTCCTTCTCCGCCGCCTCGAACGTCACCGGCATCGTCTCGGACACCGCGGCGATCGCCACGCTGCTCCACGAGCACGGTGCCCTGAGCTTTTGGGACTTCGCCGCGGCCGCGCCGTACGTCGACATCGAGATGGGTCCGGCCAAGGGACAACCGCTGTCCTACAAGGACGCCGTCTTCCTCTCGCCGCACAAGTTCATCGGCGGCCCGCAGACGCCCGGCGTGCTGGCCGCGCGGCGCGAGCTGTTCGCCAACCGGGTGCCGGACGTCCCCGGCGGAGGGACCGTCGCCTACGTCAACGACGACGACCACAGGTACCTCGCCGACCCGACCCACCGCGAGGAGGGCGGCACCCCCGCCATCATCGAGTCGATCCGGGCCGGCCTGGTCTTCCAGCTCAAGGAGGCGGTCGGCACCACGACCATCCGCGCCCAGGAGGAGCGGCACCTGCGCCGGGCGGTCGACGCCTGGCACGACGAGCCGTCGATCGAGCTGCTCGGCAACCTCGGCGCGGATCGGCTCTCGATCGTGTCGTTCGTGCTCCGGGCACCCTCGGGGCGCTACCTGCACCACAACTACGTCGTCGCCCTGCTCAACGACCTCTTCGGCATCCAGTCCCGCGGCGGCTGCTCGTGCGCCGGCCCGTACGGCCACCGGCTGCTCGGCATCGACATCGAGCGCTCCCACGAGTTCGAGCGCGAGATCACCGGCGGCTGTGAGGGCATCAAGCCCGGCTGGGTGCGGATCAACTTCAACTACTTCGTCTCCGACGCGGTCGTCGACTACCTCATCGAGGCGGTCCGGCTGGTCGCCCGCGACGGCTGGAAGCTGCTCGGGGACTACCGCTTCGACCCGGCCACCGGGCTGTGGCGGCACCGCAACGGCCTGGTCACCCCGCCGCTCAGCCTGCTCGACATCTCGTACGCCGGCGGCCGGGTGTCGATGCCGTCGAACCAGCACACCGGCGGCGAGGAGCTGCTCACCGAGCACCTGCGCGACGGCGCGGCCATCCTCGACGCGGCCGCCGGGCCGGACCTGTCCACCCACCCGGCGCAGGTCAGCCCCGACTTCGAGCACCTGCGGTGGTTCGACCTGCCGGCATCCGCGCTGGACTGACGGGCAACGTAACCGGGACTCCTCGACGCTCGTTGCCCCTGCGAACCGACGACAGGAGTGACGGGTGCAGACGTTCGGACGCAGGACGCTGGTGGCCACGGTGGGGCTGCTGATCGGCGCGGCAGGGCTGGTCGACCCGGCGGCCGCCGTCGAGGACGACACCGCCGACGACGTACGGCGGGTGGTGTTCGCGGGCAACAACTGGGCCGGCACCGCCGACATCCTGGCGCCGCAGAGCTTCGAGCGGCTGGGCCGCATCGACGTCGTACCGGACGAGATGGAGCGGATGCAGGAGATCGCGACCGACCCCTACCGGTTCGCCTACTTCCTGGCGATCCGCGCGCTCATCGGTGAGGGCCACGACCAGTTCGTCGACGACATGTACTCCTCCAACGACGGCCGGATGCTGATCGTCTCCCGACCGTCGTTCGCCGACGTGGTCGCGATCAGCCTCGACACCCAGGAGATCGTCTGGCGCTTCCAGGTCGACGGCGTGCGCTCCGACCATATGGCGATCTCGCCCGACGGCAAGCGGGTCGTCGTCAGCGCGTCGACCGCCAACGTCGTGCACGTGCTGCGGGTCAGGGACGGCCAGGAGATCGGCCGCTTCCCCTCCGGCGGCTCGCCGCACGAGAGTGTCTTCATCGACGGCGGCAAGCGGATCCTCCACGCCAGCATCGGCATGGTCTACAGCCCGCTCGACGACCCGGCGGCCGACCCGACCAAGCAGGAGCGGCGGCTGCAGATCGTCGACGCGAAGACGTTCAAGGTGATCAGGCGCTACGACCTGCGCGCGGCGCTCGACGAGCGCGGCATGACGAAGACGAGCACCGCCGTACGCCCGATGACGCTCTCGCCGGACGAGCAGACGTTCTACTTCCAGCTGTCCTTCCTCCACGGCTTCGTCGCCATGGACCGCGCCAGCGGGAGGATCACCCGGGTCAAGCACCTGCCTAACCTGGTGCCCGACACACCGCGCGAGCAGTACCTCCTCGACTCCGCCCACCACGGGATCGCGATGAACCCCGCCGGCACGAAGATCTGTGTCGCCGGCACGATGTCCGACTACGCCACCGTGGTGGACGCGAGGACCTTCGAGCGCGGGCCCCTGCTGAAGAGGGAGGGTGGCAAGCCCTACTGGGTCACCCCGAGCTGGGACGGCCGCTACTGCTACATCTCCTGGAGCGGCCGTGACCAGGTCGCGAAGATCTCCTACCGGACCGAGCGGATCGTGCAGACGGTCCCGGTCGGCGACCACCCGCAGCGGGTGCGCAACGGGTTCGTGCTGAGGTCACTGGTGCCCGGGCTCTAGGAGCGACGCGAGCCCCGGCTCACCCGGCGTGATCGAGGATCACCAGGACGACCACCGCGACGAACAGCAGGAACGCTGCCTTCAAGACGATCGACATGATGTCGAGCGTCTGCTTGTCCCGCTCATCCTGGCTGCGCACGGCCCCATCATCGCGTGCGCCGGGCGACTGGTGAAGAGGCACGGCCGATCGCGCCGGCCGACCGTCGGGCAGCGGCCGGCAGGACGCTGCGCGCCGTCTCGACCACCGAGACGACTCAGACGCGCACGAGCATCTTCCCGGTGTTGTCGCCCCGGGAGAGGCCGAGGAACGCGTCGACGGCGTGGTCGATGCCGTCGACGACGGTCTCCCGCCAGGTGAGCGACCCGTCGGCCACCCAGGCGCCGGCGCGGCGGTAGAACTCGCCGGCGAGGTCGGAGTGGTCGGTGACGATGAAGCCGCGCAGGGTGAGGCGCTTGCTGATCACCATCATCAGGTTGCGCGGGCCCGGAGCGGGGGAGGTGGCGTTGTAGTCGGCGATCATCCCGCAGGCCGCGATCCGCCCGAAGTCGGCCATCGCGAAGAGCGCCGCCTCGAGGTGGTCGCCGCCGACGTTGTCGAAGTAGACGTCGACCGGACCGTGCTCGCGCAGCTGCTTGCCGATCGGCGCGGCCTTGTAGTCGAGCGCGATGTCGAAGCCCAGCTCGTCGACGAGCCACGCGCACTTCTCGGCCGAGCCGGCGGAGCCGATGACCTTGCCGGCGCCGAGCTGGCGGGCGATCTGGCCGGCGACGGAGCCGACCGCACCGGCGGCGCCGGAGATGAAGACGGTGTCGCCCTCCTTCATCTCGGCGATCCGGGTGAGGCCGACGTACGCCGTCATCCCGGGCATGCCGAGCGCGCCGAGGTACGTCGAGGCCGGGAGCACGGACGTGTCGACCGCGCGGGCCTCGCGCTCGGGCAGCAGGGCGTGCGTGCGCCACCCGGCCTGGTGCAGGACGGTGTCGCCGACCGCGAACCGGTCCGAGCCCGAGGCGACGACCTCGCCGACGGCGCCGCCGTCCATCACGGCGTCGAGGGCGAACGGGGGCACGTACGACTTCACGTCGTTCATCCGGCCCCGCATGTAGGGATCGACCGAGAGGAAGGTGTTGCGGACCAGCACCTCGCCCGGGCCGGGATCGCCCAGCTCGGTGTCGACGGCCCGGAAGTCCTCGGGAGTCGGCGAGCCGGTGGGACGGGAGACGAGATGGATCTCGCGGGAGGTCGTCATGCGTCGATCCTGCCAGCCGCGAGAACGGCAGCGGACCCCGGACCATGAGGTCCGGGGTCCGCTGCGAGCAGGGAGATCAGCCCTGGAGGGCGAGCGCGAACTCGACCTTCCCGGCCGGGTCGACCGCTGCGTCGAGGACCTTGTCGTCGAGCAGCTGGGCTGCGGTCTCGTCGAGGTAGACGGTCGCTCCGCCCTGTTCGACGACCTGGTCGCCGGGCTCGGCCTGCTGGGCTGCGGAGACCTCGAAGGCGGGCTCCGGAGAGGCATCGGAGGTGATCCGGAGCCCCGCGGTCTCGGCGAGGCCGGGCTGGGAGGTGATCTCGTTGACGATGGCGCTGGCGTTCTCGGTGAGGGTGAGCATGCTCGCCTTCCGATAGCTTGGCTGGTCCCCTCCACCGTCCCCAATGCGGGCGCGAGACACAAGTCCGGTCCCGATCCCGGGCGTGTCGGCCTTCTGGCAGTCTGTGCCTCATGACCGAGCCCACACCCGAGCCCACACCCGACCAGCACCGCAGCATCGAGCTCACGAAGATGGGGGAGGGCCGGTTCAAGGCCACCAACCGGCGCGGGGGCGTGGTGTCCGTCGGGTCGGGCGGTGACCCGGACTTCACGCCCGTCGAGCTGCTGCTCGCGGCCCTGGCCGGCTGCAGCGCGATCGACGTCGACCTGATCACCGGCAAGCGCGCGGCGGCGACGGCGTTCGCCGTCACCGCGGGCGGCGACAAGGTGCGCGACGAGCACGGCAACCACCTGGTGAACCTGCAGATCACCTTCGACGTGCGCTTCCCGGACGGAGAGGAGGGCGACCGGGCCCGCGAGGTGCTGCCGCGCTCGATCGCACAGTCCCGCGACCGCCTCTGCACGGTCGGTCGCACGGTCCAGCTCGGCGTCCCCATCGAGTACGTCGAGGTCTAGGCCGTGCCACGCAAGCGGGCCCACTGGGACTCCGTGCCACGCCAGGACGGCCGGCGCTTCGTCGTGACCGGCGCCAGCGGAGGGCTCGGCAGGGAGACCGCACGGGTGCTGGCCGCGGCCGGCGCGGAGGTCGTGCTCGCGGTGCGCAACCCCGCCAAAGGGGAGCAGGCCGCGGCCGCCATGCGCGGGACGGTGGAGGTGCGCCGGCTCGACGTCGCCGACCTCTCCTCGGTGCGGGAGTTCGCCGCCGAAATCGGCCCGGTCGACGTCCTGGTCAACAACGCCGGCGTGCTGGCCGTGCCGCACGCCATCACCGCCGACGGCTTCGAGACCCACCTCGCCACCAACCACCTCGGTCACTTCGCGCTGGCCAACCTGATGCTGCCGCAGCTCAGCGACCGGGTCGTGGTGATCTCGTCCGACGCCCACCTCCGCGCCGACCTCGACCTCAGCGACCTGACCTGGCAGCGGCGCGAGTACAAGCCGTTCGCCGCGTACGCCACCTCCAAGCTCGCCAACCTGCTCTTCCTCGCAGAGCTGCAACGCCGGCTGACGGCGTCCGGGTCGACGCTGCGGGCGGTCGGCTCGCACCCGGGCTCGACGGCGACGGCGATCACCGCCAACACCGGGAGCGCCTTCAAGACCTGGGTCGGCAGCTGGGGCCACAAGATCGCCGGCATGCCGGTGCAGAAGGGCGCGCTGACGACGTTGTACGCAGCGACCATGGACCTGCCGGGCAACTCGTTCATCGGGCCGGACGGCTTCCTGGAGATGCGCGGCTGGCCGACCGGGGTCGGTCGCAGCCGCGAGGCCAGCGACCCCGACCTGGCGAAGCGGCTGTGGACCGTCTCGGAGGAGCTGACCGGGGTGACCTACCCGCTCTGATCCTCGGTCCCGGAGGTCAGTCGACCGTGACCGACTCGATGTCGACCGGCGTCCGGGGCGGGCCGTCGGGACCACCGTCCGCGGTGCCCTCGTCGGCGATGCCCTTCAGCACCTCGAGCCCGGCGTCGTCGACCGTGCCGAAGACGGTGTAGCTCGCCGGCAGCGGGGTGTCGGCGTACACGAGGAAGAACTGCGAGCCGTTCGTGTCCGGCCCGGCGTTCGCCATCGCGAGGGTGCCGGCGGGATAGGTCTCGGAGCCGGAGAGCTCGTCGTCGAAGGAGTAGCCGGGGCCACCCATGCCGGTCCCGGTCGGGTCGCCGCACTGGAGCACGAAGATCCCGGCGTCGGTGGTCGTGAGCCGGTGGCAGGTCGTGCCGTCGAAGTAGCCCTGCTCGGCCAGCGACACGAACGAGTTGACCGTGCACGGGGTCGTGTCGGCGTCGAGGGTGAGCCCGATGTCGCCCGCGCTCGTCTTCATGGTCGCGCCCACCTCGCCCGAGACCGCCGCGCGGGCCGGCGGCGGGTTCACCTTCTTGGCGGCACCCTGGGCGTCGGCCGGGTAGTCGCACGCGGGCCCGGTCGGGCTGGCGCTGGGGGTGTCCGTGGCGACGTCGGAGTCCGAGTCGCCTCCACAGCCGGCGAGGGTGAACGCGGCGACGACGGCAAGGCCGGCGAACGCGGCACGGGAGCGGGTCAGCATGGACGCGATCGTAGTGACTCAGGTGTTGCGTCCGCGCGCGGACACCGACCAGGGGACCAGTGCGTCGCCGTCGTCCGCCCACAGGGTGTCGGTCAGGTTGACGGCGTTGCAGACGTGGTTGGGGACGACGTCCACGCGGCTGCCGATCGGTGGCAGGGGAGCGCCGCCCAGGTCGACCACCGCGTGGTGCTCCGAGAGCAGCACGATCCGGGCGTCCGGGTGATCGAGCAGCCGCCCCCCGCCGGTGGCGTACGGCGCCCGGTCGGCGCCCAGCGCCTTGCTGCCGGAGTCGAGCACCAGCCGCCCGCCGGCGTGGCTGACGACCGTGGCCCGGCAGGTCAGCGCGATGTCGGAGGGCGCCATCGTGCCGAGCTCCCACTGCTGGGCGTCGCCGAAGACGTAGACACCGGGCCGCAGCTCGGTCAGGAGCGCGGTGTCGCTGTGCGCGAGGCTGGGGGTCGAGCCGCCGCTCACGACGTCCGGCTCCAGCCCGCTCTCGCGCAGCGAGGCGACGGCCGCGGTCAGCGCCCGCGACTCGTCCTCGGCGGAGCTGGCGAGGGCGTCGGGTGCGTAGCTGTGGCCCGGGAACGTGAACACCCCGCGCACCGGCAGCCCGGCCTCCTCGGCCGCGACCGCGAGCGCTCCCGCGTCGGACGGCCGCACCCCGGAGCGGTGGCGGCCGCAGTCGACCTCGACGAGCGCCTCGACTCCCGAGCCCTCGAGGAGCGAGCCGGCCCGGGCGGCCGCCTCGGTGGAGTCGACGCCGATGGCGAGGCGGGCGTGCTGGGCGACCTCCCGCAGCCGGGCAGCGGCCTCGTCGGTGAGCCAGAGCGGGTAGGCGACGAAGACGTCGTCGAACCCGTGCCGAGCGAAGACCTCGGCCTCACCGACGGTCGCGACGGTGATGCCGATCGCGCCGGCGTCGAGCTGCAGCCGGGCGATCTCGACGCACTTGTGGGTCTTCACGTGCGGGCGCAGCGAGACCCCGGCGCCGGCCGCGCGCGCCGCCGTACCGGTGATCGTGCGGTGCAGCCGCGCGACGTCGACCCGGAGGTACGGCGTGGCGGGCTCGGTCACATCTCCTCGTGCGTGTCCGGGTCCCCGCCGAAGAGCCGCCCGGTCGGTCGCCCGAGGGCGGTGATCGCGGCGACCTCGTCGTCGCTGAGCTCGAAGCCGAAGACGTCGAGGTTCTGCCGCTGCCGCTCGGGGGTCGCCGACTTGGGGATCGGGATCGAGCCGAGCTGCACCTGCCAGCGCAGGATCACCTGGCCGGGCGTCACGCCGTGCTTCTCGGCGGCCTCCGCGACGGGCGGCTCGGAGAACGGCGCCTGGCGCTTGCCGAGCGGGCTCCACGACTCGGTCTGGATGCCGTACTTCGTGTTCACGTCACGCATCACCGACTGCGGGAAGTACGGGTGCAGCTCGACCTGGTTGACCGCCGGCGTCACGCCGGTCTCGTCGATGATCCGCTCGAGGTGCTCGGGGGTGAAGTTGGAGACGCCGATCGACCGCACCAGCCCCTGCTCGCGCAGGTCGACCAGGGCGCGCCAGGCCTCGACGTACTGGCCGATCCGCGGGTTGGGCCAGTGGATGAGGTGCAGGTCGAGGTAGTCGAGGCCGAGTCGCTCCAGCGAGCCGTGCACGCTGGCGATCGCGTCGTCGTAGCCGTGGTCGCGCCCCGGGATCTTGCTGGCGACCTGGAGCTGGTCGCGCGGCACGCCGGAGCGCCGGATCGCCTCGCCCACCTCGCGCTCGTTCTCGTAGTTCACCGCCGTGTCGATGAGCCGGTAGCCGTTCTCGATCGCGCTGCGGACCGCCTCGATGCCGTCCTCGTCCTTCAGCGGGTAGGTGCCGAAGCCGATCGCGGGGAGGGTGTGGCCGTCGTTGAGGGTGTGGGTCGGGATGTCACTCGCCATGGGCTCAACGTACTCAGTGCTCGGCAGGAAGGTCAGCGGGTGTCGCCTCGTGGCCGGGCGCCCCGTGGGTGCGCCGGTCCTCCTTCATCCGCGCTTCGTAGAGGTGCCGCCGCCCCGAGGCGAGCTCGTCGCGGGCCGCGCGCTCGAGCTCCTTGAACGTCGCGTAGTAGCCGTCGTCGTACTCCTCGACGATCTGGAAGGTCCAGCGCCCGGGCAGCACGTTGCGCCCGATCAGCTCCCGCTCGATCCGGTCGGCGAGGCCGCCGTGGCCCGCCTCGCGGAGCATCTCGACGGCCTCGCCGGCGGTCAGGTCGGCGGTGCCGGACAGCCGGTGGAACGCGTAGAGGTGGCCGCGCGCCACCTCGACCGCCTCCAGTGCCTCCGAGAGCCTGCCCAGTGCGTCCACGACAGCGGCATCCATGCGGCTCGGGGTACCCACTCGCCGCGCCGGGCACGCCTGCTGCTCGCAGATCGGCCCCGGGAGGGCCACACTTGCGGGCAGTGGGGGACCGACCGCTGCACGGCTGTCGGTGTGCGATCCATGCTGCATCGGGCTCGGGAGGACGAGATGCAGGACTTCCGGACCTGGCGCGCGACCGCTGTGGTGGTCGTCGGCGCGTTGACCCTGCTCATGTCCGGCGTGCTGCCGGCGGGCTCGGCGCGGCACCCGACGGTGAGCGACTCGGCCGGCGTGCTGGCGCTCGACTGGGGTGACCTCGACGCCACCCCCGACGCCTGGCGCGGCAACTACGTGGTGATGCAGCCGTGGGAGCACGCCCGCATCCCGGCGCTCAAGGAGAAGAACCCGCACCTCACCGTGCTCATGTACAAGGACACATCGGCGGCCGTGAAGGTGCCGCACGAGTCCGGCGTCTTCGCGACCGGGGTCTCCTACCAGGAGGCCGCGGAGGCCGGCTGGCTGCTGCACGGCCAGGACGGGCAGATCGTGGAGTGGTCGGACTGGGCGGGTCTCTTCCCGACGGACATCGCCGACCCGGCGTACCAGGACCGCTGGGCCGACAACGTGCTCGCCGAGCTGCGTCGCGGCGACTGGGACGGCGTGATGATGGACGACACCCTGACCTACCTGAGCCACGACACCGCCGGCGGCCGGGTCCCGGTCGAGATCCCGACCGACGCGGCGATGTACGACGCGACCGGGTCCTTCCTGCGCGAGGTGGCGACCCGGATCAAGCGCAACGGCTTCCTGGCCATCCCGAACGTGACCGTCGAGTGGAACACCTGGCGCGACGTGATGACCGACTGGACGCCGTACGTGTCCGGTTGGGAGAACGAGTACGCCGTGAAGTGGGGCCTCGACAGCGCCGGACCCCGGTTCGTGGGGGCCGACTGGCAGTGGAAGATGGAGCTCGCCGCCTGGTGCGCCGACCGCGACGTGCCGCTGCTCTCGGTCACCTACAGCAACCGCGGCGACTTCGGGGCGGTGACGTACAGCAGAGCGACCTGGCTGCTCACCTGGAACGGCCGCACCGGCTCGAGCATGTTCGTCCCGGCGGAGCCGTTCACCGACCACTGGGTGCCGCGCGCCGTCATCGACATCGGCCTTCCCGTCGCGCCGCGCCAGCGGCTGCCCGACGGGACGTGGCGACGCCCGTACACCGCCGGCCTCGTGCTCGTGAACCCGACGACCAGCTGGCACGACGTGCAGTTGGCCCGTGCCTACGAGAAGCCGAGCGGCCGCCGGGTCACCGAGATCGTCCTGCCGCCCCTGTCGGGGGCCGTCCTCCGGCGCTGATCAGCCGGCCAGGACCTGCTCGACCGACACCGCGCCGTGCTCGGCCTCGATCGCGGCGGCCAGCTTGGTGACGTCCTCGTCGGAGACCTCCACACCGGCCTCGCCGAACCCGTCGCGCAGCTCCTTCTCCACCGTGCCCTCGGGCGCGCCGTCCTGGTAGGAGGAGACGCGGTCGACGACCGCCTGCATGGCTTCGCTCTTCTCGTTGCTCATGGGTCCCGCGTACCCAGTGCGCCGCCGGCGTACGCGCGTCCGGCAGGCTGGTCGGGTGACCGCCACCGACGTCCTCGCCTCGATCTGGGACGACGTCGCCGGCACCCAGGCGCCGCTCGATCGCGGCGGTGTGGTCGTCTCGGCCGTGGTCGCCGCGCTCCTGGTGGTCTGCTTCTGGCCGCTGGTGCGACACGTCGTCACGATCGCGCACGAGGGCGCGCACGGGGTGGCCGCGCTGCTTAGCGGGCGCCGGCTGTCGGGCATCCGCCTCCACTCCGACACGTCCGGGCTCACCGTGTCGCGAGGGAAGCCGACCGGCCCGGGCATGGTCGTCACCGCGTTCGCCGGGTACGTCGGGCCCGCGCTGCTCGGTCTCGGCGCGGCGTACCTGCTCAGCCGTCAGCATGCCCTCGCCGTGCTCTGGCTCGCGGTCCTCCTCCTGGCGCTCCTGCTGCTCCAGATCCGCAACTTCTACGGCCTCTACGTCGTCGGCGTCGCAGGACTGGCGGTGTTCGCGGTGAGCTGGTGGGGGAGCGGGGCGCTGCAGACCCTGGTCGCCTACGCAGGCGCCTGGCTCCTCCTGCTGGCCGCGCCACGCCCGGTGGTCGAGCTCCAGCTGCAGCGCCGCCGGGGAGGGGCACGCACCTCGGACGCCGACCAGTTGGCCAGGCTCACCCGCGTGCCCGGGACCGTGTGGGTGCTGGTGTTCGGCGCCGTGACGTTGGCGTGCCTCGTGCAGGGCGGTCGCTGGTTGTGGGCTCCGGCGTAGGGTCGCCGATGTGCGCATCGGTATCCACTACGCGAACTTCTCCCACCCCGACTGGCAGACGCGGCTGGCCGACCGGCTGACCGAGACCGCCCGGGTCGCCGACCAGGGAGGTGCCTCGCTCTTCACCGTCATGGACCACTGGTTCCAGATGGAGAACCTCGGCGGCCCGCCCGAGCCGATGCTGGAGGGCTACACGACGCTCGGCTACCTCGCCGGCCAGACCGAGAACGTCCGCCTGAGCCTGCTCGTCACGGGCACGACGTACCGCTATCCCGGGTTGCTCGCCAAGATCGTCACGACCCTCGACGTGCTGTCCCGGGGTCGGGCGATGCTCGGCATCGGTGCCGCGTGGTACGACCGGGAGCACGCCGGTCTGGGGGTCACCTTCCCGTCGACCAGCGACCGCTTCGAGTGGCTCGAGGAAACCCTCCAGATCTGCAACCAGATGTGGAGCGACGACGACGGCCCCTACCAGGGCAAGCACTTCCAGCTCGCCGAGACCGTCTGCGTGCCGCCCCCGGTGCAGCAGCCGCACCCGCCGATCCTGATCGGCGGCAGCGGGGAGAGGAAGACGCTGCGGATGGTGGCGCAGTACGCCGACGCCTGCAACCTCTTCGGCGAGAGCCCCGACGTGGTCCGCCACAAGCTCGAGGTGTTGCGCGGCCACTGCGACGACCTGGGCCGCGACTACGACGCGATCGAGAAGACGATGATCGCGATGGCCGACCCGGTTGCCGACCGCGACGGCTTCGTGCGGTCCATGGAGGAGTACGCGGCGCTCGGCATCTCCCTCGTCACGCTGATGCCGCCCACCGACGACCCGGTCGGCTGGACCACCGCGGTCTGCGAGGACGTGCTTCCGCGGCTGGCCGAGATCTGAGCAGGACGCTAGACGACCTTGGTGCCGTACATCTCGCCGAGCGGGTCGGCGATCAGCTCCAGCCGCGCGCCGTCGGGGTCGCGGAAGTAGATCGAGGTGCCGCTCTCGCTGATGTACTGGATGCCGGCCTCGTCGAGCTTGGCCTTGAGGTGCTGCCACCGCGCCGGCTCGACCGAGATCGCCAGGTGGTGGAGGCCGCCGATCACCTCGGCGTACGGCCCGAGGTCGAGGCCCGGGAAGTCGAAGAACGCGATCAGGTTGCCGTTGCCGATGTCGAAGAAGAAGTGGCTGGAGCCCGCGTAGTCGCGGTTCTCGATGATCTCCGTGAGCGGGAACTCCAGCAGCTCCTGGTAGAACCGCACGGTCCGCTCGACGTCGCCGCTCACCAGGGCGACGTGATGCAGGCCGCGGGCCGACGGCGCCGGCCGGGAGGACTCGGGGGAGAGGTACGTCGCGCGGATCCGCTCCCGCTGGGTGTGCACGGCTGCCAGGTCGGTCATGAGGAGACGCTACCCCCGGTCAGTCGGCGTCCGGAACGTCGGCGAACGTGTCCGGCCGGTGCAGCCAGGTGATGTGGTCGCGGGGCCAGAGCACCGCGAAGACCCGGCCCACGACGAGGTCCTCGTCGATGTACTCGTCACCGGGGACGCAGCCCGCCTCCTTCGGCGCGCACAGGTGGAAGCTCGAGTCCGCGGAGTCCGCGCGGTTGTCGCCCATCACGAAGAGCTTGCCGTCGGGCACCGGGCCGGCCGTCCAGTCGCAGTCGCCGGGGCCCTCGGGGCCGCGGCAGTCCTCGGAGTCGGGGTTGTTGACGAAGTCGTCCTCGTCGAGCGGGTAGCCGTTGACCGACAACCGGCCCTGGTCGTCGCAGCAGACGATGGTGTCACCGGCGACGCCGATCACCCGCTTCACGAGGTGGCCGCCAGCGGGGTAGAGGCCGATCTTGGACATCACGGTCGGGATCGCACCGACCGGCCCGACCTTGTCCTCCTGCAGCCAGTCGCCGGGGTCCTGGAACACCACGACGTCGCCGCGCTGCGGGGTCCCGCCGAACCAGTAGGACGGCTTCTCGACCAGGATCCGGTCGTTCTTCACCAGCCCGGGGACCATCGAGGGCGACGGGATGTAGAACGCCTGCACGAAGAACGTCTTGAGCACCAGCGCCAGGGCGACGGCGATGACGAGCAGCAGGATGGTCTCCTGCCAGAGCGGCCGGTGCGGCTTCTTGGTCTTCGCCGTCCCCGAGCCGTCCGTCGTCACGGAGCCGAGCCTAGACGCTGGGTGACCGCCGCGAGGCAAGGCGTACCCCGAGCGCGACGAGCGCGCCCAGGCCCACGACCAGGAAGGTGCCCCACCAGCGCAGCGGACCCGAACCCTCGTCGGCGGTCGTGACCCGGCTCGCTGGGGCGACCGCGGAGGTCGCCCGGAGGTCGGGCGGGTCGCCCGCGGGGTTCACCGTCGCCTCACCGCCGGGGTCGACCCGGTAGTCGACGCGGGCCATGATCGGGTGGAGGTCCACGGCGACCACGTGGAAGGCCGCGACGTACGCGCCGGACTGGTCGGAGTCGCGCAGCAGCTGGGTGACGTAGCGGCCCTCGACGACGGGGTCACCCGCCGTCAGCGACTGCCCGTCGGGCGCGACCACGGCCACGTCCACCTGCGGCGCGACCTCGGCGCTGAACTCGATGGTGATCCGGTCGGGCGCCGCGACGAGCACCTGACCGGGGGCGGGCCAGGCGGCCACGGCCGTCGCGTGGGCGTCGCCCGGCGCCGCCGGCAGGAGGACCAGCAGCACCGCACCCGCCATCGCCGCCAGCGCTCCTGCGCGACGTCGCCACCGGCGGGTCCGGTCGGGCACGGTCAGCCGCGCCGGTGCGCGTAGGGGAGTCGTGCGGTCGACTGTGGGTGGATCCGCCAGTAGTAGACCTGGCCCGCCTGGAGCAGGGTCGGGCTCACCGTGTTGGCACGGGTCTGCGGCACCCCGCGGGCCGCGAGCGCCGCGTTGCGGGCGGCGTACTCGGCGTGCAGGTAGTCGCCGCGCTTGAAGAGTCGCACCGCGACGGCCTTGAACTCCTGGTAGTTCGCGTAGCGGCGGTGGAACTTCCGGTCCGGCGTGGTGCGGCCGTCGGCGCTCTCGGAGGCGAGCAGGCGGCTGAGCGCCTCCTGCCCGGCCAGCAGGTACTCCGCCACGTGGCCGCGCTGGAGCTGGTCCTGGTCCTCGACCTCGTAGGGGCGGTAGTCCATCGCGTACGTCGTCGGCGCGGCCGAGACGTCCATGACCCAGCCGAGCCCGGCCCAGTAGCACTTCCACTCGCCGGCGTTCGGCCCGCCCTCGGGGCAGCGCTCCACGCCGTACGACCCGTCGTGCGGGTGGGAGAGGCCGAGGTTGTGGGCGGCCTCGTGCTCGATCGTGTAGCTGAAGCCGGTGCCGGTCTCCTGGGTCGGCGAGCAGGGGAGGAGCGAGACCTTGTCGCCGTCCTGGTTCACCGACGGGTCGTAGACGGGGTAGTTGGCCGCGCAGGACTTGAAGCGGTCGTTCACGTTGTTGAACACGCCCCACGCGTTGCCGTCGGCGCCGGCGAGCGCGATGCCGCCGACGATCGCCGGGAGCGCCCACGTGTAGGCCTTCTCGAAGGTCATGTTCAGTGAGGGCACGGTGCCGAGGCCCGGGACGACATCGGCCATACCCCTGCGGTGGGCGTCGATGTAGTCGCGGATGATGTCGGTGTTCACCGAGTCGTCGTACGTCGCGCCCAGCAGGCCGGAGGCCTTCGCCTTCTCGATCTGGTTCTGGAACTCCGTCAGGTCGATGGTCGAGCCGTCGCTGTTGGTCTTGATGACGTGCTCGCCGTCGTAGAGCGGTTCAGGCACCAGGTCGACGTCGGCGCCGCTCTGGCGGACGTGGTACTCGGGCGCCGGCAGGTCGGCGTACTTGGGTGACGTGTCGAGCGAGCCGGTCCTCTTGCCGGTCTCGGGGTCGTAGAGCGGGATGACCTCGCCCTTGCGGCCCACCCAGCGCACGTAGGGCATCGCCGACGAAAGCCAGCGCAGCGTGTCGTCGTGGGTCTTCTTCTTCACCGAGTCGATCTTGTAGAGCTTGCTCGGGTTGGTCCACCAGCTGCCGTAGTCGCCGGAGACCGGGGCGCCGTTGACCCACTGCGGCCGGGAGTAGAAGTCGGTGAAGTTGGTGGTCGCCAGCCAGTAGACGTCGCCCTGGGGGATCGGTCGGTAGAGGTAGCCGGCGGTCGAGCGGAAGAACAGGCCGTACGAGACGTCGCGCGCGAGGCGGGGGAACATCGTGCACGGCGTCGGGTCGCCCAGGTAGTCGGGAGCGCTCGCCGGGCAGGGGTCCTGCTGCCACTGGGGGTCGTTCTCGTACTGCCACACCGGCGGGTCGCCCATCGGGAAGTCGCTGGACATGGCGTCGGCACCCTTGCTCAGCCAAGCGGCGCTCTCGTAGTTGTTGGGCGCCGCACCGATGTCGAAGAAGTGCCAGCGGTAGCGGCCGCCCCAGGTGCGGGCGAAGTCGACGCCCGACCACCCGTCGGTGTCGGGGTCGGTGACCCGCCACGAGCCGCCCTCAGCGACGGGCTTCTGGATGATCTGGCCGTCGATCACCTTGTCGGTGGTCCACGTGTGGTACGCCGTCGGCCGGAAGTGGGAGGCCGCCCAGGGCGGGGTGAAGGTGTCGAGGAAGAGGTAGGTGCTGCCCTTGTTGACGCCCTGGGGCATCCGGTCGAGGTCCAGCCCGTGCTTGTCGTAGTAGGGGTCGTGGTAGCCCGGCGTGTCCTGGAGGATCCGCGCGCTGGCGCACTTCTTCGTGTCGAGGTCACGGAAGGCGCAGGCCCACTTCTCGTCGGTCCGGGACTTCCACATCCAGTCCTCGACGGCGTAGGCGTCGACCATGTCGACCTTGCTCGGGTCGGCGACCTGGTAGTCGATGCCGGACTTGTCGACGAGGCGGTACTGGCCGAACGACTCGTCGTACTTCACGAGCTGGGCGGTCATGGTCGGGTCGTGGAACGTCTGGTCCTGGGCCGTGTGCTTCCTCGCGGTCGCGAACAGCGCCTGGCTGTAGGCCTTGGTGGCCGCGTAGACGTGCACGTCGTACCGGAAGCGGGTGCCGAGGAAGTAGGGGTCCTGGCCGGCGGCGAAGGCGCCGCGGTTCCAGTTCAGCAGGCCGGAGGCGGTGCTGAGGAGACCGTCGGGGCTGGGGGCCCCGGCGACGTTGGCGACCGTGGGCTGGTACTGGCTCGGGAGCCACTTCTTCAGCTCGGCGACCTGCTCCTTGGTCGGCGTCCGCCCGACGAACACCACCCGGAGCGGGTACTTCACCGTCAGGTCGTCCATGAGGGTGTCGCGGTTCTCGGGCAGCGTCATCGCCGTGACGAGCTTCTGGCTGGTCAGCGACACGGTGCCGGAGTACGTCGTGGCCGGGAGCGCCGCGAAGCTGACGGCGGTGACGGTGTAGTCGCCGGGCGGGAGCTGCCCGAGCGTGGTCTCCTCGCTGGTGCCGCCGCTGCTCGCCGACTGGGAGACGAGCGCGCCCTGGGCGTCGTACACGTAGAGGTCGAGGTCGGCGCTGGAGTCGGTCCAGTCGATCCGCGCCGAGAGCGAGCCGCTGTGGCTCTTCCAGAAGGTGGCCGGGATCGTCAGGTGCAGTGTCTCGGAGTCGCAGGTCACGCCTTCGGCGCACGCCGACGGGTCGAGGGCGCCGGTGCCGGCGAAGGTGCCGGTCCACGTGGCCTTCTGGGTCACCGGCTTCGTCGAGTCGGCCGGGGGAGCGCCCAGGGTGGACTCGTTCGGGTCCGCCGCCGAGGCGACCTGGCCGCCCTGGACCGGGAGGAGGAGTGCGAGTGCCGTGCCGAGCGCGAGAGCGGCGCCCAGGGCCGCGCGCCGCTGGTACCTGAACATGTCGACCGCCTTGGTGGCCTCGTGGGCCTCGTCGAAACCTGCGTGGGTGCCTGTCGCAACGATCAGCGTTGCCGAGCGGTTACGGCGCGAAACCAGCGCGACCGGGCGGTCTGGACCAAGGCCGACCCCAGGTGCGGACGAGTTGCTCGGGTTCGACCGGCTCCGCGCGGGGAAGAACCCGGGGCATGGATGCACGTAGGACGGTCATCGCCACCACCACGGCGGTGCTGCTCGCGGCCTGCCTGTCCGCCTGCTCGGGTGGCGACGCCGAGCCCCGAGCCCGAGTCGGAAGGTGCCTCGTCCGCTGCGCCGGCCGAGGATCCGGAACCGGACTGGTTGACCGGGCAGGACTGGGTCGACGAGCCGCTCGGGGACGAGCTGGACATGGTCAAGACCCTCGCTCAGCCGACGTACCGGTCCGAGTCCGTCTCCGCCGAGGTGCAGGCGGCGTTCACCGACGACGTGGTCCTCTTCGGAGACACGCACGCCAACCTCTACGAGCTGGATCGCGCCACCGGTGAGCTGGTCTGGCACGTCGCGATGCGGTCCGCCCTTCCCGGCGGGGACACGGTCTGCGACCTGGTGGTCCCGTCGCCGACGGCGACCACGGTCGTGCTCAACCACGGCGGCGGCGAGCTGTGCGGCAACTTCACGGCGTACGACCTCGAAACGGGAGAGGTGGTCGATGAGTACGCCTCGCTGCCGGAGGGGTCGGCAGGCTTCGGGCTCGCGAGCAACTCGTCGCTGTGGAGGCTGGGGGAGCGCGTCTACTGGCTCGACTCCGGCGGGCAGCTACAGGTGCTCGAGGACGACGGGAGCTCGAGCAGCGTGGGCGAGCTGCCCGCCTTGCTGCCGGGCCGGCGTGACTACTCGGTCAGCGCCCTCCAGCTGATCCCCGGCACGGACGTCTTCATGGTGCGCTACCGCGAGCACAGCGACGGGAGCTCCCGCGGTGGCCCGGACGACCGCAACGGTGGCCTTCTCGGCTTCCGGGTCGTCGACGACAGCCAGGTCGAGGAGGTGTGGCACCGCCCCCTGCGCTCGCTGACGGACGAGGCGAACTCACCCGGGCACCGAGGCCACTACCTCTACCTCAGTGACGAGCTCCCCGGCACCGTGCAGGACATGGCGGTGCGGGGCGGCCCGAAGCTCTTCCGCCTCCGCGGAGTCGACGCCGAGACCGGTGACCTGCAGAACCCGGGGGTGCTGGTCCGCGCCGACAGCATGCGGCCCGGCGGGCCGGGGATGCCCGGTTTCGCGGAGTACTACGGGCCCACGCAGGTGCTGGTCGCAGGGGAGGGCGACGTCTTCTCTCCGTTCGAGCTGTCCGACCACGTCGGTTTCACCTCCCTGGTGCGCTACGACCTGGCGACGGGTGCGGCGATCTGGCGGTGGCAGGTGCCGAAGGCGCTCCGGGCGGTGGCCGCGCCGAGCATGGACGTCGTGTCGATCACGCCGGACCGCAGCAGCGTCTACGTCCGCACCTCGGTCGACTACGACAACCGGATCTGGGAGATCGACTACGAGACCGGTCAGCCGCGCCGACACTGGACGCTGCCGGCCACGGGCGCCTATCGGTACGCCATGGACTTCGCCGAGACGTACCTCGACGACGGCGATGTGCTCCAGGTCAACCGGTACGGCTCGCCCGACGACCGCGTCCTCGCGGCGCTGCTGAGGACGGGCGACTGACGTTCTTCGGAGAAGCGGGGAGCGCCAGATGTCCAACAGTTGACATAATGTCAGTTATCGGCACAATATTCACGCTCAGACTGGCCCCGCTCCGACGTACGCCGCGAGGTACTCCCCGGTGAGCGTGGCTCGCTTCCGGACCAGCTCTGCGGGCGTTCCCTCGAAGACGACCGTGCCGCCGTCGTGGCCGGCGCCCGGGCCGAGGTCGATGATCCAGTCGGCGTGCGCCATCACGGCCTGGTGGTGCTCGATGACAACGACCGACTTGCCGGAGTCGACCAGGCGGTCGAGCATCGCGAGCAGGTTGTCGACGTCGGCCAGGTGCAGGCCCGTGGTCGGCTCGTCGAGGACGTAGACGTCGCCCTGGTCTGCCATCTGGGTGGCCAGCTTGAGCCGCTGGCGCTCACCACCGGACAGCGTCGGGAGCGGCTGGCCGATCGTCAGGTAGCCCAGGCCGACCTCGGCGAGCCGGGCCAGGATCTTGTGGGCGGCCGGGAGGCTCGCCTCGCCATCGGCGAAGAACGTCTCGGCGTCGCTGACGGACATCTCGAGCACCTCGTTGATGTCCTTGCCGCCGAGCTGGTGGACGAGGACGTCGGCCTGGAACCGTTTGCCCTCGCAGACCTCGCAGGTGGTGGCGACGCCGGCCATCATCGCCAGGTCGGTGTAGATGACACCGGCGCCGTTGCAGTTCGGGCAGGCGCCCTCGGAGTTGGCGCTGAAGAGCGCCGGCTTCACGCCGTTCGCCTTCGCGAACGCCTTGCGGATCGGGTCGAGCAGCCCGGTGTACGTCGCGGGGTTGCTGCGGCGCGAGCCCTTGATGCCGGACTGGTCGATCGACACCACGCCGTCGCGGCCCTCGACGGAGCCGCGGACCAGCGAGCTCTTGCCGGAGCCGGCGACGCCGGTCAGGACGACCAGCACGCCGAGCGGGATGTCCACGTCGACGTCTCGGAGGTTGTTGGTCGTGGCGCCGCGGACCTCCAGCGCACCCGTCGGCGCGCGGACGTCGTCCTTGAGCGACGCGCGGTCGTCGAGGTGGCGTCCGGTCGTCGTGCCGCTGGTGCGCAGCTCCTCGACGGTGCCCTCGAACACCACCTCTCCCCCGGCGGACCCGGCGCCCGGGCCGAGGTCGACGACGTGGTCGGCGATCTCGATCATCTCCGGCTTGTGCTCGACGACGAGCACGGTGTTGCCCTTGTCGCGTAGCTGCAGCAGCAGAGCGTTCATCCGGGCGATGTCGTGTGGATGCAGGCCGATGGACGGCTCGTCGAAGACGTACGTCACGTCGGTGAGCGAGGAGCCGAGGTGGCGGATCATCTTGGTGCGCTGCGCCTCGCCGCCGGACAGCGTGCCCGCGGGCCGGTCGAGCGAGAGGTAGCCGAGCCCGATGTCCACGAACGAGTCGAGGGTCTCCCCCAGCGACTTCAGCAGCGGCGCGACCGACGCGTCGTCGATGCCGCGCACCCAGTCGGCCAGGTCGCTGATCTGCATCGCGCAGGCGTCGGCGATGCTGACGCCTTGGATCGTGGAGGACCGGGCGGCCTCGTTGAGCCGGGTGCCGCCGCAGTCGGGGCAGGTCGTGAACGTGATCGCCCGCTCCACGAAGGCGCGGATGTGCGGCTGCATCGCCTCGACGTCCTTGGCCAGGAACGACTTCTGGATCTGCGGGATGAGCCCGGCGTACGTCAGGTTGATCCCGTCGACCTTGATCTTGGTCGGCGCCCGGTAGAGGAGGTCGCCCAGCTCCTTCTCGGTGAACGTGCCGATCGGCTTGTCGGGGTCGAAGTAGCCGCAGCCGCGGTAGATGCGGCCGTACCAGCCCTCCATGCTGTAGCCCGGGATCGTGAGCGCGCCCTCGTTGAGCGACTTCGAGTCGTCGTACAGCGCGGTCAGGTCGACGTCGCTGACCGAGCCGCGGCCCTCGCACCGCGGGCACATCCCGCCGGTGATGCTGAAGCTGACGCGCTCCTTGACCTCCCGACCGCCCTTCGAGTGCTTCACCGCGCCCGACCCGCTCACGGACGCGACGTTGAAGGAGTACGCCTGGGGCGAGCCGATGTGGGGCTCGCCCAGCCGGCTGAAGACGATCCGCAGCATCGCGTGGGCGTCGGTGGCCGTGCCGACCGTGGAGCGCGGGTTGGCCCCCATCCGCTCCTGGTCGACGAGGATCGCCGTGGTCAGCCCCTCCAGCACGTCGACGTCCGGGCGCGCGAGCGTCGGCATGAAGCCCTGCACGAACGAGCTGTAGGTCTCGTTGATCAGCCGCTGCGACTCCGCCGCGATGGTGCCGAAGACGAGGGAGCTCTTGCCCGAGCCGGAGACCCCGGTGAACGCCGTCAGCCTCCGCTTCGGGATCTCGACCTGGACGTCCTTGAGGTTGTTGACCCGCGCGCCGTGCACGCGGATCCGGTCGTGGTGGTCGGGCCCGGTCATCGGGCGGGGTCGGCGGGCAGGTCCGCGAACGCCGTCGTGGTGGCCGGGCGCCGGGTCGGCGTCCTCATCTCAGCGCACCTCCTGGATGCGCACCATGTTGCCCGCGGGGTCACGGAAGGCGCAGTCGCGGATGCCGTACGGCTGCTCGGTCGGCTCCTGCACGACCTCGGCGTCGGTGGCCTGGACCTTGTCGAACACGCCGTCGAGGTCCGCGGTGGCGAGCATGATCCAGCCGTAGGTGCCCTTGGCCATCATCTCGGCGATGGTGGTGCGCTCGTCCTCGGTGATCCCCGGGTCGGCGGCGGGCGGGCCGAGGAGGATGCACGTCTCGGGCTGGCCGGCCGGGCCGACCGTGATCCAGCGCATCGTGCCGCTGCCGACGTCGGTGCGGACCTCGAAGCCCAGGGCGTCGCGGTAGAAGGCCAGCGAGGCCTCCGGATCGGCGTGCGGAAGAGCCGTGGTGTGGATGGTGATGTCCATGCCGCTCACGCTAGTAGCCGGTCCGCCGCCGGTGCTTCTCCATTCCTGATCGATCTGGCCCGGACCGGTCGCGTGACCTGCTTGACGACGCACTGCGGCAGGGTCGCCGAGCCGTGCACGGCGTCGCGCCGGTAGGTGCTGGGCGGCATGCCGACCAGCTCCGTGAAGCGGGTGCTGAAGGTGCCCAGCGACTGGCAGCCGACGGCGAAGCACACCTCGGTGACGCTGAGGTCGCCCCGACGCAGCAGCGCCATCGCGCGCTCGATGCGCCGCGTCATCAGGTAGGAGTACGGCGACTCGCCGTACGCCGCCCGGAACTGGCGGCTGAGGTGTCCGGCCGAGATGTGCACGCCCCTCGCCAGCGCCTCGACGTCCAGCGGCTGGGCGTACTCCCGGTCGATCCGGTCGCGCACCCGGCGCAGCACGGCGAGGTCGCGCAGGCGCTGCTCCGAGACGGGACCGGTCACCCGAGAAAGCGTGCCACAGTCACTCGAGGCCGGAGAGCTCGTCGCCACAGGCGGTGGCGTCGTCGGTGGCCTCCGTGACGACCCAGCCGCCCTGGGACGTCCTGCTCACCGAGACCCACCAGCCGTCCCCGGCGTCGTTCTCGATGACCACCTGGTCGGGCTCCGGGTCTCCGGAGTCGACCTGGGTCCAATCCTCGTCCGGGGGTTCCGACAGCCCCTCGTGTCGCTGGAGCCAGGTCTCGAGCGCCGCGATCGGCGACCCTTCACCCCGGCCGTCCAGGTCGGGGTGGTAGCTCTGACCCCCGCAGTCGTCGTCGCCCGAGCAGGCGGTGAGGCCCAGCGTCACGGCGAGCAGGCCCGTCAGGAGCCACCGGATCGTCACCGCGACAGCATGTCAGCGACTCCCCTGCTCGTCAGGAGAACGCGCCCGGCGGCGTCGACCCCTGGCCCGTTCGGACTACGTCGCAGTGACCCGTACGGGGCATTGTCGGGCGTTCCGCACACCCGCGCCCGTCCACCTCTTTACCTTCGAGACGATGTATCCGCCGGCCGCGACCGGTCTCCTCCGAGCTGGGGTGTTGTCCACCGGGCTGAGGGCCTCGCGGGTGCGGGTCGTCCTTGGGGGGCATCATCCGAAGCGCGGGAGGAGGTAGAGCTATGTGGGACACCGTCCAGACCAACGCGGTGCACTTGTCGCATGACATGCCGTGCCCACAGTGCGGGCACGCCCTCCACACCTACCTTGCGTGTGGAGACTCCTGCGACTGTGTGCCGGCGCGCGTGCCCGGCAGGTCCGCAGACCTCGTGACCGTCTGAGTCACACCACACGCACCACCGCTGCACACCCGACCCCCCTCCGGAGCGTCGGCTGAGCGTCGTCTCGGCGTCTCAGGCGACTCGGGTCGGCGGTCGCCACCCCGCTTGAGCACGGGCCGTTCCTGGCGACCGTCGACCTGCCCCCACCGCCTCCGACCGAGCGGCGCGCTCAGCCGATCGGGTCGACGGCCGCGACCCGCCTGAGGGCCGGCAGGTCCGCGCGTCCGGTGACCTCACCGGCCGACCACCACATCCGCAGGCCCTCCGGGCAGAACTCCAGCACGGCGAGGTTGTTGTCGAACCAGGGTCCCTGGGTCACGGCCCACCGGATCGGCTCCAGCGGGACCCGGCCCGAGAGCGACATCAGCCGGCCGCCCATCCCGGACACGCGCCGGGATGCGGCCGTCATGAAGCGCTTCATGTACGGCGGCAGCGGGTTGCGGATCGGCGAGCACACCGCCTGGAGGATCCGGCTCGCGACCACGCCGTCGCGCGGCCACGCCTCGGCCACGTAGCTGTGGTGCACGTCGCCGGACAGGAACGTGATCGTCCGTGGTGCCCGGCCCCGCTTGCCGGCCGCCACCTCGAGGACGATCTCGGCCACGTCGCGGAAGCCCTGCTGGAACGCCGCCCAGTGCTCCAGGTCGGCGGCGGTGCGCGCCTTCTCCCCCAGCCACATCCCGGGCTTCGCCCAGGCGCCCTGGGCGATCGACTCGCTGAACGACTCGATGTGGTGGAGCCCGGGCGCGAGCAGGAACGGCAGCGAGGTGCCGATCAGCAGGTGGTCGACGTCGCCCTGCAGCTGGGCGTCGAGCCACATCAGCTCGCCGTCGTCGAGCATCGAGCGGTGCTCCGGCTCCAGCACCCGGGCCGCGCGCGAGTCCACGACCACCAGCCGCGCCTGGGTGTCGAAGTCGCGCGCGTAGCTCCACCGGTAGGTCTCGGGGTGCTGGTCGGCACGGTCGGCGAGCGCGTCCAGCGCGGCGGTCACGTCGAGCTCACCGTCCCCGTCGTACGACGTGATCCGCCGCCACAGCTCGTCGGCGGCGCGGTCGTCGTGGCCGAGGTTGCCGAGGTGCTGGTAGACCCAGTACGACGCCAGCCCGCCGACGACCCGGTCGTGCCACCAGTCGGTGGCCTCCATCTCCTGGCGCCAGGTCCAGCTGGTGTTCCAGTCGTCGCGGATGTCGTGGTCGTCGAAGATCATCGCGCTCGGGAGGGTCGAGAGCAGCCACCGGTTCGCCGGGTCCTGCCACGCGAGCGCGTAGAGGTGCGCGTACTCCTCGAAGTCCTGGAGCTCGTACCACGGTGCCTGCTCGGGGTCGCGGCGCTGCTCGATGAACTCGCGCATCGCCTCGCTGGTCTCGTCGGCGTACACCTGGTCGCCGAGGAAGAGCACCAGGTCGGGCCAGCGCTCCTCGTCGGTGGAGCTGCCCTCGGTCAGCCCGGCCATGAAGAGCGCGTAGGCGCGCAGCGCGTCGACGCCGAACTCGGCGTTGCCCCGCTCGTCGTGCGGCACGCTCACGCGGCACGACCCGAACGCCATCCGCAGCGGCTTGCCCTCCCGGAGCGTCGGGATGACCGGCTCGGGGAAGTCGGAGAGCTCCGGAGCCGACGACGGCCACACCCGTTCGCCGTCGACGTCCACGACGTACGGCGTCCTGGTCCCCGGCTCGAGGCCGTCCAGCTCGACCAGGGCGTAGTGGTGGCCGTGCGCGCCGAAGGTCCGGGCCGAGGCGCGGTGCTCCCCCGCCGTGACGGTGACGACGGCGGCGGTCGCCGTCTCCACCCAGATCGTGGCCGAGGTGTGGTCGACGTGACGCAGCAGGGGGCCGAGAACGAGGTCGGTCATGGAGTCGAACCTACGTGGGATCTACGATCTGACCATGGCGACTCCCGTCCGGCGCCCCAGCGCCTCCGTCCCGGCCACCCCCACCTCCGGTTACACGCCCGCGGCCCCCGTGCCCGTCGTCGCGCCGTTCGGCTGGATCCTCGCGCTCAGCGCGGGGATCGGCCTGGTCCTCGCGACCTGGGTGCTCTACCCCATCGACTACGACGGCATGTGGGCCGGCTACCGCGACGGGATCATCGGCACGCTGGTGATCATCGCCGCCATGTGGCTGCGTTCCAGCCTGCCGGCCGCCCCGGCACTCGGGCTGATCGGGCTGTGCGGGGTGGCCGCGGTGCTGTTCGCGGTCTTCCTCGACAACTCGACCAAGGTCTTCGTGGCCGAGCTCGCCGCCGGCATCGTGATGCTGGTGAGCGCGGCGTTCCAGGCCAGCGCGCTGCGCGACTAGCCTCGAGCGGCCGCGGCCGCGGCTAGGGCTCGATCAGCACCTTGATCGCGCGCCGCTCGTCCATCGCCCGGTAGCCGTCGGCGACCTGGTCGAGCGGCAGCGTGCTGTCGAAGACCAGGCCGGGGTCGACCGCGCCCGACAGCACCAGCTCGAGCAGCTCGGGCAGGTAGCGGCGCACCGGCGCCATCCCGCCGGCCAGGCCGACGTTGTGCTGGAACATCCGGCGCACCGGCAGCTCCACCCCGTGGGGCACGCCGACGAAGCCGACCATCGAGCCCGGACGCGCGATCGCGAACGCCGTCTTCATCGCCTGGTCGGTGCCGACGCACTCGAGCACGGCGTCGGCCCCCACGCCGCCGGTGATCTCCTCGATGGCGGCGGCGCCCTCCCGGTCGCGCTCGGCGACGACGTGGGTGGCGCCGAACGCACGGGCCACCTGCTGGCGGGACTCGTGGCGCGACATCGCGACGATGGTCTCGGCGCCCATCACGTGGGCGGCCAGGACGCCGCAGAGGCCGACCGCGCCGTCGCCGATGACGACCGCGGAACCGCCCTTGCGGACACCGGCCGACACCGCGGCGTGCCACCCGGTCGGGAACACGTCGGTGAGGGTGAGCAGCGACGGGATCAGCGACGCGTCGGGCATGCCGTCGGTCTTCACGAGGCTGCCGTCGGCCTGGTGGACCAGCGAGTACTCGGCCTGGCCGCTCTCGGTGAAGCCGAGGTTCTCGCAGACCGACTGGGCGCCGAACAGGCAGTGCGGGCAGGTGTTGTCGCAGTGGCAGAACGGCACGACGACGAAGTCCCCGGGCCGGAACGACCGGACGTCGGAGCCCACCTCCTCGACGATGCCGACGCACTCGTGGCCGATCGTCTGCCCCGGCGTGATCTCGTTCTCGCCGCGGTAGGGCCAGAGGTCGGAGCCGCAGACGCAGCCGGCGACGACCTTGACGATCGCGTCGGTCGGTGCGGTGATCGTCGGGTCGGGGACATCGGATACCCGGATGTCCCGGGTGGCGTGGAGGGTGGTGGCGCGCATGCCGCCATCCTGACAGGAGGGCCCGCCGCCCCGCTCCCCCGGCACCGACACCGGGCTCCGGTGTTGTTGCGTTATCTCATATGTGAGTTACCGTGGATCGCATGATCGAGGGATACAAGAACCGCATCGGGAACCTCATCCGGGACGCCCGCAAGCACCGGGGCCTGACCCAGCACCAGCTCGCCGACCTGCTCGGCACCAGCCAGAGTGCGATCAACCGGATCGAGAAGGGCCACCAGAACCTCTCGCTGGAGATGCTCGCCCGCATCGGCGCGGCCCTCGACTCCGAGATCGTCGCCCTCGGGGCCGGTCCCACGCACCTGCGGGTCAGCGGCCCGACGACGCTGTCCGGCACCATCGACGTCAAGACCTCGAAGAACGCCGGCGTCGCGCTGCTCTGCGCCACCCTCCTCAACCGCGGCCGCACCACGCTGCGCAAGGTGGCCCGGATCGAGGAGGTCAACCGCCTGCTCGAGGTGCTCACCTCGCTGGGCGTCCAGTGCCGGTGGCTGAACGACGACAACGACCTCGAGATCGTCCCGCCCAAGGAGCTCGACCTCGACCACGTCGACGCCGAGTCGGCCCGTCGTACCCGCTCGATCATCATGTTCCTCGGCCCGCTGCTGCACCGCGCCGACGTGTTCGAGCTGCCGTACGCCGGCGGCTGCGACCTCGGCACCCGCACCGTCGAGCCGCACATGGCCGCGCTGCGCCCGTTCGGGCTGGAGATCAAGGCCACCGACGGCATGTACCACGCCCAGGTGAACCGCGCGGTCGAGCCGCACCGCCCGATCGTCCTCACCGAACGCGGTGACACCGTCACCGAGAACGCCCTGATGGCCGCGGCGCTGCACCCCGGCACCACGGTGATCCGCAACGCCTCGTCGAACTACATGGTCCAGGACCTGTGCTTCTACCTGCAGCGCCTCGGCGTCACCGTCGAGGGCGTCGGCACCACCACGCTGACCATCACCGGCCTCGAGGACATCGACGTCGACGTCGACTACGCACCCAGCGAGGACCCGATCGAGGCGATGTCGCTGCTCGCCGCCGCGATCGTCACGAAGTCCGAGATCACCATCCGCCGGGTGCCGATCGAGTTCCTCGAGATCGAGCTCGCGCTGCTCGAGGAGATGGGCCTCCAGTACGACCGCTCCGAGGAGTACGTCGCGCTCAACGGCCACACCCGTCTGGTCGACCTGACGACCAAGTCCTCGAGCCTGCACGCGCCGCTCGACAAGATCCACCCGATGCCCTTCCCGGGCCTCAACATCGACAACCTGCCGTTCTTCGCGGTCATCGCGGCCGTCGCCGAGGGCCAGACCCTCCTGCACGACTGGGTGTACGAGAACCGGGCGATCTACCTCACCGACCTCAACAAGCTCGGCGCCAAGGTCAAGCTGCTCGACCCGCACCGGGTGATGATCGAAGGCCCGACCAGCTTCACCGGCACGGAGCTCGTCTGCCCGCCGGCGCTGCGCCCGGCCGTGGTGATCCTGCTCGCGATGCTCGCCTCGAAGGGCACGTCCGTGTTGCGCTCGACGTACGTCATCCACCGCGGCTACGAGGACCTCGCCGAGCGGCTCAACCAGCTCGGCGCCACGATCGAGACGTTCCGGGACATCTGAGCGCGCCTCGACCGAGCTTGCGAGGGCGAGGAGATCCGCGCCAGGTCGAGTAGCCCCGCGGCCGACGAAGGAGGACGCGACGGGCGTATCGAGACCACGACTGGGTCTCGATACGCGGGTCGCGAGCTCGTCCCTCGCCCGCGCCGCTACTCGACCTGATGACTGGGTCCGAGCCCTCGCAGGCTCGGGCTCGGGTCATTCAAACAGCGTCTCCACCCAGGCCCGGGGCGGGGCCTTGCCGACCGGCGGGGCGGCCATGTCGGCGGTGATCCGGGGCATCGGCGCGGTGTGCTGACCGGCATGCCGGTGCCAGTCGCTCTCGGACTCGATGAGCGCACCGAGGTCGGGCCGGGCCAGGAAGACGCCGTGTCCGTCGGGACACAGGCTGACCTCGCCCTCACCCAGGGACGAGCTGATGGACCGGGTGAGCATTTCGGCGCCGCAACGAGGACAAGTCAGGCTCTCCATGCGACGACGCTACCGCCCCCGGGGTGAGCCCGACCGGACGCACGCCGCGCCGTCGGGGAATACTGCACCCGTGACCTCGCCCCGCACCGGGTTCGCCTACCTGGACACGGTGCTCGACCCGCCCGGCTCCGTGCTGGCGTTCGCGCATCGCGGCGGCGCCTACCACCCCGAGATCGAGGGCCTGGAGAACACCCTGGCCGCGTTCCGGCACGCGGTGGCGCTCGGGTACGACTACCTCGAGACCGACGTCCACGTGACGCGCGACGGCGTCCTGCTCGCCTTCCACGACAGCCTCCTGGACCGGGTGACCGACCGGAAGGGCGAGATCGCGACCCTGACGTACGCCGAGGTCCGCGAAGCGCGGGTCGGGGGTCGCGAGCACGTGCCCACGCTGGCCGAGCTCTTCGACGCCTTCCCGGGCGCCCGCTTCAACATCGACATCAAGTCCGAGGGCGCGGTGCCGGTCCTGGCCGACTTCGTGGCCGCCCGCGAGGCGTGGGACCGGGTCCTGGTCGGGTCCTTCGCCCAGAGCCGGATCGACCTCTTCCGGGAGCTCACCCACGGCCGGGTCGCGACCTCCGCGACGCTGCGGGAGATCGGGCTCTTCCGGTTCCTCCCGAGCGCCCGGCTGGCCGGGTGGCTGACCCGCAACCGGTTCGCGGCCTTCCAGGTGCCGCCACGCCGCGGCCGGCTCACCGTCGTCACGCCCGGCTTCGTACGCCGGGCGCACGCGGCCGGCAAGCACGTGCACGTGTGGACCGTCGACGAGTCCGGCGCGATGCACGACCTCCTGGACCGGGGCGTCGACGGCGTCTTCACCGACCGGACGGACATACTCAGGACCGTGCTGACCGAGCGCCACGCGTGGCGCGGACCGCGGAGGGACGACGCATGACCGCAGCGGGGACGAGCGGTGTGGCCGATCTGGGGCCCCTCGAGCGGGCCCGTGAGCAGAAGGCCTGGTACTGGTACGACTGGGCCAACAGCGCGTTCGTGACGACCACCGCGGCGGTCCTCTTCGCGCCGTACCTCACCTCGGTCGCCGAGAAGGCCGCCTGCGGTCGGGCCACCGACGAGGACCTCGGCTACAAGTGCACGACCGATCTCCACGTCCTCGGGCTCAGCCTGTCGGCCGGCTCGCTGGTGTTCTACATCGTCACCGCCGCGACGATCCTGTCCGCGCTGGTGCTGCCGGTCGTCGGCGCGGTCGCCGACCGCAGCTCGAACAAGCCGAGGCTGCTCGGCGGCTTCGCCTGGGCCGGAAGCCTGATGGCGATGCTGATGTTCTTCGTCGCCGGCTCCGCCTGGCAGCTGGGCGCGGTCCTGCTGCTCCTCGCGACGCTGTTCCTGGGCGCGAGCCTGGTCGTCTACGACGCCATGCTGGTCGACATCGCGGACCCCGACGAGCGCGACCGGGTGTCCTCGCGCGGCTGGGCCCTGGGCTACCTGGGCGGCGGCCTGCTGCTGGCCGTCAACTTCGGCCTGCTCACGGTGATGAGCGACCACACCGAGCTGGCGGTCCGCATCAGTCTGCTCAGCGCCGGCCTCTGGTGGGCGGCGTTCACGATCATCCCGGTGCGCGGGGTCCGCGCCCGTCCCCCGGTCAACACCGTCGCCGAGCCCGGCGGCCTGGTGTCGGCGAGCTTCGGCCAGCTCTGGACCACGCTGAAGGACCTGCGCCGCTATCCCGTCACGATGACGTTCCTGCTCGCCTACCTCTTCTACAACGACGGCATCCAGACCGTCATCTACGCCGCGTCCGTGTACGGCGAGAAGGAGCTGGGCTTCGAGAAGAGCACTGTCCTGCTCGCCTTCCTCGTGGTGCAGTTCGTCGGGATCGGCGGTGCCCTCTGGTTCGGTCGGGTCGCGCGCCGGCGCGGTGCCTACCGGGTGATCCTCGTCGGGCTGATGGTCTGGCTGGTGGTCGTCGTCGCGGGCTGGCTGACCCCGGACGAGAACCTGCCGCTGTTCCTGCTCCTCGCGGTGGCGATCGGCGTGGTGCTCGGCGGGACGCAGGCGCTCTCCCGGTCGTTCTACAGCCAGCTCATCCCGCGCGGCCGCGAGGCGGAGTACTTCTCGCTCTACCAGGCGTGCGAGCGCGGCACGAGCTGGATCGGGACGCTGATCTTCGGCCTGGTCCACCAGTGGACCGACTCCTATCGGCCCGCGCTGCTGGCGCTCATGGTCCTCTTCGTCATCGGCATCGTCCTGCTCTCGCGCGTCGACCCCCGAAGGGGCATCGAGGAGGCGGGCAACACGGCCCCGGCGGTCGTCTGACGGTGAGCGCGGCTATACCGGGGTTTTGCCGGAATTGTGGACCCCCCTCTACCGTTGAACTGATTGAGACGGCATTGCGATGGGTACACGAATCCCTGATATCGGTGTCATGAACACCGGTGTTGTCCGTCTCGGTCAGGCAATTCGGGGGAAACAAGATTCGGGAGGTGGCTCATGGCTGAGCGCACACTGCGTGGAGCGCGGCTCGGGGGCCAGAGTTTCGAGGACGAGCGCGGCATCGAGTTCGCGGCTCGCCAGCAGGTCGGTTACCAGTGCCCGCAGGGGCATGTTTTCGAGATCACGATGTCGGTCGAGGCCGACGTCCCGGCGGTGTGGGAGTGCCCGCGCTGCGGCGCCGAGGGACTCAGTGTCTCCGGCATCCAGCCCGAGGTGAAGGCCGAGAAGCCGGCCCGTACCCACTGGGACATGCTGCTGGAGCGGCGCTCGGAGAAGGAGCTCGAGGACATCCTCAAGGAGCGCCTCGAGCTGCTGCGTGGCGGCGAGATCGGACCCGCCCACCTGCACCGCGCCAACCAGAAGAAGCGCAAGGCGACCGCGTAGGCCTCTCAGGCCTCGTCGTCGTCCACGACCTCGCCCCGGACCACGGGCCCCGATGCGGGCCCGGGTCCGGGGCGGGTCACGTTCAGGACCACCCGGCGCGCGACCAGCATCGTCAGCAGGCGGCGGAAGACCGGTCGCGTCGGCGGCAGGATGAGCACGATCCCGAGTGCGTCGGTGACGAAGCCCGGTGTGAGCATCAAGGTGCCGCCGATCAGGATCAGCGCGCCGTCGGCGAGCTCCCGGCCCGGCATCCGCCCGCTGTCCAGCGCGTCGCGCAGGGCCCGCCAGGCGCGGACGCCTTCTCGGCGGACCAGCCATGCACCGACCGCGCTGTCCAGCACGAGCAGCAGGATGGTCCACGGCGCACCGATCACCTGGCCGACCTGGACGATCACGTAGATCTCGACGATCGGCAGCACGATGAAGACGATGAAGAGCCCCAGCGAGACCGCCGGGCGACGGCGGCTCATCGCCGGCCTCCCAGGGCCCGGCGCACCTGGGCGGCGCGCTCCCGCAGCCCCCAGGCGGTGATCCGCTTGAGCGACTCGGCCGCGACGGAGCCGCTCATCTTCGAGTCGCCCCGCACCCGCTCCACGAACTCGATCGGGACCTCGCGCACGGTGAGGCCCGCGGCCAGGGCCCGCGCCACCATGTCGGTCTGGAAGACGTAGCCGGTCGACTCGACCGAGTCGAGGTCGATCTTGTCCAGCGTCGCCCGCCGGAAGAGCCGGAAGCCGGCCGTCGCGTCGCGCACCGTGATGCCGAGCAGGAGCCGGACGTAGAGGTTGCCGCCGCGCGAGAGCAGCTCACGCTGGAGCGGCCAGTTCACCACCGACCCGCCCGGCACCCAGCGCGACCCGATCACCAGGTCGGCGTCGACGAGCGCGGCCAGCAGCCGGTCGAGCTGCTCGGGCTGGTGGGAGCCGTCGGCGTCCATCTCGCCGATGACGTCGTAGCCCGCGGCCAGGGCGACGCGGAAGCCGTGCAGGTACGCCGCGCCGAGTCCGGCCTTCTCGGTGCGGTGCACGACCGACACGGCCGGGTCGGCTGCCGCGAGGTCGTCGGCGACCTGTCCGGTGCCGTCCGGCGAGCCGTCGTCGACCACGAGGACGTCGATCGCGGGCTGGGCGGTGCGCAGGCGTGCGACGATCCAGGCGAGGTTGGTCGCCTCGTTGTAGGTCGGGATGACGACGACGACGCGGCCGAGGCCGTCGATGCCCTCGCTGCTTGCGGGCCTCACGCGCTCCGCCCTTCACTCGCTCCTGCGGCAGAGGTGGCGGGAGCAGACCGTGCCGGGCCGTCCTCGGCCTGCTGCCGGTTCCGGGACCGACGATACGGGACTCCGGTGGTGACGAGGGCGAGGATCAGCCCGATCAGCGTCAGCGCGATGCAGAGCCGGCCGCTCCACGGCCCGATGCGGACGGCGGGCGTCACGCTGTCGTCGAGCTCGACCCGCTCGACCAGCGCCTGCTGGGTGCGCGGGGAGGCGCTCGCGACCACCGAGCCGTCGGGCGAGATCACCCCCGACACGCCGTTGGTCGAGGCGACGACCAACCAGCGCCCGGTCTCGATCGCTCGCAGGCGGGTGATCGCGAACTGCTGGTCGATCTGGTCGGTGTGGATGAACGTCGCGTTGCTCGTCTGCACGGTCAGCAGCTGGGCGCCGTGCTCGACCTGGGCGTAGATCGCGTCGTCGTACGCGACGTCGAAGCAGATGGAGTCGGCGACCTGCACCCCGGCGATCGTGAGGGGCTCCTGGCGGGTGCCGGCGACCATGTCGCGGCCGACCATGGTCAGGCGCCCGATCTGGAGGCTGTCGAGGTAGCGACGGAAGGGGATGTACTCCCCGAACACGACCGGGTGGTGCTTGGTGTAGCGGTCCCCGGCGCCGGTCACCGGGTCCCACACGATCCCCTGGTTGAGGACGTGGGTGGGACCCGCGTCGACGATCGCACCGACCAGGATCGGCACGCCGATGGCATCGCTGGCGGTCCGGATCGCCGCGTTGGTCTGGTCGTCGCGGAACGGGTCGACCGCGGTCGAGTTCTCGGGCCACACGACGAAGTCAGGACGCGGCTCGGCCCCGGACGCGACGTCGCGAGCGAGCTGGGTGGTCACGTCGACCTGGTTCTGGGTGACCTGGCGGAAGTCGTAGAGGATGTCGTCGCCGTTGCCGGGGACGTCACCTTGGACCGCGGCGACGGTCACCGTGCCGTCCGGCGTCGGCTGCCACGGGACGGCCAGCGGACCCACCAGGGCGGCCACGGCGAGTCCCCCCACGCAGCCGGCGGCGACCAGGCGGGTCCGACCCTCCGCCACGACCGCCCAGGCCAGCAGCGTGCCGCTGAGCGCGAGCACGAGGCTCACCCCGGTCGTGCCGATCCAGGGCAGCGCGTCGGCCACCGGCGTGTCGACGACCGCGAACGCGAGCCGCCCCCAGGGCATCCCGCTGAACGGCCAGGTGCTGTACCAGAGCTCCGTGGTCACCCAGGCGACCGCGATCCAGACCGGCCAGAGCCGGTGTCGCTGCAGCACGGGTGCTGCGGCGCCCAGGACCGCGAAGTACAGCGACTGCCAGATCGAGAGCCCGACCCAGGCGTCCGGGCCGACGGTCCGCATCCAGAAGAGGAGGACGGCCTCGAAGCCGAGCCCGAACGCCAGGCCCACGAGGAGGCCGCTGCGCACCCGGAGCCCGCGGGTCACGAGCACGAAGCCGGCGACCGCGAACGGGATCACCGGCGGAGCCGCGACCGGCTCGAAGGCGAGGGACAGCCCCACGCCCGCGAGGGCGGCGGCGAGGACGCGGATCAGCACGAGGACAAAATTACCGGGCCTCCCCTCGGGGGAGGCCGGCTCGGCTCCTGTGCGGCGGTGCAGAACTCCGGAAGAGACCCGCACCCTTCGGTCCAACGCGCCGACGACCGGCTGCCGAGAGCGAGCTGTTGTCTAGGGGACGCGGGTCCCTTCCGTATCCGGTCTCGCGGAGCGGACCGACCTCCGCGAACCACGTCGGACGGGATGGGTGGCACCCCACCCTCCGACACGGCCACTCGGACGTCGGTTCGCCGGCCACGATCTGCATGAGCGGACGGCACAGATTGGATCGTTGACCCGGTGGCTGTCAACCGGTCTTTGACCTGCGGAAACGTGCGAACTCGCAGGTCAACGAGGTGATCGGGAACACGAAAATTCCCAGCAAAATCTCACCGGGCTCCGGCGTGTCGCGGGCGACGCGCCGCCGCTGGGGCAGGAGGTGCCCGTGGTCAGCCTGGGACGACCACGGTGCCGGTCGCCGTGGTCGCCAGGACCGGCTCGACCAGGACCTCCGCGGCGCCCGGCCGGTCGTCGGTCGCCGCGCCGCGCGCCACGACGTGCACCGCGAAGTCCATGACCCGCGACCGGGTGCCGACGCGGACCAGCTCGCAGCTGATCTCGAGGACGTCCCCGGCGCGGACCGGGGCTCGGAACTGCACGTCGGAGTAGGACGCGAAGAGTCCCTCATCGCCGTCGGTCCGCATGCACATCTCGGTCGCGACGTCCCCGAAGAGGCCCAGGCTGTAGGCGCCGTCGACGAGGTTGCCGGCGTAGTGCGCGTGGGAGTACGGCACGTAGCGACGGTGCACGACGCGGGTGCCGACGGTGGCGCTCTGGGGGGTGCTCATGCGGCGGACCTCTTCCTGGCGAGCTGGTGGACGAGGTACGACGCGACCTCGCCGGGGGTGGTGCCGCGCGTGAACACCCGGTCGACGCCGAGGTCGGCGGCCGCGCTCTCGTCGAAGCGCGGCCCGCCCACGATCAGCAGCGGCCGCTTGTCGGACGGGTAGGACTCGCGGAACGCCGCGGACATCTCGCGGGTGTTCAACAGGTGGGCGTCGCGCTGGGTCACGACCTGCGAGACGAGGACGGCGTCCGCCTTCTCCTCGCGCGCCCGCTCGACCAGCTGGGGCACCGAGACCTGGGCGCCGAGGTTCACGACCTTGAGCTCGCGGTAGTACTCGAGCCCCTTCTCCCCGGCGAAGCCCTTGATGTTGAGGATCGCGTCGATGCCGACCGTGTGGGCGTCGCTGCCGATGCAGGCCCCGACGACGGTGAGCCGGCGGCGCAGCGCGCGCTTCACGGCCGCGTTGACCTCCTTGGGCGTCAGCAGCGGGTAGTCGCGCTCGACGACCTCCACCAAGCTCGTGTCGACCAGGTGGTGGACCCGGCCGTAGACGACGAAGAACGTGAAGTCCGGACCCATCGGCTTGGCGTGCACGACGAGCGCCGGCTCGATGCCCATCTTGGCGGCGAGCTGGGCGGCCGCGCCCTCGGCGACCTTGGAGTGCGCCATCGGCAGCGTGAAGCTGACCTGCACCATGCCGTCGCCGGTGGTGTCGCCGTACGGCCGGATGATGTGGCCCCCGGACGGTGATGGAGGAAGGCGTTCTGCGCCCGTCTCGGAACTCATCGCTCCTCCAGGATCTCGCTGGCGGGGTTGTAGTAGGCGCCGGACTTCTCGGCGACGCCGTCGAGGCCGCGCCCGGCGTCGGCGGGCCGCTTCATCAGGCCGAAGGTGCCGTCGGCGATTGCGTCGAGCAGGCCGTGCTCGTGGTCGAGGATCTGGTGCATCAGGTCGACCGACTCCCCCAGCACCTGGCGGGCCCGGTTGGCGATGAAGCCGTCGGGCTCGGGACGGAAGTCCTGGTGGAGGTTGCCGGCCGCGTTCATCACGTAGCGGACGTTCTGCAGGGCCAGGTCGCGGTCGGAGAGCCACGGCGTGACGACGGCCTCGGTCATCATCCCGACGAGCAGGATGCCCTGGCCGGTGAGCGCGCCGACCAGGTTGAAGAACCCGTCGAGCAGGTAGCCCTTGAAGATGTCGCCGGTCATGTGCCGGGTCGGGGGCATCCACTTGAGCGGCGCGTTCGGGAACAGGTCGCGGGCCAGCATCGCGTGCGCGAGCTCGAGCCGGAACGAGTCGGGCACGTCGGGGTCGATCTCGAAGGCGTGGCCCAGGCCGAGCTGCCAGTCCTCGAGGCCGGCCTCCTTGGCGAAGTACTCGTTGAGCAGCTGGCTCGTCGTGACCGTGTGAGCGGCGTCGACCGCGTCGGCGGTGGTGAGGTAGTTGTCCTCGCCGGTGTTGATGATGATCCCGGCGCGGGCGTGCACCTGGCGGCTGAAGCGCTGGTCGACGAACGTGCGGACCGGGTTGATGTCGCGGAAGAGGATCCCGTACATCGAGTCGTTGAGCATCATGTCGAGCCGCTCCAGGCCCGCCAGCGCCGCGATCTCGGGCATGCACAGGCCCGAGGCGTAGTTCGTGAGCCGGACGTAACGGCCGAGCTCGCGGCTGGACTCGTCGAGCGCCGCGCGCATCAGGCGGAAGTTCTCCTGCGTGGCGTAGGTGCCGGCGAAGCCCTCACGGGTCGCGCCCTCGGGCACGTAGTCGAGCAGGCTCTGCCCGGTCGAGCGGATCACCGCGATGATGTCGGCGCCCTCGCGCGCGGCCTGCTGGGCCTGCGGGATGTCCTCGTAGATGTCGCCGGTCGCGACGATCAGGTAGATCCAGGGCTTGCGCGGTGCGTCACCGTGTCGCTTGATCAGCCGCTCGCGCTCGACCCGGCGCGCGTCGATCCGCTTGATGCCCTTCGCGACCTGGGCGCGTGAGGCACGGCGCGCGCGATCGGCGTCCCTGCCCTCGGGCAGGCGGAAGGTCACGGAGCCCGCGGACGCCTTCTGGGCCAGCGTCGACAGGTCGTCGGCCTCGCCACGCCGGAGCGCGTCCCACACCGGCAGCGCCACCCCGTGCTCGAGGCCGGTGTCGGCGCGGACGACGTCCATCAGCCGGTTGACCCAGGGCGTGCCGTCGGGGTCGGCGCCCTGCAGCCCGGCGAGCCGCAGCGTGGCCCGCTCGACGGCGACCGTGGTGTGCTTCTTGGCCAGGGTCACGATCGGCCGCCCGGTCTTGCGGGCCAGCGCCCGCGCCTCCTTGACGGTGGCCGGGTCGAGGTCGAGCTTGGTCCGCGGACGGGTCGTCACTGGTGCACCTCCATCCGGCGCTCGAAGAGCGACCGCACACCCGGGACCTCACGGAGGAGCTCGAGGGCGTACGCCGCGTGGCCGGGCGCGTAGCCGTTGCCGACCAGCATCGTGACATCGGCGGCCAGGCCCTCGGCGCCGAGCGCGGCCGCGGAGAACGACGTCGCCATCGAGAAGAAGACCACGGTGCCCGACTCGGCGGTGGCCAGGATGGCCCCGCCCTCGCACCCGGGGACGTCGACGCAGACCACGGTCACGTCGGCCGGCCCGCCGGCGGCGGTCACCGCGTCGCGGAGCGCGATCGGGTCGCGGGCGTCGGCGACCACGACCTCGTCGGCGAGGCCCGCGCCGCGGAGCAGCTGGGCCTCCGCCTCGTGCGGGACGACGCCGATGGTGCGCTTGGCGCCGGCCCGCCGGGCGGCGGCGAGGCTGAGCGAGCCGGACTTGCCGGCGCCGCCGATGACGGCGACCACCGCATCGTCGTAGTCGTCCACGACCCGGCCGGTCAGCGCGGGCGCCCCGCAGACGTCCAGGACCGAGAGGCTGAGCTCGGCGGGCAGGTCGTCGGGCAGCACCGCGGCGATCGAGCGGCCGAAGAGCACGGCGTACCCGTCGCACGGCACCTGCTCCCCTCCCCCGTCCCAGCGCTCGAGACCGTCCTCGATGACCAGCGGCGTGAGGGTGAGCGACACCAGCGTGGCGACGGGGTCGCCGACCGCCAGCCCGAGCGGCGACTCCGGGCCGACCTCCTCGACCGTGCCGACGAGCATGCCGCCGGAGCCGGTCTCCGGGTTCTGCATCTTGCCGCGGGCCGCGACGATCTCGAGGACCTCGGCGCGGATCGCGGCGCCCGCTCCCCCGTGCTTGCGCTCGAGCTGGCGATAGGACGCGGCGTCCAGGTTGAGCCGCTCCACGCGGATGCGGACCTCGTCGGGCCACAGCTCGCGCCGGGTGTCGAGCCGCTCGGCGGCCTGGGGCAGCCGCACGGCGTCGTCCAGGACGCGGTGCAACCCAGTGGGATCGCTGGCACGGGCGGTCATGGCGGTGCATCCTCCGATGAAACAGTCGATAGACAGAAGATTATGCGGCGCGTCATTGGACGAACCGGATATCGTCCTCGTACTCTGACAGAGGTTGCGTGCCTCACACAAACGACTCGCCGCCGACGTACCCCTTCACCGCTGGGAGCGCCAGACATGAGTATCGAGACCTCCATCGCCTCGCTGATCGAGGGCCAGACCGGACAGCCGTACCCCTACCGGCGAGTCGAGCTCGTCGAGCCCGACTGGACCCGTTTCCCCGGGTGGAGGGACGTCAGCGTCGCGGAGTGGGAGTCGGTGCAGTGGCAGCGCGCGCACTGCGTCAAGAACGTCAGGCAGCTGCGCGACCTGCTGGGTGACCTGGTCGACGAGCGGTTCTATGCCGACCTCGAGCGCGACCAGGCCGAGCGGGCGACCATGTCGATGCTGGTGCCGCCGCAGATGATGAACACCATGGTGCCCCACGCCGGTGACACCGGGGGCCAGGCCGGTCCGGGCTCGCTGACCGAGGCGTTCTACGCCGACCCGGTCCGGCACTACATGATCCCGGTGTTCTCGGACCGTCGGACGGACTGGTCCTCCCACCCGCACGCCACCCGCGACTCGCTGCACGAGCACGACATGTGGGTCGCCGAGGGCCTCACCCACCGCTACCCGACCAAGGTGCTGGCCGAGCTGCTGCCGACCTGCCCGCAGTACTGCGGCCACTGCACCCGGATGGACCTGGTCGGCAACTCGACCCCGGTCATCGAGAAGCTGAAGTTCACCGCCAAGCCGAACGACCGGCTCGGCGACATGCTCGACTACCTGCGCCGTACGCCGTCGGTGCGCGACGTCGTCGTCTCGGGTGGCGACGTGGCCAACATGCCGTGGGCGAGGCTCGAGGACTTCCTGACCCGGCTGCTGGAGATCGAGAACATCCGCGACATCCGGCTCGCGACCAAGGCGCTGGTCGGCCTCCCCCACCACTGGCTCCAGGACGACGTGGTCGAGGGCATGACCCGGATCGGGTCGCTGTCGCGCTCCCGGGGGGTGTCCGTGGCGATCCACACCCACGCCAACCACGCGAACTCGATCACCCCGCTGGTCGCGAAGGCGACCCGGGCGATGCTCGACGCCGGCATCCGCGACGTCCGCAACCAGGGCGTGCTGCTCAACGGCGTCAACGCCGACCCGCACGCGCTGCTCGACCTCTGCTTCCGCCTGCTCGACGGCGCGCAGATCATGCCGTACTACTTCTACATGTGCGACATGATCCCGTACTCGGAGCACTGGCGGGTCTCGGTCGCCGACGCGCAGCGGCTGCAGCACCACATCATGGGCTACCTGCCCGGCTTCGCGACCCCGCGGATCGTCTGCGACGTCCCATTCGTCGGCAAGCGCTGGGTCCACCAGCTCGCCGACTACGACACCGAGCGCGGCATCTCGTACTGGACCAAGAACTACCGCACCTCCATCGAGGCCACCGCCGAGGACGCCCTCTCCCGGACCTACGAGTACTACGACCCGATCCACACGCTGCCCGCCGCCGGCCAGGAGTGGTGGGCGCAGCACGGCAACCTGGACGAGTCCGCGCTCAAGGCCGCCGAGGTCGCCGAAGCCTCGCGCCGGATGGCGGCCCTGCAGGCCTACTGACAGCGCCGTCGCGCTGCGGTTTGGTCCCAAACCGCAGGTTTGGAGCGCTCCCACGTGCGGTTTGGGACCAAACCGCGGAGTCGGGAGGCCACAGGAACGCCGACACCTAGGACGACGACGGCGACCCGGACGGCGACTCCGACGGCGCGGCATCGCCCTCCACGAGGCCGAGCTTGTCCTCGAACACCGCGTGCAGCGCCTGGTACTCGTCCACGGCGCTGATCTTCCCGAGCTCGTCGGAGAACGCCGTGATCTTCTTCTGACGGGCGACGTACGACTCGTTCGCGTGCTTGAGGGCCTTGAGGGCCTTGTCCATGCTCGCGTCGGTGTAGCCGATGTCGCTCATCGCGTTGTTGCGCTCGGCGATCAACCGGTGGGTGCTCTCGACGTACTCGCGGATCCGGTAGTTCCCCGAGTCGGCGAGCGGGTCCAGCCGCGCCTCGCACGGCTTCGTGAGCTTGCGGTGCTGGGCGAGCCACTCGGTCTGGTAGGCACCCGGCAGGGCCATCAGCGGCCCGAGGTCGACCTTGACGTCGAAGATCTTCACGCAGACGTCGAGGGCCCGCAGGAACTCCGGCATCGACGCGTTGTAGCCGTCCTGGAAGGCGAACATCTTCTCGGCCGCGGTCGCGAACTCCTGGTACGCCGAGGCGACGTCGGGATCGTCCATCCCCGGCATCTCGCCGAGCTCGGTGATCGCCTCGTCGCGGGCGTCCTCCCGCTCCTGTTGCTCGGCCAGCGCCGCGTCGATCGTCGGGTCGGTCAGCACTGCTGCGGGGTCCTTCTCGCGCACCCCGTTGACGACGCCCTGGTAGTCGCCGGCCCCGTCGCCCGCCGCATCGATCAGGTCGCCGACCTCGTCGAGTGCCTCGTGCATCTCGATGAGATCGTCCTTCGACGAGCCCTTCGACTCCGGCGGGTCGTCGGAACCACCGCCCCCGCACCCACTCAGCAAAGCGGTGGTCAGCAGTGCGCCGACCGTTCCTCGGACCAGGACCCCCGTGACGTGTCGCATGCCGGTCTCTTGCCACGCCGGCGTGCGGGGCAAACGCGCGGGTCAGGTGACCGGGCGGCCCTCGTACGGCGTGGAGAGCACGATCGTCGTACGCGTGGAGACGTTGGCGGCCGCCCGGACCCGGGCGAGCAGGTCCTCGAGCGCGGTCGGGGTCGCCACCCGCACCTTGAGGATGTAGGACTCGTCCCCGGCGACCGACCAGCAGGACTCGATCTCGGGGATCTCGCGGACCCGCTCGGGAGAGTCGTCGGGCTGCGACGGGTCGATCGGACGGATCGAGATGAACGCGGTCAGCGGCAGGCCGAGCTGCTCGTGGTCGATGGTCGCGCCGTACCCCTGGATCAGGCCGCGGCCCTCGAGGCGCTTGACCCGCTGGTGGACGGCCGAGGTCGAAAGTCCTGTGGCCTTGCCCAGGTCGGTGAAGGACATCCTGCCGTCATTCGCGAGCAGCTCGAGGATCTTGCGGTCGGTGCCTTCGAGTTCGGACTGAGTCACGCGGGACAGAGTAGCGGCGCGTGGCAGGATGCGCGGCGTGACTGAGAAGCCCGGGCGCCTGATGCTGCTGGACACCGCCTCCCTGTACTTCCGGGCGTTCTACGGCGTCCCCGAGATCACCGGGCCGGACGGCACGCCCGTCAACGCGGTCCGGGGGCTCCTGGACTTCATCTCCCGGCTGGTGGGCGACTACCGGCCCACCGACCTGGTCTGCTGCTGGGACAACGACTGGCGACCGCAGTGGCGCGTCGACCTGCTGCCGTCGTACAAGGGTCACCGCGTCGAGGCCGAGAAGACCGGTGAGCCGGACGTCGAGGAGGTGCCGGACCCGCTCCAGGTGCAGATCCCGATCATCCTCGACGTGCTCGACGCGTTCGGGATCCGCGTCGTGGGCGCCGACGGGTACGAGGCCGACGACGTGATCGGCAGCCTCGCCGCACAGCGCAGCGCCGCCGGGCAGCCCGTCGACATCGTCACCGGCGACCGTGACCTCTTCCAGCTCGTCGACGACGACGCCGACGTGCGGGTGCTCTACATCGCCCGCGGGGTCGGCAACCACGAGCGGGTCACCAACGACTGGGTGCGGACCAAGTACGGCATCGACGCGCGCCAGTACGCCGACTTCGCGACCATGCGCGGCGACGCCTCCGACGGCCTCCCCGGCGTGCCCGGGGTCGGCGAGAAGACCGCGGCCACGCTGCTCGGCCGCTTCGGCGACATGGACGCCATCATCGCCGCGGCCCTCGACCCCGAGTCCGACATGGGTCCGGGACCGCGCGGCAAGATCAAGGCGGCCGCCGACTACCTCGAGGTGGCGCCCGCGGTCGTCGCCGTCGCCCGCGACATCGACCTCGGCTCCCCCGACACAACGCTCCCCCGCGAGCCGCGCGACCTCGCGAAGGTCGCCGAGCTCGGCACCCGCTGGGGCATCGAGAGCCCGGTCCAGCGGCTCACCGAGGTGCTCTGCAGCTAGGCCGGCTACCGGGAGCGCAGCATCTCGTCGACGACGATCCGGGCGGCCGAGGGGCAGCCCTTGGTGAAGCCGTAGAACGGTCCGAAGTCGCGGGTCGACGCGAACCCGACGACGTACAGGTCGTCGAGCGTCGTCTCGAAGCCCTCCGACAGGTCCGGGAACCCGTCGGTCACCGAGACCCGGTCCAGGACGCCGGCGAGGTAGGGCACCCGGGCCAGGTCGGCCTGGTAGCCCGAGGCGAACACGACGTGGTCGACCTCCAGCGCGCCCCCGTCCGACAGGGCCAGGGCCACGGCTCCGTCGGGACGCACGTCGACCGCGGCGACCTCGGTGCCGGGGTGGCTGTGCACGACGCCGGGCGTCATCCGTGGCACCAGCCAGGGCTCGAGGGTCAGCCGCCCGACCGCCCAGAACTGCTGGGCGACCGCGGCCTTCTGCTCGGCCGGCAGCTGCCGCCACCAGCCCCGGTGGGTCAGGGTCTGGTCGACGTAGTCGTCCACGAACGCCCAGCTGACCTTGGCAAACTCCGGCGTGTCGTGGCGGTGCACGACATCGACCCTCGCGACCCCGTGGTCGCACAGCAGTGCTGCCCACTCGTAGGCACTCTGCCGACCGCCGACGATCGCGACCCGCGCGCCCGCGAGGTCGTCGAAGGACACCAGGTCGCGCGTGTGCGAGCGCCGGTCCGCCGGGACGTCGGCGTGCCACGCGGGCAGGTGCGCGAAGTAGCCGACGCCCGGCGCGGCCAGGACCTTGTCGGCCTCGATCGTGGTGCCGTCGTCGAGGGTCGCGACGTACCTGCCGTCCGGCTTCGTCAGCTCGGTGACCAGGCGCGGGTCGGCCACGACCCCCTTGCGGGCGGCGAACCACTCGGCGTGGTCGAGCCACACGCCGATCGGGATCGGGTCGTGGTCGGCGGGATCGAGACCGCGGTCCTCGAAGAAGGCCTCGAAGGTGTCCTCCCGGTTGGCGTCGAGGTGCCAGTCGGGACCGGAGCGCAGGTACATGTCGGGCGGCATCTGGTCGCGCCAGAAGGCCAACGGCAGCCCGACGACGTGGGTGTCGATGCCCCGGTCGCCGGCGTACGCCGCCGCGGAGTAGGCGTAGGGACCCGCTCCGATCACGAGCAGGCCGGTGTGCGAGGTGGCCACGCTCGCACGGTACGCCGCAACCGGACCGCTCGTACGGTGGTTGCATGAGTCGAATCGCGATCGTCGGCGGCCACGGACAGGTGGCCCTTCACCTCCTCCACGTCCTGCGCCGCTCCGACCACACACCGGTGGCGCTGGTCCGCAACGAGGGCTACCGCGCGGAGCTCGAGGACCGCGGCGCGGAGGTCCGCCTCCTCGACATCGAGCGGCAGGGCGCCGGCGACTTCGCGGCGGCGTTCCAGGGCTGCGACGCGGTGGTCTTCGCCGCCGGGGGCGGCCCGGACGGCAACATCGAGCGCAAGCGGACCGTCGACCTCGAGGGCTCGCTCAAGTCGATCGAGGGAGCCCGGCAGGCCGGCATCACCCGGTTCGTCCAGATCTCGGCGATCGGCGTCGACGACCCGTTGCCGGACGACACCAGTGACGTCTGGAGGGCGTACGTCGAGGCCAAGCGCGACGCCGACGCGGCGCTGCGCACCAGCATCCTGGACTGGACGATCCTGCGCCCCGGCCGGCTCACCGACGACCCGGCGACCGGCCTGGTCGCCCTCGGTGCCGACGTCACCCGCGGCGACGTCACCCGGGCCGATGTCGCCGCGGTCGTGGCCGCGGTCCTCGACGCCGACTCCACGATCAGGAAGCAGTGGAACCTCGTGAACGGCGACACGCCGGTCAACGAAGCGGTCCGTCAGGCCTAGTCCGCCAGGGCGGTGTAGGCGACCACGCCGCGGCGCAGCGCCCGGACGGTGTCGCGGGCGGTCTCGCGCAGCGCGGAGTCGCCGGCGGCGTCGGCGACCTGGCCGGCCAGGTCGATGAGCTGCTTCATCCAGCGCACGAAGTCGCCGGCGGCCAGGTCGCTGGCCTCCAGGACGCTGTCGAGGTCGTCGCCCTCGGCCCAGCGGTAGGCGACCCACGCGAAACCGAGGTCGGGCTGACGCAGGAAGTCGAGCCGGTGCTCGCGCTCGAGGACGTCGAGGCTCCCCCAGAGCCGCACCATCTCGCCGACGACCTCGCGGACGCCGCCGCCGGGCAGCCGCGGCGACGACGCGTTGTCGGGGCGCCGGGCCTCGAACACCAGCACGGACAGGGCCGACGCGAGCCCCGAGGGCGAGAGGTCGTCCCAGAGGCCGTTGCGCATCGACTCGGCGGCCACGAGGTCCATGTCGGAGTAGAGCCGCATCAGGTGCCGGCCACGCTCGGTGACGGTGTCACCGTCGAGGTAGTCGAGGGCGGTGAGCACCTCGCAGACCCGGTCGAACTGGCGGGCGACGGTGTTGGTGCGCTGCTCGACGCGGCGCTTGAGCGTCTGGGCGTCGCGGTCGAGCTTGAAGTAGCGCTCCGCCCAGCGGGCGTGGTCCTCGCGGTCCGGGCAGTCGTGGCACGGGTGCGCCTTGAGCGCGGCCCGCAGCCTGGTGATCTCCGCGTCGGCGTGGGTCTGGGCGGGGTCGGCGCTGCGGCGGGCGGCCTCGCGCCCGGGAGGCGGCGGGGCGAGGTCGTGGGTGCGCGAGCGCAGCGCCGAGGCGAGGTCGCGGCGCATCTGCGGGTTGCGGCCGTTGAAGTTCTTCGGGATCTTCAGCCGGGTCACCGCGGACACCGGCGTCGGGAAGTCGATCATCGCGAGCCGGCGGGCCTGGCGGTCGGCGGTGACGACGTACGGGCGCGGGCCCTCGGGTGACCAGCCGGGGTCAACGACGACGGCGTACCCGGCGAACTTGCCGGTCGGCACCTGGATCACGTCGCCGGGCTTGAGCTCGCGCAGCGAGGCGAGCGCCTCCTCGCGGCGGTCGGTGCGCTTGGCGCGGGTGGCGCCCTTCTCGACCTCCTTGATCTGGCGGCGCAGGTCGGCGTACTCCATGAAGTCGCCGAGGTGGCAGGTCGCGGCCTCGCGGTAGCCGGCCAGCGCCTCCTCGCTCTTGCGCAGCTGGCGGGCCAGCCCGACGACGGCCTTGTCGGCCTGGAACTGGGCGAACGACTGCTCGAGCAGCTGGCGCGAGGTGTCGCGGCCGAACTGGTGCACGAGGTTGACGGCCATGTTGTACGACGGGCGGAACGACGACCGCAGGGGGTAGGTGCGGGTCGACGCCAGGCCGGCCACCTCGCGCGGGTTCATGCCGGGCTGCCACAACACGACGCCGTGGCCCTCGACGTCGAGGCCGCGGCGCCCGGCGCGCCCGGTCAGCTGGGTGTACTCCCCCGGCGTGATGTCGGCGTGCGTCTCGCCGTTCCACTTCGAGAGCTTCTCGATGACGACCGTGCGGGCCGGCATGTTGATACCGAGCGCCAGCGTCTCGGTCGCGAAGACCACCTTGCACAGGCCGCGGATGTAGAGCTCCTCGACGCACTGCTTGAAGGCGGGCAGCATGCCGGCGTGGTGGGCCGCGATGCCACGGGTCAGGCCGTCGAGGAAGTCGTGGTAACCGAGCGCGTGCCGGTCGTCCTCGGGCAGGTGCCGGCAGGCCTCCTCGACGTACTCGTAGATCGCGTCGCGCTCCTCGGGCTTGGTGAGCCTGATGCCGGCGCTGAGGCACTGGGTGACGGCCGCGTCACAGCCGACCCGGCTGAAGATGAAGACGATCGCGGGCAGCAGCCCCTCGCGGTCGAGGCGGTCGATGACGTCCGCGCGGCTGGGGATCCAGACCCGGCGGCCGTTGCCGACCTGCCGGGGCCCGCCCCCGCGCTGCCCGGGCTTGCTGCGGCCCTTCGGCGAGCGTCGGTCGGTGATCCGGCTGCTGGCCCAGTCGTCGCGGGCGATCTTCACCAGCTCGTCGTTGACCGGGGCGCCCTCCTTCACGAAGCCGGCGGCCGCGTCGATGTCGGAGGAGGCGAAGAGGTCGAGCAGCCGCTTGCCGACCATGACGTGCTGGTAGAGCGGGACCGGGCGCTTCTCCTCGACGATCGTCGTCGTGTCCCCGCGGACGGTGGCCAGCCACTCGCCGAACTCCTCGGCGTTGGACACGGTCGCGGACAGGGAGACCAGCGCCACCGACTCCGGCAGGTGGATGATCACCTCCTCCCAGACCGCGCCGCGGGCCCGGTCGGCGAGGTAGTGCACCTCGTCCATGACCACGAACCCGAGGCCGAGCAGGGTGCGCGACCCGGCGTACAGCATGTTGCGCAGCACCTCGGTCGTCATCACCACGATCGGTGCCTCGCCGTTCACGACGTTGTCGCCGGTCAGCAGGCCGACCTGGTCGGGGCCGTAGCGGGCCACGAGGTCGTTGTACTTCTGGTTCGAGAGCGCCTTGATCGGGGTCGTGTAGAAGCACTTGCGGCCGGTCTCGAGGGCCAGGTGGACGGCGAACTCGCCCACGATCGTCTTGCCGGACCCGGTCGGTGCCGCGACCAGCACGCCGCGGCCCTCCTCGATCTCCCGACAGGCCTCGACCTGGAACCCGTCGAGCGGGAAGTCGTAGAGCCCCGTGAAGGCCCGCAGCACGGGGTGCTGGCGGCCGCTGCGGTAGTCGGCGTACCGCTCGGACGGGGAGAGTTCCTGGTCGTCCGCGGTGCTCATGCCCCTCAGCCTAGGTGAGCACCGTCAAGGCCCCGGGAGCACACTCGATCGTGAGCGGCAGCGCTCCGAAGCGCTCGCCGTCGGCGTACGAGATGATCCCCGGCGCCGCGACGGTCACGCTGCGCACGCGGTGGTGCTCGTACTGCGGATGGGTGACGTGGGTGCCCTTGAAGAGCTTCGGGTACGTCGTGACCAGCGCCATCTTGCTCATCGGCTTGATGATCACCACGTCGAGCATCCCGTCGTCGAGGAGCGCGCCCTCGGTGATGCGCAGGCCGCCGCCGAACGACGGGCCGTTGCCCACCGAGACCATCATCGCGTCGAGGGTGAGGCTCGTGCCGTCGAGGTCGAGCGTGTACGGCAGCGGCTTGAAGGTGCGCAGCTCGGCCAGGGTGGCGATGTTGTAGCGCATCTGCCCCTTGGGCCAGGTCATCCGGTTGGCGCGCTCGTTGACGATGGCGTCGAACCCGGCGCAGAGCACGGTCATGAAGTGCAGGGTGCCGCTCCGGGCCAGGTCGACGACGCGGGTCCGCCCGGCCACCACGCGGTCGGCAGCGGCGCCGGGGTCCTTGCGGGGCAGGTCGAAGTAGCGCGCGACGTCGTTGCCGGTGCCGGCCGGGATGAGGCCCAGGCTGGTGCCGGTGCCGGCCACCGCCTGCACGCCGAGGTGGACCATGCCGTCACCGCCGACCACCACCAGCGAGTCGACGCCGTCGGCGACGCACTGGCGGGCCAGGTCGAGAGCCTCGTCGGCGTCGCGGCCCTCGAGGTCGCGGACGGTGATGCCGGCGGAGCGGAGCCGGCTCAGCGCGACCGCGCGAGCTCGGGCGCCCTTGCCCTTCCCGGCGGTGGGATTCGTCAGGAGCGCGATCTCGCGGTCGGGGCCGGTCACGCGGCTGAGACTAGTCACCGGCGCCCTCAGGCATGCGGTTTGGTCACAAACCGCAGACTGGGAGCGCTCCCGGCTGCGGTTTGGGACCAAACCTCAACGCGAGACGCCGATGCGCAGGCGGACGGAGTAGTGGTCCTCGGAGGCCCCGACCGCCTTGGCCAGGCGGCCCAGGGCGTCGAGGACGAGGTCGGCCGTGAAGCCGGTGCCGGGGACCGCCAGGGTGAGCCGGCCGGCGGCGTCGACGAGCAGCACCTGGCCGTAGCGCCAGGCCTGGTGGGCGTCGTGACGCACCCCGTCGGAGGCCACCGGGACCGGGTAGGCGACGTCGACCGCGAGGAGGTCGCACGGGAGCGGGCCCTGCCCGTCGGCGCCGAGGTGCCCGGGTACGGCGTACCCGCTGCGCAGGCCGGCCTCGGCGGTCCAGGTGACGTCGGCCTCACCCAGCCACTCGGGAAGGTCGAAGGGGTCGACGACGGCCAGCGCCGGCGGTGAGCTCACAGGGGCGAGACCTCGTCGTCGCCCCACTGGTCGGTCGAGCCCTGGGCGCGGCCACGGGCCCGGTCCACGGAGCGCGCGATGATCTCCGCGGCGCCGAAGAGGACCAGCATCGGGATCGCCAGCATCAGCATCGAGAACGGGTCGGTCGACGGGGTGGCGACCGCGGCGAAGACGAACGTGCCGAGGATGATCCATGGCCGGTACCTGCCGAGCGCCTTGCCCGAGACCACCCCGGCCAGGTTGAGCATGATCACGAAGAGCGGGATCTCGAAGGCGATCCCGAAGACCAGCAGCATCCGGGTCAGGAACGAGAAGTAGTCGTTGAACTCGACGAGGTTCTCCAGGCCGGCCGGGGTGAAGCCGATCAGGACCTCGAGGCCCTTGGGGAGGACGTAGTAGCCGGTGAGCACGCCGACGATGAACAGCGGTCCCGCGACCGCGGCGAAGATCCGCGACCACTTCTTCTCGGAGTCGTGCAGGCCCGGGACGATGAAGCCCCAGATCTGGTACAGCCAGTACGGGCTGGACGCGACGACCGCGGCGACACCGCAGAGCTTGAGCTGCAGGAGGAGCGGGCCGGTCTGACCCGCGACGTACGCCTTGGTCTGCGTCTTGCCGCTGAGTGCTTCCTGGGCGTCGTTGTAGGGGCGCAACACGAGCTCGAGAAGCCCGCCGTCGGGATGCTCGAAGAAGGCAAGGGCCACGAAGAAGGCGACGATGAGCACGAGCGCCGACCGCAGTAGTCGGGCGCGCAACTCTCGGAGATGATCCCCGAGCGCCATCCGGCCGTCCTCGCCGATGGGGTGGCGTGGGCGGCCGGAGAAGTAGTCGAAGACCCCGCTGATGGCCAACTGAGACGGCGCCGCGGTCAGGCGGTGTCGTTGCGGCGCAGGCGGTCGCGTTCGGCGTCGATCTCGGCCTGCCGGGCGTCGAGCTCGGCCTGGCGCGTCTCGATCTCGCGCTGCTCGGGCGTCTTGGTCACCGGGTCGACCGTGACCTCGTCGTCGTCATCCATCAGGCCCTTCGTCTCGGCCTTGAAGATGCGCAGCGCCCGGCCGCTGCCGCGGGCCAGGTCGGGGAGCTTTGTCGCACCGAACAGCAAGACGACGACGGCCAGGATGAGCAGGAGCTCGGTGGTGCCGAGGCCGCCGATGAGAAGCGGAGACATGTGCGTCCTCACGTGTAGGTCTGGATGGGCTTCATACTACGCTGGAGTCACTCGTAGAGGCTGAGGGCGGCCCGTGCGGCCGAGGTGTACGCCTCGGCGTACTCCACCGGGTGGAGCACCTCCGCGTGGGGGGTCAGCCGGAGCAGCAGGCGTTGCAGCCAGCGCTCGTCGGCGATCAGGAGGTCGACCTCGAGGACTCCCCCGCGGCGCGGGCGGACGGCCTCGACCGGGTAGTACTCGACGATCCAGCGCGCCTCGCGCCCCAGCCGGAGGGTCACCAGCGTGGTGTCGTCGGCCCGGGCGAAGAGCCCGTCGGCCAGGTCACGGGGGGCCTCGGGCGGCGTCACGACCGGTGATTCGGAGACCTCGGCCCGCCGGATGCGGTCGAGCCGGAAGAGCCGCGGCGCCTCGGCGCTGTGGCACCAGGCATCGAGGTAGGTGACGCCGTGGGCGGTGACGACGCCGCGCGGGTCGACGGTGCGCTCCGACTCCTCGTCGCGCGAGGGCACGAAGTAGGTGATGGCGACCTGCACGGCCCGGTCGGCGGCGTCCTGGAGCCGCGCGGCGAGCTGGGTGAGGTCGGTGCCGACCGGGTCCTCGCCCGGGTCGATCTGGACCGCGGCGGAGCCCTCGGCGGCCGCCGCCTCGAGCTTGGCCAGGGCCCGGTCGACGACCTCACGGGTCTCGTCGCGGGCGCCGTTGCGCAGCGCCCGGAGCGCCACGATGATCGCGGTCGCCTCGGTCGGCGTGAGCCGCAGCGGCCGGGCCAGGTAGTCGGCGTTGGTCACCCGGATGACGCCGTCGGCCTCCGGGCCCTCGAGCGCGTCGAGGTCGACGTCGATCAGGTCGTCGGGGTAGCCGCCCGGCAGGCCGCACATGAGCAGCACCTTGAGGTCGCTGAGCAGCTGGTCCTGAGGCACGCCGAGCGCCTTCGCGGCGTCGTCGAGCCGGACCTGCCCGCGGGCGTGCAGGAACGGCACCAAGGCGAGGAGCCGGGCGACCTGGTCCTTCGCGCCGGCCTGCTGGGAGTACGACGGGGAGCTCGTCATGACGCCGCTCCGACCGCGGCCCGGAGCCGGTCGACGACGGTCGTGCGCAGCTCGGCCGGCTCCTCGACGTAGACGTCGGCGCCGTACCCGAGCACCTCGTCGGAGACCCCGTCGCCGCCGCGGCTGATCACGACCCGGTCCCACGCCGTGCGCTCGTCGGGGCCGACGACGCCGCGCTCGACGGACTCCGCGTCGCGGCGCAGCGCCAGCCCGGCGTGCTCGCGGACCAGCAGCACCGCCCGGCCGGTGGTCGGCGCGGGTGCCAGGCGCATCGTGGTGGCACGGATGTCGGTGCCGGGCGGCACCTCGTACGAGCCGGGCTCACCCGACTTGCGGGCGTCGCCACGGACCCGGGACAGGCGGAACACGCGCTCCTCGCCCCGATCGGTGTCGAGCCCCACGACGTACCAGCGGCCGGAGTAGCGCACGACGCCCCACGGCTGGAGGTGCCGCTTCGTGGTGGTGGTCGCGCCCGAGCGCCGGTAGTCGAACTCGACCGGCGTGCGCTCCTGGGTCGCCTCCCAGAACACGTCGAAGGACGGTTCGTCGGCGCTGAGCCGCGACTCGGCGATGTCGAGGGCGCTGACGTCGATCGGGACGCCCAGGGCGGTCAGCTTGCGCACCGCCTCGGTCGTCGCCTCGGCGAGCCGGGCGTGCTCCCAGACGCGGGTCGCGAGCCCGATCACCGCTGCCTCGTCGGCCGTGAGCGAGATGTCCGGGAGCGCGAACTGGTCGGGACGGATCCGGTAGCCCGGGTCGTCGTCGAAGTAGGGGTCGATGCTGCCGACCTCGATCGGGACGCCGAGGCTGCGCAGCTCCTCCTTGTCGCGCTCGAACATCTTCTCGAAGGCGTCGGTGCTGGAGCCCGGGTAGAGGATCGCCCGGATCCGGTCCTTCGGGACGTACGTCCGCTGGACCAGCAGCATGATGAGCAGGTTGAGAAGGCGCTCGCTCTTGCGCACCGTCATGCTCATGGCCATGCTGCTGATCCTCGCGGACAGATCAGGATGCAGCCAGGATGTCGACCACGAAGTACAGCGTGTCGGTGCCCTTGATGCCGGCGCCCGAGTTGCCTTCCTTGCCGTAGCCGTCGTTCGGCGGGATCGCCAGGATGATCCGGCTGCCGACCGTGACGCCCACGAGGGTCTTGTCCCAGCCGGAGATCACGGCGCCGGTGCCGATCGCGAACGAGGCGGGCTGGCCCTTGCTGTAGCTCTCGTCGAACGGCGCCTTGGCGCCGTAGACCTGGCCGAGGTAGTTGACCGTGATCGTCTGGCCCTTCTTGACCACGTCGCCGTCGCCCACGATCAGCGGGGCGGACTTCAGCTTGCCGTCCGGCTTGGGCGTCGCCTTGAAGTCGAGCCCGGTGATGGCGTCGCCGTCCTGGACCAGGCCGGGCGCCCACGACGGGGCGGGCTTCTCGTCGCCCTGCGGGCCGTCGAGGACCGTGGTCTTGCTGATCAGGTCGACGATGATCAGCACGGAGTCCTTGTTACCGATGCCGAGCTGCGGGTTGCCGGACGCACCGAACGCGTTCTCCGCCGAGGAGGTGACAGCCACGCGCGAGCCGACCGTCTGGCCCTCGAGCGCGTCCTTGAAGACGGGGCTGAGGTCGTCGCTCACCGTGACGGACTGCGGCTGGCCCTCGTCGTAGGTGCTGTAGGCCTTCTTCTCGGTGTAGCCGTTGCCGATCCAGATGTGGGCGGAGACCTGGTCGCCGGAAGCGACCTCCTCGCCGTCACCCTTGGTCAGCACGGTGGTCTCGATGTCGCCGGCCTCCATCTTGCCGTCCCAGGTGACCTCGGGCTCCTTGCCGGGATCACCCGTGACCGTGACGCCGTCGAGTGCGCCTGCGGAGGCGGAGGACGACGAGCCGCCGTCGGAGGAGTCGCCGCTGTCGGAGCCGCAGGCGGCCAGGGTGGTGGCCAGCACGAGCGGCAGCAGCAGGACGGGCAAGCGTCGGAGACGTCGAGACACAGGGTTCACCTTCACAGCTTCGGGTGTGTTTCAGGGAGCCCGCACACACTAACGGGCAACCCTGAGCGCAGCCTGATCGGCGTTCACATGCCGTCGATGAGGCGCTGCACCCGCTCGTCGTACGCCCGGAACGGGTCCTTGCACAGCACCGTGCGCTGCGCCTGGTCGTTGAGCTTGAGGTGCACCCAGTCGACGGTGAAGTCGCGACGGCGCTCCTGGGCCTTGCGGATGAACTCGCCGCGCAAGCGGGCGCGGGTGGTCTGCGGCGGGACCGACTTGGCCTCGAAGATCTTGAGGTCCGTGGTCACCCGGGCGACCATGCCGCGCTTCTCGAGCAGGTAGTAGAGGCCGCGGCCGCGGTGGATGTCGTGGTAGGCGAGGTCGAGCTGGGCGATCCGCGGGTGGCCGAGGGGCAGGCCGTGCTTGGCGCGGTATTGCTCGATCAGCTTCCACTTGATGACCCAGTCGATCTCGCGGTCCACCAAGCCGAGGTCGTCGGACTCGACGGCCTTGAGGCCGCGCTCCCACAGGTCGAGCGCCTGCTCGATCACCGGGGTGCTGATCTCGCGGCGGTCGACGAAGTCGCGGGCCTTCTGGAGGTACTCCTGCTGGATGTCGAGCGCACTCGCCTCGCGCCCGTTGGCCAGCCGGATCTTGCGGCGGCCGGTGACGTCGTGGGAGATCTCGCGGATCGCGCGGATCGGGTTCTCCATCGTGAGGTCGCGCATGATCACGCCCTCCTCGATCATGCGCAGGACCAGGTCGCAGCTGGCGACCTTGAGCATCGTCGTGGTCTCGCTCATGTTGGAGTCGCCGACGATCACGTGCAGGCGTCGGTACTTCTCGGCGTCGGCGTGCGGCTCGTCGCGGGTGTTGATGATCGGCCGCGACCTCGTCGTGGCACTGGAGACTCCCTCCCAGATGTGCTCCGCGCGCTGGCTGACGCTGTAGCTCGCGCCGCGCGGGGTCTGGGTGATCTTGCCGGCCCCGACGATGATCTGGCGGGTCACCAGAAACGGGATCAGCACGTCGGCGAGGCGGGAGAACTCCCCGGCTCGCCCGACGAGGTAGTTCTCGTGGCAGCCGTAGGAGTTGCCGGCGGAGTCGGTGTTGTTCTTGAAGAGGTAGATCTCGCCGGCGATGCCCTCGTCGTGCAGCCTCTGCTCGGCGTCGAGGAGCAGCCCTTCGAGGACCCGCTCCCCCGCCTTGTCGTGGGTGACCAGCTCGACGACGTCGTCGCACTCCGGCGTGGCGTACTCCGGGTGGCTGCCGACGTCGAGGTAGAGCCGGGCGCCGTTGCGCAGGAACACGTTGCTGCTGCGGCCCCAGCTGACGACCTTGCGGAACAGGTAACGCGCGACCTCGTCGGGGCTGAGGCGGCGCTGACCCTTGAACGTGCACGTCACGCCGTACTCGTTCTCGATGCCGAAGATCCGCCGGTCCACAGGCTCAGCCTAGGCGGCCATCGGTGAAACCGGCCGCGAACCGCCGGTGCCCTGGTGCCTCGGACGCTGCGGTTTGGGACCAAACCGCGAGAAGTCGACGCAGGATCATGAGGTCATCGCCCAATCGATGACGCCGTTGGTCCGCCGCCACCGGTTCATCACCCGCTGGCGTCCCCGCTCGGAGTACAGCGAGTTGTCGACGCGCCGACGCCACGCCGCCAGCCGCCGCGGCAGGTGCGGTCGCCCCAGTGCTCGGTCGATCTCGTGCATGACCACTGCCGGATGGTTGAGCAGGTCGTCGAGCACGAACCCCCGCCGGACGTACGAGGTCCCGGCCAGCGCCCGCTCCCGTCGCAGATCCTTCCGGTGCTGGTCCTTGTCGCGGTGGTAGGCCCCGTCGTACTCGTGCAGGAACGTCGTGCCCCGGACCACCAGGTCGGCGCGACCGATCGAGGTGCCCCGGTCGTCGAACAGCTCGACCTGAGGCTGCACCGGGACGTCGATCGCCTCGTGGAAGAGACGCAGCACCGACTCGCCGGCCGACTCGCAGCGGTCCGTGGACAGGTGGTACGCCGCCCGCAGCACCCGGACACCCGGTCGTCTGCTGGCCAGCAGCGCGTCCATCCGCCCCCGATCGAGATCACCCCTCTCGAGCGCCGAGTCGATCATGATCACCAGGTCGAGGACGCCGAGGTCCCGTGCGGCGCGGAGCAGGATCTCCTCCGGAGCATCGACGGGCAGGCCGTGTCGCTTCCCGGTCGGTGCCCTGTCGGTCAGCAGTCGCGAACAGATCAGCCCGTGCCGCCGCGGCCGCTCGTCGCGCTGGTCGACCGCGGCGAAGACCGGGACCTGCTCCGGGACCTGTGGGAGCCGCCAGCCCATGAGCCGGGCGCCGGTCAGATGGGTGAAGACGGCGGAATCAGGCAGCACGAGCAGATAGGCACGCAGCTCGCGCAGAAGCTCCTCGTCCTCGCTGAGGTCGTCGCGGAGCACCAGGAACAGCCCGTGGCTGACGCGTCGGTGCCCCGCCAGCCTGACCTCGCCGCGGATCGGTGTGTCCTTGTCGTCCATGACGTGGACCCTGCGCCTGGCGCCCCCGATCGAAACGGCGGCACGGTGCGCCTGTGGACAACCGCCCGCGCAGGTCGATGCCCGCGGTTTGGTCCCAAACCGCAAGCAATCTGGCTGCGAACATGCGGTTTGGGACCAAACCGCAACAGACGGCGGCCGGCGACAGGAGTCAGCTCACGGGCGGTGCGACCGGCGGGTCGCCGCCGGCTGCCTCATCCCCGGACAGCGACGGAGTGGAGGAGGAGGCTTCCGGCTCGGGTGCGTGGACGGCGGGCCCGCGCTCGCCGAGCAGCTCCTCGAGCCGGGCGGGGCGGATCCGGCTGAACTTCCGCGGCTGGGTGCGGGTGCGGTCGAGGACCGCGACCTCCAGGTCCTCGACAGGGATGACCCGGTCCTCGGCGTCGCCCTTCTCGTTCGAGGTGTGCCCGAGCGCGGCCACCGCGAGCGCGACGGCGTCGGCGAGCGAGGAGCCCTCGACGTAGCGCTCCTCGAGGTACCCACCCACGACGTCCGCCGCGCCACCCATGACGGCGTAGCCGTGCTGGTCGGCGACCTGGCCGTCGTACGTCAGCCGGTAGAGCTGGTCGTCCGCGGCGGCGTCGCCGATCTCGGCGACGAAGAGCTCGACCTCGTAGGGCTTCTCGCCGCCGCTGGAGAAGATCGTGCCCAGGGTCTGGGCGTACGCGTTGGCGAGCGCCCGGCCGGTGACGTCGCGCCGGTCGTAGGCGTAGCCGCGCATGTCGGCGAGCCGGACGCCGGCGATGCGGAGGTTCTCGAACTCGTTGTAGCGGCCCACCGCGGCGAACGCGATCCGGTCGTAGATCTCGGAGACCTTGTGCAGCGCCTGGGAGGGGTTCTCCGAGACGAACAGGATGCCGTCGGCGTACTGCACGGCCACGACGGAGCGGCCCCGGGCGATGCCCTTGCGCGCGAAGTCCGCCCGGTCCTTCATCAGTTGCTCGGGCGAGACGTAGAACGGCATGCTCATCGCGCGCCACCTCCGTTCAGCGGTGCGGCCGGCCCGTCGGGTCGGGTCATCCGGCCGGCGATGACCCGGTCGGCGATCGCCGCGACCTCGTCGTCGGGCATCCGGTGGCCGCCTTCGGCGGTCATCACCTGGACGACGGGGAAGATCCGGCGGGTGATGTCGGGACCCCCGGTCGCGGAGTCGTCGTCGGCGGCGTCGTACAGCGCCTCGATCAGCGCCTCGACGGTCTGGACGTCGGTCAGGTCCTCGCGGTAGAGCTTCTTCAGCGCCCCGCGGGCGAACAGCGACCCGGAGCCGACCGAGTGGAAGGCGGTCTCCTCGTAGCGGCCGCCGGTGACGTCGTAGCTGAAGATCCGGCCCTGCGCGGCGTCGATGTCGAAGCCGGCGAAGAGGGGGACGACGGCGAGGCCCTGCATGGCCATGCCGAGGTTGGAGCGAATCAGCGCGGCCAGCCGGTTCGCCTTGCCGTCCATCGAAAGCGTGCTGCCCTCGATCTTCTCGTAGTGCTCGAGCTCGGTCTGGAAGAGCCGCACCATCTCGACGGCGAGCCCGGCCGACCCGGCGATACCGACGGCGGAGAACTCGTCGGCCGGGAAGACCTTCTGGATGTCGCGCTGGGCGATGATGTTGCCCATCGTGGCCCGGCGGTCGCCGGCCATGACGACACCGCCGGGGAAGGTGGCGGCCACGATCGTGGTGCCGTGCGGCGCGAGGTCGCCGGCGTGGCCCTGGGGCACGGCGCGGCGCGAGGGCAGCAGGTCGGGGGCCTGGGCGGCGAGGAAGTCGCTGAACGACGACATGCCCGGCTGCAGGAACGCAGCCGGGAGGCGGGGGTCGGTCACTGGCCGCCCTTCTGGATGAACGACTTCACGAAGTCCTCGGCGTTGGTCTCGAGCACATCGTCGATCTCGCCCAGCAGGTCGTCGACATCGCTGTCGAGGGCCTCCTTGCGCTCGGCGACATCCGTCTCCGGGGCGGTCTCGACTGACTCCTCGCTCTCCGAGGACTTCCGCGGTTGCTTCTGCTCCTGTGCCATGACTCGACCCTATCCAGTCATCGGGTGAGAGCGGTGAACAACGCCTCTGCCGTCTCACTGCGGTCGAGCAGCTCACCGACGTGCGCCTTGCTCCCCCGGAGCGGATCGATGGTCGGGACGCGCTGGAGCGACTCGCGCCCGGGCAGGTCGAAGATCACCGAGTCCCACGACGCGGCGGCCACGTGCTCGGCGTACTTCTCCAGGCAGCGGCCCCGGAAGTAGGCCCGGGTGTCCTCCGGCGGGTCGTGCATCGCCGCCTCGATCGAGGCGTCGTCGAGCAGGCGCTCGATCCGGCCCCCGGCGACCAGGCGGTGGTAGAGGCCCTTCTCGGGGCGGATGTCGGAGTACTGCAGGTCGATCAGCTGGAGCTTGGCGTCGTCCCACTCGAGACCGTCGCGCTGACGGTACTGCTCGAGCAGTTGGAGCTTGGCGACCCAGTCGAGCTCCTGGGCGCAGAGCATCGGGTCGCGCTCGAGGCGGTCGAGGACCGACTCCCACCGTGCGAGCACGTCGACGGTCTGGGCGTCCGCGTCCGCGCCGTACCGGTCCTCGACGAACTTCTTGGCCAGGTCCAGGTACTCCAGCTGCAGCTGGATCCCGGTCAGCTTCCGACCGTCGGTGAGAGTCACGGTCTGGCGCAGCGTCGGGTCGTGGGAGATGGCACGCAGGCCGGCGACCGGTCCGTCGACGGTCAGGTCGACGGTGATGAAGCGGTCCTCGATCATCGCGAGCACCAGGGCCGCGGTGCCGACCTTCAGGTACGTCGAGATCTCGGCCAGGTTGGCGTCGCCGATGATGACGTGCAGGCGCCGGTACTTCTCCGGGTCCGCGTGCGGCTCGTCGCGGGTGTTGATGATCGGCCGCTTGAGCGTCGTCTCGAGGCCGACCTCCACCTCGAAGAAGTCCGCGCGCTGGCTGATCTGGAAGCCGTGCTCGCGGCCGTCCTGGCCCAGTCCGACCCGGCCGGCTCCGCAGATCACCTGGCGGCTCACGAAGAACGGGGTGAGGTGCTTGACGATGTCGCCGAACGGCGTGGACCGGCGCATCAGGTAGTTCTCGTGCGCCCCGTACGACGCGCCCTTGTTGTCGGTGTTGTTCTTGTAGAGCGTGATCGGCGCGCCGCCGGGCAGCAGGCCGGCCCGGCGCTGCGCGTCGAGCATCACCTGCTCCCCCGCCTTGTCCCACGTCACGATGTCGAGCGGCGTGGTGACCTCGGGGGTGGAGTACTCCGGGTGGGCGTGATCGACGTACAGGCGCGCGCCGTTCGTGAGGATCACGTTGGCCAGGCCGAGGTCCTCGTCGGTCAGCTGGCTCGGGTCGGCAACCTGGCGCGACATGTCGAACCCGCGCGCGTCGCGCAACGGGGACTCCTCCTCGAAGTCCCAGCGCGCCCGGCGCGCCTTCACGGTCGCCGACGCGTAGGCGTTGACGACCTGTGACGAGGCGACCATGGGATTGGCCAACGGCTGTCCCTGGACCGAGATGCCGTACTCCACCTCGGTCCCCATGACCCGTCGCACGCTCATGACTCGAGCGTACGCGAGCCCGGCAGGTCCTAACCTCGGTCCATGGCCTTCTGGACCGATCGCGTCGTACCCCGCATCACCGACCGGGCTCTCTCGTCGCCGGACGTGATGGAGCTGCGCAGCGTCGCCTGCGACGGCCTGACCGGCCGGGTGCTCGAGATCGGCTTCGGGAGCGGGCTCAACGTCGGCTGCTACCCCGACGGCGTCACCCGGCTGGACGCGGTGGAGCCCTCCGAGGTCGGTTGGTCCCTCTCGGCCCGGCGCCGCGCCGGCTCCCGGGTGCCCGTCGAGCGCACCGGCCTGGACGGCCAACGGCTGAGCGCGGCCGACGGTCAGTACGACGCCGTGCTGTCCACCTTCACGCTCTGCACGATCCCCGACGTCGGGCGGGCGCTGAGCGAGGTACGACGGGTCCTCGCGCCCGGCGGGACGTTCCACTTCCTCGAGCACGGCCGGGCTCCCGACACCGGTGTCGAGCGGTGGCAGCGCCGGCTCGACCCGGTGCAGCGTCGCGTGTGCGGCGGCTGCCACCTCAGCCGGGACATCCCGGCACTGGTCGCCGCCGCGGGTCTGGAGGTCACCGACCTCACCGCGGCGTACCTCCCCGGGCCGGGCGTCGCGCGCCCCTGGGCGCACGGGTTCGTCGGCCGCGCCGTCCACCCGGCGTAGGTTCCTCCCCATGGCCGAGAGCACCCCTGACGACAACTCCGGGCGGGCGATCGCCGCGGCCGAGGGGCTCGGCCTCGCCCACACGGTGACCCGGCACGGGCCGGTCCGATCGCTGGAGGAGGCCGCAGCCGCCCGCGGCGTCGAGCCGCGTCAGGTCGTCAAGACGATGGTGGTGCGGGTCAGCGACGGCGACCACCGCCTCGTGCTGGTGCCCGGCGACCGGGAGATCGCCTGGCCCAAGCTCCGCGCGCTGCTCGGCGTCAACCGGATCTCGATGCCGAGCGCCGAGGCGGCCTACGCCGTGACCGGCTACGTGCGCGGCACCATCACCCCGCTGGGCAGCACCACTGCGCTGCCGGTGATCGCCGACGCGTCCATCGCAGGCCCGATCAGCCTGGGCGGTGGCGCGCACGGCGTCGCGCTCACCGTCGACGCCGCCGACCTGCTGCGCGCGCTCGACGCGACGGTCGCGGACGTGACCTGACCGGCAGCCAGCGCTGCTGCGGCTACAGGTACTGCCCCGTGTTGGAGACCGTGTCGATGGAGCGTCCCGGCTCGGTGCCCTGCTTGCCGGTGATGAGCGTGCGGATGAAGACGATCCGCTCGCCCTTCTTGCCGGAGATGCGGGCCCAGTCGTCCGGGTTGGTGGTGTTCGGGAGGTCCTCGTTCTCCTTGAACTCGTCCACGCACGCCTGGAGGAGGTGCGAGACCCGCAGGCCGCGCTGGTCCTGCTCGAGGAAGTCCTTGATGGCCATCTTCTTCGCGCGGTCGACGATGTTCTGGATCATCGCACCGGAGTTGAAGTCCTTGAAGTACAAGACCTCCTTGTCGCCGTTCGCGTAGGTCACCTCGAGGAACCGGTTCTCCTCGGTCTCGGTGTACATCCGCTCGACGGTGGCCCGGATCATGCCGGTGACGCAGGCGTCGCGGTCGTTGCCGAACTCCGCCAGGTCGTCCGCGTGCAAGGGCAGGCTCGTGGTGAGGTACTTGCTGAAGATGTCGCGTGCCGACTCGGCGTCGGGGCGCTCGATCTTGATCTTCACGTCGAGCCGGCCGGGCCGCAGGATCGCGGGGTCGATCATGTCCTCGCGGTTGGAGGCACCGATGACCAGGACGTTCTCCAGCAGCTCGACACCGTCGATCTCGCTGAGCAGCTGCGGGACGATGGTGTTCTCGACGTCGGAGGAGACCCCGGATCCGCGGGTGCGGAACAGGGAGTCCATCTCGTCGAAGAACACGATGACCGGCGTCCCCTCGCTGGCCTTCTCCCGGGCGCGCTGGAAGACCAGCCGGATGTGCCGCTCGGTCTCGCCGACGTACTTGTTGAGCAGCTCCGGGCCCTTGATGTTGAGGAAGTACGACTTCCCCTCCTGGCCGGTCTTGGCCGCGACCTTCTTGGCCAGCGAGTTGGCGACCGCCTTGGCGATCAGCGTCTTGCCGCAGCCGGGAGGGCCGTAGAGCAGCACGCCCTTGGGCGGCTTCAGCTCGTGCTCGATGAACAGCTCGGGGTGGAGATAAGGCAGCTCGACGGCGTCGCGGATCGTCTCGATCTGGCCGAACAGGCCGCCGATGTCGCTGTAGTCGATGTCGGGGACCTCTTCGAGGACCAGCTCCTCGACCTCGGACTTCGGCACCTTCTCGTAGACGTAGCCGGCGCGGGAGTCGAGCAGGAGCGAGTCGCCCGCCCGGATCGTGAGGTTGCGCAGCGGCTCGGCCAGGCGTACGACGCGCTCCTCGTCGGCGTTGGCGATCACCAGGGCGCGTTCGCCGTCGGCGAGCAGCTCCTTGAACATGACGACCTCACCGACCTGCTCGTACTCGAGCGCGGCGACGACGTTGAGCGCCTCGTTGAGCATCACCTCCTGGCCACGGAACAGGTGGTCGAGGTCGACGCTCGGGCTGACGTTCACCCGGAGCTTGCGGCCGCCGGTGAAGACGTCGATGGAGTCGTCCTCGTTGCGGGCGAGGAAGGTGCCGAAGCCGGCCGGCGGCTGGGCGAGCCGGTCGACCTCCTCCTTGAGCTTCATGATCTGGTCGCGGGCCTCGCGCAGGGTCTGCGCGAGCCGCTCGTTCTGCGAGGTCAGGCCGGCCAGCGAGCGCTGGGCGTCGGCCAGGCGCAGCTCGAGGCCGCGGGACGAGGTCGGGCTCTCGGTCAACCGGCGCCGGAGGTCGGAGACCTCGGACTCCAGGAGTCGTACCTGGCTCGCCAGCTCCTCAGGGCTGCGCCCCCCCGTGCTGGAAACGCCCTCCGATGTCGACATCAGCGCCACCTCCTCGTGCGTTTGACCCTACCCGCGGGTGCCTCGAACGGAAGGGCTCATTTCGCAGTGTTGGTCACGATTTGGGCGCGGGCGGGTCGCGGCACGGCATGCGGTTTGGTCACAAACCGCAACCGAGCAGCCCCGAAACCTGCGGTTTGGTCCCAAACCGCAGAGTTCAGTCGGTCAGGTCGTCGACCGCGATCTGCTCGACGGCGGCGGGCGACCGGGGGCCGGTGTAGTCGGACCCGTAGGCGCCGGGAGCGGGTCGGCGCTTCTTCATCGGTGCCTTCTCGCCTGGGGCCATCCGTCGCGCGGTGACGAGGAAGGCGGTGTGGCCGATCATCTTGTGCCCGGGACGTACGGCGAGGCCTTCGACGTGCCAGTCGCGCACCAGCGACTCCCACGCCTGCGGCTCCGTGAAGCCGCCGTGCACCCGGACGGTCTCGACGAAGCGGGAGAGCTGGGTCGTGGTCGCGACGTACGCGCAGACGATGCCGCCGGGCCAGAGGGCGTCGGCCGCGGCGTCGAGGCACTCCCAGGGCGCGAGCATGTCGAGGATGATCCGGTCGGCACGGTCGCCGGACGCCGGCAGCGCCTCGGCCAGGTCGCCGACGGTGAGCTCCCAGGCCGGGTGGGTCTCGCCCTCCGGGCCGCCGAAGAACTGCGCGACGTTGCGGCGGGCGACGTCGGCGAACTCCTCGCGGCGCTCGTACGACGACACTCGTCCGAACGGTCCGACGGCCCGCAGCAAGGAGCAGGTCAACGCTCCCGAGCCGACGCCGGCCTCGACGACGTGGGCACCAGGGAAGATGTCGGCGAAGGCGACGATCTGGGCCGCGTCCTTCGGATAGACGACCGCTGCGCCGCGGGGCATCGAGACGACGAACTCCGAGAGCAGCGGGCGGAAGACCAGGTACTCACCGCCCGACGAGGACACGATCGTGAAGCCCTCCTCGCGGCCGATCAGGTCGTCGTGCGACATGCCGCCACGGTTGGTGTGGAAGGTCTTCCCGGGCTCCAGGCAGATGTTGTGCCGGCGGCCCTTGCCGTCCAGGAGTCGCACCCACTCCCCTGCGCGCAGCGGCCCGCGATGGACGCCGGACCAGGCCGCGGGGGTGACGTCGGGGGCAACATCGGGACTCTCGGACACGGCCCGCACCCTAGTGCGCGGACCCGCGGAACGCCCTATCGACGTCGGCGGTCGCGAGCACCCCGAAGACGGTGCCGTCCGGCTCGACGAGGAGGTACTCGTCCGCCGGCGTACGGCTGATCGCCATCACCAGCTCCTCACCCCGGATGTCGGCGGGCAGACGGAGGCCGCTCTCGAGCGTCCGCGACACGGCCGACACCGGCACCCAGGGGCGCCGCTCCTCGGGCGTCGCCTGCAGTGCGGCCTCGCTGACGATGCCGACCGGTACGCCGGTCCCGGTCACCGTGACGAGACTCCCGGCTCCGGACTCCTGGGCCCGGCGGATCGCCTCGCCGAGCGGCAGGTCGTCCGGGACGGTGAGCGTACGGCGGGCCAGCTCCCGCGCAACGAGCTGCGGGAACCTGCTCCGCAGCCGGGCGGACGACATCGCGGCGGTGGCGCCCGACCACAGGAAGGCGGCGATCACGAAGGCCAGGACGACGTCGAGGATCTCCGGCGACGTACCGAACAGCGGCTCCTGGAGGGCCGGCCACAGCAGCACCGCGACCGCCGTGACACGACCGCCCCAACCGGCGACGATCGTGCCCCGGTGCACGCTGCCCGTGAGCTGCCAGACCGCCGACTTGAGGACCCGACCACCGTCGAGCGGCAGCCCGGGGATGAGATTCAGGCCACCGACGAGGAGGTTGGCACCGGCGAGGCCCTCGACCGCCATGAGGAGCAGCCCGTCCGGCGTGAACGGTCGTAGGCCCAGCGCGACCGCGCCGACCGCGATGGAGGTCAGGGGGCCGACGACCGCAATGAAGAACTCCTGCCGCGGCTTGCGGGCCTCGCCCTCGATCGCCGTCATGCCACCGAGGAAGTGCAGCGTGATCGAGGTGACCGGGAAGCCGTAGCGGCGCGCCATGATCGCGTGCGACGCCTCGTGGAGCAGCACCGAGAGGTAGAGGATCACGGCGAACGCCACGCCGGCGACGTACTTCAGCGGGCCGAGCCCCGGCTGGGCGACCTCGACGACCGGCGCCATGATCACGGCGATCAGTCCGGCGACCAGGAACCACGACGACGAGACGAGAACGTCGCTCCCGGCGATCGTGCCGACCTTGAACGTGCCCGGTGGTCGAGACCGGGGCGGCGAGTCGGGCACGTGTCGAGGCTATCCGACGCTGCGCGAGGGAGCTGTGGGAGTGTCCGCGGGCCCCTCTAGGGTGAGGTGCATGAGCGTGGGGCAGGAGTCACCGGCCGCCCGGGTCTCGACGCCGGTCGACGGTGTCGAGGTGCTGGGCGCGTTGTCCCCCAGCAGGGCAGGCGACTTCTTGAGCTGCCCGTTGCTGTACCGCTTCCGCACGATCGACCATCTGCCGGAGCCACCCTCGCCCGACGCCGTGCGCGGCACGGTCGTCCACAAGGTCCTCGAGGACCTCTTCGACCTGCCGGCGGCCCAGCGCACGCCCGAGCGCGCCCAGACGCTCCTGGAGCCGGCCTGGGAGCAGCTCGCCGAGCAGGAGCCGGCACTGCTCGAGATGTTCGCCGGCGCCGAGCCCGACGCACCCGGCCCGGATGCGGCGGCCTGGCTCGCGTCGTGCCGGTCGGTGCTGGAGCGGTACTTCACCCTCGAGGAACCCAGCCGTCTCGAGCCCGCCGAACGCGAGCTGTACGTCGAGACGGTCCTCGACTCGCGGCTCCTGCTGCGTGGGTTCGTCGACCGCATCGACGTCGCCCCCGACGGCGCCATCCGCGTCGTCGACTACAAGACCGGGCGTTCGCCGGGTGAGATGTTCGAGGCGAAGGCCCTGTTCCAGATGAAGTTCTACGCCCTGGTCATCTGGCGCACCCGCGGAGTCGTCCCGGCGATGCTGCAGCTCGTCTACCTCGGCAACGGCGAGATGCTCCGCTACGTCCCCGACGAGCGCGACCTGCTCGCGACCGAGCGCAAGGTCGAGGCGATCTGGCGCGCCATCCGGGCCGCGGAGGAGTCCGGCGACTGGCGACCCAGCCCGGGTCGTCTCTGCGACTGGTGTGCGCACCAGGCGGTCTGCCCGGCCTGGGGAGGCACTCCCCCGCCGCTGCCTGTCCCGGACGCCGTGCCTGACCGCTGAGGCGCTCGCTGGGCGTGCGGTTTGGTCACCAACCGCAGATCTGGAGCCCTCTGCGTTGCGGTTTGGGACCAAACCGCGACCTCCGGGGCGCCCGGGTCAGAGGTTGCGCTCGGCCCAGAGGGCGGCCTGGGTGCGGTCGGCGACACCGATCCGAGCGAAGGCTGACGTCAGGTGTGCCTTGACGGTTCGCTCGCTGATGTCGAGCCGGCGCGCGATCTGCTTGTTCGCGAGGCCTTCGCGGACCAGGCCGAGGACCTCGGACTCCCGACTGGTCAGCTGGACCTGGCTCGACCCGGCCCGGACGCCGAGCAGGGCCCGGGCGGCCTTGGGGTGGATCGGTGACTCTCCGCGGCTGACCGCCCGGATCCCCTGGAGCACGTCCTCGGGGTCGGCGTCCTTGAGCAGGTAGCCCACGGCGCCGGCGTCGAGCGCGGCCACGATCCGTTCGCCGTCGGAGAAGGACGTCAGCACGAGCACGTCGACGCCGAGGTTCTCGGCCATCATCATCCGGGTGGCGGCCACGCCGTCGACCTCGGGCATCTGCAGGTCCATGAGCACGACGTCGGGTCGGATCTCACGGACGACCGTGAGCGCTTCGGCTCCGTTGGCGGCCGTTCCCACCACCGTGATGTCGGGGGTGCCGGCGAGCAGCTGCGCCAGGCCGGCCCTGATGACGGCATGGTCGTCCACGAGGACGACGCGGATCGGGGTGTTGCTCATCGGGCATCAACTTCCATTCGCACGGTCGTGCCCTCACCCGGAGAGGATCGCACCTCGAGGGTGCCACCGCTGTCGGCGACCAGGCTGCGGAGGCCCCGCAGCCCGTAGCGGTCGGGGTCGCGTGCGCCGGCCGGGTCGAACCCGGTGCCGTCGTCGACGACCTCGAGGGTGATGCCGTCGCCGTTGCCGCGCACCGTGACCGCGATGGTCGATGCGCCCGAGTGACGGATCGCGTTCCGGACCGCCTCCTGGGCGACCCGCCACACGAGCGCGGCATCCTGGTTCGAGACCGTCTCGGTTCCCTCGACGCTGACCGAGGCCTGGATTCCCGCCGCGGCCGCGGGGGCGATCAGGTCGGCGAGCGCGGACGCGAGCCCCTCAGCGTGCAGGTCGGGTGGGTGGATCTCGGCGAGCAGCGAGCGCAGCGAGGTCAGACCCGAGCGCAGGGAGGTACCCGCAGCCGTGAGCGTGTCCCGAGCGTCGGGGGGCGTCTCCGGGTTGCGGGCGACCGCGCTGACCGAGAACGCTGTCCCCGCGAGGTCCTGGACGACGCCATCGTGCAGGTCGCGAGCGATGCGTCGACGCTCGGCGTCGGAGGCGTCCATGGCGGAGCGCAGCAGCCGCTCCCGGTCCTTGCCGGCCCGGGTGAGCTCGCGCGCCAGGCCCACGAGCAGGAGTGTCGCCAGGAGGATCAGCAGGACCAGCGGGCCCAGCGTGATCCACCGGAAGGAGCCGTAGATCTCGGAGCTGCGCTGGGAGATGTCATCGACGTTGTAGTAGGTCTCGAACAGCAGCGGCTTGCGCCCGGCGTACTCCATGGGCGTGTAGATCTGGATCTGGGACTCCGTGACGGAGGCGCCACTCTGCGGATCTCGCGACGACGCGCCCTCGGGTCGCTGGTTCTCGGGCCGGTCCGGGTCGACGACCTTCGACCCGACGCCGCCCGCCCGGAGAACGCGGCGCTGGTCGGCGTCGAGCTCGAACTTCTGGCCGATCAGGGCGGGGTCGCTGGAGTAGACGAGGACGCCGTCCTCCGTCCAGATGTTGATCTGGCGCACGAGCTTGAGGTCGATCAGACGTTGCTTGATCTCTCGGTCGAGCTGGTCGAGCGCAACGAAGTACCGGGCATTCTGGCGCGAGGTCAGTCGGGCCAGGCCCGGAGGCACCAACGGACCGACCGCGGCCTTCGCGAGGATCTCGGTGCTGCTGCTCGCCTCGGCGATCGCCTCGTCGCTGGCGGCGCTGTCGGCGCGTTCGTTCGTGCCGACGATGAGCGCGGCGACCGCGACGATGGCCACGATCAGGAACAACGCGACCGGACTCTTGAGCAATCGCACCGACGGACCCTCCCTGGAGCTGGGCTCAGGATAGGGCTCAGTAGTCGACGCTGGTGCGGCAGACCTCTCCGGTCTGCTGGTTCTCGGCGCGGAACACGACGGTGTCGGTGCCGAGGAAGTTGATCATCGTGCGGCTGATCCGGAAGGAGAGGTCGACGTCCTCACGACCGCGGGCCCGGCCCTCGTCGGACACACCGCCGTTGTGCTTGAGCTTCCAGGTCCACACGTCGTTGTCGTCGCTGAAAACGGTGCCGGTCACCTGGAGTCGGGAGTCGTTGCCATCTGCCATCGACACCTTGAGCTTGGCGAACGAGTCGCTCGCCCGGTCACAGCCGTCGCGGTCCTTCTCGACGTCCGATGCGTTCCCGCCATCACTCCACGCCGCACTGGGCACGGCGAAGAGGGCCGCTGCACTCAGCACGAGGCTGAGCACGATGGCGGGACCGCGTCGGACAGACATGTGACAACTGCTTCCTGATTCATCCAGGTGGAACTGCTCCCCCGAGATGTCTTCATCCTGTACGACGCGGAGTGCACGCCGCCATTGTCCGGTGGTACTAGTACCGCTGCGCCCACACCGCGGCGAGGTCGAGCCCGGCGAGCGAGTCGGCAAACACCCGCCGGTCGGTCGGCAGGACGGGGACGTGGTTCTCGACCACCAGGACCAGGCAGCCGGCGGCCTCGGCCGACCGGGCGCCGGTGTTGGAGTCCTCGATCGCGAGGCAGTCCTCCGCACGCAGGCCGAGCGCTGCCGCCGCGGTGAGGTACGGCTCGGGGTGCGGCTTGCCCTGGCTGACCCGGTCGCCGGTGACGACGACCCGGAACGTCTCGGGCGGCAGCTGGGCGAGGATCGGGGCCACCAAGCGCTCCCACGACATGGTGACCAGCGCGTTCGGGATCGCCGCGGCCCGGACGGCCCCGATCATGTCGACCGCCCCCGGACGCCACGGGACGGCGGCCTCGACACGGCGCACGACCCCGTCGAGGAGCTCGTCGACGATCTCCTCCGGCGTCCGGTCGATGCCCATGTGCTCGCGGATGTAGCGGCCCGAGTGGAGCAGGTCGTTGCCGACCAGGTTCAGCGCGTGCGCCTGGCTCCAGGTGCCGCCGTACCGCTCGGCGAGCTCGTACTCCGTCTGGATCCAGTACGGCTCGGTGTCGACGAGCGTTCCGTCCATGTCCCACAGGACCGCCGCGGGGAGCTCCTGGTGGAGATCAGTCATCGGGGTCGTAGCCGAGGTTCGGCGAGAGCCACCGCTCCGCCTCGGCGAGCGTCCACCCCTTGCGCTCGGCGTAGTCGGCGACCTGGTCGCGCGCGAGCCGGCCCACCACGAAGTACTGGGAGGCCGGGTGGGAGAAGTACCAGCCGGACACCGCGGCGCCGGGCCACATCGCCATGCTCTCCGTGAGCTCGATCCCGGTCGCCGCCTCGACGTCGAGGAGCTCCCACAGGGTCCGCTTCTCGGTGTGCTCCGGACAGGCCGGGTAGCCGGGGGCCGGGCGGATGCCGGCGTACTTCTCCGCGATCAGGTCCTCGTTGGAGAGCTGCTCGTCGGACACGTGGCCCCAGAACTCGGTGCGGACCCGCTGGTGCAGCCGCTCGGCAAAGGCCTCGGCGAGCCGGTCGGCGAGCGCCTCCAGCAGGATCGCGGAGTAGTCGTCGTTCGCCTCCTTGAACGCCCGGATCCGGTCCTGGGAGCCGAGCCCTGCGGTCACCGCGAAGGCGCCGACGTGGTCGGGCAGGCCGGTCTCCCGGGGTGCGACGAAGTCGCCCAGGGAACGGTTGGGCACGCCCTCGCGGTGCTGGCCCTGCTGCCGCAGGTTGCGCAGCGTGGCGAGGACCTCGGAGCGCGAGTCGTCGGCGTACACCTCGATGTCGTCACCGACCGCGCTAGCCGGGAAGAACCCGAACACGGCGTTGGCGGTCAGCCACTCCTCCGCGATCACCCGGTCGAGCATCGCCTGTGCGTCGTCGTACAGCGCGCGGGCGGTCTCGCCCGTGGTCGGGCTGTTGAGGATGTCGGGGAACTTCCCCTTCATCTCCCAGGCGTTGAAGAACGGCTGCCAGTCGATGTACTCCCGCAGCTCGGCCAGGTCGTAGCCGGTGAGCACGTGCCGACCCGGCTGCTGCGGTGCGGGCGGCTGGTAGTCGCTCCAGTCGATCGGGGTGCGGTTCGCGCGTGCCTGCTCGAGGGTGACCATGGGCCGGTCGTGCTTGGCGGCGTGCCGCTCACGCAGCGAGTCGTAGTCGGCCTGGACGTCGGCGAGGAGCCGGGGGCGCTGGGCGTCGCTCAGCAGGGCGGCCAGGGTGGGCACCGACCGGGAGGCGTCCTTGACCCAGACGACCGGACCGTCGTACTTGCCGTCGACCTTGACCGCCGTGTGGGCGCGCGACGTCGTCGCGCCACCCACCAGCAGCGGGATCGAGAACCCCTGCCGCTTCATCTCGGTGGCGACGTTGACCATCTCGTCCAGCGACGGCGTGATCAGGCCGGAGAGCCCGATCGCATCCGCGCCGATCTCGGCCGCGGTGTCCAGGATCTTCTGGGCCGGCACCATGACCCCGAGGTCGACGACCTCGTAGTTGTTGCACTGCAGGACCACGCCGACGATGTTCTTGCCGATGTCGTGGACATCGCCCTTGACGGTGGCCATCACGATCGTGCCGTTGGTGTCCTTGGCGGTCGCGTACTCCGGGTTGTCGAGCTTCTCCTGCTCGATGAACGGGATCAGGTAGCCGACGGCCTTCTTCATCACCCGGGCCGACTTCACGACCTGCGGGAGGAACATCTTGCCGGCCCCGAACAGGTCGCCGACGACGTTCATGCCGTCCATCAGCGGGCCTTCGATGACCTCGATCGGCCGGCCGCCGCGATCGGCGATCTCCTGGCGCAGCTCCTCGGTGTCGGCCTCGACGAACCCGTCGATCCCCTTCACCAGTGCGTGCGTGATCCGCTCGCCGACCGGGAGTGCGCGCCACTCCTCGGCGGTGGCTTCGACGACCTCGCCGGCCTTGTTGTGCGCCTCGGCGATCTCGAGCAGGCGCTCGGCAGCGTCAGGACGACGGTTGAGGACGACGTCCTCGATCCGCTCCCGCAGCTCGGGCTCGACCTCCGTGTAGGGGATCAGCGCGCCCGCGTTGACGATTCCCATGTCCAGGCCCGCCTCGATCGCGTGGTAGAGGAAGACCGCGTGGATCGCCTCGCGCACCGGGTTGTTGCCGCGGAACGAGAAGCTCACATTGGAGATGCCACCGCTGACCTTGGCTCCGGGCAGGTGCTGCTTGATCCAGCGCGTGGCCTCGATGAAGTCCTTGCCGTACGAGGCGTGCTCCTCGATGCCGGTCGCGACGGCGAAGACGTTCGGGTCGAAGATGATGTCCTCGGCCGGGAAGCCGACCTCGTCGACCAGGATCCGGTAGGCCCGCTCGCAGATGGCCTTGCGGCGCTCGAGGTTGTCGGCCTGGCCGTCCTCGTCGAAGGCCATCACGACCGCGGCCGCGCCGTACTTGCGGCACAGACGGGCCTGCTCGCGGAACTTGTCCTCGCCCTCCTTCATGGAGATCGAGTTGACGATCGGCTTGCCCTGGACACATCGCAGGCCGGCCTCGATCACCTCCCACTTGGAGGAGTCGATCATCAGGGGGACGCGGCTGATGTCGGGTTCGCTGGCGATCAGCTTGAGGAACTTGTCCATCGCGGCGACGCCGTCGATCATGCCCTCGTCCATGTTGACGTCGATGACCTGCGCGCCGTTCTCGACCTGCTGCGCGGCGACGGTGAGGGCGGTGTCGTAGTCGCCGGCCTTGATCAGGTTGCGGAACTTCGCGGAGCCGGTGATGTTGGTGCGTTCGCCGACGTTGACGAAGAGGCTGTCCTCGGTGATGGCGAACGGCTCGAGGCCCGACAGGCGCATCGCGGGCGCGACCTCGACCGGGGTACGTCGATCCTTGCCGTCGACCGCGGCCGCGATGGCGGCGATGTGGGCGGGCGTGGTGCCGCAACAGCCGCCGACGAGGTTCACGAGCCCGCTGGCGGCGAACTCGCCGATGATCGCCGACGTCTCCTCGGGCGCCTCGTCGTACTCACCGAACGCGTTGGGCAGCCCCGCATTGGGGTAGCAGGAGACGAACGTGTCGGCGAGGCGCGAGAGCTCGGCGATGTAGGGCCGCATCTCCTTCGCGCCGAGGGCGCAGTTGAGGCCGACCGCGAGCGGCTTCACGTGGCGGACGGAGTCCCAGAAGGCCTCGGTCACCTGGCCCGACAGGGTGCGGCCGGAGGCATCGGTGATGGTGCCGGAGATGATCACCGGCCAGCGCCGTCCGCTCTCCTCGAACAGCGTCTCGACGGCGAAGATCGCGGCCTTCGCGTTGAGGGTGTCGAAGATCGTCTCGACCATCAGCAGGTCGGCGCCACCGTCCACGAGGCCGCGGGCGGCCTCGTGGTACGCCGCGACCAGCTGGTCGTAGGTCACGTTGCGGGCGGCCGGGTCGTTGACGTCGGGCGAGATCGACGCGGTGCGGGTCGTCGGTCCGAGCGCGCCGGCGACGTACCGCGGTCGCTCCGGGGTGGCCACCGCGTCGGCCTCGCGCCGGGCCAGCCGGGCGGACTCCAGGTTGAGCTCGTAGGCGAACTCCTCGAGGCCGTAGTCGGCGAGCGAGACGGCGTTGGCGTTGAACGTGTTGGTCTCGATGATGTCGGCGCCGGCCTCGAGGTACTCGCGGTGGATGGCGGCGATGATCTCGGGCTGGGTGAGCGTGAGCAGGTCGTTGTTGCCGACCAGGTCGCTCGACCAGTCGGCGAAGCGCTCGCCGCGGTAGCCGGCCTCGTCGGGCCGGTCCCGCTGGATCGCGGTGCCCATCGCGCCGTCGATCACCATGATCCGCTCCCGCAACACGCGAGTGAGCTCCTCGGTGGCGTCCGGCCTCAGCTCGGGCGACGGGGACTGCGACGACGACACCGTGACTCCTTCCAGGCCACCAGAGGTGGCCGCACACCCAAGAGTAGGGACGGCGTCCACGTGCTGGACGGCATTCCCAGATCGTGACATTGCGCGGTCCGTCGTACGAAATCGTCGCGCCGCCCGCGGCGGGTGCGGGGCACGGAATAGGCTGGACGCGTGATCGAGGTGGAGGACGTCCCCGAGCTGGTGAACCCGGTTGTCATCGCGGCCTTCGAGGGATGGAACGACGCCGCCGACGCCGCCTCCTCCGTCGTCGACCACCTGATCCGGGTCTGGGGTGCGCGGACGGTCGGCATGATGGACCCCGAGGAGTTCTACGACTTCCAGGTGAACCGCCCGATCGTCGGCTCCGACGAGCTCGGCCACCGCCGGATCACCTGGCCCAGCACCCAGATCGCGATCGCCTCTCCCCCGGACCTCGACCGCGACGTGATCCTCATCCGCGGCATCGAGCCCAACATGCGCTGGCGGCAGTTCTGCGCCGAGCTGCTCGCCGCCTGCGACGACCTCGGCGGCGAGCTCGTGATCACCCTGGGCGCGCTCCTCGCCGACACGCCTCACACCCGACCGATCCCGGTGACCGGCACCGCGACCGAGCTCGAGCTCGTCGACCGGCTCAAGCTCGAGCAGTCGACGTACGAAGGCCCGACCGGGATCGTGGGTGTCTTCCAGGACGCCTGCGTCCGGCTGGACATCCCGGCGGTGTCGTACTGGGCGGCGGTCCCGCACTACGTCGCGCAGCCGCCGTGCCCCAAGGCCACCCTGGCCCTGATCGGCCAGCTGGAGGAGCTGCTCGAGGTGAGCATCCCCCTGGGCGACCTGCCCGAGGACGCCCGCGCCTGGGAGCGCGGCGTCGACGAGCTGGCCGAGGAGGACGAGGACGTCGCCGACTACGTGCGCGCCCTCGAGGAGACGCGCGACACCACCGACCTGCCCGAGGCGTCCGGGGAGGCCATCGCCCGCGAGTTCGAGCGGTACCTCAAGCGACGCCAGGACGAGGCCTGACCCGGTCCGGATGGTGCGGTTTGGTCCCAAACCGCAGCTTTGGAGCGCTCCCAGTTGCGGTTTGGGACCAAACCGCACGCCGGAGGCGTGCGTCAGGGCTCGGTGATCAGCTCAGCCAGAGCGCGAGGCCGAGGGCGGCGTCGACGACGGCGAGCATCTGCATCGCGGCGTCCGGGTCGCTGGCGTCGGCCAGTCCGTCGGTGCCGAGGGTCGCGGCGACCCACCGGTCGACGGCGGCGGTCGCCCGCGGCGCGTCGAGGTCGTCGGCGAGCGCCGCGAGCACCTCGTCGACGACGGGCGCAGCGGGGGCACCGGCACCGAGCGACAGCGCCTTGCGCCAGCGCGCGACGTCGTCGACGGCCTCCCACAGCTCGGCGTCCTTCCACTCCCAGTCGCTGCGGTAGTGGTGGCGCATCAGCGCGAGGCGGATCGCCATCGGGTCGACGTCGCTGTTGCGCAGTGCGGACACGAAGACGAGGTTGCCGCGCGACTTCGACATCTTCTCGCCGTCATAGCCGACCATGCCGCCGTGGGCGTAGACCTGCGCGAACGGGGTGCCGGGGACCGCCACCTGGGCGTGCCCGGCGCACATCTCGTGGTGCGGGAAGACCAGGTCGCTGCCGCCGCCCTGGACGTCGAAGGCGCCACCCAGGTGCTCCTGGGCGATCGCCGTGCACTCGATGTGCCAGCCGGGCCGACCGGGGCCCCACGGGCTCGCCCACGAGGGCTCGCCGGGGACCTCGCCCCGCCAGACGATGCAGTCGAGCGGGTCCTTCTTGCCCGGGCGAGCGGGGTCACCGCCGCGTTCGGGGTAGATCGCGAGCATGGTCTCGCGGTCCCAGCCGGACTCCGCACCGAAGGCGGGGTCGGCGGTCACCGAGAAGTAGAGGTCGTCCTCGACCCGGTAGACCGAGCCCGCGGCCTCGAGCCGCTGGATCAGGTCGATCACCAGCGGGATCGACTCGACCGCACCGACGTAGTGCGCCGGCGGCAGCACCCGCAGCGCGGTCATGTCCTGGCGGAAGAGCTCCGTCTCGCGCTCCGCGAGCTCCACCCAGTCGACGTGCACCTTCGTGGCGCGCTCGAGCAGCGGGTCGTCGACGTCGGTGACGTTCTGGACGTAGGTCACCTCGTGACCGGCGTTGCGCCAGGCCCGGTTGAGCAGGTCGAACGCGACGTACGTCGCGGCGTGGCCGAGGTGGGTGGCGTCGTACGGCGTGATGCCGCAGACGTACATGCGGGCGGGGCCGTCGGGGGTGGTCGTGACGAGGGTCCCGGAGGGGGTGTCGTGGAGCGCCACCGGCGGACCCACCGCGGGCAGGGTCGGGATCTCGGGGGTAGGCCAGGCGCGCATGCGCAAAGACTATCGACTCACGTCAGAACGGCGGCCACGGGATGGCCGGCCACTCCCCGCGGGGCGACGGCATCACGGCGCGCTCGGCGAGCCGGTGGCAGCGGCGGCCGAGCGCGTCGATCTCGAGGTCGGTGAGATGGGCGGCCAGCGCGTCGCCGAGCGCTCCCCCGAGGTCGGCTCGGACGGCCCGCACCACGGCGACCTCTTCGGCGGTCAGGTCCTCGCCCAGCCAGCCCCACAGCACGGTGCGCAGCTTGTGGTCGGTGTGGAAGGTGAGGCCGTGGTCCACGCCGTACCGGTGTCCGCCCACCATCTCCAGCACGTGCCCGCCCTTGCGGTCCGCGTTGTTGACGACGATGTCGAAGACCGCCATCCGCCGCAGCGGCGCGGAGTCCTCGTGGATCAGCGACACCGGCCGGTCGTGCCCGTCGATACCGTCGAACACGTGCCGCCAGCCCGCCGGGACATCACCCTCGGGCACCAGGGTGACCGCCGCCTGTTCCTCGTCCGGCTCCTGCCAGCGCTGCACCATGCCGGGGCCGTGTGGCCCGTCGCGCAGCCAGGTCTCCGGCACGACGTCCCAGCCGCACGCCTCCGAGACGAGGTACGCCGCCCGCTCACGGTCGGCGAGGGTCCCGTCGGGGAAGTCCCAGAGCGGGCGTTCGCCGGCGACGGGCTTGTAGACGACCCGGACGCCGTCGATCTCGCCGACGAAGGTCGCGTTCGACGCGGGCATGATCCGGCCGTGGAGGGTGAGCTCGGCCTCGAGCAGGTCGGGTGTCACGGATCGCGGCGCCGGAAGCCGTTGGCGCGGACACACAGGTGCCCCTCGGGGTCGATCGGGTTGCCGCAGAACGGGCAGCTCGGACGGCCGGCCTCGAGGACCTGCTCCGAGCGCTTCACGAAGGCGCGGGCGACGCCGGCCGGGATCCGCACCAGGAAGACCTCCTCCGGGTCGGGCTCCTCGAAGTCCTGGTCGACCTGGTCGGGGCTCACCACCGCGGCCTCGGTGTAGGGGAAGACCTCGATCACGATGCGCTCGTCAGTCGGGTCCCACGACAGCGTCATGGTGCCGGCGCGGAACTCCTCCTCGATCGGCTGCTCGAGCGGCTCGGAGTCCTCGAGCCCGAGCGGGGCCACGGCCGGGATGATGGAGTCGCTGACCTCGCTGGACATCACGTCGTCGAGCAGCTCGTCGATGCGCTCGGAGAGCGCCTGCACCTGCTGCTTCTCGAGTGACACGCTGACGATGCGCGTGCCCGACCGGGCCTGGAGGAAGAAGGTGCGCTGTCCGGGCGGGCCGACGGTGCCCGCGACGAACCGCTCCGGCGGGTCGAAGCCGTGGACGAGAGGTGCCATGTCGTTCACCCTAGGAGGTCGCGGAAGGGCCGGCGCCACCGCCGACCGCGGCGTCGGTGGAGGACGCGGGGCCACGGCGGGAGCGGGAGGTCTTCTTGGCCGGCTTCGGCGCCAGCCAGGACAGGTCGCCGGCGTGCGTGTTCGTCGAGATGACGTAGGGGCGAGTGCCGGTGTAGCGCACGATCGAGATCGACGCGGGGTCGACGTGCAGGCGCTGGAAGAGATCGAGGTGCATGCCGAGCGCGTCGGCCAGGATCGACTTGATGACGTCGCCGTGGCTGACCGCGGCCCAGACCGCCCCGGGGCCGTGCTCGGCCTCGATCAGCGCGTCGTGGCGTCGTACGGCGGTGACGGCGCGGGCCTGCATCCCGGCCATCGACTCACCACCGGGGAAGGCCGCCGCGGAGGGCTGTGCCTGGACGGTCGCCCAGAGCTTCTCCTTGGCCAGCTCCTTCAGCGCCCGGCCCTGCCAGTCGCCGTAGTCGCACTCGGTGATGCCGCGGTCCGTCGAGACGCGGGGCGAGCCCGGCTGCGCCCGGGTGATGGCGCGCGCGGTCTGGCGGCACCGCTCGAGCGGGCTGCTCACCACCGCGGCCAACGGCACCGCGGCGAGTCGTTCGCCCGCCCGCTCCGCCTGCGTCGCGCCGGTGTCGTCGAGCTTCACGCCAGGGAGCCGGCCGGCGAGCATGCCGGAGGCGTTGGCCGTCGTCCGGCCGTGCCGCACGAGGATCAGGGTTGCCATGTCGTGGACCCTATCCAGCAGCACCCCAGCGAGCTCATGGCCTAGCGTGGTGGCGTGATCGTCGACTGCGCCCTCTATCGCAAGGGATCTCGTGTCGAAGGCCACAGCGACCCCCGCGAGCTGCGCAGCCGGGCGACCGAGGACGGCGACTTCGTCTGGGTCGGCATGCACCAGCCCACCGCGGCCGAGATCGCCGACGTCGCCGAGGTCTTCGAGCTGCACCCGCTCGCGGTCGAGGACGCCGTCCAGGCCCACCAGCGACCCAAGCTCGAGCGTTACGGCGACAGCCTGTTCCTCATCCTCAAGACGCTCTGGTACGTCGACGCGAACGACGCCGTGGAGACCGGCGAGATCGCGCTCTTCGTCGGGCGGGACTTCGTCATCAGCGTCCGCCACGGCCACGGCTCGGAGCTGCACTCGGCCCGGGAGTACCTCGAGTCGAGCGAGGCCGTCCTCCACCACGGACCGAGCGCGGTCGTCTACGCCATCTGCGACCGCGTGGTCGACGCCTACGCCGACGTCGTCAACGAGCTGGTGATCGACGTCGACGAGATCGAGGCGTCGGTCTTCTCCGACGAGCGGACCAACGACTCCGCCCGCATCTACACGCTGAAGCGCGAGATCTCCGAGGTACGACGGGCGGTGATGCCGCTCAAGGAGCCGATGAACCGCTTCGCGACCGGCGGCGTGCGCGGCGTGCCGGACGAGGCCGCGCCCTTCTTCCGCGACGTCGCCGATCACCTCGCCCGCGCGGCCGAGACCGTCGACTCGCTGGACTCGCTGCTGTCGACGGCCTTCGACGCCCACCTCGCCCAGATCTCGGTGCAGCAGAACGACGACATGCGCAAGATCTCGGCCGGCGTCGCGCTGGTGGCCGCGCCGACGCTGATCGCCGGCGTGTATGGCATGAACTTCGACCACATGCCCGAGCTGGGCTGGACCATCGGCTACCCGTTGGCACTGCTGCTGATGGTGTCGATCTCGGTCGGGCTGTGGATGTGGTTCAAGCGGTCGGGCTGGCTCTGACTCAGGTCGGCGACATCACGCCGGTCGCCAGGAGCACGATCAGCACGCCGCCCAGCGCGAGCCGGTACGGGATGAACCAGGTGATCGGGTGCCCGGCGACGAACTTCAGCAGCCAGGCGATCGAGGCGTAGGCGACCACGAAGGCGACGACGATCCCGACCAGCGCGACACCGACGCCGATGTCGCCGCTCATCGCGTCGGGCAGCTCGAAGATGCCCGCGCCGACCAGCGCCGGGATCGAGAGGAAGAAGCTCAGCTTGGTGGCGGTCACCCGGTCGAGGCCGCGGAAGAGCCCGGCGGAGATGGTCGCGCCCGACCGGGAGATCCCGGGCACCAGCGACACGACCTGGGTCAGGCCGACCACGATGGCGTCCGTCAGCCCGAGGTCCTTCTCGCTGCGCACCTGGCGGGCGGCTCGCTCGGCGAGCCACATCACCGCACTCCACCCGATCAGCGCCACGGCCACCACCCACAGCGAGCGCAGGTCACCGGTGATCAAGTCCTTGAGGAGCAGGCCTCCGACGCCCACCGGGATGCTGCCGACGATGATGTACCAGCCCATCCGGTGGTCGAGCTGGCCGCGGTACTCCGGCTTGACCAGGCCCACCGACCAGGCCTTCGCGATCCGCCAGATGTCGTTGAAGAAGTACACGACGACGGCCGCGATCGCTCCCATCTGGATGACGGCGGTGTACGCGGTGACGGCCTCGTCGGCGAGGTCCAGCCCGAGGGCCTTCTCGGCGATGGTGAGGTGACCGGTGCTGGAGACGGGGAGGAACTCGGTGAGCCCCTCGACGATGCCGAGGACGACGGCGTCGAAGTAGTTCATCGACTCGCTTTCGGGGTGAGTGCCGGGTTGCGGTGCGCGGGCCGCGCCAGCCTACGGCCCCGGCGTACCCACGTCGTTACGGCGAGCCGACGGCGCTCCGCGTGGCTCCTTTGGCTACCTTCTCCCCATGCAGCAGCGGCGTGTCGGCGCGACCGGCCTCACCGTGTCCCGGCTGGGACTCGGCACGATGACCTGGGGGCGCGACACCGACGAGCACGAGGCACGCGACCAGCTGATCTCGTTCGCCGAGGCCGGCGGGACGCTCGTCGACACGGCGGCCGGCTACGGCAACGGTGCCTCCGAGGAGCTGGTCGGCACCCTCATCGGCGACGTCGTCGCCCGCGACGAGATCGTGCTCGCGACCAAGGCCGGCATCAGCGCCCGCCGTGGCGGGCGTGAGTACAACACCTCGCGCGGTCACCTCCTCGCCACGCTCGACACCTCGTTGCGCCGGATGGGCGTCGAGCACGTCGACCTCTGGCAGGTGCACATCTGGTCCGACGAGACCCCCGTCGAGGAGACCCTCGCGGCCCTCGACACCGCGGTGCAGAGCGGGCGGGCGTCGTACGTCGGGGTGTCGAACTACTCCGGTTGGCAGACGGCCCAGGCCGCGACCTGGCAGCGGGCCGTGCCCGGCCGGGCGCCGCTGGCGTCCACCCAGGTGGAGTACTCCCTGCTCAACCGGGCCGTCGAGCACGAGGTGCTGCCCGCCGCTGCGGCGCTCGGTCTCGGCGTGCTGCCCTGGTCGCCGCTGGGGCGGGGCGTGCTGACCGGCAAGTACCGGTCCGGCACGCCGTCGGACTCCCGGGGGGCGTCCACACACTTCGCGAACTTCGTGAACCCCTACCTCGACGAGCGCGCGAGCGGCATCGTCGAGGCGGTCGCCCGCGCCGCCGACGGCCTCGGGTGGACCACCCTCGAGGTGGCCCTCGCCTGGGTCCGCGACCGGCCCGGCGTCACCGCGCCGATCGTCGGTGCCCGGACCGCCGCGCAGCTGCGCGGCGCCCTGGGTGTCGAGGAGCTGAGCCTGCCCGTCGAGATCACCGCTGCTCTCGACGACGTGTCCGCCGACTGACCACCTGACGCCGAACTGGGGGTTCTCATGAGCCGAGCACTGCGACGTCCGCCCGCCCCGGGGGTGGAGTGGGAGTTCGACAAGGTGACGTTCTCGCGGGAGTACTCGCGCAACGTGGTCACCAAGCTGCTGGTCGAACGCGCCGAACGCGGCGGCTGGGAGCTGGCGCGGGTCCACATCGGCGCCGACGGCACCCGCCGGGTCGTGCTGCGCCGCAAGATCATCCGCCAGGCTCGCCCCGACTTCTACCTGTAGGCGCCCGGCACCGAAGAATGTTGCGGATTGGTCCCAAACCGCAGGTTTGGAGCGCTCCCACCTGCGGTTTGGGACCAAACCGCGGGTCCGGAGGGCCAGCCGGGGAGGCCGGTCAGACGTCGTCGAGGAACCGGTCGAACACCCGCGCGCCGAACTCCAGCGCGTCGACGGGGACCCGCTCGTCCACGCCGTGGAAGAGCGCGGTGAAGTCCAGGTCGGCGGGCAGCCGCAGCGGGGCGAACCCGTAGGAGCGCATGCCCAGCTTGCGGAAGTGCTTGGCGTCGGTACCGCCGCTCATCAGGTACGGCGCGACGATCGCCTCCGGGTCCTCCGCGAGCAGCGAGCGGGTCATCGCGTCGACGAGGTCGCCGTCGTACGGCGTCTCCCAGGGCTGCTGGCGGCTGACGTAGTCGATCTCGATGTGCTCGCCGACCAGCTCGGCCAGGGTCGCGAAGAACTCGTCCTCGAAGCCCGGCAGGAAGCGGCCGTCGACGTGGGCGGAAGCCTCGGTCGGGATGACGTTCACCTTGTAGCCGGCGCTGAGCATCGTCGGGTTGGCGGTGTTGCGGATGACCGCGCCGAGCATCCGGGCCGCGCTGCCGAACTCCTCGATCAGCGCGGGCGCGTTCTCGGGCGTCGCCTCGGTGCCGGCCAGCTCCCCGACGGCCGCGAGGAGCGTCTTCATCGTCGGCGTGAGCCGCACCGGCCAGTCGTGGGCGCCGATCCGGGCGACCGCGGTGGCCAGGTCGGTGATCGCGTTGTCCTGGTTGATCATCGAGCCGTGCCCGGCCCGGCCGCGGGCGGTGAGCCGCATCCAGGCCATGCCCTTCTCCGCGGCCTCGATCAGGTAGATCCGGCGGCCGCGGACGGTCGCGCTGAAGCCGCCGACCTCCCCGACCGTCTCGGTGCAGCCCTCGAGCTGCTCGGCGTGCTGCTCGACGAGCACCTGGGCGCCCTGGTGGCCGCCGGCCTCCTCGTCGGCTGTGAAGCACAGCGTGACCGGACGCTCCGGCACCCGGCCGTCACGCTGGCGGGCCCGCACGACCGACAGCAGCATCGCGTCGAAGTCCTTCATGTCCACCGCGCCGCGGCCCCACACGTAGCCGTCCTGGATCTCCCCGGAGAACGGGTCGACCTGCCAGTCCGATGCCTCAGCGGGTACGACGTCGAGGTGTCCGTGCAGCAGCAGCCCGGCTCCGGTGCTCCCGCCCCACTGGGCGATGACCGACGTGCGACCCGGTGCGGCTTCGTAGAGCGTCGACTCGATGCCCACCTCGTCGAGCAGCGTCGCGACGTACTCGGCGGCCTTGCGCTCACCCGGCCCGTCGTCGTTGCCGTAGTTCGTCGTGTCGATCCGGATCAGGTCACGACAGAGCTCGACCACCTCGCCGGCCGGGTCGTGGGCGCCGTTCGGGGACTGGTTCGCCATGACCCCAGCATGTCACTCGCAGGAGGCGATCCCGATGCGGGGAAAGCCCGACCCCTTTGCTAAAGTTTCACTCGCACTCGTCCGGGTGGCGGAATTGGCAGACGCGCTAGCTTGAGGTGCTAGTGACCTTTAACGGTTGTGGGGGTTCAAGTCCCCCCTCGGACACTCAGAAGGCCCCGGCTCCACGGGGCCTTTTGTTCATTTCGCCCCCACGTGTCGGCCGTCCGGAACCGGGTGAATTGCACTGTTGTCATTTAACCGACACGCCCGGCGTGTCTCCTTGACAATTTCAGTCACACCATTCCCACGAGGGCACTTTTGTCCCTAGACTCCCACCCGTGTCGCTGCGGTCCCGCCTGCTTGCGCCCGTGACCACTGCCCTCGTCGGGGGGTTGGTCCTCGGGCTGCTGGCGCTTGCCCCGGCGCCGGCGACGGCCGCCGACCGGCCGGTCGACACGGCGTCGCACCGGCACCGCGAGGAGCCGTCCACGGCGGTCTTCGCCCGGAGCTCCTACCTCTGCTACGGCTACACGGACTGCCGCGAGAAGGGCATGTTCAACGGCGGCTACGCCCAGAACAACAAGAAGATGTACTGGCGGATGTACTCCGGCCACAACTGCACGAACTACGCGGCGTACCGGATGGTGAAGAGCGGGCTGCCGAACGAGCGCCCGTGGTCCGGCGGCGGCAACGCGACCTACTGGGGCGGCTCGATGCCCAAGATCACCGACGACGTCCCGCGGGTCGGCGCGGTGACCTGGTGGAAGGCCAACACGGGTCCGGCTGGCTCCTCCGGCCACGTCGGGTACGTCGAGCGGGTGGTCTCGGCCGACGAGATCATCATCTCCCAGGACAGCTGGGGCGGGGACTTCTCCTGGGCGGTCATCACCCGCGGCAGCGGCAACTGGCCGAGCGGCTTCATCCACTTCAACGACGTCCCGCTCCTCAACCAGGCGGCGCCCGTGATCTCCGGCATCGCGAAGGTCGGCTCGGTGCTGTCGTCGTCGTCCGGCACGTGGAAGCCCGCGGCCGCGGACGTGGCGTACCAGTGGTTCGCCGACGGCACGCCCATCAAGGGCGCCACGGCCGCCACCTTCAAGCTCACCCGGGCTCAGCTCGACCACCAGATCACGGTCACGACGACCGGCTCGATGCTCGGCTACCCCGCGAAGTCGGTGTCCTCGGCCGCGACCGAGACCGTCCAGCCCGGCGCGCTGAAGAACGTCGTCTCCCCCACCCTGGCCGGCGAGGCGAAGGTCGACTCGACCCTCACCCTCGCGCCGGGCGAGTGGACGCCGACGCCGACGACGCTGCGCTACCAGTGGTTCGCCGACGGCCAGCTCATCGAGGGTCCGGCCGGCGACACGCTCGCCATCGGACCCGACCTGGTCGAGCGGGCCATCACGGCGACCGTGACGGCCAGTGGCGCCGGGTACGACGACGTCACCGTCACGACCGCGGCGACCGCACCGGTCGCGCCGGGCACGTTCACGGTGGACACGCCTCCCAGCCTGCTCGGTGAGGCCCGGCTCGGGCAGCAGCTGACCGTGGACACGGGCAGCTTCCGGCCGACCGACGCCGACGTCTCCGTCCAGTGGCTGCGCAACGGCGAGCCGGTCCTCAACGCCACAGGCTCGACGTACCAGATCAGCAACATCGACCTGGGCTCGCGGATCTCGGCGCGGATCACCCTGTCGCGGGCCGGCTACACGACCACGACGGCGGAGACGCCCAGCACCGTGCTGCTGAAGTCCGACCCGAAGATCGCGGTGCAGACGACGCCGGGAGCCCACCGGGTGCGCGTCACGGTCACGGTCACGGCGCCGGGCGTCGACGCCGTCAGCGGCCCCCTCGTGGTCCGGATGGCCGGCATCGCCAAGGCGGTCACGCTGCGCAACGGCACCGCCACCCTGACGCTCAAGGGCCTGCCGCAGGGCAAGCGCACCATGACGATCCGCTACGGCGGCAGCGACACGGTCATGCGGCTGGTCGCCACCCGGAGCGTCCGGATCGGCTGACGCGCCGCGGCCTCAGCCCTCGGGGTGGTAGCCGCAGGCGTCGTCCGCGGCGACCGCCGTGCCCGGGTCGTCGCGGGGGCCCGACGGGGTGCGCGGGCCCAGCGCCTTCGCGACGACCGACTGCATCCAGGGGTAGTCGGGGTCGCCGGAGAAGAACTTGTCGGAGCTCACGAAGGCGATCGACTTCACCCTCTTGTCCTTGACCTTCAGGGCCAGGTCGACGAACGCCGGCATCAGCTCGGCCGGCACGTCGGTCCGCAGGATCTCCTGACCCGCCTTCGCGAGCGCCTGGTAGCGGCGCAGCACGTTGAGGGGGTCGGCCTCGTCGATGATCGCGTCGACCATGCACCGCTGGCGCAGCATCCGGTCGTAGTCGTCGCTCCCCCAGCGGCCGCGGGAGTACCAGAGCGCGTGGAAGCCGTCGAGGTGCTGGTCCGGCCCGGGCTCGAGGTAGCCCGTGGGCGGGATGCCGAGGTCGGTGTTGCCGTTGATCGCGATCGGCTCGTTGATGTTGACGGTGACGCCGCCGATCGCGTCGACGAGCTGCTGGAAGCCGAGCAGGTTGATCAGCATGTAGTAGTCGACGTGGGTGCCGAGGCTGCCCGCGACCGCCTGCTTGACCGCGTCGGCGCCCTCGTTGTCGGACGCACCCATGATGTGCGGGTAGAGGGCCGGGACCTGGCTGTAGACCGCGTTCAGCATCCAGTTGCCCGGGTCGGCGGCGGGGTCGGTGCTGCGGAAGCCGTCGGGGAAGGCGTCGTGCAGGGGGCTGTCCGCGGGGAACTGCGCGTTCATCATGTTGCGCGGCAGGCTGAACATCACGGCCCTGCCCGTGCGGGTGTCCATGCTGAGCAGGATCACCGAGTCGGTGCGGATGCCGGTGCGGCCGACTCCCCCGTCGCCGCCGAGCAGGAGCACGTTGACGCGGTCGCGGCCGCCCCACGGGTCCGCCTCGTCGACGTCCTGGGGCGTGGTCGCGTTGTCCTCTCCGGAGAAAACGGTCTCGACGAAGTCGGCCTGCGTCATGGAGTAGCGGACCGCCTGGACCGCCGGCAGCGCCACGAGGATGCACAACAGCGCGACGACGAGCGCCCCGAGGCTGCCCTCCACCGTGGTCATGCCCAGCGGCCGGGCCATGGCGTACGTGGTGACGACCATGAACGCCCAGACGACGAACGCGACGCCGACCACGATCGCGAGGGCGCGCAGCCGCGCCGGGTCGAAGGCGAGGTCGAGCAGCCGGTGCAGGTCCTGGGCGTAGAAGGCCAGCACACCGAGACCCGCGAGGAACGGCAGCAGGGCGGCGTACCCGAGGCGGCGCCGGGTCCAGAGGTAGCCGGCGCCCGGGAGCACCGCCGCGAGGAACGTCACCGCCAGCGCGCCGCCCATGGTCCGCGCCCGCCGGAAGGCACGACGGGCCGGCGCGCGGTGCCGCGCGCTGGGAGCGTGCGGGCGCGGTTCGACCGCGACCCGCGCTCCCGATCCCGACATCTGCACCCTTTCCCGCCGGAAACCGGGGCTGACGCTACCAACGGCACCGGCCCGGCGGGGCGACTTCCGGCGTCAGACCCCGAGCCCGGCCGCCACGGAGTACGACGTTCCCCGGGTCGCGCGGGCCCACCGCACGCCTGACCGTCCGACCGTCCGACGCCACGCTCCTCCGGAGCGTCGAGGCGGCCGAGGAGCTCGACGAGGTCGCGGTCACCCGCTTCAGCACCGGCACGTCGTTCGCCTTCGAGCCGAGGCGCTCGCTGCCGATCACGCCTGTTTGAGAGGATGGGGACGTGCCCATCACCCGTGGCTTCCTCGGACGCGGCCGTCCGCAACGACCGGACCGTCTCCCGCCGGGCCAGTACGACACCGGCAGCTCCTGGCCCACCCTCACGGCCGAGGCGACACCCAGGCTCGACCCGGAGCAGTGGTCGATGACGGTCGACGGCCTGGTCGAGAACCCGCAGACCTGGTCGTGGCAGGAGATGCACGCGCTGCCGCCCTCGACGTACGTCGGCGACATCCACTGCGTGACGACCTGGTCGAAGTTCGACATGACCTTCGCCGGCGTCAGCGTCGACACGCTGCTCGAAGTGGCGCGGCCGACGGCGGAGGCGAAGTTCGTGCTCGCGCACTCGACGACCGGCTACACGACCAACCTGCCGATCGAGGACATCACCGGCGGCAAGGCCTGGGTGGTCTGGGACTACGACGGCAAGCCGCTCCCTCCGGGTCACGGCGGCCCGGTGCGGCTGCTGGTGCCGCACCTCTACTTCTGGAAGTCCGCGAAGTGGGTCACCCGGCTCGAGCTCCTCGCCCGGGACCGGCCCGGCTTCTGGGAGCAGAACGGCTACCACGACCGCGGCGACCCGTGGCTCGAGCAGCGCTACCAGGGAGATCCGTAGTGGCCGACGCTCCCGCCGGCGGTTGGACCACCGGCCGGATCATCGAGCTCGCGCACCCGTCCGACAAGCTCGTGCAGCTGCGCTTCCACGTGGACGACCGGGTCGACCACCTGCCGGGCCAGCACTACGTCGTCCGGCTCCGCGCCCCCGACGACTACACCGCGCAACGGTCCTACTCGGTGGCCTCCGACCCCGACGACCCGCTGCTGGAGCTGATGGTCGAGTGCCTGCCCGGCGGCGAGGTGTCCGGCTTCCTCCACGACGTCGCCGAGGTCGGCGACGAGCTGGAGCTGCGCGGCCCGATCGGCGGCTGGTTCGTGTGGGAGGGCGACGTGCCGGCGGTCTGTGTGGCGGGCGGGTCGGGCGTGGTGCCGATCGTGGCGATGACCCGCTACGCCCGGCGGCTCGGCCTGCAGGACGAGCTCAAGGTCGTCGTCGTGGCCCGCACCTGGGACGACCTGCCGTACGCCGCCGAGCTCCAGAGGTACGGCGCGTTCATCGCGCTGACCCGGGAGAACCTCGGCGACCGGGTCGCGGCCCCGCCGTACCCCGACGAGATGGCGGCGTACGTCGACGGCGCCGAACGTGCCTATGTGTGCGGGTCGGTCGGCTTCGCGACGTTCGCGACCCGGCTGCTCCAGGAGTCGGGCGTCGTCGCCGACACGATCCGGGTCGAGCAGTTCGGCGAGACGAGCTAGTCGGCTAGAGCGCCCGCACCCGCTGGAAGTTGCGCCCGCCACGTCGGAACGTCGCGGCCACGGCGGCGGGGACCCGGTGCTCCTCCAGGGCCTCGTCGTCCCAGTCGCAGGGCCGGACGTGCCGCAGGTCCGCGTCGTACGCGTCGGGGTCGTCGTCGTAGCGCCATGGTCCGGTGACGACACCGCGGCGGAAGAGCCCGTCCTCGTCCCGGGTCCAGACCTCGGCACCGTCGGGCACCGCCTTGAACCGCTCGACCCGGGCGGCGGTGCGCTCGTCACCGAGACGGTCGCCCACCCCGACGAGCCCGAGGCTCAGGGCGCGCTCGACCGCGAGCCACCGGTCGACCTCGTCGAGCCTCGACCACATGGGCGCTCGGTAGACGCCGTCCGGCTCCGTCATGCAGGCGATCGTAGGGTGGGCGCGTGAGCGCGGCGTACGGACACTTCACGATCGGCTTCGTCACGGGCGCGACTCCCGACAAGTGGGCCGGCGTGTGGCGAGCCCGCTTCGCCCGCGACCAGCTCGACCTGGAGCCGACGACCGAGGACGACCAGCTCGCCGGCGTCCGCGACGGCTCCCACGACATGGCGCTGGTGCGGCTCCCGATCGACCGCGACGGGCTCCACTGCATCCCGCTCTACGACGAGCTCCCGGTCGCCGTGATGGGCACCGAGCACCTGCTGACGCTGCTCGACGAGGTGAGTCTCGCCGACCTCGCCGACGAGCAGCTGGTGCTCCCCCACGCCTCGGGCTGGACCCCCGACGCGGAGCAGCTGGCCTGGCCGCCGATGACGGTCGGGGACGCCGTCGAGGTGGTCGCCTCGGGGACGGGAGTCGTGATCGTGCCCATGTCGGTGGCGCGCCTGCACCACCGCCGCGACGTCACCTACCGGACCGTCACCGACCTGCCCCCGACGACCGTCGGGCTCGCCTGGCTCGTCGACAACGACGACCCCTGGGTGCAGCGGTTCATCGGGATCGTCCGGGGCCGCACGGAGCGCAGCTCGCGCTAGGGGTGTCCCGTCACACGTTTGGCGTCGAGTGCCGGTGGTAACCCGTCAGGGTGACTACTGAGCAACGCCCCCGTCCTGCCCGTACCGCCGATGCGGTGAAGTCGCCCGTCGGCGACCCGATCCCGCACCCCGCCCTCGACCACCCCGTCGACGAGGCCGGACCGCAGGAGGCCGGCCTCGACAAGGTCGTGTTCGGCGTCACCGCGGCGATCGCGGTCGCGTTCCTCGTCTGGGGGTTCGTGAGCACCGGCTCGCTCGCCACGGCGTCGGGCGAGGCGCTCGGCTGGACGATGGCCAAGACGGGGTGGCTCTTCGTCCTCACCTCGAGCGGCTTCGTGGTCTTCGTGATCTGGCTCGCGCTCAGCCGGTTCGGCAACATCCCGCTCGGCCGCGACGACGACGAGCCCGAGTTCAGGACGGTCTCGTGGGTGGCGATGATGTTCAGCGCCGGCATGGGCATCGGCCTGATGTTCTACGGCGTCAGCGAGCCGCTCACCCACTTCGTGACTCCCCCGCCGGGCACCGGTGGCGCCGGCAACGACGAGGCCGTCCAGCACGCCATGGCGACGACGCTCTTCCACTGGACCCTGCACCCCTGGGCGATCTACGCCGTCGTCGGGCTCGCCATCGCGTACGGCGTCTACCGCAAGGGCCGGCTCCAGCTCATCTCGGCGGCCTTCGAGCCGCTGCTCGGCAGCCGGGTCAACGGCGGCTGGGGCCGCGTCATCGACATGCTCGCGATCTTCGCGACGCTCTTCGGCTCGGCGGCCTCCCTGGGCCTGGGCGCGCTCCAGATCCAGAGCGGCCTCGAGATCGTGGGCGGCATCGGCGAGGTCGGCAACGGCGTCCTCGTCGGCATCATCGCGATCCTGACGGCGGCCTTCGTGCTCTCCGCCGTCTCCGGCGTCGCCAAGGGCATCCAGTGGCTCTCGAACATCAACATGGTGCTGGCCATCGCGCTCGCGCTCTTCGTGTTCGTGCTCGGCCCGACCGTCTTCATCCTCAACCTGGTGCCGACCTCGATCGGCAGCTACGTGCAGGACCTGCCGATGATGGCGGCGCGCACCGGCGCCGAGGGCGAGGAGACCAGCGACTGGCTCCAGACGTGGACGGTCTTCTACTGGGCCTGGTGGCTGTCGTGGACGCCGTTCGTCGGCATGTTCATCGCGCGCATCTCGCGCGGGCGCACCATCCGGCAGTTCGTGTCGGGTGTGCTGCTCGTGCCGAGCCTGGTCAGCCTGGTGTGGTTCTGCATCTTCGGCGGCGCCGCGATCGACCTGCAGAAGACCGGCACCGACATCGCCGGCGCGGGCAACGGGGCCGTGGAGTCGCAGCTGTTCAGCACCCTCGACGCGTTCCCGATCGCCACGGTGGCGAGCATCGTCGTGATGCTGTTGGTCGCGATCTTCTTCGTGTCCGGCGCGGACGCGGCTTCGATCGTGATGGGCACGCTGTCCGAGCGCGGCACCCAGGAGCCGAGCAAGAAGACGGTGATTTTCTGGGGAGTCGCGACCGGCGCGGTCGCGGCGGTGATGCTGCTCGTCGGCGGCTCCGACGCGCTCACCGGGCTGCAGAGCATCACCATCGTCGCGGCGCTGCCGTTCGTGGTGGTGATGATCGGGTTGGCCGTCTCGCTGGTGAAGGACCTGCGCAGCGACCCGCTCGTGGTGCGCCGCCGGTACGCCGAGGAGGCCGTCGAACAGGCGGTCATCGCCGGTGTGACCGAGCACGGCGACGACTTCGTGCTCACCGTCGACCGGGACCCGGACGCCGGCCCGGCCAAGGACTGACCTACCAGCTGGTGGCGAGCGGTCGGCCCTCGTGGAAGCCGGCGGCCGACTGCACGCCCACCACCGCCCGCTCGTGGAGCTCGTCGAGCGTCGTGGCCCCGGCGTACGTGCACGCCGACCGCACGCCCGAGCAGATCTGGTCGACGAGGTCCTCGACGCCCGGCCGGGCCGGGTCGAGGTACATCCGCGACGAGGAGATGCCCTCCTCGTAGAGCCCCTTGCGGGCGCGGTCGTAGGCCGACTCGGCCGACGTACGGTTCGCGACCGCCCGGGCCGACGCCATCCCGAAGGAGACCTTGTAGGAGCGGCCGTCGGAGTCGACCATCAGGTCTCCGGGCGACTCGTGGGTGCCGGCGAACCAGGAGCCGATCATGACCGCGGACGCCCCTGCGGCCAGGGCGAGGGCGACGTCGCGAGGGTGTCGTACTCCGCCGTCCGCCCACACGTGCTTGCCGAGGTCAGCGGCCGTGCGGGAGCACTCGAGCACGGCCGAGAACTGCGGGCGCCCGACACCGGTCATCATCCGCGTCGTGCACATGGCGCCGGGACCGACACCGACCTTGACGATGTCGGCACCGGCCCCGATCAGCGCGCGGGTGCCCTCGTCCGAGACGACGTTGCCGGCGGCGATCGGCACCTGCGGGTCGAGCGCGCGGACGGCGGCGAGCGCCTCGAGCATCCGGTCCTGGTGGCCGTGCGCGGTGTCGACCACGAGGCAGTCGACGCCCGCGTCGAGCAGCTCCTCGGCCTTCTGGGCGACGTCGCCGTTGACGCCGACCGCCGCGGCGATCCGCAGCCCGCCGGTCGGGTCGACCGCCGGCGTGTAGAGCGTGGCGCGGAGCGCCCCGGTGCGGGTGAGGACGCCGACCAGCTTCCCGTCGGCGTCGACCGCGACGGCGAGCGTGCCGTGTGCGCGGTCGAGGGCGTCGAACGCCTCGCGCGGGTCGGCGTCGGCAGCGAGCACGACCGTCGGCGGCTGCATCACGTGCTGGACCTGGGCGAACCGGTCCACCTCGACGCAGTCGGCGGCGGAGACGACGCCGATCGGGCGGCCGTCGTCGACGACCACGGCCGCGCGGTGCGCCCGCTTGGGGATCAGGGAGAGTGCCTCGGCCACGGTCTGCTCCGAGCTCAGCTCGATCGGCGTGTCGAAGACCAGGTGCCGCGACTTCACGAAGCGCACCACCTCGGCCACCACGGCGGCCGGGATGTCCTGCGGGATGACCGTGAGCCCGCCGCGGCGGGCGATGGTCTCGGCCATCCGCTTCCCCGCGATCGCGGTCATGTTGGCCACCACGAGCGGCAGGGTCGCGCCCGTGCCGTCGCTGGTGGCGAGGTCGACGTCGTACCTGCTGGCGACCGCGGAGTGCCGCGGGACCATGAAGACGTCGTCGTAGGTCAGGTCGTGGGCCGGGGCCGCGCCGCCGTTGAGCTCGTCGAGGAACTGCACGTCGGTGGAGTCTACGGCGAGCCCTCATCTCGGTGTGTGGGCTGTGGGATCGGGCCGCGCGGTCCTTAGGGTGTGGACATGCCCTTCGTCGAGCCGGGAGACCCTGCAGAGCTCGCTGATGCCGCGAGCGAGCTCTTCGAGGCGCTCTTCGACGGTCCGTCGGCGTACGTCGCGCGCGCGCCCGGGCGGGTCAACCTGATCGGCGAGCACACCGACTACAACCGCGGGCTGGTGCTCCCGCTCGCGCTCCCGCACGCGACGTACGCCGCCGTCGCGCCCCGCGACGACGGCCGGGTCCGGATCGCCAGCAGCCACGGCGACACCACCTGGACCGGCACCGTCGACGCGCTGGGCCCCGGCGAGGTGTCGGGCTGGGCGAGCTACGTCGCCGGGGTGCTGTGGGCGCTGCGCGAGGACGGGTTCGAGGTGCCGGGCCTCGACGTGCTCGTGCACTCGACCGTGCCGCTCGGCGCCGGGCTGTCGAGCTCGGCCGCCCTGGAGTGCTCGGTGGCGGTGGCCGTCTGCGGCGTCCTCGGCCTCGAACCCACGCCCGAGGTCCGCCGACGGCTCCGGGACGCCTGCATCCGGGCGGAGTCGGAGGTCGCCGGGGCGCCGACCGGTGGGATGGACCAGACGGTCTCGCTGCTGGCCGAAGCCGGCGCGGCGCTGCTGATCGACTTCGACCACGACACGACGCAACCCGTGCCTCTCGATCTCGCCGACGCCGGGCTGGCGCTGCTCGTCACCGACACCCGGGTCTCCCACACGCTCGTCGACGGGGGCTACGCCGCCCGGCGTGCCGACTGCGAGGCCGCGGCTGCCGCCCTCGACGTACCCTCCCTCCGCCAGGCGTCGCTGATGTCCGTCGAGGAGCTGAGCGACGACCGGATCCAGCGTCGGGCCCGGCACATCGTCACCGAGATCGAGCGGGTGCGCGCCACCGTCGACGCGATCGAGGCGTCCGACTGGTCCGACGTGGGCCGGATCTTCCGCGCGTCGCACACCTCGATGCGCGACGACTTCGAGATCTCCTGCCCGGAGCTCGACGTGGCCGTGACCTTCGCCGTCGAGGCCGGGGCGCTCGGCGCCCGGATGACGGGCGGTGGATTCGGCGGCTCGTCGATCGCGCTCGTGCCCGAGGAGCGGGTCGACGCGGTGATCCGCGCGATCGACCTGGCCTTCGGCACCGAGGGCTTCCGGCCGCCCGCGCACCTGCGCGCGGAGCCCGGCCCGGCCGCCCAGCTGCTGGGCTGACCGGGCCCCCCAGGCACGCGGTTTGGTCCCAAACCGCAAGTGGGAGCGCTCCAAGCGTGCGGTTTGGGACCAAACCGCAGCATTTCCGGGCTGCTCGTCTGGACGGCGGGACCGGCGGTTTCGGGAGCGTGCTTGAATCCAGAGCACGACCGATGAGCCAACCGAAGGGACGCCTCGTGGCCAGCAAGAGCTCGCTCCAGAAGCTGCAGGACGCCGTCGTCGGCACCGTCAAGGGTGTCGTGAAGGACCCGGTCGGCAGCGCCGGCAAGGCGGTCAACCAGGCGAAGGGCACGTTCGCCGTCGGCAAGGCGGTCGCCGGCCAGGTGGCTCGCACGGCCACCGCGAAGGCCGGCGGAGCGAAGGGCGCGGACGCGCGGACGCCGGCGCCCGCCCCCACGCCAACCGCGGCTCCCCCGGCCACCCCGGAGCGCGACGTCGTCATCACCCCGGCCGACGTCGCCCGGGTCGTGGAGAAGAAGAGCCCGACGGAGAAGGCTGCAGCCAAGAAGGCACCCGCCAAGAAGGCACCGGCGAAGAAGGCCGCGTCGTCGCCGAGCGGCAAGCTCCCGCCGCGGAAGGCACCGGCCGACCAGGTCCCCGCGAAGAAGGCGCCCGCCACGAAGGCGACCGCCACGAAGGCGCCTGCGAAGAAGGCGCCCGCCAAGAAGTCCGCGGGTGGCAGCGACAGCTGACCGCCTGCCCGACCCGGCGCTCGTCGTCCTGGTCGGGCCCTCGGGGTCGGGCAAGTCGACCTGGGCGGAGTCGCGCTACCGGCGCGACGAGATCGTCTCCTCCGACGCCCTGCGCGGCACGGTCGGCAGCGGCCCGCACGACCTGGACGCCTCCGACGACGCCTTCGCGCTGCTCGAGCAGATCGTGGACGCCCGGCTCGGCCGTGGGCTGACGACGGTCGTCGACACGCTCGGCCTCGACGACGTACGGCGGGCTCGGTGGCTGGCCGCCGCCCGCGAGGCCGGGCTCCCGACGGTGGTCGTGCTGATGACGACACCGGACGAGGAGTGCCGCCGCCGCAACCGCGAGCGGGACCGCCCGGTGCCGGCGCCGGCGCTGACCGGACAGCTGAGGAAGGCCCGCACCATCGCCACCACGCTCGACCTGGAGCGCTGGGACCTCGTGCACATCCCGGGGCGGGAGCCTGCCGGGGGACCCGAGCGCCCGTCGGCTGACACGGCCCCGTCACCGCAGCGGCGCAGCTCCCAGGGACTGCGGTTCGTGCTCCAGGTGTCCAGGTTCCCCTGGGGCGAGGACCCCGCCGCGTGGCTCGCGGACGTCGCCCGTGCCGCCGACGGCCACGGGTTCGCGGGCATCGCCCTGATGGACCACCTGATCCAGATCCCGCAGGTGGGCCGCGCGTGGGAGCCGATCCCCGAGCCCTGGGTGACGCTGGGCCTGCTCGCCGGGCTGGACACCGGCCTCGAGCTCGGCACCCTGGTGACCCCCGTGACGTTCCGGCCACCAGGCATCACCGCGAAGGCCGTCGCCACCCTCGACGCCCTCACCGGGGGCCGGGCGTTCGTCGGCCTCGGCGCCGGCTGGTGGGACCGCGAGCACGCGGCGTACGGCCTGCCCTTCCCGCCGCCGGCACAGCGCCTCGACCAGGTCGAGACCGCGATCGAGACGATGCGCGCGCTGTGGTCGGCCGGCACCAAGGCGTACGCCGGCGAGCGAGTCAGCCTGCCCGAGACCACGTCGTACCCCCGCCCGGCCCACGGCATCTCGATCATCCTCGGCGGCGCCGGCGACCGGACCCTGCGGATCGCTGCCCGGCTGGCCGACGCGGTCAACCTGCCCAGCGCGCTCGGCACGCTCGACCGCAAGCTGCCGCTGCTCCGCACGCACGCCGAGGCAGCGGGCCGCCCGGTCACGGTGCCGGTGCTGGACCTGCCGGTCGTCGGCCGCGACCGCGACGACACCTGGGCGCGGGTCGAGCGGCTGCGCGGCAGCACCCCCGCCGGGCAGTACGTCCGCCGGGTCGACGCCGGCACCGCCGGCGAGCACCGCGAGCGCTACGGCGCGCTGGCCGAGCGGGGTGTCGACACGGTGTTCATCGCCCTCGCCGACCTCGACGGTCCCGACGACGTCGAGCGGCTCGCTCCCCTGCTGGCCTGATCTGGGCGCTGCTCGTCACTTCAGCTCTGCGCTGGTCAGCCCGAGCACGCGCCGGGCGACGATCAGCTGCTGGATCTGCTGGGTGCCCTCGAAGATGTCGAGGATCTTGGAGTCGCGGGCCCACTTCTCGAGCAGCTCGGACTCGCTGTAGCCGACCGAGCCGGCGATCTCGACGCACGAGAGCGTGATGTCCGAGCCCACCCGGCCCGCCTTGGCCTTGGCCATCGACGCCTCGAGCGAGTTCGGCTGCCGGTTGTCGGCCATCCAGGCGGCCTGCAGCATCAAGAGGTGCGCAGCCTCCCAGTCGGCCTCCATCTGCAGGAACTTCGCGGCCGCCGCCGACTGCGTGATCGCCGGCCGGTCGTAGTCGATCTCGATGCCCGCCTGGGACAGCAGCTCGCGGGTCAGGTCGAGCGACGCGCGGGCGCAGCCGACCGCCATCGAGGCGACCAGGGGCCGCGTGTTGTCGAACGTCGCCATCGCGCCGGCGAAGCCCTGCTTGGTGTCGATCTCGGGCGAGCCGAGGAGGTTCTCCGCAGGCACCCGGCAGTCCTCGAAGCGGATCGTCGCGGTGTCGGAGGCCTTGATGCCGAGCTTGTGCTCGAGCCGTTCGACGCTCATGCCCGGCGTGCCCTTGGGGACGACGAAGGACTTGATGGCGGCCCGCCCGAGCCCCTTGTCGAGCGTGGCCCAGACGACCACGGCGTCGCAGCGATCGCCCGAGGTGACGAAGATCTTCTCGCCGTTGAGCACGTAGTCGTCGCCGTCGAGCCGTGCCGTCGTCCGGATGTTCGCGGAGTCCGACCCGGTGCCGGGCTCGGTGATCGCCATCCCGGCCCAGACGCCCGCGAAGCGCTGCTGCTGCTCCTCGTCGGCCACCGAGGCGATCGCGGAGTTGCCCAGACCCTGGCGGGGCATCGAGAGGAGCAGGCCCACGTCGCCCCAGCACATCTCGGCGATGGACATGACCGACGCGAGGTTGGTGCCGTTCTTCACCCCGTCGTCGGGGCCGGACGACTCGTCGCGCCGCACGCCGGCGGCGCCGGCACCCTCGCTGGCGCCGGACTCGGAGAGCCCGTCGATCATCGCCGCGAGCATGTCGAGCTCCTGCGGGTACGCGTGCTCGGCCTTGTCGTACTTGCGCGAGATCGGCCGCAGCATGTTCATCGCGACCTGGTGGGCCTGACCGACCAGCGGCCGGAACTTCTTGGGATCGTCGAGGTTGATCATCAGACCAGCACCGCACCTTCCATGACGCCGATGGCCCGGAGGTCGCGGTACCACCGCTCGACCGGGTGCTCCTTCACGAAGCCGTGGCCGCCGAGCAGCTGGACGCCGTCGAGGCCGATCTGCATGCCCTTGTCGGCGCACAGCCTCCGCGCCAGCGCGACCTCGCGGGCGAAGTCCTTGCCGGCGGCGGCTCGCGCCGCGGCCTTCCAGGTGAGCAGCCGCATCGACTGCAGCTCGATCGCGATGTCGGCGACCATGAACGCCACCGACTGACGGTGGGCGACGGGCTCGCCGAACGCCTCGCGCTCCTTGACGTAGGGCACCACGTAGTCGAGCACCGCCTGGCCGGTGCCGACCGACAGCGCGCACCAGGCGAGGCGGGCGAGCCGGACGCACTCGGTGTACGTCGAGCCGTCCGTCGCGCCCAGGACGGCGTCGGCCGGGACCGCCACGTCGGTGAGCGTCAGCTTCGTCAACCCCGCCGCACGGACGCCCATCGCCGGGTCGGCGACCACGTCGATCCCGGCCGTGCCGGACTCGACGAGGAAGAGGACGGGTGCGCCGTCGAGCGAGGCGCCGATCACGAACAGCTCGGCCGCGGCCCCGAGCGGTACGGCGGACTTCACGCCGTTCAGGACGTAGCCGTCGGCGGTCCGCTCGGCGGTCGTCGCCGGCAAGAGCACGTCGAAGAGCACGGTGGGCTCGGTGAGCGCGATCGCGGCCGCCGGGACGTCGCTGCCGGTGAACGCGGGGAGGTAGGTCTGCTGCTGGGCGTCGGTGCCCCACAGGCCGAGGGCGGTGGCGACCGAACCGGGCGCGAGCGAGGCGACCGCGAGACCGAGGTCGCCTCGCGCGAGCGCTTCGGCGACCAGGGCACCCGCCATCGCGGAGCGCTCCTCGGAGATGCCGCCGAGCGACTCCGGGAGGCCGAGGATCGGCAGCCCGATGTCGAGGCCGGCCTTGAGCACGGCCTCGGGGGCGCTGCAGGTCTCATCGGCCTCGGCGGCCGCGGGACGTACGACCTCCGCGGCGAACTCGGTGACCACGTCGACGAGCATCTGCTCGTCCTCGGTCGGCGTCAGGTCGAAGACACCCGTGGCGCGCGCGGCCGCGGGGCGGACGCCGGACCGGGCCGGGCTGCCGGCCTTCGCGAAGGTCCGGCTCGCCGCGGTGATCGTCCTGAAGCCGCTGCGGGTCGCTGTGAAGACGGCCTGCTCGGTCTGCTTGCGCAACCCGATCCGGTCGAGCACGTCGCTCTGGGCGAGCCGGCTCAGCGCGGCCACGGCGTACCCGATCGGGTCGCGGGTCTCCGTCGACGACAGCCCGTGCTTGCCGCCGGGCTTGAGGCTCTTGGTCAGGGACATGCGGCCAATGTAACTCGGAGTTACACTCGGGGCTACAGCTGTCGCCGTGGGTCGGGTCACACCCTCCGCGCGGCTCAGCGGCGGGAGCGAGGCAGGTCCCCAGCGGACGTCGCGACCTAAGATCTGCGGCATGTCCGATGTGACCGCTGCTCCCGACCACGCGCCCCACGGGCCCCTCCCCCGAGGCGGCACGGTGCGCCCGATGACCCGGTGGGGCACACCGGTCATGCACCGACCCCAGCAGGAGGTGACGGCGTACGACGACGAGCTGCGGTCCCTGGTGGCCGACATGGTCGCGACGATGTACGCCGCCGACGGGGTCGGCCTCGCGGCCTGCCAGATCGGTGTCGACCAGGCGGTGTTCGTCTTCGACTGCCCCGACGCGTCCGGCCGGCGCACCGCGGGCGTGGTCTGCAACCCGGTGCTGACGCTGCCGGAGGGCAAGGACCGTCAGCTCGACGAGGACGACGAGGGCTGCCTGTCGTTCCCGGGCGCCTTCGTCGAGTGCGCGCGTCCGGACTTCGCATCGGTCACGGGCACCGGTGTCGACGGAGAGCCGGCGTCGTTCAGCGGCGACGGGATGCTCGCCCGGTGCCTGCAGCACGAGACCGACCACACCCTCGGCACCGTCTTCGGCGACCGGCTCCCCACCAAGCTGCGCAAGAAGCTCCAGAAGCAGCACGACAAGGTCGCCGCCGACTTCCCCGAGAACTGGCCGGCGTGAGCGGTCCGGCCGTGCGGATCGTCCGGCTCTCCCCCGACGCGATCGCCGCGCTGGCCGAGGGCGACCTCGCCACGGCGGACGCGCTCTCGCCCGTCGCGCTCACCCCGTGGCTGGTGTCGGAGGACATGGTCCGCACCTGGCAGCACCGCACCCGGCAGGCCGTCGAGTCGCCCGAGGACCTGCCGTGGATCACCGGCGTCCTCTGGGACGACGACGAGCAGGTCGCGGTCGGCGGATCCGGCTTCCACGGGGCGCCCGACGCCGACGGCATGGTCGAGGTCGGGTACGGCGTGGACCCGGCGTACCGGCGTCGCGGTTATGCCCGCGCGGCCCTGGAGCTGGCCATCGAGCGCGCCCGGGCGGAGCCGGAGGTGCACACGCTGCGCGCCACGGTCTCCCCGGACAACGAGGCGTCCCTCGCACTGATCACGCAGTACCCGTTCGTCGAGAACGGCGAGCAGTGGGACGAGGAGGACGGCCTCGAGCTGATCTTCGAGATGGCCGTCTAGGCCCTACCGGCGCGCCGTGACGTAGCAGGCGACCGCGGTCGCGGCCGCGACGTTGAGCGAATCGATGCCCGCGCGCATCGGGATCGTCGCCCGGACGTCGGCCGCCTGCTCCCAGCGCGGCGAGAGCCCGTGACCCTCGGAGCCGAGCACCAGGGCGACCCGGTCGAGGCCGGCGACGGCCTCCTCGATCGGCCGCGAGTCGGGTGCGAGCGTGAGCGCGACGGTGGTGAAGCCCGCGGCCGAGAGCGAAGGAAGTGCGTCGGCCCAGTCCGGGAGCCGGGTCCAGGGCGTCGTGAAGACCGCGCCCATGCCCACCTTGATCGAGCGTCGGTAGAGCGGATCGGCACAGCGCGGGGCGAGCAGCACGGCGTCGAAGCCGAGGGCTGCGCCCGAGCGGAAGATGGCGCCGACGTTGGTGTGGTCGACGATGTCCTCGAGCACCAGGACCGAGCGGGCACCGCTCAGGACGTCGGCCACCGGGGCCAGGGGACGGCGCTCGAGCGACGCCAGCGCGCCGCGGTGCACGTGGAAGCCGGTCACCTCTTCGGCCAGGGTCTCGCTCAGCACGTAGCAGGGCGCGTCGGTGGTCGTGAGCACGTCGGCCAGTCCGTCCAGCCAGCGCGGCGCCATCAGGAAGGACCGCGGGCTGAAGCCGGCTTCGACGGCCCGTCGGACGACCTTCGCGCCCTCGGCGAGGAAGAGACCGTGCTCGGCCTCGAGGGCCTTGCGCAACTCGACGTCGCGCAGGTCGCGGTAGTCGGCGAGGCGCGGGTCGGCGGGATCGGAGATCTCGACGAGGGTGGCCATCAGCTGGGTCTCGACCCGGTCGCTGCGCGACCTGCTCGACCGTCGAAGGCCGAGGGGTGCGCGACCGCGACGACCTCGCCGACGACGATGATCGCGGGCGCTCGGACGCCGTGGGCGGTGAGCTGGTCCGGCAGGGTGCCGAGCGTGGCGAGCACGGTCCGCTCCCCCGGCATCGTGCCGTCGCAGATCACGGCCACCGGCGTGTCGGCCGACCGGCCGCCCTCGACCAGCGCCGCGGCGATGGCCGGCGCGTTCTCGACCGCCATCATGAGGATCATGGTGCCGGTCATGGTGCCCAGCGCCGCCCAGTTGACCTGCGACTCGGGGTGGCCCGGGGGCAGGTGCCCGGAGACGACCGTGAACTCGTGGGCGACGCCACGGTGCGTCACCGGGATGCCGGCGATCGCGGGCACGGCGATCGGGCTGGTGAGCCCGGGGATCACGGTCACCGGGACGCCGGCCTCGCGGCACGCGAGCACCTCTTCGTAGCCGCGGCCGAAGACGAAGTTGTCGCCGCCCTTGAAGCGCACCACCAGCTTGCCGGCCAGGGCCCGATCCACGATGACCCGGTTGATCTCCTCCTGCTGGGCCGACCGGCCGCGCGGCAGCTTGGCCACGTCGATCAGCTCCACGTCGGCGTGCAGCTCCCCGAGCAGCTCGCGAGGCGCCAGCCGGTCGGCGACGACGACGTCGGCCTCCATCAGGGCCTTGCGACCCGCCACGGAGATCAGCTCGGGGTTGCCGGGGCCGCCGCCGACCAGGACCACGCCGGGCGCGCGGTCGCGCTGGTGCCGCGCCACGATCGTGCCCTCGCGCAGACCCTCGAGGATCTCGTCGCGGACGGCGGCCGAGCGCTGCGGCTCGCGCTGGCCCAGCACCGCGACGGTGACCCCGGCGTGCCGACCGACGGCGGGCGTCCAGGCCGTCGCCCGGGTCGCGTCGTCGGCGCGGACGCAGAAGATGCGGCGCACCTCTGCAGCCGCGGAGACCCGCTCGTTGACCTCGGTGGCGTCGGTCGCGGCGATGACGTACCAGGTCTCGTCCAGGTCGGCGTCGGTGAAGCCGCGCTCGTGCCACGTGATCTCACCGGCGCCGGCCATGCCCTCGATCGCGGGGGTCACCTCCGGGCTGACGACGTGCACGTCGGCTCCGACCGCGATCAGCTGCGGGACGCGGCGCTGGGCCACGTGGCCACCGCCGACCACGACGACGCGCCGGCCGGTGAGGAGCAGGCCGGAGGGGTACGTCGGGAAGTCGTCCATCCGACCATCATCGCGGTCCGGAACAGCCGCGGCGTGACGCGGGTTCAGGTCGCGGACTAGGTTCGGACCGACACGTCCTCTGCGTTAGGAGCCCCATGAGCCTCGATCGCCCGGTCAGCCCCGACCCCTACGACCTGCTTCCGCCCGTGCCCTCGTTCACGGTCACCAGCGCGGACGTCACCGACGGCGCACCGCTCAAGGACGACCAGGTCGCCGACCTCGGCAACACCTCTCCGCAGCTCTCCTGGGAGGGCGCGCCCGACGGGACCAAGAGCTTCACGGTCACCTGCTTCGACCCCGACGCCCCGACGCCGAGCGGTTTCTGGCACTGGGTGCTGGTCGACCTGCCCGCCGACGTGACCTCGCTCGACACCGGAGCGGCCGCCGGGGACCTGCCCGGCAACGCCTTCCACGTCCGCAACGACGGCGGCGAGAAGGGCTTCATGGGCGCCGCTCCCCCGCCCGGCGACCAGGTGCACCGTTACTACTTCGTCGTCCACGCGGTGAAGGAGGACGCCCTCGGGGTCGACGCCGACGCATCGCCCGCCGTCGTCTCGTTCAACCTCGCGTTCAAGACCCTGGGCCGGGCGATCCTGCACGGCACCTACCAGCACTAGGCCGCACCGAGGTGGTGGCGCCGCGCACCGACGAGGAGCTCACGGCGTACGCCGAGCAGCTCGACACCCTCGGGGTCGACCTGGTCGGCGGCTCGATCGTCGACATGGCCGGGGTGTCTCGCGCCAAGTACGTCCCGACCGACCGCCTCGATGCGTTCCACCGCGCCGGGATGGGCGCGTCGCCGTCGTGGAGCGTCTTCTGCGTCGACGGGTCCATCGCCTTCACGCCGACCCTCGGGGTCGTCGGCGACCTGCGGATCCGGATCGACCCGGCCGACCTGCGCGTGGTCGAGGACGGCATCGGCTGGGCGCCGGGAGACCTGCAGCTCCAGGACGGCAGCCCGTCGCCGATGTGTGCCCGGTCGCTGCTCGCCCGGGTGACCGCGGAGCTCGAGCAGGCGGGGCTGAGCGCGCTCGTCGGCGCCGAGCTCGAGTGCACGCTCCTCGACGCCGACCGCGGCCACTCCACGGCCGCACCCTGGACGCCGTACGGGCTGCGCACCTCGCTGCAGCAGGCCGAGCTCCTGGTCGACCTGACCCGCGCCGCCGCGGGGGCCGGGCTGGCGATCGAGCAGCTGCACATGGAGTACGGGCACGACCAGCTCGAGGTCTCGCTGGCCCCGGCGGAGCCGGTCGCCGCAGCGGACGCGGTCGTCCTGGCGCGCACGGTCATCGGCCGGACGGCGGCCCACCACGGCCTCCAGGTGTCCTTCTCGCCCGTGCCGTTCGCGGGCGAGGCCGGCAACGGCGCCCACCTCCACCTCTCGCTCGCGGGCAGGGACGGGCCGCTCTTCTCCGGAGGCCCGGGCCCGCACGGGCTCACCGCCGCCGGCGGCGCCGCCGTCGCGGGCGTGCTCGACACGCTGCCCGACCTGGTCGGGGTGTACGCCGGGTCGGTGCTCTCCGCGCAGCGGCTCCGGCCGGGCAACTGGGCAGGGGCGGCCGCCTGCTGGGGCCTGGAGAACCGCGAGGCGGCCGTGCGGCTCATCGCGGCGACGCGCGGCAACCCGCACGGCGCCAACATCGAGCTGAAGCTCGTGGACCCCAGCGCGAACCCCTACCTCGCCGTCGCCGCCCTGCTCGGCAGCGCCCGGCGCGGCATCGATCGGCGGCTTCCGCTCCCCGCCGAGGTGCCCGGCGACCCGTCGGCCTCCGACGTCGCGCTGCCCTCCCTGCCGGTCGACCAGGCCGCGGCCATCGACGCCCTCGAGGCCTCGGAGGCGGCGGCCCTGATCCTCGGCGCGCCCATCATCGAGGGCATCGCCGCGGTGCGCCGCCACGAGGTCGCGACGTACGGTGCGCTGCCCGTGGCCGAGACCGCGGCCGCGCTGCGCATGGCCTGGAGCTGCTGAGGTGGAGGCGCTGACCGATCGGCTCCGCGAGATCCGACTGGTCGACCACCACGTCCACGGCACGTTCACGGCCCCCGGGGACCGAGCCGCCTTCGAGGCCGCGCTCAACGAGGGCTCCACCGGCCCGGTGCCGTCCTTCATGTCCGGCTTCGACCTGCCGGTCGGGCTCGCCGTACGGCGCTGGTGCGCGCCGCTGCTCGGCCTGCCCGCGCACGCCTCGGCCGACGCCTACTGGGAGGCCCGCTCCGCGGTGCCGTACGACGAGCTGGTGGCGACCTTCCTCGACGCGGCCGGTGTCGACCACTGGGTCGTCGACAGCGGCCTCACACCGACGCTGGTCACCGCTCCCGAGCCGAGCTCGGAGATCCTGCGGCTCGAGCTGCTGATGGAGTCGGTGCTGCGGGAGGACGACGTCCCCGGCGCCTTCCGCGACCGGCTCGACGCGGCGGCGCCCTCGGTCGTCGGCACGAAGACCATCGCGGCCTACCGCACCGGCCTCGACATCGACTGGTCCCGCCCCACCGACGACGCCGTCGCCCAGGAGGCCCGGGCCGTGACCGGTGGCCGCGTCGCTAGCCCGGCACTGGTCTCGTTCGGGGTGCACGAGGCGGTCGAGCGCGGCCTGCCGGTGCAGGTGCACACCGGCTTCGGCGACCGTGACCTCGACCTGCGCCGCGCCGACCCGATGCACCTGCTCCCGCTGCTGCGTGCGACCGAGGTGCCGGTCCTGCTGCTGCACTGCTACCCGTTCCATCGGCAGGCCGGCTACCTCGCCCAGGCCTTCGACCACGTGAGCTTCGACGTCGGCCTGGCGATCAACCACCTCGGCGCCCGCTCGGTCGAGCTGGTCGGCGAGGCGCTCGAGCTGGCGCCGTTCGCCAAGCAGCTGTACTCCTCGGACGCCTACGGCCTGCCGGAGCTGCACTACCTCGGCTCCCAGCTGTGGCGCCGGGCGATGGGCGAGGTCCTCGGCACCTGGGTGCGCCGCGGCGACTGCTCGGTCGACGACGCCGTCGGCATCGTCGACGAGATCGGGGCGGACAACGCCCGGCGCGTCTACGGCCTGTGACGCCTCAGGCGCCGCGCAGGAGGTCCTCGAACGGGGTCGGGTCGGCGAACTCGTCCTCGAGCGTGCGTGCCCGGCGGCGCGGGGCGCCGCTGAGCAGCGCGGCCAGCTCGCCGCCGGCGCGCGCGATCCGCGACTCCAGGCCGGCTTCGCCGAAGTCCTCGCTCGCGGCGAAGACCGCGGTGGGGACGACCGTGGCGTGCAAATAGCTGAAGAGCGGTCGCAGCGCGTGCTCGAGGACCAGCGAGTGCCGCGCGCTGCCGGCGGTCGCGCCGATCAGCACCGGCACGCCGGTGAGCAGGTCGGGCTCCAGCACGTCGAAGAACGTCTTGAAGAGTCCGGAGTACGACGCGGAGAACACCGGCGTCACGACGACCAGCGCGTCGGCCCGTCGTACCAGCTCGATGGCCTCGGCCAGCTCCCCCGACGCGAAGCCGGTGAGCAGGTTGTCGGCCAGCGCGTGGGCCAACGGGCGCAGCTCGATCACGTCCACCTCGACCGGCTCCTGGACGCCGGCCACGACCGCGGCCGTCAGACGGTCGGCCAGCAGCCGCGTCGAGGACGGGACGCTCAGGCCGGCGCTGATCACGGCGAGGTGCGTCATACGGACACCCCCGTGACGTCGTCGACCGCGTGGATGGTCGCGTCGTGGGCGCCACCCGCGGCGGCGACCAGCGAGGCGTGGGTCGGCGCGTCCGGCACGTGCGCCGGACGTCCCTCGGCCATGCCCGCACGCAGGTCGGGAAGGATCTCGCCGAGCAGGTCCAGCTGCTCGAGCACGGTCTTCAGCGGCAGGCCCGCGTGGTCGACCAGGAACAGCTGGCGCTGATAGTCGCCGACGTACTCCCGGAAGCCGAGGGTCCGCTCGAGGACCTCCTGCGGAGAGCCCACCGTGAGCGGCGTCTGTGAGGTGAAGTCCTCCAGCGACGGCCCGTGGCCGTAGACCGGGGCGTTGTCGAAGTAGGGGCGGAACTCCCGCACCGCGTCCTGGCTGTTCCTGCGCATGAAGAACTGACCGCCCAGCCCGACGATGGCCTGGTCGGCGGAGCCGTGGCCGTAGTGCTCGAAGCGGCGCCGGTACAGCGCGACCATCTGCTGGGTGTGCGAGGCCGGCCAGAAGATGTGGTTGTGGAAGAACCCGTCGCCGTAGTAGGCCGCCTGCTCGGCGATCTCGGGGCTGCGGATCGAGCCGTGCCAGACGAACGGCGCGACGCCGTCCAGCGGGCGCGGGGTCGAGGTGTAGCCCTGCAGCGGGGTGCGGAACCGCCCCTCCCAGTCGACGACGTCCTGCCGCCACAGCCGGCGCAGCAGCGCGTAGTTCTCGATCGCCAGGTCGATGCCGTCGCGGATGTCCTTGCCGAACCACGGGTAGACCGGGCCGGTGTTGCCGCGACCCATCATCAGGTCCACGCGACCATCGGTGAGGTGCTGGATCTTCGCGTAGTCCTCCGCGATCAGGACCGGGTCGGTGGTCGTGATCAGCGTGGTCGCGGTCGACAGGACGATCTTCTCGGTCTGGGCGCCGATGTAGGCGAGCGTCGCGGTGGGGTTGGACGCGATGAACGGCGGGTTGTGGTGCTCACCGGTGGCGAACACGTCCAGGCCGATCTCCTCGGCCTTCTTCGCGATCTCGACCTGCGCCTTGATCCGCTCGTGCTCGGTCGGGGTGCGACCGGTCGTCGGGTCCTCTGTCACGTCGCCGACGCTGAAGATGCCGAACTGCATGACCACTCACTTCCTTGTCCGGTGCTGCCCCGGGCTACTTGGTTGAATTCCAAACTAACCACTCAACAGCGTCGCCGGGGACGGTATTCCTGCCAGATTCCTGCCACCATGCTCGCGTGAACCCCTCGCGCGAGCGCCGGTGCCCCGTGTGGGTGCCCGCCCTGATCCTGGTCCTCACCATCGGCCAGCTGGCCGTGGCGGAGTGGGTCCCGCTGGACCGGTTCGCCGACAAGGCCTTCGGCGCGCGCCTGGTCGCCTACCCGCTGATGATGCTGCTCGTGCCGGCGCTGTGGTGGACATCCGTCAAGCGGCGCCGGCCCGACGAGCCTCCGCCGTACGGCGCGTTCTCGCTGATCATGCTGGGCTTCCTGGTCGACGTGACGGGCAACAGCCTCGACCTGTACGACTCGCTGACCTGGTGGGACGACATGAACCACTTCGTCAACTGGGTCTTCCTGCTGACCGGCATCGGGCTGATCATCGCCGGGCCGGTGCGGCCGGGCTGGGCGCGGGTGCTGCTGATCGCCGGACTCGGCTCGATGCTGGCCATCGGCTGGGAGCTCGGCGAGTGGTACACGTTCATCCGGCACGGCACCGAGATCGACACCGCCTACGAGGACACCCTGGGCGACGAGACCCTCGGGACCCTCGGTGCGCTGCTCGCCGGGCTGGTGGTCCACGCGGTGTTCCGGCGCCGGCAGCGACGGCCCGGGCTGGACGTCGCTCCCGAGGGTGAGTAGACAGGACAAATGGGTACGACCTGACGTACCCATCGAGCGACACCCCTAGGAGCGACATGCCCGACCTCCCCCGGCCGAACGACGGCACCTCGATCGCGACGGCCCCCTCCGACGAGGCCCAGCTCGGATCGACGACTGACAACGGCGCCCCCGCGCCCAGTGACCGCAACTCCTTGACGGTCGGCCCCGACGGCCCGATCGTGCTCCACGACGTGCACTTCCTGAACCAGATGGCGCACTTCAACCGGGAGCGCGTCCCGGAGCGCAACGTGCACGCGAAGGGCTCCGGCGCCTTCGGCGAGTTCGAGACCACCGAGGACGTCTCGGCGTACACCAAGGCCGCGCTCTTCCAGCCCGGTGTGAAGACCGAGATGCTCGCCCGCTTCTCGACCGTCGCCGGCGAGATGGGATCGCCCGACACCTGGCGCGACCCGCGCGGCTTCGCGCTGAAGTTCTACACCTCCGAGGGCAACTACGACCTGGTCGGCAACAACACCCCGGTGTTCTTCATCCGCGACACCATGAAGTTCCCGCACTTCATCCGCTCGCAGAAGCGCCGTGGCGGCTCCGGTCTGCGCGACAACAACATGCAGTGGGACTTCTGGAGCCTCAACCCGGAGTCCGCGCACCAGGTGACCTACCTGATGGGCGACCGCGGCATCCCGAAGTCCTACCGGCACATGAACGGCTACGGGTCCCACACCTACCTGTGGGTCAACGAGGCCGGCGAGAAGCACTGGGTGAAGTACCACTTCCACAGCGACCAGGGCGTCGAGGGCCTCACCGACGAGGACGCCACGCGGATCGCCGGCGAGGACGCGGACTTCCACCGCCGCGACCTGTACGAGACGATCGCGAAGGGCGACTTCCCGTCGTGGACGCTGTCGATCCAGGCGATGCCGTACGACGACGCGAAGACCTACCGGATCAACCCCTTCGACCTGACGAAGATCTGGCCGCACAGCGACTACCCGCTGATCAAGGTCGGCACGATGACGCTGAACCGCAACCCGGACAACTTCTTCGCGCAGATCGAGCAGGCGGCGTTCGAGCCGTCGGCGCTGGTCCCGGGGATCGGGTTCTCCCCCGACAAGATGCTGCTCGGCCGGGCGTTCGCCTACTCCGACACGCACCGGCACCGGATCGGCCCGAACTACCTCCAGCTGCCTGTCAACCGGCCCCGGGTCGAGGTCAACACCTACACGCAGGACGGCGCGATGGCCTACGAGCACCGCGGTGACGACCCGGTCTACGCGCCGAACTCGTTCGGCCGCGGCTACGCCGACAACGTCGGTGAGGTCGACCCCGGCTGGGAGACCGACGGCGCCATGGTGCGCCAGGCCTACACGCTGCGCGCGGACGACGACGACTTCACCCAGGCCGGCACGCTGGTGCGCGACGTCTGGGACGACGAGATCCGGGCCAACTTCGTGAAGACCGTCGCCGGTCACCTGCTCGGCGGCGTCGAGGGCGACGTCCTCGAGCGCGCCTTCCAGTACTGGAAGGCCGTCGACGCCGAGACGGGCAAGCAGATCGAGGAGCTGGTCCGCGCCGACGCCGACCTGGGCGCCCCCGGCGCGCAGGACGACCAGGCGAAGGAGGACGCGTCGGCCCCGGTCGTGGAGGACGACACCCACGCCGGGTGAGCATCGCCATGGTTCGCTGACGCATGCGCCGTGCCGCCCTCGTCGTCGTGCTGGCGCTCCTCCTCGCAGGAGCGCCGGCCACGGCGGCCGCGCCGTCAGGCCTCGACCGAGCCGATCGCAAGGACATCGCGATGCAGATCGTGTCCAGCGCGGAGAACTCCACGCTGAGGTGGCGCCGGCAGTACACCTACCTCGAGGACATCGGCGACGGTCGCGGCTACACCGGCGGCATCATCGGGTTCTGCTCGGGCACCGGCGACGTGCTCGAGGTCGTCCGGAGCTACACGGACGCGCACCCCGACAACCCGCTGGCCCGCTTCCTGCCCGCACTGCGCGACGTCAACGGCACCGACTCGCACCGCGGGCTGGGCCGGCCGTTCGTGCGCGCCTGGCACCGAGCTGCGAGGACCGCGGGCTTCCGGCATGCCCAGGACGTCGAGCGCGACCGCGTCTACTTCGACCCGGCCGTACGACGAGCACAGCGCGACGGGCTGCGCACCCTGGGCCAATTCATCTACTACGACGCGATCGTCATGCACGGCCCCGGCAGCAGCCATCTCAGCTTCGGGGGCATCCGCCGTACGGCGATGCGGCACGCCGACACCCCTGCCCGGGGTGGGTCGGAGATCGCCTACCTCGACGCGTTCCTCGACGCGCGGGTCGACGCCATGGAGGCCGAGCAGGCCCACGAGGACACGTCGCGCGTCGACACCGCGCAGCGGGTGTTCCTCCGCGACCACAACCTGGACCTGACGCCGCCGCTGACCTGGCACGTGTACGGCGACCGCTTCCACATCCCGGCGCCCTGACGGAAGCCCATTAACCCGGTCGATTAACGGCAGTACACCGCGAGTAGCGTGGCCGGGTGCGCCTGACCCGACCCTTGCTGCTGCTCGTCCTCGTGTGGGGTGCGCTGCTCGGCATCGCCGGCCCGGCGAGTGCCCACGTCGACGCCCCGCGGGTCGTGCGGGTCGGGACCGAGGGCACCTACCCGCCGTTCACGTACCGCGACCCGGACACCAACGAGCTGACCGGCTTCGACATCGAGGTCATGAGGGCGGTCGGCGAGGAGGCGGGCTGGGACGTCCAGTTCGTGGAGGCGCCGTTCGACTCGCTCTTCCCGGCACTGGACTCCGGGCGCATCGACGTGATCGCCAACCAGGTCACCATCAACGCCGAGCGCGAGGCGCGCTACCTCTTCAGCACGCCGTACACGTACTCCCACGGCGTGATCGTGACCGCCAAGGACAACGACGACATCACCACGCTCGCCGACCTCGAGGGCCGGACGACGGCCCAGACCGCCAGCAGCAACTGGGCCCAGGTGGCGCGCGACGCAGGGGCGGACGTCAAGTACGTGCAGGACTTCGGGCCCGGCGTGGAGCTGTTGGTCCAGGGCCGCGTCGACGCGATCGTCAACGACAACATCGCCGTGCTCGACTACCTCGCGACCTCCGGCAACGACCAGGTCAAGATCGCCGGCGACGCCGGCGACGAGACGCTCGAGCAGGCGCTGACCTTCCGCAAGACCGACCCCGACCTGCGGGACGAGGCTGATGAGGCGCTCGCCGCCCTCACGAAGGACGGCACGCTCGCGAAGATCTCGGAGAAGTACTTCGGGGCCGACGTGACCGTGAAGGGCGGCTCGCAGGACGTCGACGTCAAGGGATCGGACTCGCGGACGCGGTGGGAGGTGCTCGCCGACACCGCGCCCAAGATGCTCCGCGGGCTCGTCCAGGGCACGATCCCGCTGACGATCGCCAGCTTCCTCGTCGGACTGGCGCTCGCGGTCCTGGCCGCCCTTGCTCGGCTCTCGTCGATCCGGCCCCTCGACTGGGTCGCCCGGACCTACATCTCGATCATCCGGGGCACCCCCCTGCTGGTGCAGCTGTTCCTCGTCTTCTACGGGCTCGGGCAGGTCGGCATCAAGCTCGACCCGTACGTCGCCGCGATCCTCGCCCTGAGCCTCAACGTGGGCGGCTACGCCGCCGAGGTCGTCCGAGCCTCGATCCTGTCCGTGCCGCGTGGCCAGTACGAGGCGGCGACCGTGATCGGGATGGAGTACTGGCAGTCGATGCGCCGGATCGTGCTCCCCCAGGCGGCACGGATCGCCGTGCCCCCGCTGTCCAACACGTTGCTCTCCCTGATCAAGGACACCTCACTGGTCTCGTTGATCCTGGTGCCCGAGCTGTTCCACGAGGCGAACATCGCGGCCGCGCTCAGCACGGAGTACCTCCCGCTCTACGCCCTGGCAGCGCTCTTCTACTGGGTGGTCTGCTACCTGGTGACCCTGGGGCAAGCGCCCCTGGAACGACGACTGAGCAGGTATGTGGCATGAACGCACTGATCGAGGTCCAGGGGCTCGAGAAGTCCTTCGGCGACCAGCTGGTCCTGAGAGACGTCGACTTCACGGCGACCGCAGGCACTGTCACCGTGCTGCTCGGGCCCTCGGGCTCGGGCAAGACGACCGTGCTGCGCTCGCTCAACGTCCTGGAGACGCCGGACTCCGGCCTCGTCCGGATCAGCGACGCGAGCATCGACTTCGGCGTGCCTCCCACCGACAAGGCGGCCCGCCACCGTGCGGTGAAGGCGTTGCGCGCCCGCAGCGGCATGGTCTTCCAGTCCCACAACCTCTTCCCGCACAAGACCGTCCTCGGCAACCTGATCGAGGGGCCGGTCCAGGTGCAGGGCCGCGACCCCGAGGAGGCCGTTGCCGCGGCCCGCGAGCTGCTCGACAAGGTCGGTCTCGCCGGGCGCGAGGACGCCTACCCGTCCCAGCTCTCCGGCGGGCAGCAGCAACGGGTGGGCATCGCGCGGGCGCTGGCGCTCACGCCGGAGGTGCTGCTCCTCGACGAGCCGACCTCCGCCCTCGACCCCGAGCTCGTCGGCGAGGTGCTCGCCGTCATCCGTGACCTCGCCGCCGAGAACTGGACGCTGGTGATCGTCACCCACGAGGTCCGTTTCGCCCGCGACGTCGCCGAGCAGGTGCTCTTCCTCGACGGCGGCGTGGTCGCCGAGCGCGGCGGCGCCGAGGTCCTCACCGACCCCCGGGAGGAGCGAACGCAGCGGTTCCTCAAGCGGGTACTCGACGCCGGCTAGGTCTTCGGGCCTCAGCGAGCGACGGCGACGAGCACGACTGCGGCGACCGCGGCGAGCACGGCCAGAGCCGTCGCGAAGGGTCTCCACCCCGGCGCACCGGCGAGCAGGACCGTGACGAGGCCGCCGAACACCGCGGTGACGGCGAGCGCGACGTCCCAGGCGCCGAAGAGCCAGATCGAGGCGAGCAGCAGGCCGGCGGCCACGCCCAGCAGCGCGCCCGGGAGCGGTCCGGGCGGCGGACGGTCCGGGACTGGTCGTTCGCGCACGAGTCGATCATGCCCGGCCGGCCGATCCGCAACCGGCACCCGCCCAGCTAGGCGAGCGGCGCCTTCAGGGACAGGCGTACGGCGTGCCGCTCCCCCGCCACGTCGACCTCGTGGGTGCCGGCCGCGAGCCAGTCGGCCGTGACCGGGCCGCCCGCGCGCAGGAGGGCCAGACCGACGCAGGACCCGACGGTCTCGCCCCAGGCGGCGCTGGTGACCTGGCCGACCGGCGACCCGTCGCGCAGCACCAGCTCGCCGCCCCAGAGCATCGGCTCGGGTGACTCGACGACCAGCGACACCACCCGGCGACGCGGGCCGCCGGCAGCGAGCACCTCGCGGTGCTCCACCAGCGCTGTGCGGCCCAGGAAGTCCTTGGCACCCTCGAGCGCGGTGGCGAAGACCAGGCCCGCCTCGACCGGCCCGACGTCGGGCGTGAGCTCGCGGCCGAAGGCGCGGTAGCCCTTCTCGAGGCGGAGCGACTCGATCGCGTAGTAGCCGGCGGGCACGGCACCTCCGCCCGTCAGCAGGTCGTGGACGGCGAGGGCGTCGGCGACCGGGACCATCAGCTCCCAACCGAGCTCGCCGACGTACGTCATCCGGGTCGCCCGCAGCCGGACGCCGCCCAGGGCGATCTCCTGGCTGGTGGCGAACGGGAAGGCCGCGTCGCCGAGGTCGGCATCGGTGAGCGGTGTCAGGAGGTCGCGGGACGCGGGACCCATCACGCCGAGGACGGAGAAGCCCTCGGTCACGTCGCGGGCGACGACGCCACCTCCGTGCCGCCTGATCCAGTCGAGGTCGCGGATCGTCGTCGCCGAGCTGGAGACGAGCAGGAACCCGTCGGGCGAGGTGCGGGTGACCGTCAGGTCGGCCTCGTAGGTGCCGCGCCCGTTGAGGAACGGCGTGTAGACGCAGCCGCCGACCGGCACGTCGACGTCGGCCGCGCAGATCCACTGCAACGCCTCGAGCGCGCCCGGGCCCGACACGACGTACTTCGAGAACGACGTCTGGTCGAAGACGGCGACCGCCCCGCGGGTCGCCCGCTGCTCGGCGGCCGACCACGGCAGCCAGGACGGCTTGCCCCAGGAGTACTCGAGCGACGAGACGGGCGGACCGAAGACGTTCGGCCGCTCCCAGCCCATCCGGGTGCCGAAGAGCGCGCCGGCGGCGGCCAGGCGCTCGTGCACCGGCGACGTCCGCTGCGGGCGGGCGGTCTCCAGCTCGCGGTTGGGCCACGGGATCGCGTAGTGCAGGCCGAGCACCTCGGCGACGCGGGCGCGCAACCACCGGTTGTCGGCGTGGAACGGCGCGAACCGGCGTACGTCGACGCCGACCAGGTCGTCCTGCGGCTCCCCGGCGACGATCCACTCCGCGAGCGCGCGTCCCGCCCCACCGGCCGACGCGATGCCGACCGAGTTGAAGCCCGCGCCCACGAAGAAGCCGTCGAGCTCGGGCGCCTCCCCCAGTAGGAACTGGTTGTCCGGCGTGAACGACTCCGGGCCGTTGTAGAACTTCCTGATGCCCGTCTCGTCCAGTGCCGGGATGCGCAGCAGCGCCTCGTCCATGAGCACCGAGAAGTGCTCCCAGTCCTCGGCCAGCAGCTGGAACTCGAAGGGGTACGGCAGGTCGTCGGGCGATCGCCAGGGCTTCGCCTCGGGCTCGAAGCCGCCGACCACGAGGCCGCCGGTCTCCTCCTTGAAGTACGTCCAGCCGTCCGGGTCGCGCATGATCGGCAGGTCGGGGTGCACGCCCGCGACGGCCTCGGTGACGACGTAGAAGTGCTCCGCCGAGTGCAGCGGCACGGTCACGCCGACCAGGTCACCGAGCGCCTTGGCCCACTGTCCGGCACAGTTCACGACCACCTCGGCCTCGACCGCGCCCTGGTCCGTGCGGACGCCGGTCACCCGCCGTCCACGCGGCGTCTCGGCCACGTCGAAGCCGGTCACCCGGACTCGCTCCGCGATCCGGGCGCCGCGCTGGCGGGCGCCCTTCGCCAGCGACTGCGTGACGTCGGCCGGGTTGACCTTGCCGTCGCCGGGCAGCCAGATCGCGCCGAGCAGGTCGTCGGTGCGCATCGCCGGCCAGATCTCGCCGGCCCGCGCGGGCGAGACCAGCTCGCAGTCCATGTCGTACGCCGTGGCGTTGGCCGCCGTGCGGGCGAGCTGGACCATCCGGTCGGGGGTCCGGGCCACGACCAGGCCGCCCACGTTGCGGTAGCCCGTCGCCAGGCCCGTCTCGGCCTCGAGCGCGGCGTAGAGCTCGGCGGAGTACTGCACCAGCCGGGTCCCGCTCTCCGAGGCGCGCAGCGGCCCGACCAGCCCGGCCGCGTGCCAGGTGGTGCCGCACGACAGCGTCCCTTGCTCGAGCAGCAGCACGTCGGTCCAGCCGAGCCTCGTCAGGTGGTAGGCGACGGACGTGCCGATCACCCCGCCGCCGACGATCACGACCTGGGCACGAGAAGGGAGATCAGCCACGGGCTACATCTTCCAGCAGGCCGGTGAGGGCCGGCCCCCGGAAGGTCGCCACCGCCTTGTCGTAGCGCTCCATGCCCCACCCGTGGAAGTCGTAGTCGATCGGGCTGGCGGCCGCCTGGATGAAACCCCAGAGCGACCAGCCGTACTCGCTGCAGAGCATCTGCAGCCGCACCCGGGCGAGGTCGGCCCGGGTCGGGCTGCCGAAGTACGCCTCGGCGTAGGCCTCGACCTGCTCGGGGGTGAAGTCGCACTCGGTGGCGGTGTTGCCCAGCTCGAAGCAGGCGTCGTTGTTGCCGGAGTACTCATAGTCGATCAGCCGGCAGCGCTCGCCGTCGTCGATGAAGTTGGCCGCGAGCAGGTCGTTGTTGCACGGCACGGTCGGTCGCGGTGACCTCGCCAGCGCCCGCCGTACGTCGGACCAGGCGTCGGCGTGGTCGTCGTAGCCCTGGGGCAATGCGTAGCCGCGCTCCTTCACCGTCGTCAGGTAGGCCTCCTGGCGGGTGAACATGTCGAAGTCGCCGGTGAACCGCGGGCCGGCGTGCAGCTCCCGGGTCGCCAGCGCGGCTCGGGCCAGGACCCCCGGGTCGGCGAAGTCGGCGTTCTCCAGCGCCTCGCCCTGGAGGAAGCCGATCACCAGCATCGCGAGGTCGGGCCGGTACTCGACGACCTCCGCACCCACCCCGGCGTCGTACGCCGTCGCCGTGTTGGCGGCCTCGGCGTCGCGGTCGATGCCGAGCAGCTCGGCGTCGCCCTGCGACCAGCGCACCACCACGTCGAGCCCGTCGGCCGTCGTGACGTGGAGGTTGATGTTGGTCAGGCCGCCGGGCAGCTCCTGGACGCGCCAGGACCGCCCCGCCAGGCAGGCGAGGCGGTCCAGCGGTGCGTCGGTCACTCAGACGTCGAATGCCTGGACGACGGCATCGTCGATCGTGTGGACGGGGCCGGTGAACCACTTGCTCGCGGACACCAACCACCAGATCGCGATGACCAGCAGCACGCCCACGGTCATGACCGGGGCGTAGTTGACGCTCGCCCAGTCGAACTCGTCGCGCCACGGCGCGCCGTACGGCGTGGTGGGCAGCATCAGCATGATGCCCACCACGACGATCTCGATGACGGCGATCGGGTTCATCCACTTGTACTTGCTGCCGTTGTTCCAGCTGCCGACCTCGAAGCTGTCGCCCTTCCTCCAGCGCAGGAAGATCGGGATGGCGAAGGAGAAGTAGAGACCGATGACCGACACGGACGTGACGGCGTAGAACGCGGTCGGGATCCCGTTGACGGACTTCAGGGCCGGCAGCGTGATGATGCCGCCGACGACCGCCGCGCAGATGACCGCGTTGGCCGGGGTCCTGTTCGCGTTGACCTTGGACCAGAATCGCGAGCCCGGGACCGCGCGGTCCCGGCTGAAGGCGAACATCATCCGTGAGGTCGACGTCAGGCAGGCCGTCGCGCAGAACAGCTGCGCGCAGGCGGAGATGAAGAGCAACGTGCCCGCCCAGTTGGCACCGAGGGAGGCGTCGAACACGTAGGCGACGCCACCGGCTGGGATGCTCGCGTAGTCGGGCTGGCCGTCGACCTTCGGGATCGCGAACGTGACGGCGAGCAGCAGGAGGTAGCCGCCGACCGCCGAGTAGAAGATCGACCTCCAGATGCCCTGCGCCGCCGCCTTCGCCGCCCCCTGAGTCTCCTCGGAGAGGTGGACCGAGGCGTCGAACCCGGTGATCGTGTACTGGGTCAGGATGAAGCCGAACGGGATGATCACGAACCAGAACGCCATCGTGCCGGTCGATCCGTCCGACCACCCGGACCCGTTGAACTTGTCGGTGAAGACCTGGGAGACGCTCAGGTGGTCGTCGGGGACGAAGAGCAGGACGCCGATCAGCACCGCTGCGCCGACGACGTGCCACCACACGGAGATGTTGTTGATCAGCGCGAGGAGGTGGCTGGAGAAGATGTTGATCACGGTGATGAGGGCCAGGATCACCACGAAGAACACGAAGATCCGGTTGAGCGAGAAGGCGTCGTACAAGCCCCACTCGAGGAAGGTCAGCTCGAAGAACGTGGCACAGCCGTAGGCGACCGAGGCGGTCACCGCGATGAGGCCGATGAGGTTGAGCCAGCCGGTGAAGAAGCCCGCGGCCGGCCCGCCGAGCTTGGAGGCCCAGTAGTAGATGCCGCCCGAGGTCGGCATGGCCGACACCAGCTCCGACATCGTGAAACCGATGATCAGGATGAACGCCGAGATGATCGGCCAGGACCACGAGATCGAGATCGGCCCGCCGTTCGAGATGCCCGCCCCATAGGTGGTCAGACAGCCGGCGAGGATCGAGATGATCGAGAACGAGATCGCGAAGTTCGAGAAGCCGGACCAGGAGCGGGAGAGCTCCTGCTTGTAACCCAGCTTCGCGAGGTGCTTCTCGTCCTCGCTGAGCTCCGGGGCCGGGTGAGTCGGGACCGGCTCGTGTGCTTCGGGCATCAGGCACCTTCCGGGGGTGATCGTGCGAATGTGAACCGGACGCTAGACCCGCCCCGTTCGGGGTGTCCATAGCCCATCGTAAAATTGGTATGAACTCAGACCATTGACCTCATTGACACCACCCCGCGTCGATCCCAAGGATTGAGCCCATGACCGCGTCGCACGAGCACTCCCTCTCGGAGCTCCCCGAGGCGGTCCTCAGGCCGGTGCGCGGGCACCACGCGTTCGAGGCCTGCGTCGAGCAGCTGGCGACCGCGATCCGGCTCGGCGTCTACCCGCTCGGCACGACGTTGCCGCCGGAGCGCGAGCTCGCCGTGATGCTCCGCGTCTCGCGGGCCACCCTGCGCGAGGCGATGGCCGCCCTGCGCGAGGCCGGACTGGTCGAGACGACCCGCGGCCGAGGCGGCGGCACCGTGGTGACGCTGAAGCCGAGGACGCCGTCGGCACGGGCGGCGGCGCGGGTGTCGCCCGAGCGGCGCCGGGACTGGCTGGACGCGCTCGAGTACCGCCGGATCGTCGAGCCCGGAGCGGCCTACGTCGCCGCCGCGCTCGAGCTGTCCGACGCGCGTCGTGCGCAGCTCGAGGAGGCGCACGCCGCCGTCATCGACGCCCCCAAGCCGGCTGCGCACCGCCAGGCCGACTCGCGCCTGCATCTCACGATCGCCTCGCTCGCCGACTCACCGCGGCTGATCGAGGCCGTCACCTCGGTGCAGGCGACCCTGCACGAGATGCTGCTCGCCATCCCCGTGCTCCAGGCCAACATCGCGCACTCCGACCGCCAGCACGCGGTCGTGGTCAAGGCGATCCTGGCCGGGGACGCGGACCGCGCCCGCCGGGCGATGGAGGAACACTGCGACGACACAGCCGCGCTGCTGCGCGGCCTGGTGGGATAGGAAGCCATGGCCCAGGACACGGACCTCCGCAACAACAGGCATCTGTCGATGAAGCAGCTGGTCGACCGGATCGAGGTCGGGAAGGTCGACACGGTCGTGGTCGCCTTCACCGACATGCAGGGCCGGCTGCAGGGCAAGCGCCTGCACGGGCGCTACTTCGTCGACCACGTCGTCGGGCACGGCACCGAGGGCTGCAACTACCTGCTCGCGGTCGACGTCGACATGAACACCGTCGACGGCTACGCCATCTCCTCGTGGGAGAAGGGCTACGGCGACATGGAGTTCGTGCTCGACGAGCGCACGATCCGGCTGCTCACCCACCTGCCTGCGACCGCGATGGTGCAGTGCGACCTGGTCTGGCCCGACCACTCCCCCGTCGTCCAGTCACCGCGGGCGATCCTGCAGAAGCAGCTCGACCGGGTCGCCGAGCGCGGCTGGACGGCGCTGTCCGGCACCGAGCTCGAGTTCATCGCCTTCGACACGACGTACGAGCAGGCCCACCTCGACAACTACCGGCACCTCACCCCGGTCAACCAGTACAACGTCGACTACTCGATCCTCGGCACCACCCGCGTCGAGCCGCTGCTGCGGTCGATCCGCAACCACATGTACGACGCGGGGCTCGACGTCGAAGGCGCGAAGGGTGAGTGCAACTTCGGCCAGCACGAGATCGGCTTCCTGTACGCCGAGGCGATGACGACCGCCGACAACCACGCGGTCTACAAGACCGCCGCCAAGGAGATCGCCGCCCAGCAGGGCAAGGCGATCACGTTCATGGCCAAGTACGACGAGCGTGAGGGCAGCTCGTGCCACATCCACCTGTCGCTGCGCGGCACGGACGGTGAGCTGGTGTTCTGGGACGAGGACAAGGGCGAGCGGACGCCGCTCTACGACAGCTTCGTCGCGGGCGTGCTGGCGACCATCGCGGACTTCACGCTGCTCTACGCGCCGAACATCAACTCCTACAAGCGCTTCGCGGACGGGTCGTTCGCGCCCAACACGATCGCCTGGGGCCTGGACAACCGCACCTGCGCCCTCCGCCTGGTCGGCCGCGGCGCCGGTGCCCGGATGGAGAACCGGGTCCCCGGTGGCGACGTGAACCCCTACCTCGCCCTGGCCGCGATGGTCGCCGGCGGGATGCACGGCATCGAGAACGAGCTCGAGCTCGAGGAGCCGCTGGTCGGCAACGCCTACAGCTCGGGGCGACCGAAGGTGCCGTCGACGATGCCGGCGGCCCGCGAGATCTTCGCCTCGTCCGCGATCGCCCGGGCCGCCCTGGGCGACGAGGTCGTCGACCACTACGTCAACATGGCCGACGTGGAACTGGCGTCCTACAACGCCGCCGTCACCGACTGGGAGCTGCGCCGCGGCTTCGAAAGGCTCTGATGTCCGACACCTACACCGTCATCAACCCGGCGACCGCCCGCCCGGTCACCGACGTGCACCTCGCCTCGGTCGCCGAGACCGACGTCGCCATCGAGCGCGCCCAGGAGGCCTTCGGCTCGTGGCGGCGGGTCGCCCCCGGTGACCGGGCGGCGCTCCTGCGCCGCTTCGCGTCGGTGGTCGACGACCACATCGAGGAGCTCGCCGAGCTGGAGGTCCGCAACGCGGGCCACACGTGGGGCAACGCCCGCTGGGAGGCAGGCAACGTCCGCGACTGCCTCAACTACTACTCGGCGGCCCCCGAGCGGCTCTTCGGACGCCAGATCCCGGTGCCCGGCGGGGTCGACATCACGTTCCGCGAGCCGCTCGGCGTCGTCGGCATCATCGTGCCGTGGAACTTCCCGATGCCGATCGCGGGCTGGGGCTTCGCGCCCGCGCTGGCGGCCGGCAACACGGTCGTGCTCAAGCCTGCGGAGCTCACCCCGCTCACCGCGATCCGCCTGGGCGAGCTCGCCCTCGAGGCCGGGCTGCCCGAGCACGTGCTCACCGTCATCCCGGGCCAGGGCTCCGTGGTGGGCGAGCGGTTCGTGACCCACCCGCTCGTGCGCAAGATCGTCTTCACCGGCTCGACCGCGGTGGGCAAGAAGATCATGGCCGGCTGCGCCGACCAGGTGAAGCGGCTCACCCTCGAGCTGGGTGGCAAGAGCTCCAACATCGTCTTCGCCGACGCGGACATCGACGCGGCGGCGGCGACGGCGCCGTACGCCGTCTTCGACAACGCCGGTCAGGACTGCTGCGCCCGCTCGCGGATCCTGGTGGAGCGCTCGGCGTACGACGAGTTCCTCAGCAAGCTCGAGCCCGCCGTCACCGGCATGCGGGTCCTCGACCCGACCGACGAGTCGAGCGAGATGGGCCCGCTGATCTCGGCGCGCCAGAAGGAGACCGTCACCGGCTTCCTCCACGAGGTCGACGTGGCCTTCGCCGGCTCGACACCCGGCGGCGACGGCTTCTGGGTGCCCCCCAGCGTGGTCACCACCGAGGACGCCGAGGCCCGGATCTGGCGCGAGGAGGTCTTCGGGCCGGTGGTCGCGGTGATGCCCTTCGACGACGAGGAGCACGTGATCGCCCTCGCCAACGACACGGAGTACGGCCTGTCCGGATCGATCTACACCAACGACCTGGGCCGGGGCCTCCGGGTGGCCCGCGCGGTCGAGAGCGGCAACCTCAGCGTCAACTCGCACTCCGCGGTGCGCTACTGGACCCCGTTCGGCGGCTACAAGCAGTCCGGCCTCGGCCGAGAGCTCGGTCCGGACGCCCCCATGGCGTTCACCGAGGAGAAGAACGTCTTCATCGCCCACTAGGTCTCGATACGACCAACGAACGGAGAGAAATGGCAGGCAGGATTCAGGACCGGGTCGCGGTCGTCACCGGCGGCTGCTCGGGCATCGGCCTGGCGACGGTCCAGCGCTTCGTCGAGGAGGGCGCGAAGGTCGTCATCGGCGACATCGACGACCAGCGCGGGCACGAGCTGGTCGGGCAGCTCGGCGGCGCCGACATCGCGACGTACGTGCATGTCGACGTCACCAGCAAGGAGGAGGTCGACGCGCTCTTCAAGACCGCGAAGGACACCTACGGGTCGGTCGACATCGCGTTCAACAACGCCGGCATCAGCCCGCCCGACGACGACTCGATCCTCGACACCGAGCTCGACGCCTGGCGCCGGGTGCAGGAGGTCAACCTGACCAGCGTCTACCTGTGCTGCAAGGCCGCCCTCCCCTACATGATCGAGCAGGGCAAGGGCTCGATCATCAACACCGCCTCGTTCGTCGCGGTGATGGGCGCGGCGACGTCGCAGATCTCCTACTCCGCCTCGAAGGGCGGGGTGCTCTCGATGACCCGCGAGCTCGGCGTGCAGTTCGCCCGTCAGGGGGTGCGCGTCAACGCGCTCTGCCCCGGGCCGGTCAACACGCCCCTCCTCCAGGAGCTCTTCGCCAAGGACGCCGAGCGGGCCGCGCGCCGGCTCGTGCACGTGCCGATGGGCCGCTTCGGCGAGCCCGAGGAGATGGCCGCGGCCGTGCTGTTCCTGGCCTCCGACGACTCGTCGTTCATGACCGCGAGCACGTTCCTCGTCGACGGCGGCATCTCCGGCGCCTACGTCACGCCCCTCTGACGTGGCCGCACCGCTGATCGGCCTGACCACCTACCGCGAGGACGCGGCGTGGGGCGTGTGGCACCAGCGCGCCGACCTGCTGCCCGCGCAGTACGCCGACGCCGTCGAGGCCACCGGCGGCGTGCCGGTGCTGCTCGCGCCGGTCGGCCAGTCCGGCGCGGCCGATGCGGTGGTCGCCCGGCTCGACGGGCTCGTCATCAGCGGCGGCGCCGACGTCGACCCGGGCCGGTACGGCGCAGCCCCGCACCCCCGGACGGCCGCGTGGCGGCCCGACCGGGACGCCTGGGAGTCGGCGCTGCTCGACGCCGCCGAAGCGGTCGGCCTGCCGGTGCTGGGCGTGTGCCGCGGCATGCAGGTGATGGCCGTGCACGCCGGCGGCAGCCTCGACCAGCACCTGCCCGACCTGGTCGCCCACGAGCAGCACAGCCCGGGCGGTGACGAGTTCGGCGCCGTCGAGGTCACCACCACGACCGGCACCCGGGTCGCGGGGCTGGTCGGCGACCGGCTGAGCGTCAACTGCCACCACCACCAGTCGGTGCGCGACCACCCCGGCTACGTCGCGGCGGCGCACGCCGCCGACGGCACGCTCGAGGCGATGGAGGCGCCGGGCGACCGGTTCAGCGTCGGCGTCCAGTGGCACCCCGAGACGGCAGCCGACGTCGGCCTGCTGGCCGGCCTGGTCCGGGCTGCCGCCGCCTACGCTGGGACTCGATGAACCGACACGAGCGCGTCCTGGTCAGCGCGCACCGCTGCCTGACGCGGGCCGACGTCGAACGCGCGCTCGCGCTCGACGTCGACTTCGTGGAGTTCGACGTGCAGCGGTGCGGGGACGGCACCTTCGTGCTGTTCCACAACGCCGTCGTCGACATCGACGGGACCGACGTACCGCTCGCCGACCTGACCCTGGACCAGCTCTTCGCAGTCGTTCCCGACGTGCTGCTCTACGACGAGCTGCTCGGCCTCCTCGCCGGCACCGGCAAGCGGGCGCACCTCGACCTCAAGTTCGTCTCCCCCGACGCTGCCTACGAGCTCACCAGCACGACGTACGAGGTCGCGGCTGCGGCTCGCGCGGTGCAGCGGCTCGGCTCGTCGAACCTGGTGGTGACCACCCTCGACGACCGCTCGGTCAAGGCGGTCCGCGACTGGGCCGACGTGCTCGGGCACGACCTCCTCGTGGGCCTGTCGCTCGGTCGCGGCGTCACCGGCTTCCCGGTGTGGCGGCAGATCAAGGTGCGGGCCTCGGAGGTGTGGCCGCACGTGCGCTACCGCCAGTCCCGCGCCAACGTCGTGGTCGCGCACCACTGGTTGGCACGGATGGGCGTGGCGCGGTTCGCGCGCCGGCGGCGGTTGCCGCTGCTCGTGTGGACGGTGAACACCGAGGACTCGCTGCGGCACTGGCTCCGGCCGGGCCGGGCCTGGCTGGTGACCACGAACGAGCCGGAGCTCGCGCTCCGGGTCCGTGCTGAAAGACTTGTCCCATGAGCATCGGTGCCTTCGACCAGCTCGTCCCCGACGTCCTGGGCGAGCCCTACCTCGCCGAGACGATCGGGCTGCCGCCCGACGACGAGGGCGCAGTCGTCGCGACCCTCGTCGTACGACGTGCGGCCGAGCCGACCACCCGCGCGGTCCTCTACGTGCACGGGTTCGCCGACTACTTCTTCCAGACGGCCTACGCCGAGTGGTGGAACGAGCGCGGCTACGACTTCTACGCGATCGACCTGCGCAAGTACGGCCGCTCCCTGAGACCCCACCAGACCCCCAACTTCGTCACGGACCTGCGCGAGTACTTCCCCGACCTCGACGCCGCCTGGCACCGGGTGACGGAGCGGGACGGCCACGACCACGTCGTGATGAGCGCCCACTCGACCGGCGGCCTGATCGTGTCGCTCTGGGCCAACGAGCGTCAGCCCGGCCTCGCCGGGATGGTGCTCAACTCCCCCTGGCTCGACATGCAGGGCGGCGCCCTGGTCCGCACCGTCGGCACCACGGTCCTGAAGCGGGTCGGCGCGCGCCGGCCGCGCCGCGAGATCCCGCGCAAGGTCGACGGTTTCTACACCCGGGGCCTCCACGCCGAGCACGACGGCGAGTGGGACTTCAACCTGGAGTGGAAGCCGATCGCGTCGTGGCCGGTGTACGCCGGGTGGCTGCGCGCGATCCGTCTCGGCCACCACGAGCTGCACCGCGGACTCGAGGTCGGCTGCCCGGTCCTGGTGCTCTCCTCGGGCGACACCCGGTGGCCCACGGAGATGGGCGAGGACGTGCACGCCTACGACATCGTGCTCGAGGTGCCCCAGATCCGGCGCTGGGCGGTCGCCCTGGGCCGGCACGTCACCTACGTCGCGATCCACGGCGCGCGCCACGACGTGGTGCTCTCCCTGCCCGAGCCGCGGGCGCAGGCGTACGACGAGATCGCCCGCTGGGTGTCGGCGTACGTCGACTGAGCCGGGCCGTCAGAACGGCGGGCCGTCGAACCTCTCCCGGGTCACGAACTCCTCGACCGGGTTGCGGCGCAGCTTCGTGAGCACCTTGACCGGCTTGCCGAGCGGGATCACCGCTGCGACGGCGTACTGATCCGGGATCCCCAACAGTCCGCGCACGGCCGGCTCGGCCGGGGCCATCATCGTCGTGATGGTGCCGCCGAAGCCCTCGTTGCGCGCCGCGAGCAGGATGTTCCACGCCAGGGGGTAGACCGAGGCGCCGCTGATCACGCCGACCCGGTCGAGGTCCTGGTCCGTCGAGGCGACGACGCCGAGGTCGAGGCACACGACGAGCACGACCGGCGCGGTGAGCACGGGCTCGGTGAAGCTCTCGGGCACGTCGGTCGCCGCGATCTCCTCCGGCGTGGGGATCGGCGGCTCGAGGCTGTTCCACGGGCTCTGGCCCGCCTTGGCCTGGGCGACGTAGCGGCGCACGGTGGGGCCGTACAGCTCGACGAGCGACTCCCGGGTGCCCTGGTCGGTCACGACGATCACGTGCGTCCCCTGGCGGTTGCCGCCGCTCGGCGCGAACCGCGCGTTGTCGAGGATCCGGCGCAGGGTCTCGTCGGGCAACGGGTCGTCGGTGAACTCCCGGACCGCCGGGGTCGTGCGCATCACGTCGTAGAGGTCCATACGTCGAGCCTGTCACGGAACAGGTGAGCAGCGCACCGCTAACGTGCTCGCCATGAACCCTGTGATCGGACTCTCCCTCGGCCGGATCGCGGTCGGCACCCTCGCCGTCGCGAACCCCGACCTCGCCGCGAAGGCCTTCCAGCTCGACGCCGCGGCCAACCCGCAGCTGTCCTACGTCACCCGGCTCTTCGGCATCCGCGAGATCGCCCTCGGGCTGGTCACCCTGCTGGTCCGGGGCAAGACCCGCCGCAACCTCGCGCTGGTCGGCATCGCGGTCGACGCGGGTGACGCCGCGACCGGCTACCTGGCGATGAAGGACGGCACGATCTCGAAGAAGACCGCCTTCACCCTCATCGGCCCCGCCGCCGGTGCCGTCGGCTCCGGGCTGTCGGGCCTGCGCCGGGGCTGACCCGGGTGGCCACCCGCCGTTGATCGACCAGGTCGCCCTGCGGCCGTGTCGAGACCCCCGCAGCCACCGGTGGTTGAGGAAGGCGCGCTAGCGCCTGTCGCGACACCCCCGGCCCACCGGTGGTT